>VAUL01000034.1 GCA_005774545.1 Deltaproteobacteria bacterium | reverse complement strand
GGGTGGGGAGGGGGAAATCCATCAACAGACAGTCATCAATGGACATCCATTCCGAAAAAATCCTGATTTTAGACTTCGGTTCGCAATACACCCAGCTGATCGCACGGCGGGTGCGCGAGGCCCACGTCTACTGCGAACTCCACCCCTTCGACATGCCCCTGGATGCCATCCGGGTCTTCAAGCCGTCCGGCATCATCCTCTCCGGCGGGCCGAAGTCGGTCTACGACGAGGGGGCGCCGGCGGTGGCCGAGGAGCTGTTCGAGCTCGGCGTGCCGGTCTTGGGGATCTGCTACGGCATGCAGCTGATGAGCCGCCACTTCGGCGGCCGCGTGGTGCCGGCGGGAAAACGCGAATTCGGCCATGCCGACCTGCTGGCCAAAGGGACGCCCGGACCGCTGTTCGACGGCTTCTTCGTCGAGGGGCACAGCCCGGTGTGGATGAGCCACGGCGATCATGTCGAGGTGGTGCCCCCCGGCTTCGCGGTGGTGGCGGCAACCGCCAACGCGCCGGTCTGCGCCATCCAGGACGTGGCCCGCAACCTCTACGGCGTGCAGTTCCACCCCGAGGTCAACCACACCCCGCGCGGCGAGCTGCTGATCGATACCTTCGTCCGCAAGATCTGTCGTTGCACCGGGCAGTGGACGCCGGGGCACATCATCGACGACGCCGTGGCGCGCATCCGCGCCCAGGTCGGCGGCGAGCAGGTGATCCTCGGGCTCTCCGGCGGGGTCGACTCCTCGGTTGCGGCGGCGCTGATCCACCGGGCCATCGGCGACCAGCTCACCTGCGTGTTCGTCGACAACGGCCTGCTGCGCCTCGGCGAGGGAGACCAGGTGATGGCGACCTTCGCCGAGAACCTCGGCGTCAAGGTGCTCCGCGTCGACGCCGAAGCGCGTTTTTTGGGGAAACTCGCCGGCGAGACCGACCCGGAGAAGAAGCGCAAGATCATCGGCAACCTCTTCGTCGACATCTTCGAGGAGGAGTCGAAAAAACTTCCCAACGCCAACTGGCTGGCGCAGGGGACGATCTACCCCGACGTCATCGAGTCGGCCGGGGCCAAGACCGGCAAGGCCCACAACATCAAGAGCCACCACAACGTCGGCGGCCTGCCGGACTACATGAAGCTCAAGCTGCTCGAGCCCTTGCGCGAGCTGTTCAAGGACGAAGTGCGCGCCATCGGCGAGGAGCTGGGGCTGCCGCACCGCATGGTCTGGCGCCATCCCTTCCCGGGGCCGGGCTTAGGAGTGCGCATTCTCGGCGAGGTGAAGAAGGAGTACTGCGACATCCTGCGCCACGCCGATGCCATCTACATCGACGAGCTCTACCAGAGCGGCCATTATGACAAGATCAGCCAGGCCTTCGCGGTGTTCCTGCCGGTGAAGAGCGTCGGCGTCATGGGCGACGGCCGCACCTACGAGTACGTGGTGGCGCTGCGCGCGGTGGAGACCAGGGACTTCATGACCGCCGGCTGGTATCCTCTCCCCTACGAGGACCTGGCGCGCATCTCCAACCGCATCATCAACGAGGTGCGCGGCGTCAACCGGGTGGTGTACGACATTTCCAGCAAGCCGCCGGCCACCATCGAGTGGGAATGAGCTGATGTTCTTCGCCGACACCATCAACGGCAGCTACGAGCTGGCGATCCTGGTCAAGCTGCTGCTGGCCGCCCTGGCCGGGGCGGCGATCGGTTTGGAGCGGGAGAAGCACGGTCGGCCGGCGGGGCTGCGCACCCACCTGCTGGTGGCTCTCGGCGCCTGCCTCATCACCGTGGTCTCGGAGGCCTTCCCTCTGAAATACGCGGCCCTGGACGGCACGTCGTCGATGCGTCTCGACCCGGCCCGCATCGCGGCGCAGATCGTGGTCGGCATCGGCTTTATCGGCGCCGGGGTGATCATCAAGGAGGGGATCACCGTGCGCGGCCTGACCACCGCGGCCAGCCTCTGGCTGGTGGCCGGCCTGGGGATGACCTTCGGCATGGGGCTGTTCGTCCCCGGGGCGATGGCTGCGGTGCTGGCGCTGATGAGCCTGATCTTCCTCAAGATGCTCGAGCCGGTCATCAACAAGGACCGCTACCTGGATATCGCCGTCACCGCGAGCAACCGGCCGGGGCTTCAGGACGAGGTGGAGGCGCTCTTTGTGGAGCGGCGCCTGCGCATCACCGACGTCCGCTCCCATCTCGACCTGCAGCACGACGAGATCGTCTTCGAGTATATCCTGACCCAGCACCGCCGGCGCATGGGGCGCGAGCTGACCGAAGCGCTCGCCAAACTGGACGGGGTTCGCAAGATCCGCTACCACTAACGGAAGGGGGAGGGGCGTGGCTGATCGGGAGACGACCCTGCAGGAGCTGAAGGAGCGGATGGCCGCCTTCGTGCGCGAGCGCGACTGGGAGCAGTTCCATACCCCGAAGAACCTTTCCATGTCGATCGCCATCGAGGCCGCCGAGCTGATGGAGCATTTCCAGTGGCTGACGGCGGAGCAGTCGCGCAACCTCGATCCGGCGGCTCTCGACGAGGTCGGCGAAGAACTGGCCGACATCGTCATTTACGCACTCTCCCTCAGCAACGACCTGAATCTCGACCTCGCCGAGACCGTGCTCCGCAAGATGGCCAAGAACGAGCGCAAGTACCCTGCCGACCAGGTCCGGGGGAAGGCCCACAAGTACACCTACTACCGTCAGAAGCGCGAGCCGTGAGCGTGCGCCGCCGCCCGGGAAAGCCGGCCAAGAAGTACAGCCAGGCGGCCCGCCTGCACGACGTCATCCGCATTCTCGAGGCCCGCTTCGGGGCGACGGTCGATGAACTGGCCGAGGAGTGCGGGGTCACCCGGCGCACCGTCTACCGCGATCTCGAGGCGATCGGCGCGGCCGGCTACCCGCTGGTCCCGGAGCGCCAGGACGACGGCACCGTGCTCTACCGGTTCATGACCGGCTTCAAGAACCTGCCGCCGATCACCTTCTCCCTGCAGGAACTGATGACCCTCCACCTCTGCCGCGGCCAGCTCGGCTTCCTGCAGGGGACGCCGTTCCAGGAGGATCTCGACGCGATCTTCGGCCGGATCCGCTCCGGCCTGCCGCCGCGCAGCGTGGCGCACCTCGAGCGGATCGCCGAGGCGGTGGCGCCGCGTTTCCAGGGGGTGCACGACTACCGCCCGCAGCACGACATCCTCGCCGCCCTGCGCGAGGCGCTGCTCTTCCAGTACCGGATCCGCCTGCACTACACGCCGGCCCGGCGCGAACCGGAAGTCTACCTGTTCGACCCGTACACCCTGCTGTTCACGCAAGGGGCGCTCTACCTGGGCGGCTACGCCCACAACCGCAAGGCGCTCCGGCTCTTCCTGATCGACCGCGTCCAGGCGGTCGAGGTCACCAGGGAGCGCTTCGAGGTTCCCGAGGACTTCTCCGCCGAGCAGCTCACCGGCGGCGCCTTCGGCCTGGTGCGGGAGGAGCCGATGACGGTGCGGGCGCGGTTCGCCGCCGAGATCGCCCACCTGGTGACGGAGCGGATCTGGCATCCCAGCCAGCGCCGCGAGGTCGATGCCGACGGCAGCGTGACCCTGACCATCGAGGCGGGCGGCAGGACCGAAATCCTCGCCTGGCTGTACGGCTTCGTGCCGCACGTCGAGGTGCTGGAGCCGAAGGCGCTGCGCGAAGCCTTCGTCGCCGGGCTCCGCCAGGGGTTGGCGCGTCACGGCAGCTGAGCCGCCTGTGCCGCGAGCCGGTTAAATCCAGGGGGATCGATCATGACCGTTGTTGCCGCTTCCACTACCGCCTGTCGCAGGTGCCCCGCCGATGCAACCTGATCTGAATCTGCTCAAAGCCCTGATTGCCGACCACACCGACGAAATCGAACGGGCGGTCGCCGGCACCGGCTACCTCCCCAGAACCGTCATCGGGGTTGCCGTCTTCCTGCTCGACAACGAGGGGAATCTCGACCTGCTCACCGCCAAACAGCGCGTCACCTTCGACCGTTTTCTCCAGCCGCTCCTCGACAACCGCCGCCGGTAGCGCTAAGCCGGAACCCGGCGCCGCGGCCCCGGCGCGCCGATCAGCGCGGCAGCCGCTCCTGGATCAGATCCGGCTCCCCGCAGTGCCGCAGGATCTCGAGGCGGGCGACGTCGCGCAGGGCGATGGCCGTCTGCCAGGGGTCGCTGACGGCCAGCTCAAGATCGTCGACGGTGATCGGCGGGCTGATGTGCAGGTGCACGCTGCCCCGGTGCGGCAGCCAGTCGTCGCCGCGCAGGATCGAGCGGGTCCCGCGAATGGCGAGCGGCACGACCGGGACTTTGGCCTCGGCGGCGGCAATGAAGGCCCCCATGTGAAAATGCAGCAGGCCGGGGCTGCGGGTGAAGGTCCCCTCGGGGAAAAACAGGTAGACTCGCCCCTGTCGGGCCTTGTCGGCAAGGCCGCGGAAGTCGCTGACCCCTCTGGCAGCGTCGAAGCGCTCGACGAAGTCGGTGTCGATCCGCTCCAGAAACAGCCGGGCGACCGGATTGCCCAGCAGTTCACGCTTGGCGACGAAACTGACGGGGCGGGGGAGGTAGCCGCTCAGGAGCAGGCCGTCGAGATAACTGGCATGGTTGGACAGATACAGGCAGGGCTGTCCCTCCGGGGGCAGGTGGGCCACCCCCTGTACGGTGACGGGAATGCCTGCAGCCCGGGCCAGGACGCGGACGCCGGTGCGAATCGCCAGCCGGCGCCAGGAGAGTTTCGGCAGCGTCACGACCAGCAGCCAGACCGGGATCCCGACCAGATAGATCAGGGTGCGGGCGTAAACGCCGTAGGCTGCGGTGCCGGCCAGCTGCCGCAGGCGATGTAGGTGTGCCAGCCCTTCGGCCAGTTTCAGGCGGCCGATCTGTCGCCAGGGCGCCGGAGCGGGAGTGCCGATGCGGCCGCTTTCGTAGAGCTCGCGGCAGGCCGCCCGCCGGACCTTGCCGCTGGAGGTGCGCAGGACCGTGTGCGGCGGCGCCAGCACCACCTCGTCCGGCGGCGCGCCGGTCAGATCGGTGGCGACGGCGTTGATCCGCGCCTGCAGCTCGCCGAGCAGGGCCGCGTCGGTCTGGCGCGTTTCCGCCAGGATGATCAGGCGTTCGGTGCCGGTGGCGGGGTCGGCGCTGCCGAAGGCGGTGACGTGACCGGCCTGGATGCCGTCGAGATTGCCGACCGCCTCCTCGAGTTCGTGGGGGTAGATATTGCGCCCGGCCCGGATGATCAGGTCCTTGCTCCGGCCGGTGATGTAGATTTCGCCGCTGGCGATGTAGGCCAGATCCCCGGAGTCGAGCCACGGGCCGGCAAACAGCCCGGCGGTGGCCTCGGGGTTGCGGAAATAGCCGCTGGTCGCCGACGGCCCGGTAAATTGCAGGCGCCCCTCCCGGCGCTCCGGCAGCTCCAGGTTGGCAGGGTCGACAATGCGCACCTGGTGGCCGTCGAGGGGGAGGCCGCAGGAAACGAACTGCAGGGCGGTCGGGTCGTCCTCGCCGGCGGGCAGGGCCTGTCCGCGGCGGGTGAACTCGTCACGCCGGATGCGGTCGATCAGCGGTCCGCGCCCGGGGGGCGGAAAGGTCAGGCCGACCGAGTTCTCCGCCAGGCCGTATACCGGCATAAGCGCTTCGCGGCGCAGCCCATAGGGGGCAAAGCGCTCGCCGAACCGGCGCAGCGTCTCCGGGCTGACCGGTTCGGCGCCGTTGCAGGCGACTCGCCATGTGCTCAGATCGAGGCCGTCGAGCTGGCGGGGCTCGAGCCGGCGCAGGCAGAGATCGTAGCCGAAGTTGGGAGCGACGGAAACGGTGCCGCGGTAGCGGTGGATGGCCCATAGCCAGCGTTGCGGCCGGGCCATGAATGCCAGCGGCGGCATCAGCACCAGGGGGGTGGCGTGGTAGAGGCTCCCCAGCCAGGCGCCGATCAGCCCCATGTCGTGATAGAGAGGCAGCCAGCTGACGAACACGTCCCGGGAGGTGAGCTCGACCCGGTTCCCCATGGCCCTGATGTTGGCAAGCAGGTTGGCGTGGGAGAGCACCACCCCCTTGGGTTGGCCGGTGCTCCCCGAGGTGTACTGCAAAAAGGCGGTATCCAGCGGGTTGACCGCCGGCCGCTGCAGTTCTCCCGGCCGGCTCGCGAGTTCGGCGGCGGTAAAGACATGCTTGAGGGTGCCGAGCATCCCCTTGAGCATCTCGGCCTGCGGTTTGGCTTCGTCTGCAGTGATCAGGGCGGTGGCGCGGCAGTTGGCGAGGATGCCGAGGTGGCGGTGCAGGTGATCGCGGATCAGGCTGGCGCGGGGGGCCGGATAGATCGGTACCGGGATCCCGCCCGCCAGCTGGACGCCGAAAAAACTGTAGAAGTATTCCGCGGCGGGCGGCAGCATGAGAACCACCGTGTCGCCGGGTTGCAGGTCGTGGCGCAGCAGGGCGCTGGCAACCTGTCGGGCTCCCGTCCAGAGGTCGAGGTAGCTGATGACCGGGCCATCGCCGTCGTCCTGGTAGAAGCGGATGTGCGGCCGGTCGGGGTGTCGCTCGACGTGCCACTGCACGGCGTCGATCAGCGTCGCGGCGCCGGTCGGAGCATCCGTTGCCGCCAGGGGGGTCGAGATTGTCATCCGGGGCGACAGGTGCTGGTCGCCGGCGGCGCCGAGGACCGCCCGCAACAGATCCCGCGGCGTCTCGGCCTCGGCCAGCAGCCGGTCCGGCAGCGTCACCGCGAGGCGCTTCTCGATGCGGCTGAACAGCTCCATGCGCGCCAGGCTGTCAAACCCGAGATCCTTGTCCAGCCGGCTGTCGAGACCGTAATCCCGCGGCAGATGCCGCTGGCGGTGAATCTCCGTCAGGAGTTCTCCGACGATCGCCAGAAGCACGGCGGCCGCAGCATCCTCCTGCCGATTTTGCCGGTTTGCGTGTTCCACCCCGGTCTCCTTGCCGTTCTCCCTTGCCTGGTACACCTTCATTCTACCCCGTGTCCCCGGCTGTCAACAGGTGCGGTCCGGCGGCGAAGGCTTTGCCCGGGCGCCAATCTGTCGATCGCCTGCCGGATGCTTCGCCCGCCGTTGCATTTTCCCCCCCGCTGGAGTAAAACTGTCGAACCTCTTCACCCGGGAATACCGACCGATGCGCACCCTTGTCCTGGCCTCGACCAGCCCCTACCGCCTGAAGCTGCTGCGCCAGCTGGAACTGCCGTTCCACGTCGCGGCGCCGCTCTTTGCCGAGCAGCTCGATCAGACGGTGTCGCCGGAGCTGCTGGTGCGCCACCAGGCGCTGCACAAGGCGAAGAGTCTCGCCGAGCGCTATCCCGACGCCCTGATCATCGGCGCCGACCAGGTGTTCGTCGATGCCCGCCACCGGATCATGGGCAAGCCGGGGAGCGCCGAGCAGGCGATCGTGCAGTTGCAGGAGATGCAGGGGAAGACCCACACCTTCTACACCGGGGTGGCGGTTTTCGACAGCGCCAGCGGCAGCCACTTCGCCACCTGCGAAACCTTCAACGTCACCTTGCGCCCGCTCTCCGACGAGCAGATCCGCAGCTACGTGACGCGCGAGAACCCGGTGGACTGCGCCGGGTCGTTCAAGATCGAGGGGCTGGGGATCGCGCTGATGGAAAAGATGGACGGCCGCGACTACACCGCCCTCATCGGCCTGCCGCTGATCCGCCTGATTGACATCCTCAAGCAGTTCGACATCGACGTCCTGTAGATCGGGTTTCCGCCGCGGCTTCGAACCGAGAACCATCGAGATATGCACCACGCCCCCTTCGTCCATCTGCACGTTCATACCCAGTACAGCCTGCTTGACGGGGCCAACCGCATCCCCGATCTGGTGGAGCGCGCCCGCGAGTTCCGCATGCCGGCGATCGCCATCACCGACCACGGCAACATGTTCGGGGCGATCGAGTTCTACCTCAAAGCCCAGGCGGCCGGGGTCAAGCCGATCATCGGCTGCGAGGTCTACGTCGCCCCGAAATCGCGCCTCGACAAGAGCGGCGCCGCCAGCTCCGGGGAGGCCTCCGGGCACCTGGTCCTGCTGTGCAAGAACCAGCTCGGCTACCGCAACCTCTGCAAGCTGGTCTCGACCGCCTACCAGGAAGGGTTCTACTACAAGCCGCGCATCGACTGGGATCTGCTGGCCGAGCACAACGAGGGGCTGATCGCCCTCACCGCCTGCCTGGGCGGCGAGATCCCGAGCCTGCTCGGCCAGGGGCGCATGGAGCAGGCCCGCCGGCGCGCCGGGGAGATCGCGCAGATCTTCGACCGCGACCGGCTCTATCTCGAGCTGCAGGAGAACTTCATCCCCGAGCAGACCCCGGTGAACAAGGGGCTGATCGAACTCGGCAATGATCTCGGCCTGCCGCTGGTGGCGACCAACGACTGCCACTACCTGCGCCGCGAGGACGCCTTCGCTCACGAAGTGCTCCTGTGCATCCAGACCGGCAAGACGATGGATGACCCGTCGCGCATGCGCTTCAGCAACGACGAGTTCTACGTCAAGAGCCCGGCGGAGATGGCCGAACTGTTCAAGGCCGTCCCCGAGGCGCTGGACAACACCGTGCGCATCGCCGAGCGCTGCAATCTCGAACTCGACCTCAAGACCTACCACTTCCCGCAGTTCGAGAAGCCGGCCGACAAGAGCCTCGACCAGCTGCTCTCCGAGCAGGCCCATGCCGGGCTGGAGGAGCGGCTGGCCGTCATCCGCCAGCAGCGCCCCGATTTCGGCGCCGCCGACGAAGCGCGCTACCGCGAACGGCTCGACATCGAACTCGCCTGCATCAAGCAGATGGGCTTCCCCGGCTACCTGCTGATCGTCGCCGACTTCATCAACTGGGCCAAGGACCACGGCATCCCGGTTGGCCCCGGGCGCGGCTCGGCGGCCGGCAGCCTGGTCTGCTACGCGATCCGCATCACCGACATCGACCCGCTCCCCTACCACCTGCTGTTCGAGCGCTTCCTCAACCCCGAGCGCGTTTCGATGCCCGATATCGACGTCGACTTCTGCATCAACGGCCGCGAGCGGGTGATCCAGTACGTGCGCGAGAAGTACGGCAGCGACAAGGTCGCCCAGATCATCACCTTCGGGTCGATGCTGGCCCGGGCGGTGATCCGCGACGTCGGCCGCGGCATGGGGATGGCCTACGGCGACGTCGACAGGATCGCCAAGCTGGTCCCCAACCCGACCGGCAAGAAGGTGACGCTCACCGACGCGGTCAAGCAGGAGCCGAAGCTCAAGGAACTGATCGACAAGGACGCCAGGGTCCGCCAGCTGTTCGAGGTGGCCCTGGCGCTCGAAGGGCTGACCCGGCACGCCTCGACCCATGCCGCCGGCGTGGTGGTGACGCCCAGGCCGCTGACCGACTACCTGCCGCTCTACGTCGACCCGAAATCGCAGGGGCAGGTGACCCAGTTCGACATGGTGCACGTCGAGAAGATCGGCCTGGTCAAGTTCGACTTCCTCGGCCTGAAGAACCTCACCGTTATCGACAACGCGGTCCGGCTGATCCATGCCGGCAAGGATCCGGCTTTCGACATCAACCGCCTGCGCGATGACGACCCGGAGACCTTCAAGCTCCTGCAGGCCGGCAACACCACCGGCGTCTTCCAGCTCGAATCGTCGGGGATGAAGGAGCTGCTGATCAAGCTCAAGCCCTCGTGCTTCGAGGACATCATCGCGGTCTGCGCCCTCTACCGTCCGGGGCCTCTCGGCTCGGGGATGGTCGACGACTTCATCCAGCGCAAGCACGGCCGCCGGGCGATCACCTACGACTTCCCGGAACTGGAGCCGATCCTCAAGGACACCTACGGGGTCATCGTCTACCAGGAGCAGGTCATGCAGATCGCCCAGGTGCTCGGCGGCTACAGCCTCGGCGGCGCCGACCTGCTGCGCCGGGCGATGGGGAAGAAGAAGCCCGAGGAGATGGCCAAGCAGAAGGAGATCTTCCTCGACGGGGCGAAGAAGCACAAGTTCGACCTGAAAAAGGCCGAGGCGGTCTTCGACCTGATGGCCAAGTTCGCCGAGTACGGCTTCAACAAGTCGCACTCGGCGGCCTACGCGCTGATCGCCTACCAGACCGCTTTTCTGAAGGCCCACTACCCGGTGGAATTCATGGCCGCGCTGCTGACCGAGGACATGGAGAACACCGACAAGGTGCTCAAGAACATCAACGAGATCCGCAACATGGGGATTGCCATCCTCCCGCCGGACATCAACGCGTCGCATCGCGACTTCACCGTGCACGAAGCCGACATCCGCTTCGGCCTCGGCGCGGTCAAGGGGGTCGGCGGCGCGGCCCTCGATGCGGTGATGGAGGCGCGTGTCGAGGGGGTGTTCAAGTCGCTGCACGATTTCTGTGAGCGGGTCGATTTGCGGCGGGTCAACCGGCGGGTCATCGAGGCGCTGATCAAGTGCGGGGCCTTCGACAGCACCGGCGGCAGGCGCGCCCAGTACATGGAGATCCTCGACGAGGCGGTGGAAACCGGCCAGAAGCTGCAGCGCGAGCGCGAACTCGGCCAGGAGTCGCTGTTCGGCACCGAGCAGATCGTGGTGCCGCGCGGCGGTGGCAGGCTTCCCGACCGCGAGGAGTGGCCGGAGAACGTCCTTTTGGCCAACGAGAAGGAAGCCCTGGGCTTTTACATCACCGGGCATCCGCTGGCGCGGCACAGCGCGGCCATCAAGCGCTTTGCCACCTGTGATACCGCGGGACTCGCCGAACGGGCCGACAAGGAGGAGGTCAGCCTCTGCGGCATCGTCTCCGGGATCAAGGAGCTGGTGACCAAAAAGGGCGACCGGATGGCGTTCGTCACCATCGAGGATCTGAGCGGCTTCGTCGAGACGGTGATCTTCCCCGAGGTCTACATGGCCGCCAGCGACCTGCTCAAGAGCGAGGAGCCGCTGCTGGTGCGCGGCACGGTCGATGCCGGCGAGGAGGTCCAGGACGAGGGCGAAGGGCAGGGGGGCGGCAACGGCAAGGCCAATCGCGGCAGCAAGCTGCTGGTGACCGAGGTGCTGTCGCTCAAGGAGGTGCGCGGCCGCATGACCAAACGGGTCCATTTCCGTCTGACGACCCCCGGCCTCGACGAGAACCAGCTGCGCTCGCTGCGTGAAATCATCGGCCGTTATCGCGGCGAATGCGATGCGCTGATCCACCTGGTGATCCCGAACCGCAGCGAAACGCTGGTCAAGTTGCCGGATTCACTGAAAGTTCAGGCGTGTGATGAATTGATGGATGACGTTGAGAGGCTGTTTGGCTATAATGTCGTCACTTTTGAGTGACCGGGAGTGAACGCATGCAGTATTTCCTTGAATTCGAGAAGCCGCTGGTTGAACTGGAGCAGAAGATCCGCGAGCTGCGCGACTATTCCACCGACAGCGTCGATTTCTCCGGTGAGCTCGCCAAGCTCGAGAAAAAGGCGGAAAAGCTCAGGGAGGAGATCTTCTCCAACCTGACCCGCTGGCAGCGCACCCAGCTGGCCCGCCATCAGAACCGCCCCTACACCCTCGATTACGTCAAGCACATCTTCACCGACTGGTTCGAGGTGCACGGCGACCGCAACTTCCGGGACGACCCGGCGCTGGTCTGCGGCTTCGCCCGTCTCGACGGCGAGCCGTGCGCGGTGATCGGCCACCAGAAGGGGCGCGACACCAAGGAGAAGGTCTACCGCAACTTCGGCATGCCGAACCCGGAAGGGTACCGCAAGGCGCTGCGCATCATGCAGATGGCTGAGCAGTTCGGACTGCCGATCTTCACCTTCGTCGATACGCCCGGCGCCTTCCCGGGGATCGGCGCCGAGGAGCGCGGCCAGGCCGAGGCGATCGCCCGCAACCTGCGCGAGATGGCGGCCCTGACCGTGCCGGTCATCGTCACCGTGACCGGCGAGGGGGGCTCCGGCGGGGCCCTGGCCGTCGCCGTGGGCAACAAGGTGCTGATGATGCAGTACTCGGTCTATTCGGTCATCTCCCCGGAAGGGTGCGCGGCCATCCTCTGGAGCGACGGCACCCGCGGCCCCCAGGCCGCCGAGGCTCTCAAGCTGACCGCCCAGGACATCGACGAACTCGGCACGGTCATCGACGAGGTGATCCCCGAGCCGCCGGGTGGGGCTCACAACGACCATGCCGCGGCCGCCGCCGAGGTCAAGCAGGTGCTGAAAAAGCATCTTGCCGAGCTGCGCAAGCTCTCCGGCGAGGAACTGGTCGAGCAGCGCTACCGGAAATTCCGGGCCATGACCGTTGTCGAGGAGCCGCACTAGCGGCCGGGACGGCCCTGTGACGCCGGAGAAACTCCCCCTGAGCCCTGTGCCGGGGGGGTTTTTTTAACAGAAGGAGCTGGCATGAAAACGCTTGTCCCACGGTTGGTGGCCGGCTGTACGCTGGTCCTCGGGTTGGCGGCCTGCGGCGGGCCGACCTACAAGGTGAAGGTGATCGACGAGCCGGGGAGCGGGCTCAAGGGGACGCAGAAGCCCTACGAGGTCAACGGCGAGCGGTTCGAGCCCCTCGCCAATGCCGACGGCTATGCCGAATCCGGCACGGCAAGCTGGTACGGCCCCGATTTCCACGGGCGCAAGACCAGCAACGGCGAAACCTACAACATGAACGCCATGACGGCGGCCCACAAGACGCTGCCAATGAACGTCTTCGTGCGGGTCATCAACGAGACCAACGGCAAGCAGAGCGTGGTGCGGATCAACGACCGCGGCCCCTTCGTCAAGGGGCGCATCATCGACCTGTCGTACGCCGCCGCCCAGGAGATCGGGATGGTCGGGGGCGGCACCGCCCAGGTGCGCATCGAGACGCTCGGCTTCCGCGAGGCCGGCCCGCCGGGAAGCGCCGTGACCTATCGCCAGCCGGCATCCTACGCGCCCGGACCGTTTACCGTTCAGGTCGGCGCCTTCGCCATGCCCCAGAACGCCATCCGCCTGGCCGAGGAGTTGCGCAGGAGCTACGGCGATGCCGCCGTCGTCGAGGGCTGGGTGTCCGGAAAGCTGTTCCACCGGGTGCGGGTCGGCCTGTACAAGACGCTTGCCGATGCCGAGAAGGCACGGATCGAGTTCGAGGGGAAAGGGTTCCAGAACAGCTTCGTCGTGGCCAGGGACTAGTTCTCTCGATGACTCGTGCGACTGTCCGTTCGGTGGCGCTTGAGCTCGGCGTCTGGGAGACGTTCGTCGCCGGGACGACCGGACGTCTCGGGGCGCCCGGCGCGGCGGCGCTGATCGAACGGCTCGGCGCCCTGCCGGTCAAGCCGAGCCGGGCGACGGGGCTGCTCGGCAGCTATGCCCATCGCGGTGGCGAGCCCGTGTGCATCCGTCTGCAGCTGCTGCAGGAGCCGGACCTGCTGCGCACGACCCTGCTGCACGAACTGGCGCATGCCTGCGAGCACCAGAGCGCGCCCCGGCCGCAGCGGCACCGCTGCGGGCATGGCCCGGCCTGGCAGGGGTGGGCGCTGGCCTTCGGCATCACGCCGCAGCGCAGCGGCCGCAGCCCGGCCCTGCAGTCGCTGCGGCAGGCGCGGCTCAGGCCGGTGGCGGTCTGCGAGCGCTGTGGCTGCGTCTTCCAGCGCCTGCGGCGGCTCCCCGCCCGGCGCAGCTGGGTGCACCCCGAATGCGGCAACGGCCGGGTCGTGCCGATCCCGGCGAAAAGCGGGGAGCACGGGTAGCCGCCGCGCGGCGGCCTGCCGGACCCCTGTTGTTGCATCCCGGCGGGGTGCTGCTAGAATGGTTGGCAATTCATCGCTCAGGAGGTGCTCCCATGTTCAGGGAATTCAAGGAATTCGCCATGCGCGGCAACGTCATCGACATGGCCATCGGCATCATCATCGGCGGGGCGTTCGGCCCGATCGTCGGTTCGATGGTCGGTGACCTCCTGATGCCGCCGATCGGCCTGGCCCTGGGCAACGTCGATTTCACCAACCTGTTCCTCGTGCTCAAGGACGGGACCAAGGCCGCCGGCCCCTATGCCGCCCTGGCCGAAGCCAAGGCCGCCGGTGCGGTGACCATCAACTACGGCGTGTTCATCAACAGCCTGGTCAGCTTCGTGATCGTCGCCTTCTGCGTGTTCCTGCTGGTCAAGACCATGAACCGCCTCAAGCGCGAGGAAGCGGCCCCCCCGGCCGAGCCGACCACCCGCGACTGCCCCTACTGCTGCTCCGCCATCGCGATCAAGGCCACGCGCTGCCCGAACTGTACCTCCGAGGTCACTCCGGTCTGACACCGGATCGACCAGAGCATCCCCTGAGCGGCCATCCGGCGACGGATGGCCGCTTTTTTGCTTTTTGTCCGGGGGCGCTGAAGCGGGGTGTGCCTGCGGCAGCCCCTCGTGCGCAACTGGCGCTTCATGGGGAGTTTGGTATAGTCCAGTAATCCCGGACCGATTCAAGCCCACCCTCACGGTCCAACCGAGGTGACCTATGGAAGCCAGGCTCAGGGCAGTTTTGCCGGACCACGATCTGGTCAGGCTCTACGAGCAGATGGTGCTCAGCCGCGAATTCGAGGAGTCCTGCGCCGAGCAGTATGCCAAAGGGCACATCACCGGGTTCCTTCACCTGTACAGCGGTCAGGAGGCCGTCGCTGCGGGGGCTACGGCCGCCCTGCACAAGGACGACTACATCCTTTCCGCCTACCGCGAGCATGCCCAGGCGCTCGTGCGCGGCGCCGAGCCGAAGCGGGTGATGAGCGAACTGTTCGGCAAGGCCACGGGGATGTGCAAGGGGAAGGGCGGCTCGATGCACCTGTTCTCCGCCGAACTGAATTTCATGGGCGGGTACGCCATTGTCGGCGGGCAGCTGCCGATCGCCTGCGGGCTGGCCTTCAGCTCCCGGTACCGCCAGGAGGACCGCATCACCGCCTGCTTCTTCGGCGACGGCGCGGTCAACCAGGGGACCTTCCACGAATCGCTCAACTGGGCGCGGCTGTGGGAACTGCCGGTGCTATTCATCTGCGAGAACAACTTCTACGGGATCGGCACCGAGGTGCACCGCTCCTCGGCGCTGCCGACCGTCCACAAGCGCACCTGCGGCTACGACATCCCCTCGGAAAAGGTCGACGGCATGGACGTGCTCGCGGTCTTCAAGGCGGTCAAGTACGCGGCCGAGAAGGTGCGCGAAAGCGGCCGGCCGTATTTCATCGAGGCGCTCACTTACCGGTTCCGCGGCCACTCGATGGCCGATCCGGCCAAGTACCGCTCGGCCGCCGAGCATGAAGTCTGGAAGGCGCGCGACCCGATCCCCAACTACGCCCGCCGGCTGCTGGCCGAAGGGATCGCCACGGAGGCGCAACTGGCCGCGATCCGCGACCGCTGCGTCGCGCTTGTGGCGGAGGCGGTCAGTTTTGCCGAGGCGTCGCCCTGGCCGGCGGCGGACGAGGTGTGGGAGGACATCTATGTCTGAGATGACCTATCGCGATGCGCTCAACCTGGCGCTCAGGGAGGAATTGCGCCGCGACCCGTCGGTGGTGGTCTGGGGGGAGGACGTCGCCCTTTACGAGGGCTCGTTCAAGGTGACCCGGGGGTTGTTGGCCGAGTTCGGCGAGGAGCGGATCAGGGATACGCCGATCTCCGAGAACACCATCGTCGGCGTGGCGATCGGCGCCGCCATGGGGGGGCTGCGGCCGGTGGCTGAGCTGATGACGGTCAACTTCGCCCTGCTGGCGATGGACCAGATCGTCAATCACATGGCCAAGATCCGCTCCATGTTCGGCGGGCAGGCCAGCCTGCCGCTGGTGGTGCGCATGCCGGGGGGGGGCGGCAGTCAGCTGGCGGCCCAGCACTCGCAGTCGCTGGAGAGCTACTTCATGCACTGTCCGGGGATCCGCGTCGCCTACCCGGCAACGCCGGCCGACGCCAAGGGGCTGTTGAAGACGGCGATCCGCGACCCCAATCCGGTCATCTTTCTCGAACACGAGCTGCTTTACAACAGCAAGGGCGAGGTTCCTGACGATCCCGAATTCACGGTGCCGTTCGGCCGGGCCGGGATCCTGCGCGCGGGGACCGATGTGACCATCGTCGCCTATGCCCGGATGGCCGTGCTGGCGCTGCAGGCCGCCGAGGCGCTGGAGAAGGAGGCGGGGATTTCCTGCGAAGTAGTCGATCTGCGCACCCTCAATCCCCTCGATGCCGAGACGTTCGTCGCTTCGGCCCGCAAGACCGGACGCGCCGTGGTGGTCGAGGAGTGCTGGCGCAGTGCCGGCCTGGGCGGCGACCTCGCGCACCGAATTCACGAGGCGTGTTTCGACTCCCTGCGGGCGCCGGTCAGGCGGGTGGCCGGACTGGACGTGCCGATGCCGTATTCGCGCGAACTCGAAAAGCTGTGCATCCCGCAGGTCGAGTCCATTGCCGTCGCCGTGCGCGACGTCATGACCGCCAGCGTGTGAGGTCCGTGATGAAAGAGATCACCATGCCCAAGCTGTCGGACACCATGACCGAGGGGACGGTCGTCGCCTGGCGCAAGGCGGTCGGGGTGCCGGTCGAGCGCGGCGAGGTGATCGCCGAAGTGGAGACCGACAAGGCGACCATGGAACTGGAGGCGTTCGCCTCGGGGATCCTGCTGGAGATCCGGGTCGCTGCCGGGACGGCCGTCCCGGTCGGCACGGTGATCGGCCTGATCGGCGCAGCCGGGGAGCGGCCCGAAGCCGGCCCGGCCGTGCCTCAGGAGTCGGCCCCGGCCCCTGAGGTTCCCGCCGCGCCCCCCGAGCCGCGGCGCGAGCCTTTGCCGCCACCCGCAGCAGTCTCTCCCGGTCTTTCCGGCGAGGCGCCGGCCGCGCCGGTCGTCCGCTTGCGCGCCCGGGAACTCGGCATCGATCTGGCGACGGTGACCGGGAGCGGTCCCGGCGGGAGAATCCTCCTCGAAGACCTGGAGAGGCACCGCCCTGGGCAGGGCGGGTCTTCCCGCCCGGAGCCCATGGCCGGAATCACCCCCGCGCCGGTCCCGGCGGCAACCGTCCCCCCGGCGCGAGCCGACCGGCAGGAATCGCCCGCCGCCCTCGAACCGTTGTCGCGCATGCGGGCGGCCATCGCCCGGACGGTCACGGACTCCTGGCACACGATCCCGCACTTTTCGGTTGCCGTCGACGTGCGCATGGATGCCGCCGAACAGCTGCGACAGCAGCTCAAGGGCGAGGGCCAGCCGGTGTCGCTGACGGCCCTGCTGGTCAGGGCCACGGCGCTGACCCTCCGGGATTTCCCGCGCCTGAACGCTTCGCTGCACGACGGGCAGCTGCTGATTCATCCCGATATCAACATCGGCGTCGTGGTCCGCCGGAACGACGGCCTGCTGGTGCCGGTCCTGCACGGCTGCGCCGGCCTGTCCCTGGCGGAGACGGGGGAACGGACGGCGCAACTGGCGGCGCGGGCGCGGCAGGGGCAGCTCAGTCAAACCGAACTGGCCGGCGGAACCTTCGCCATCTCCAACCTGGGGATGTACGGCGCCGACGCCTTCGTCGCCCTGATCCTGCCGCCGATGTCGGCGGTGCTGGCTGTCGGCAGGGTGCGCGAGGCCGTGGTGGCCGCCGCGGGACAGCCGGTCGTCGCCCGTACCCTGACGCTGACCCTGTCCGCCGACCACCGCGTGGTCGACGGCGTCTACGCTGCGGAGTTCCTGCAGCAGCTCAAGCGTTTGCTGGAACAGCCGGAGGGCCTGGCCGTCTGAACTGACGGCTGCGCCCGCGAGGAGAGCCCGATGACGCGAACACGCCGGTGGCAGATCGGAGCGCTGGTCCTTGTCGGCGGACTCCTGTCGGGGTTCGCGCCGCGGCCGTGGCTGACGGAGACCAACCTCGCCCCGCTGGTGAGTCCTGCGGCCGTCAGCGCCATCCGGGTGCCGCCGGGGTTTGTGGTGAACATTTTTGCGCGCGATCTGGACGGGCCGCGGTTCATCCGCTTCGGTCCGGACGGCGCCCTGTATGTGGCGGAGCGCGGTGCCGACCGGATTGTCGCACTCGGCGACCGCGACGGCGACGGTGTTGCCGAAGCCGCGCGGGTTTTCGCCGACCGGCTCGACCGGCCCCACAGCCTGGTGTTCCATGCCGGGAGCTGGTATGTCGGGGTGCCGCGCGGCGTGGTGCGCCTTGCCGACCGCAACGGCGACGGTGTCGCCGAAGCGCGCGAGACGTTGATCGACAGCTATCCGACCGACGGCCACAGCACCAGGACCGTGGAATTTCTCCCCGACGGGCGGATGGTTGTTTCCGTCGGGTCGAGCTGCAACGTCTGCATCGAGGATGACCCGCGGCGCGCGGCGGTATTGGTGTATGACGGTGCCAATGCTTCCGGCGAACGGATATTTGCCAGGGGGTTGCGCAACGCGGTCGGTCTGGCCGTCCACCCGGTCAGCGGCGAGCTGTGGGCCACCAACAACGGCCGCGACTGGCTCGGCGACGACCTCCCGCCGGAAGCGCTCTACATCGTCCGTGACGGTCTCGACTACGGTTGGCCGCGCTGTCACAACGGCACCATCGTCGATCCCGATCATGGCGGCCGGGATGCCTGCCGGAACATTGCCGTCCCGGTGGTCAACATGCAGGCCCATTCGGCGCCGCTGGGGCTGGCCTTCTATACCGGCAGCGCCTTTCCGCCCGAATATCGCGGCGATCTGTTCGTGGCCTTCCACGGCTCATGGAATCGCAGCACGCCGACCGGCTACAAGGTGGTCCGCCTCCCCCTGGACGGCAGCCGGCCGCGCGGCCCCGTGGTGGACTTTGCCACCGGCTGGCTCGACGAAAACACCCAGCGCGTATCGGGGCGCCCGGTGGGGCTGGCCGTCGGTCCCGACGGCGCACTGTACGTCAGCGACGACAAGGCCGGACTGATCTACCGCATCGCGTATCGCCGCTGAGCCGCCGCATCATGCCCGGCGGTTGCCAAACTGCCGCGAACTGCTAGATTGTCATCGACGGCCGGTTTTTCAACCGGTCAGCTCGTTGCGCCGGGGATCGTGCCGCGCTCCGAACGCAACCCTTACCGCCAGAGGAGGAAACCGGCCATGGGAACTCACTACATTGTCGACGGCTGCATCAACTGCGGTGCCTGCGCCGAAGTCTGCCCGGTGGTTGCCATCGCCGAGCAGAATGACGTTCACAAGATCGACAAGGAGATTTGCGTCGATTGCGGTGCCTGTGATTCGGTCTGCCCGGTCGATGTGATCCGCTGGGAAACAACCGCCTGACGTCGTGCGGCCTCTGATGATGTCCGCGAAACCCCTTGCGAAAGGTATGTTCTTTTGACCGCACGCTGGCAATGCACGATCTGCGGCTACATCCATACCGGAGCGGCCCCTCCTGACGTCTGCCCGGTCTGCGGTGCCGACCGGACGAAATTCATCCCGCTCCCCGCGGAGCGCCAGGGCGGGCTGTCCGCCGCCCTGGCCGTTTTCAAGCTCCACCCGGTGGCCGCCCATTTCCCCGGCGGGCTGATTCCGACGGCCTGGTTGTTCCTGGGGCTCCATGCGGTGTACCGCGACCCGGGCCTCGAGGTTGCGGCCTTCTGGCTGGTCATGCTGGCGACGGCGGTCGTCCCGGTCTCGCTGGGATCCGGCCTGCGCGATTGGCAAAAACATTTCGGCGGGGAGCGCGCCGCGATCTTCTTCAGGAAGATCGCCCTGGCGCTGACCCTGCTGACGCTCGGCCTGGCGGCGACGGTCCTCCGTTACGGTCAGCCCGGACTGCTGGCGGCCGGCGGCTGGCCGGGCTGGCTTTATCTCTTCTGCCTGGCCGGGATGCTCGGCTGCGTGGTGCTGCTCGGCCACTACGGGGCGATTCTGGTGTCCCGGCAGGGGGGCGCCCGCGCCGTTCCCCGGCCGGCACCCGCCGGCGGCATCGACGCCTGGCCCGGGCTCATCGTCGCCCAGGCCCCCGATGCCATTCTCGCCGCCGACGCCGGGGGGGTGATCCGCCTGTGGAACCGGGGCGCCGAGCGGATCTTCGGCGTCCCCGCCGCGCAGGCGATCGGCCGCTCCCTCGACCTCATCATTCCGGAATCGCTGCGCCAGCGTCACTGGCAAGGGTGGGGCAAGGTGATGAGCAGCGGCGTGAGCCGGTACGGCGAAGCAGAACTGCTGCGCGTTCCCGCCCTGCGCGGCGACGGCAGCCGCTTCTCGGCGGAATTCTCGATCGTCATGCTCAAGGACGAGGACGGCGGGATCGCCGGCGTTGCCGCCATCCTCCGGGACGTGACGGTGCAGTGGGAGCGGGAGAAGCAACTGCGGGAGCAGCTGGCCGCCGGCGGCGGACCGGCGGCCGCCGCGACGCCCTAGCGGCCGCCGCGGCGTTTCAGCTCCTCTTCCACCAGGCGCTTCTGTGCGGGGTTGAGGCGTTTTGACACCAGCAGGTTGCGGATGTCGGGGGTGCGCATCCCCGGCAGGAACTGGTGGAACCAGATGTCCGGGGTGCGATGGTTCCTGAGGATGGCCAGGCGCAGGTTCGGTCGTGCCTGCCAGCGCGGATGACGGGCCACCATGGCAATCGTTTCGGCGGTGGCGGTGGCCCCGTTGAGGAACTGCAGGATCGCCACCTCGCGCAGGTGCGGGCTCGCCAGGCAGATCTCCACCAGGGGGGGATCGCCCTCCCTGAGGATCTCGCCGACCACCGTGGCGGTGGCGCGGCGGGCCACGGTCATCTTGTTCCCCAGTTCGGTGGTCGGCAGGCGCTGCAGGATGGCGCGCTCGGCGGCGAATTTCTGATCGGGGGTCACCCCCGGGAAGTAGCAGAGATCGACCAGCTCGAACAGGTGCAGGTGGGGGAGCAGCGCCAGGACCACCGGCCCCGGCGTCCCCGGGTTGCGGACCAGCGCGACCTGCAGCCGGTGGCTTTCGGTCGTGATCGGCAGCTGGTAGACGGCCTTGAGCAGCTCCTCGCCCAGATCGCGGCGCTTGAGCAGGGCGAGCAGGTGGTCCTCACCCAGGTGGCGGTTTTTCAGGGCGCTGCGCAATACCTCGCCGGCGGCATCCTGCAGGACCAGGTAGAGCTCCTCGCCGTCGGCGGTGAGGGCCCGGTGCAGGCGCCTGAGCAGGTCGGCATCCATCACTCCCCGCCTTTACCGTCGTCCCGGCCGTACTGGCCGAGAAACTCCCGCTTCCAGTCGGCAAAGTGCCCGGCTTCGATGGCGGTCCGCGCCCCGGCGGCGAGGTCGAGGAAAAACCGCACGTTGTGGATGGCCGACAGCGTCGCCGAGAGGATCTCGTTGGCGTTGAACAGGTGGTGCAGGTAGGCGCGGCTGAAGTTGGCGCAGCAGTAGCAGGAGCAGCCGGCATCGACCGGGAAGAAGTCGCGGCGGTAGCGGCGGCTGGTCAGGCGGATGCGGCCGCGCCGGGTGAAGAGGGTGGCGCTGCGGGCGTAGCGGGTCGGGATCACGCAGTCGAACATGTCCATCCCCCGCTCGATGCTCTCGAGGATGTCCTCCGGCAGGCCGACCCCCATCAGGTAGCGCGGCTTGTGGGCGGGGAGGTAGGGCTCGGTGCAGTCGACCACCTGCTTGAGCAGCTCCAGCCCCTCGCCGACGCTGACCCCGCCGATGGCGTAGCCGGGGGCATCGAGGGCGGTGAGCGCCTCGGCGCACTGCTTGCGCAGGTCGGCGTAGACGCTCCCCTGGACGATGGGGAAGAGCGCCTGGTCCGGGCGCTGGTGAGCCTTGAGGCACTCTTCCGCCCAGCGCAGCGTCTTTTTGATCGACTTCGCCGCGTAGGCGTGAGTGGCGGGGTAGGGGATGCACTCGTCGAAGGCCATGATGATGTCGGCGCCGAGCTGGTTCTGGATCGCTGTCGCCTCCTTCGGGCCGAGGAAGATCCGCTCGCCGCTCACTTCGTGGGCAAAGAACACCCCCTCCTCGGTGATCTCCTTCTTCGGCAGGGAGAAGACCTGGAAGCCGCCGCTGTCGGTGAGGATCGGCTTGTCCCAGGCCATGAAGCGGTGCAGCCCGCCGGCCTTGGCCACCAGCTGTTCGCCGGGCTTGAGATGCAGGTGGTAGGTGTTCGACAGGATGATCTGCGCCCCGGTCTCGAGAACCTGGGCGGTGGTCATCGCCTTGAGCGCCCCGTGCGTCCCGACCGGCATGAAGATCGGGGTCTCGATGGTGCCATGGGGGGTGTGCAGCCGGCCGCGCCGGGCCCTGGTGGCGCGGTCGGTGGCGAGCAGTTCGAAACGGAACATGGGGATCCTTGTGGGCGGGCCGCTGCATCTGGCCCGGTGCTTGCAAATTTTCCCGCAATCTATCAGAAACAGGCAACGACATCAAATCGCGAGGGCGTTAAGCCTTGAGTTTTTATCCGGTCTTTCCGGCACAACTGGCGACGGCCGAATTCGCCCTGATCCGCTTCGGGCTCGACCTGCTTTCCCCCTGCCGTCTCGTCCCGGCCGACCTGCTCTCCCTGCGTCCGCCCCTGCTGCGCGCCGCCGGCGGGCTCGCCCCGGCCCGCCGCAACGGTCTGCTCAACCCCCGGCCGAGCAGCGACCCGGTCGCCGTGCGCCGCTACCAGAAGCCGGCGCCGCCCTTTGTGCTCCGCCCGGAGCCGCGCCAGGCCGGCGATTACCTCGAGGGCGACCGGCTGGATCTCGAAGTGCTGTTTCTCGGCACCGGCACCTTGGCAATTGGCGACCTCCTCGCCATGCTGCAGACCCTTGGCGAAGACGGATTGACGCCCGACGGCGGCGGACGCTTCGAGGTCGCGCAGGTCGACGGCCTGGGCGCCGACGGCACCTGGCGCCGCCTGTGGCGCAGCACCCGCCCCGGCGACGAACCGGTCCCCGAACTGCTGCTTCTCGACCACTGGCTCGACCGCCACTGGCCCGCGCCCGGCGGGGTGGTTCTCGAGCTGCTGACCCCGGCGCGCCTGGTCTCCGGCGGCCGGGTCCTGCGCCGGCCGCAGTTCCGCCAGCTCTTCCCGTTTCTGCTCCGCCGGGTGACCTCGATGCTCCACGCGCACTGCGGGCTGGAGCCGGTCGATGAGCCGGCCCGCCTGCTCGAAACCGCTGCCGCCGTCGAGGCGGCCTGGCTCGATTGCCGCTGGCTCGACTGGCGGACGCCGGCTGCCGGCGGCGACGCGGAGCTCGTCGGCGGCTGCCTGGGGCGACTGAGCCTTGCCGGGGAGGGGCTCGAGGAACTGCTCTGGATCGTGCTGCTGGCGACGCTGTTCGGCATCGGCAAGGGCGCGGCCTACGGGGCCGGACGGTGTGTGCTCCTGCCGCCGGGCGACTTGCTGCCGGTTGCCGGTCCGATATACTCTCATTGAATGATTTCAAGGAGGTGGTGTCATGACCGATGCCTGGGACGAACGACGCAAGGCGCTGGAAAACGAATATTTCCACAAGATCGAAAACCGGCTGATCGAACAGATGCGCAAGGATTCGCGCGAGAAGCTGGCGCGCGAGCTCTCCCGCAACCGCTGCCCCAAGTGCGGCGAGCAGATCCAGGCCATCGAGTTCCGCGGTGTGCCGCTGGACAAGTGCCCGGGCTGCGGCGGCGTGTGGCTCGGCCCGCGCGACCTGCAGATCCTCTCGGAGAAGGATCACCGCACCTGGTTCGACCGCTGGTTCAAGGAGGAGAAATAGCCCGCCGGCGGGCTGACACCGCATGCGCCTGAACCTGATCCGACAGATACTGACCAGTTTTCTCCTCGTCTGCGCCGGCTTCGCGGTGGCGTGGGGGGTGTCCCTTTACCTGCTGCAGGCCGCGATCGGCCGGATGGACCAGCTGGCGGCGCTGCCGGGCGGGGCGGCCGCGGAAGCGCTTGCCGTGCGCCAGTCGCTGCGCAACGGCGAAGTCATCGTCCTTCTGGTCGGGCTCGCCGGTCTCGTCGGCGGGCTGGTCGGCATGGTGCTGGCCGCCAGCCAGGCCTCGCGCATGCTGGCGCGCCTCAAGCAGGCGACCCAGCAGCTGGCCAACGTGGTGCTCGACCAGGAGCTGCCCGTTTCCGCGACGGCCAAGGGCGACGATCTCGAGCACGACATCCGCGAGATGATGCGCAAGATCCAGGAGAGCCAGAAGCTGTGCCTCGATGCCAGCCCGCTGACGCGCCTCCCGGGGAACATCGCCATCGAACAGGTGCTCAAGGACAAGATGACGCGCGGCGAGAAGTTCGCGCTCTGCTACATCGACCTCGACGACTTCAAGGCCTTCAACGATCGCTACGGCTATGCGCGCGGGAGCGAACTGATCAAGATCACCGGCGAGATCATCTACCGCACCAAGGATGAATGCGGCGACCCGGGCGACTTCGTCGGCCACATCGGCGGCGACGATTTCGTCTTGATCACCTCGCCGGACAACGTCGAGGCGGTCTGCCGGGCGATCATCGCGGCCTTCGACCGGGCCGTGCCGGATCTGTACGATACCGACGACCGGGCGCGCGGCTATGTCGAAGGGACCGACCGCTACGGCGTGACCCGCCGCTTCCCGCTGATGTCGATATCGATCGCCGTGGTCACCGACGCCCGGCGCGACTTCAAGTCGCCGCTGGAGATCGCCCAGGTGGCCACGGAAATCAAGGATTACGTGAAGAGCCTGCCGGGGAGCAACTACCTGGTCGATCGCCGCATCTCCCAGCGGCCGGGGGGGTAGGGGCAGCGCTGAGTGCCGAGCGATGAGTGGAAAGGCAAGCGCCCCGGGATCGTGCAATCCCGGGGCGCTTGCCTTCGGCTCGGGCGAAACGGTTCAGCGCAGGTTGTAGAAGACTTCGCGGCCGCGGAACTCGGCGACTTCGCCCAGTTCGTCCTCGATGCGCAGCAGCTGGTTGTACTTGCACACGCGGTCGGTGCGGCACAGCGAGCCGGTCTTGATCTGGCCGGCATTGGTGGCCACCGCCAGGTCGGCGATGGTGGTGTCCTCGGTCTCGCCGGAGCGGTGCGAGACCACCGCGGTGTAGCCGGCGCGCTTGGCCATTTCGATGGCGTCCAGCGTTTCGGTGAGGGTGCCGATCTGGTTGACCTTGATCAGGATGCTGTTGGCGATCCCTTTCTGGATCCCTTCCTTCAGGATCTTGGTGTTGGTCACGAACAGGTCGTCGCCGACCAGCTGGATGCGGCCGCCGAGGCGCTCGGTCAGGAGCTTCCAGCCGTCCCAGTCGTTCTCGGCCATGCCGTCCTCGATGGAGACGATCGGGTAGCGATCGACCAGGTCGGCATAGAACTCGACCAGTTCGGCCGCGGTCTTGACCGGCTGCTGCTCGGCCTCGAGGCGGTACTTGCCGTCCTTGAAGAGTTCCGAGGCGGCGACGTCGAGCGCCAGCAGGACATCGTCGCCGGGGGTGTAGCCGGCGGCCTTGATGGCGGCCATGATCACCTCCAGGGCCTCCTCGTTGCTCTTCAGGTTGGGGGCGAAGCCGCCCTCGTCGCCGACGGCGGTGTTGTACCCCTTGTCCTTGAGCACCTTCTTCAGGGCGTGGAAGATCTCCGCGCCCATGCGCAGCGCCTCGGCGAAGCTCTCCGCGCCGGCGGGCATGATCATGAATTCCTGGATGTCGACGTTGTTGTCGGCGTGGGCGCCGCCGTTGATGATGTTCATCATCGGCAGCGGCAGCTCCTTGGCGTTGGCGCCGCCCAGGTACTGGTAGAGGGGGAGGCCGGACTCGTCGGCGGCCGCCTTGGCCACGGCCAGGGAGACGCCGAGCAGGGCGTTGGCGCCGAGGTTGCTCTTGAAGTCGGTGCCGTCGAGCTCGAGCAGCTTGCGGTCGATGCCGGTCTGGTCGGTGACTTCCCAGCCGACCAGCGCTTCGGCGATCACTTCGTTGACGTGCTTGACCGCCTTGAGCACCCCCTTGCCGAGGTACCGGGTCTTGTCGCCGTCGCGCAGCTCCAGCGCCTCGCGCTCGCCGGTCGAGGCGCCGCTCGGCACGGCTGCGCGGCCCATCACGCCGCTTTCCAGGTAGACCTCGACTTCGACCGTCGGATTGCCGCGGGAATCGAGAATCTCGCGGGCGTAGATGTCGATGATTTCACTCATGGTGCTGCCCCCTTGCAGTGATGGGCCCGTCAGCGGGCCGGTGCGCCGAATTTATACTGCAAATACCCCGGGGAGGGAACCCTTTTTTCGCGGCGCCGTGGTGGCGGCGCCGCGGGGGCGGCG
>VAUL01000095.1 GCA_005774545.1 Deltaproteobacteria bacterium | reverse complement strand
CCGGGGTGGCCAGCGCCGTCCCCGGCACCGCGCAGCCGGCCGCGCCGGTCCGCCAACTGCTGTCGACAAACCCGCCCTTCGTCGCCTTGACCCGGTAGTAATAGACCGCCCCCAGGCTCCTGCCGCTCAGGCTCGCGCTCAAAGCCATCCCCGTGTAAACCGGCACGGCGTCGCTGAAATCCGCGCTCGTTGCCTGTTCCAGGACATAGGTGACGTAGCCCGTTCCGGACGCCCCCCAACTCACCAGGTAGCTGCCGTCGCTGTCGGCGGCCGGCACGGTAAGCGACCCCGGGGTGACGACCTGGCCGGGGGGGATGAAGGTAGCCGTGACCTGTTTGGCGGCGGTCATGTAAACCTGGCAGGTGCCGAGCCCCGTGCAGGCCCCGCTCCAGCCGTCGAATGCGGAGCCGGCGTCGGCCACGGCCGTCAGCCTGACGGTCGTGCTGCTGAAAAAATCGCCCGTGCCGGTCGTGTCGCTCCAGGTCAAGGTTCCCGGGCTCGACGTCACCGTGCCGCTGCCGGTTCCGCTCTTGCTGACCGTCAGCCGGTAATGCGGCAGGATGTTGGCGCTGACCGGGATCGTCAGCGTCGGCGTGCCGGCGTCGCTGGTGATCGTCAGCGTGCCGGTCTTGGCGCCGGTCAGCCCCGTCGTGTCGAGGTGGACGGTCACCGGCATGGTGGCGTTTCGCGGCAGCAGCCCCAGCGACGCGGAGAGCGACAGCCCCGGCCCCGTCACCGTGGCATGGGAGACGAACAGATCGACGTTGCCGGTATTGACGAGGGCCACCGTTTTGCTCACCCGGTCGGCGGCCACGTTGCCGAAGCTCACCGTGGCGGGCGACGGGGCGAGGCTGGCCGTGATGGTGCGCATGCCGGCGCGACAGGCAACGGGGTACTGTCCCTGGAAGGTGCTCAGGTAAGTGGCGGCGCCCGGATCCCCCTGCCACGTGTCGTCGCCGGTCACGACGAGCGGCACCGAGACGATCCTGCGCTGCACGGTGCAACTCCCCTGGCAGACCGTGGCCGCCGTCTGTACCGCAAGGGCCCCGTCATCACCGCGGAAAGACGGCCGTCCCCACTCCATCCTGTTCAGGCCGTCGAGATCGGGATTGAAGACCAGCCCGATCCTGCCGTTGCGCATGTTGTGGGCGAAGACCGCGGACTGTTGGGTTGCCGTGTCCCAATAGTCGAAGGCAAAGACGTAATCGTTGTTCGCCGCGAAACTCGGATTGCCGATCTGCTGCACCGGGTCGGTCCCGGTGAACGGCACGACGATCGATCCGTCGCGCCGGTCGAGAATGCCGATGCGCCAGATCTCCTGAATGCCGAGGCTGGTCGGGATTCTGATCAGGTAGTCGTAGATGAGATGCCGGCCGCGGTAGTCGAAGGAGAGCACATCGGCGAAGGCGATGTAGCTGGTGTCGGTTCCGCCGGACGAGGTCGTCGGATTGTAGAGGGTGTACGTGTACACCCTCTGGCCGTCGTCGATGTGGATGTACGGCTCCTCGGTCAGCCGGGTGTACGCCAGGAATTCGCCGTCCTGGGAAACGGCCAGGCTCCACCAGTACTCGGTGTTGTCGATGAGGACGTCCTCCCAGGTGCCCGTCCTGATGGCCCGCAGATCGTAGGTTCCTTCCGTCACGTAGAGGATCAGCAACCCCTGCGTACCGTAATAGACCGCCGGGCGGGCGTTGGTCGCGGGGTAATAGTTGTAGGGCCCGGATACCGTGCCCAAGGCGTTCTGCTCGAAGATGCCGCCGTTCCAGACGTAGACCAGCCGGTCTTCGCCGACGACCGGGTCGGCCGAGGTCGGCGCGACGGTGGTCGAACTGACGTCGTTCACCCCCACCGCGCTCCACGCGGCCTGCACCGCCGTCCGCTCCGGCGAGGCGGGACCGTAGAGATCGCTGGCGGCCTGCTCGGTCGCCCAGCGCGCATGAAGGAAGTCGGAATACTTCGACAGGTACTGCGTCAGCGCCCGGTACCAGATCCGCTCGGTCTTGACCCTGCCGATGCTCGTTCCCAGCCCTTCGACGCCCAGGCCGTCCGCCACCAGGTAGGCGGCCCGGTTGGGAATCCCGCTGTTGATGTGAACCCCACCGTGGTCCTGGCTGATCGGCAGGTAGACGTATTCGGCCATGGTCGCCGGCTGCGGGGCGTCGGCATTGTGCGGATCGCGCAGGTCGCGCAAATGGCCGGCGGGACCGGTATAGGCATCCTCGCCGATCAGCCAGTCGTCGCGATCGACCATGGCGGCGAAGACGTCGGACATCGATTCGTTCAGGGCGCCGCTCTGGTTCTGGTATTCGAGGTCGGCACTGTACTGGGTGACGCCGTGCGCCACCTCGTGGGCCACGATGTCCAGCGCTCCGGGGAGCTTGACCAGGGGCGACTGATCGTTGCCGAACGCCAGGTATGAACCGTTCCAATAGGCGTTCCCCGCCGCGCCCGGCTGATGGATGAACGCCGTCACGTGGCCGCCGTAGCCGTCGATGCCGCTGCGCTGGTGGGTCTGCTGATAATAGTCGAGGGTCGTGTAGAGGTTGCTGATGACGCTGACGGCGGCCGGATCCCAGCCGCTCGTCGGCACGGGCGATTTCGGCACGGCGGCGCCGTTTGCACCGTCGTAGATCTGGATATCGCCCCTGGCCGTGCTGGTCCCGGTCCACGCGGCGCTGTCGTCGACGGGGCGGGTCACGTCGTAGCAGTAGTAGTAGCTGCCGTCGTACCAGGCCGTGAACGAACGGCGCACGCCGTCGAGGTCGAGCCCCGACACCGGTGCGATGCCATCCATGACGGTGGAGTACCTGGCGATGACCGCCCCGCTTCCGGCATCGACGAAACAGCGCCAGCTGTTGCCGTCGTCGGCAACGGCGTCGATGTGCCAGGCCAGATGAAAGGCCGCGGCCGGTTCGTGGTAGTAGATGACCAGTTCGACGGTCGCCGCCGTCACCGCTCTGCCGATATCGGCGGCGCAGATCGCTTCGGCCCGGTCGCCGGTGACGGCCGGGGTCACGTCGACCAGATCGGGGGTCGGAAGATGATGCCCCTGGAAGAGGTAGATGTTGCCGTCGGCATCGAGATGCACCAGGCTTTCGCGGCCGTAGACCGGCACCCCCCGGTAGCTCTGTTGGAAGCGATAATGACTTTTCCCCAGCGAGTCGTGCTCTTCGCGCCGCAGCGGCAGTTCGGCATCCGGGTCGGTGATCCGCAGCAGCTCGCGGTTCTCGCGCAGGAAGCTCCTGGCCCGGTGGCGCTTGCCGTCCTTGTCCCCGGCTTCCGGCAGACCGGCCCCGACATCGCTCCCGGCGATGCGCGACGGCACCCCGGCCGGGCCTATCGCCAGCGCCGCCCCCCCCTTGC
>VAUL01000033.1 GCA_005774545.1 Deltaproteobacteria bacterium | reverse complement strand
AGCCCCATCCCCGCCAGGAACCCGCCGATATGGGCGCCATGAGCGACCCCGCCCCCCTCCGAACCGGTCAGGAGAAACGGCAGCAGGTTGTCGGCCAGCAGGTAGAAGCCGAGGACCAGGCGGGCCGGAATCAGGACATGGGTCATCAGCAGCGGGAAGAGGAAGACGAAGACCTTGACCTGGTTGCGCGGGAACCAGATGAAGTAGAAGCCGAGAACCCCGGAAATCGCCCCGGACGCCCCGATCAGCGGCACCTGGGATGCCGGCACGAACAGGGCGAAAAAGAGCGTCGCCGCGACCCCGGCCCCCAGGTAGCCGAGCAGGTAGCGCCAGGGTCCCATGCGGTGTTCGACGTTGTCGCCGAAAATGTAGAGGAACAGCATGTTGCCCGCGAGATGCAGCCACCCCGCATGCATGAACATGGCGAACAGCAGGTTCGTCAGCGCCGGGTCGGCCGGGCGATAACCGTAGCGGAATACCGCGAGGTCGTACGCGCTGAGTTGCTCAAGCACCGATTCGATCGGCCAGTTGCCGCGCAGGTTGAGGGCGTTGAGATAATCGAGCAGCAGCGGGTCGGCGAGATCGGGGCGCGCCAGCGACAGCGGGATCGTCACCAGTGCAAAGACGGCGACGTTGATGGCGATGAGCACATAGGTCACCCAGGGGGTGCTGCGCGGATTGGGGATGTCGCCAACGGGGAGAAACATCGATCGGCTCTTGTCTTTTCGCAGTCGCGCGGGTTAAGTTGCCGGCAATATTCGCCAGGGGGTTCTACCGATGCACTGTATCAGCATGCAAGACCGGCACCAGAACGTGGCCGTCGGCAAGATCGTCTGCGTTGCCCGCAATTATGCCGAACACGCCCGTGAACTGGGCAACCCGGTTCCGGACAGTGCGGTCCTCTTCATCAAGCCCGCCGGCACCATCGTTGCCGACGGCGGCACGGTGCTCATCCCCTCGTACAGCAGCGACTGTCATCACGAGATCGAACTGGCCGTCCTGATCGGCCGCACCGGCAAGGCGATTGCCGAGGCCGAAGCTCTCGACTTCGTGGCCGGCTTCGGGGTGGCCCTCGACCTGACGCTGCGCGACGTTCAGGCCGGTCTCAAGGCGAAAGGGCTACCATGGGAGATCGCCAAGGCCTTCGACACCTCCTGCCCGCTCTCGGCGTTCGTCCCGGCCGCGGCGGTGGCCGACCCGCAACGGCTCCGGCTGCGCCTGCTCGTCAACGGCGAGGTGCGCCAGGAGGGGACCACCGCCGACATGCTGCGCCCGGTGGCCAGGCTGATCAGCGAGGCATCGACCTATTTCACGCTCGAGGCCGGCGACATCCTGCTGACCGGCACCCCTTCGGGAGTCGGCCCGATCAGGAACGGCGACCGGCTGGAAGCGACGATTGAAGGCGTCGGCACGTTGCGGGTCGATGTCAGGCAGTGCTGAGTGCCAAGCGCCGAGCGATGAGTGGCCCTCGGGAAAAGCTTGGGTTGTTACTCATCGCTCAGCACTCATCGCTGTTCCTGAATTTATTGCTCTCGATATGCGCCAGCCGGGTCGGCTCCGGCAGGCGGTAGCCGCGGCCGCAGGCCAGGACCAGCTCTGCGGCCCGGGCCATGCCAACCTTGTGGCCGGGGGAGACGAACAGCGGCTTGACCCGGTCGCGGGTCCGCAGCACACGACCGACCTCCTCCCCGCCATCGCTCAGACTCGCCCATTCTCCCCGCCGCGGCCCCGGCTCGGCATGCTCGCCGCACAACCGGCTTTTGGCGCAACCGATCGTCGGCAGGTCGAGCCACAGGCCGAGGTGGCTGGCAATTCCCAGCCGCCGGGGGTGGGCAAGCCCCTGGCCGTCGACCAGCACCACGTCGGGCGGCCGCTGCAGCTTGCGGAACGCGGCCAGCACCACCGGCAGTTCCCGGAACGACAGCAACCCCGGCACATAGGGGAACGGCTCGACCGCCTGCGCCAGGGCGCATTCGACGACTGCATTCGCAGTCAGGTCGAACAGCACCACCGCCGCAAAGACCCGGGGGGCGAAGCGCGAGCAGGAAACGTCAACGCCCGCCACCAGCCGCACCTCATCCGCGTCAGCCCCGTGCAACACCACCCGCCCCGCCAACTCCCGCTGCAGGGCGATCGCTTCTTTCGGCGTCAGGCTCCAGGGGTGAAGAGCGGGGAAGATCATAAATAATATCAGTGCTGAGTGCTGAGCGATGCGCGATGAGTGGCCCTCGGCCTGTGTTTTTGGTTGTTACTCATCGCTCAGTACTCATCGCTCATCGCTGGTTCTAATCAACCCTGTTCTGCGGCTTCCCCTCCACGAACGCTTTGACGTTGGCCATGGCCACATCCAGCAGGCGCTGGCGGGCGGCCCGGGTCGCCCAGGCGAGGTGCGGAGTGATAACACAGTTCGGGGCGGACAGCAGCGGGTTGTCGGCCGGCGGCGGTTCCTGGGAGAGAACGTCGAGCCCGGCGCCGGCAATCCGGCCGGACTGCAGTGCTGCGGCCAGCGCGGGCTCGTCGACCAGCGGGCCGCGGCCGGTGTTGATCAGGTAGGCGCCCGGCTTCATCTCCCCCAGGCGGGCCGGATTCACCAGGGCGCGCGTCTCCTCGGTCAGCGGGCAGTGCAAGCTGACCACGTCGGCCTCACGGAACAGTTCGTCCAGGCCGACGAAAGCGATGTCGGGAAAGGTCGAGCGGTCCGGGGTCCGGGTATGCACCAGCACGCGCATGCCGAAGGCCCGCGCGATGCCGGCCACCGCGCGGCCGATCGCCCCGAAGCCGACGATGCCGAAGGTCAGGCCATGCAACTCCACCTGGGGGGTCTCCCAGAAGGCGAAATCCGGCGACGTGCACCAGCGTCCCCGGCGGACCAGGTCGGCATGCCGGCCGGTGCCGCGGGTCAGCTCCAGCAGCAGGGCGAAGACGTGCTGGGCCACCGACGGCGTGCTGTAGGCCGGGACGTTGGTCACCGCCACGTTGCACGCGCGGGCGGCGGCGACATCGACGACATTGTAGCCGGTGGCCAGCACGCCGATGCAGCGCAACTCCGGAAGCACGGCCAGTTCCGCGGCGCCGAGCGGCACCTTGTTGGTCAGCACCACCTGTGCCCCGACCGCCCGTTCCACCGTCAGGGCCACCGGGGTGCGGTCGTGAACGGTCAGCTCCCCCAGGGCGGCGAGCGGTGACCAGTCGAGGTCGCCGGGGTTGGCGGCATGGCCGTCGAGGACAACGATCTTCATCGGTCAGGGGCTCCTCGCCAGATAATTTTCGGCAACCTTAACATACCCGCCACGCCGGCGACAGGGACAGATTATTGCCAAGCCGGCGGCGAACCCGCTATCCTGTCAGCCATGAGCTCTCGCCAAGCCGGGCGCATCCGCCGCAGCCTCCTGATCGCCGCCGGCATCCTCAGCACGTTGCTGGCCATCCTCGGCATTTTCCTCCCCCTCCTGCCGACCGTTCCGCTCCTGCTGCTGGCGGCCGCCTGCTTTGCCCGCAGTTCGCCGCGCCACCATGCATGGCTGCGCGAACATCGCCACCTTGGGCCGCTTCTCGCCGCCTGCCAGGGCGGCGCCATCCCGCGACGGGCCAGGCGCAAGGCCCTCATGCTGATCTGGATCAGCATCCCCGTGTCGATCCTCTTGCTGGCCGAGGCCGTCTGGCTGCAGGTTCTGCTGCTACTGATCGCCATCGCTGTCACCATCTACCTGCTGCGGCTGCCGACCGCTCCCCCGGACCCCGAATGAGGAGGGGCCGGATTTTCATCCGGCCCCTGTCCATCCCCTTGCAGGGGGATCTTCCCGTGCGGAAGGCTCCCCGTCGTCACCGGCCTGCTACTTTTTCCCCTCCTCGAGCACCGCCTGGGCCGCCGCCAGTCGGGCGATCGGCACGCGGAACGGCGAACAGGAGACGTAGTCGAGGCCGATGCGGTGGCAGAACTTCACCGACGATGCCTCGCCGCCGTGCTCGCCGCAGATTCCCAGCTTGAGGTCGGGGCGGGTGGCCCGGCCCTTTTCGCACCCCATCTTCACCAGCATGCCGACGCCGACCTGGTCGAGGGCCACGAAGGGATCGTTGGGATAGAGATCCTTCTCGACGTAGTAGGGGAGAAACTTGCCGGCGTCGTCGCGCGACAGGCCATACGTGGTCTGGGTCAGGTCGTTGGTGCCGAAGGAGAAGAATTCCGCTTCCTTGGCGATCTCGTCGGCGGTCAGCGCGGCGCGCGGCAGCTCGATCATGGTGCCGATCAGGTACTTGACCTTGACGCCGTACTCGGCGATCACCGCATCGGCGACGCGGATCGCGTTCTGGCGCAGCACCGCCAGTTCCTTGACCTCGCCGACCAGCGGGATCATGATCTCCGGGACGATCTCGAACCCTTCGTTCCTGATCAGCTCGCAGGCGGCCTCCATGATCGCCCGCACCTGCATGTCGTAAATCTCGGGGAAGGTGATCGCCAGGCGGCAGCCGCGATGGCCGAGCATCGGGTTGAACTCGTGCAGCGATTCGACCTTGGCCTTGAGGGTGGCGGCCGGCACGTTCATCTCCTTGGCCAGCGCCTCGAGCTCGGCGTCGGCATGCGGCAGAAACTCGTGCAGCGGCGGGTCGAGCAGGCGGATCGTCACCGGCAGCCCCTTCATCACCCGGAAGATGCCGAGGAAGTCCCCTTTCTGCATCGGCAGGATCTTGGCCAGCGCCTTCTGCCGGCCTTCGAGGTCGGCGGCGAGGATCATCTCGCGCACCGCCATGATCCGCTCCCCTTCGAAGAACATGTGCTCGGTGCGGCACAGGCCGATCCCCTCGGCGCCGAAGTCGCGCGCCACCTGGGAATCGTGCGGGGTATCGGCATTGGTGCGCACCTTCAGGCGGCGGATGCCGTCGACCCACCCCATCAGCTGGCCGAAGTCACCGGTCAGTTCCGGCTGCACGGTCGGCACCTGCCCCATCATCACCTCGCCGGAGGAGCCGTCCAGGGTGATGACGTCGCCCTTCTTCACCACCAGGCCGCCCTTCGCGGTGAACTGCTGGGCCTTGTAGTCGACCTTGATGTCGCCGCAGCCGGCCACGCAGCACTTGCCCATGCCGCGGGCCACCACCGCCGCGTGCGAGGTCATGCCGCCGCGGGCGGTGAGAATCCCCTGGGCGGCGTGCATGCCGTGGATATCCTCCGGGCTGGTTTCGACCCGGACCAGAATGACCTTGAGCCCGATCTTCGCCGCCTCTTCGGCCTCATCGGCAGAGAAGACCACCTGGCCGCTGGCCGCACCGGGCGAGGCGGGAAGCCCCTTGGCGATCACCTGCTTGGGAGCCTTGGGGTCGAGGGACGGATGCAGCAGCTGGTCGAGCTGCTCGGGGGCCACGCGCATCACCGCCTGCTCTTTGCTGATCAGCCCTTCGTGCACCATGTCGACGGCGATCTTCACCGCCGCCTTGGCGGTGCGCTTGCCGTTGCGGGTCTGCAGCATGTAAAGCTTGTGCTTCTCGATGGTGAACTCGATGTCCTGCATGTCCTTGTAGTGCTTCTCGAGGATCTCGCGGATCTTCACCAGCTGCTGGTAGCAGTCGGGAAGGACATCCTCCATGGCCGGCAGGTCGCCGGGCTTGTGCTTGGCCTTGTTGATCGGCTGCGGGGTGCGGATCCCGGCGACCACGTCCTCCCCCTGGGCGTTGACCAGGTACTCGCCGTAGAAGTAGTTCTCGCCGGTCGACGGGTCGCGGGTGAAGGCCACGCCGGTGGCGCAGTCGCTGCCCATGTTGCCGAAGACCATCGACTGGACGTTGACCGCGGTCCCCCATTCGGCCGGGATGTTGTTGAGACGGCGGTAGGTGATGGCGCGCGGGTTCATCCACGAGCCGAACACCGCGCCGATCGCCCCCCACAGCTGCTCCTGGGGGTCGTCGGGGAACGGCTGGCCGAGACTCTCGCGGACCTTGTGCTTGAACAGCGTGACCAGCTGCTTGAGGTCGTCGGCGTCAAGCTCGGTATCGAGGTGCACCCCTTTGCGCTCCTTCATCTGCTCCATGATGTGGTCGAGCTCTTCCTTGTGCATCCCCATGACCACGTCGGAGTACATCTGGATGAAGCGCCGGTAGGCATCAAAAGCGAAGCGCGGGTCGCCGCTCTGGGCGATGATCCCCTCCACGGTCCGGTCGTTCAGGCCGAGGTTGAGGACCGTGTCCATCATCCCCGGCATCGAGGCGCGCGCCCCGGAGCGCACCGAGACCAGCAGCGGGTTGGCGGCGTCGCCGAACTTCTTCCCCATCATCGCCTCGATCCGCCCCAGATGCTCGGCCACCTCCGCCTTCAGCCCGGCCGGATAGTTGCGGTCGTTCTTGTAGAACTCGGTGCAGACCTCGGTGGTGATGGTGAAGCCGGCCGGCACCGGCAGGCCGATGCTGGTCATCTCCGCCAGGTTGGCGCCCTTGCCGCCGAGCAGGTTCTTCATGTCGCCGCGCCCTTCGGCCTGACCGTTGCCGAAGAAGTACACATACTTGGCCATCGTCTCTTCCTCCCGTTTTTTCAATCCCGCTGGAGAACCATTGGGTTAGATTTAGTCTAAATAAAACAGCCGCTTAGACTTATCCAAGCGGCTGTGCAGGCTGGTTGCTGACGGGGTTTTCGCAGCGGACTCATGCCGCTATCTTGGCGAAGTCGGCGATCCCCTCGAAGAGGCGTCCGACCTCGGTGAGCAGGGCCAGGCGGTTGGTCCGCACCTCGGCCTTGTCGCTCATGACCATGACCCCTTCGAAGAAGCTGTCCACCGGGGCGCGCAGGGCGGCGATCGCCTGCAGGGCGGCAACGTAGTCGCCGGCCGCCACCGCCGCCGCCACCGTCGCCCTGGCCCCGGCCACGGCCTGGGCCAGGAGCCGCTCGCAGTCGGCCTCGAACAGCGCAGGCTCCAGGGGCGCATCCACGCCACCCTTGATGATGTTGCCGACACGCTTGAACGCCACCGCCAGCGGTTCGAAGCCGGCCTCGGCCTTCAGGGCCGCCAGCGCCTCGACGCGGGCCACGGCATCGAGCGGATCGTCGAAACGCGCCGCCAGGACGGCCTCGACGACATCGGCCGGGAAGCCGCGCTGGGTGAGCATGTTCACCAGGCGCAGGCGAATGAACTCGACCACCTCGACCTGCACCTGGTCGCGCGGTCGGGTCAGCTTGGCGGCGAGCAGCTCCAGGCTCTCCTCGACCAGCGCCGGAACCGACTGCCGGTAGCCGCGCTCCAGCAGGATATTGAGGATGCCGATGGCGCTGCGCCGCAGGGCGTAGGGGTCGGCCGAACCGGTCGGGATCAGGCCGACGCCGAAGCAGCCGCAGATGGTGTCGATCTTGTCGGCCACCGAGACGAAGGCGCCGACGTTGTCCTGCGGCAGGGTTCCGCCGGCCTCGACCGGCAGGTAGTGCTCGGAGATCGCCTGCACCACGCGCGGGGGCTCCCCTTCGAGACGCGCGTATTCGCGCCCCATGATCCCCTGCAGTTCGGGGAACTCGTAGACCATCTTGGTCTCGAGGTCGCACTTGGCCAGCTGCGCCGCGCGCACGGTCAGCTCGAGCGCCGCCGGCTCGAAACGTTCGGCCAGTCCCCTGGCGAGGGCGGTGAAGCGCTCGACCTTCTCGAAGCTGGTCCCGAGCTTCGCCTGGTAGATCACGTTCTTCAGAGCCGCCAGGCGCGTCTCCAGCTTCGCCTTGCGGTCCTCCTCCCAGAAGAACATGGCGTCGGAGAAGCGGGCCCGGATCACCCGGCCGTTGCCGCGGATGACCACGTCGGGATCCGCCGGGCGGGTGTTGGCGATGGTGATGAACCTGTTGAGCAGCCTGCCGTCGGTCCCCTCCACCGTAAAATAGCGCTGGTGATGGCGCATGGTGGTGACCAGCAGCTCGCGCGGCAGGGCGAGGAAGCGTTCCTCGAAGGTGCCGCACAAGGGGGTCGGGTCCTCGACCAGGTAGGTGACCTCGTCGAGCAGGTTCTCGTCCATGCTCACCCGCCCGCCGGCGGCGACGGCGGTCTCCTCCACCTGGCGGCGGATGGTCGCCTTGCGCTCCTCGGGGTCGGCCATGACGAAATGGTCGCGACACTTTTGCAGCCAGTCGTCGCAGCCGCTGACCGCAAACGCCTGCGGCGCCATGAAGCGGTGGCCGCGCGAGAGGTTGCCGCTGTGCAGCTCGCCGAAGGCCAGCGGCACCACCTCGCCGCCGTAAAGGGCGACGATCCAGTGCACCGGCCGGGCGAAGCGCACGTCGAGATCCTTCCAGCGCATCGACTTCCGGAAGGAGATGCCGCTGATCAGGCGCGGCAGGATCTCGCGCAGCAGCTCACTGGTCGGTCGCCCGGCCTCTTCCTTCTCGGCGCAGAGATATTCGCCCTTGTCGGTGACGACGACCTTCAGGTCGGCAACCGCCACCCCCTGGCCGCGGGCGAAGCCTTCGGCGGCCTTGGTCGGGTTGCCGGCGGCATCGAAGGCGTGCTGTTTCGCCGGCCCCATGGACTTGGTCCTCAGCGTTGGCTGCTGCTCAACCACACCAGTTACAGCTAGAGCCAGTCTTCGCGGAGTGGCAAAAGTTTTGACTTCCAAGAAGCCGATATAGTTCGCTTCGAACTCCTTGCGGATCAGCGCCTCCATCTCAAGCATGGCCTTGGGGAGGAAGCCGGCCGGGATCTCCTCGGTGCCGATTTCGAGAAAGAGTTCCTTGGCCATGTCAGCACCCCCCCTTCAGCAGCGGATAACCCAGGCGCTCCCGTTGCGCCACATACCCCTCGGCGCACAGCCGGGCGACGTTGCGCACCCGGCCGATGTAGCTGGCGCGCTCGGTGACCGAGATCGCCCCGCGGGCATCGAGAAGGTTGAAGGTGTGCGAACACTTCATGACGAAGTCGTAGGCCGGGAAGACCAGCCCCTTGCCGATCAGGCGGATGCACTCCTGCTCGTAGTCGTTGAAGGCCTTGAGCAGCAGCGGCACGTTGGCCTCCTCGAAGTTGTAGGTCGAGAACTCCACCTCGGTGATGTGGTGAATGTCGCCGTACTTGACCCCCTTGACCCACTCGAGGTCGTAGACGTTGTCGACCCCCTGCAGGTACATGGCGATCCGCTCGCAGCCGTAGGTGATCTCGCCGGCCACCGGCTTGAGGTCGATGCCGCCGGCCTGCTGGAAGTAGGTGAACTGGGTGATCTCCATGCCGTCCAGCCAGACCTCCCAGCCCAGCCCCCAGGCGCCGAGGGTCGGCGACTCCCAGTCGTCCTCGACGAAGCGGATGTCGTGCTTGGCCGGATCGATGCCGAAGCTCTTCAGCGAATCGAGATAGAGATCCAGGATGTTCATCGGCGACGGCTTCATGATCACCTGGAACTGGTAGTAGTGCTGCAGGCGGTTGGGATTCTCGCCGTAACGGCCGTCGGTCGGCCGGCGCGACGGCTCGACGTAGGCGACGTTCCACGGCTCGGGGCCGAGGACGCGCAGGAAGGTTGCCGGATTGAAGGTGCCGGCGCCCTTTTCGGTGTCGTAAGGCTGCTGGATCACGCACCCCTGCCTGGCCCAGTAGCCCTGCAGGGAAAGGAGCAGATCTTGAAAGGTCACAACGCCTCCCGGGCTTCACGCCCAGTGAAATTTATTATGACTGAAGCGGCTTCAGGGAGCCTGAAACGTGGATACAGTATGCAGTTTGCAGGGTTTGTATATTAGCGACAGGGGACAGTGAGTGTCAAGGAAAGACCGGTTTAAATTCAGCGCTGAGCGATGAGTGCTGAGCGATGAGTAACATCCAAAAACATTCCCCAAAGGCCACTCATCGCACATCGCTCAGCACTCATCGCTGTCCTCAAAGTCCCGCCAGAAATGCCGCGCTCTTGAGCGGCTTCGGCAGATGGCCGCGCAGGGCGTCGGCCAGCAGGGCGCCCCCTTCCTGGAGGGTGCGCGGCGACAGGCGGATGTCGGCAAAGCGCTCAAGCGGGGTCTGCAGCAGCCGCCCCAGGCTGCCGAGCGTCAGGCGGTCGACCCGGAGTCCGGCGGCGGCACCGCCGCAGCCCGGGCAGAGGCTGCCGCCGCGACCGGCATCGAAGCCGACCGGGCCCTCCGGGAGGGCGCCGTGACATTCGGCACAATGCTGCAGGTGCGGGACGATGCCGGCCAGCGTCAGCAGGCGCAGTTCCATCAACAGCCGGGCCCCGGCGGACGCCCCGGCCGCATCGAGATGGTCGAGGAACGCCCGCAGCAGGCCGAAGGCCTCGGCGAAGCCGACCGCTTCGTCGAACAGGGCCTCGGTCAGTTCGCAGCCGTAGCCGGCCAGGGCCAGCGTCTCCAGGTCGCGCCGCAGGCCGGTGCGCAGGCTGACCAGTTCCGCCTCGCGCAGGCTGACCAGTTCCCCGCCGGGGCGCGGCACCCAGTGCAGGCGCACCTCGGCGAACGGCTCCAGGGCCGTACCGAAACGCTTGCGACTCCTGCGCGCGCCGCGGGCGAACCCCTTCAGGCGCCCGTGGTCGGGGGTCAGCACCGTGACGATGCGGTCGGCCTCGCCGTAATCGACATGGCGCAGGATGATGGCGGATGAAATCAGCGGGGGCATGGCGTCCCCGCGGGGCTGGGCGATGAGTGCTGGGCGAGGAGCAAAAACTCAGTCCCGGGGTCAGAGCAGGAACTTCAGGAACATGGTCGCGGTGGCGAAGTAGATGAGGATGCCGGTGATGTCGTTGGCGGTCTGCACGAAGGGGCTCGAGGCGATCGCCGGATCGATGCCGACCCGCTTGAAGAAGCTCGGCGCCAGGACCCCCATGCTGGCGGCAACCGCCATCGCCGTGACCATCGCCAGCCCGACCACCAGCCCGAGGTAGGGGTTGTGGTGCCAGAAGACCGCCACGGCGCCGACCACCGCACCGCAGACCACCCCCATGATCAGGCCGACGCGCAGTTCCTTGAAGAACACCTGGCGCAGGGTGGAGAAGTCGATGCGCCCGGTGGCGAAGCCTCGCACGACGATGGTCGACGACTGCCCGCCGACGTTGCCGCCCATCCCGGTGATCACCGGCACGAAGGTCACCAGGGCGATGATCTGCTCGAGCGTCGCCCTGAACAGCCACATCAGGTAGCCGGTGACCACCCCGCCGAACAGGCTGGTGAGCAGCCACGGCAGGCGCAGCCGGGCGATCTTCAGCGAACGGTGCCCGTAAAGCAGCTCCTCTTCGCTGGTCCCCGCCATCTTGTAGATGTCCTCGGTCGCCTCCTCGCGGAGGACGTCGATGACGTCGTCGACGGTCACGATCCCCACCAGGCGGTTCTGGTCGTCGACGACCGGCACCGCCAGCAGGTTGTAGCGGGCCACCTGCTGGGCCACCTCTTCCTGGTCCATGCCGGTGCCGACACTGATCACGTCGGTGGTCATGATCTGCTTCAGCGGCGTCGCCGGCGGAACGGTCAGCAACTGGCGCAGGGAGAGCACGCCGACCAGCTGCTGCTGGTCGTTGATCACGTAGACGTAAAAAACCATCTCCAGATCTTCGGCCTGCTGCAGCGCCTCGATCGCCTGACGGACGGTCACGTCTTCATGCAGGGCGAAGAACCGCGTGGCCATAATGCCGCCGGCCGTCTCCTCGCCGTACTGGAGCAGCTGCTCGATCTCCTCGGACGCCTCCCCCCGCATGGTGCTGAGCAGCTGGTCGGCAATCTCTTCAGGCATGTTCTGGATGATGTCGACGGCGTCGTCGTACGGCATCTCCTGCAGGACTTCGGTGATCGTCTCCTGATCCAGCTGCTGAAGCAGCTGGGCGCCGACGGCATGGTCCAGCTCGGAGAGGACGTAAGCGCTCTTCTCGGCATCCTCGATCAGGTTGAAGAGGAGGCGCTGCTCCTTGAGGTCGAGGTAGCGGAACAGGGCGGCGATGTCGGCAGGGTGCGACTTGGCGAGAACCTTGGCGAGGTTGGGCAGGGCGCCGCGACGGATCAGCCGACGGGTCGAGTCGAGCAGCAACTGTTGCTTCTGATCCATGGCAACCCCTTTGTGGCAGAAAAACTTTCGGAGTTTAGCATCACGGTTTTACACGAGTCAATTTAAGTGCTGAGTGCTGAGCACCGGCACCTTCCGTTGACATCCGCCCGACACCCTGTCTAAAGTTGATCAACAGACCCGTTGATGAAAGGCCGCCTTTTGCCCGACCTGCTCGACCCCGCCCTGCTCGGCATCCTCGGCTTTGCTTTCCTGAGCAACATCCCGCTCGGCTACCTGCGCGAAGGGGTGCCGCGCTTTTCGCTGCGCTGGTTCGTCTACATTCACCTGTCGATCCCGTTCATCATCGGGTTGCGCATCGCCAACGGCGTCAGCTGGCACGCCATCCCCTTCACGCTCGGCCTGGCCGTGGCGGGGCAGTACTTCGGCAGCCAGGCCCGGCGCCGGAAACGGAAATGAAGCGCAGTCAGAGGCCGCGGATGCGCGCCGCCAGCCGGGCCGGCGAACTGGTCAACACGCTCCTCGACGGCTGGGGGTTGAGCGAACGACTGGGACAGTACCGCGCCCTGGTCATCTGGGACGACGTGGTCGGACCGCAGATCGCCGCCCGCACCCGCCCGGAAAGGATCCGCGACGGCGTTCTCGAAGTCTGCGTCGACCAGCCGGCCTGGATGCAGCAGCTGCAGCTGCTCAAACCGCAACTGCTGGCCAGGCTCAACGAGCGACTCGGCGACGGCGGCCTGCGCGAGATCTATCTCAAGCGCGGCACGGTGGCGGCAAAACCCGCCGGCAACGGCACCCCGCCTCCGCCGTCGTGGCGCCAGGCCTCCCTTTCCGCCGAAGAGCGGCAGCACCTGGACACCCTGCTGGCGGGCGTCCACGACGAGGGGCTGCGCCGCGACCTCGAAGCGCTGCTGGTCAAGCAGATGAAGCTCGCCAAGGCAAAGGGCGGGCGCCCGCCGTCCTGACCAGCTTCCCCCGTCCTCATCTCTCCCCTTCCTCCTTGCTCCACTATTGCAGCCCTCGCCATCCCCGGAATCAGGGACTTTCGCCATCTCGCGGCAGAGGTCGCCGGATAACGTCAGATTTTTTCGGACACTGAATAGCAATTACCAAAAGATATGGTATAGCAGTAGAACTTAAGATTGCCGTTAGCATCACTTATGCAGCAGGTCGCGGCGCCAGTCCCGGTTTGGCTCGCTTTTTGCGTAATAATTCTCCAAATTTATCCGCGGAATAATTCCGCCGGCAGTTGGGGGCTGTCCGGTCGGGGTTATTCACCTTCCACGAAAGGGAGAGAAAAGTCATGAACCGATGTAGGCTATGGCTGGGGATGGTGACGATCGTCATGCTCCTCGCCGGGCAGGCCTGGGCGGCCGTCGCCGTGCCCCCCAGCGCCCTGTACCTGGCAACCAACAGCTCCACCGGCAGCTACTCCGTCTCCCTGGGGGCGTCGAGCACCCCGGGGGCCAACTACGTCCTGGAGGAGTCGACCGACAACTTCGCGACGGCCCCCACGGTCTACAACCTGGGGACCCTGAAGGTCAAAGGGTTCTCCGGGAAGGCCAACGGCACCTACTACTACCGGGCCAAGGTCACCGCCGCCGGGTATGACGACAGTGCCTACACCGTCACCAAGAACATCGTCGTGCTCCTGACGGCCGTCGCGCCGAGTTCGCTCAGCGTGGCCACCGCCAGCTCCACCGGCACCTACAGCGTCACCCTCGGGGCGTCGAGCACCGCCGGGGTCAGCTACGTCCTGGAGGAGTCGACCGACGACTTCGCGACGGCCCCGACCGTGTACAACCTCGGCATCTCCCGGGTGAAGGGCTTCAGCGGCAAGACCAGCGCCACCTACTACTACCGCGCCAAGGCCGTGAAGGCCGGCTGGGCCGACAGCGCCTACACCGTCACCAAAAACATCGTCGTCACCTGGGGGCTGGCCGCACCGTCCTCGCTGACCGTGCCGGCGACCAGCAGCAGCGGCGGCTTCGTGGCCAACATCGGCGAATCGCCCAGCGTTGGCGTCAGCTACGTGCTGGAAGAGGCCTCCGACGCGGCCTTCACCACCAATTTCGTCTCCTACGCGCTCGGCACCGCCCGGGCCAAGGCGGTGAGCGGCAAATACGGCACGCTCTACTACCGCGCCAAGGTGACCAAGGCCGGCTTCCCGGACAGCGCCTACACCGCCACGCGGAGCATCGCCGTGGCCAACTCCTCGGCCTGCAACACCTGCCATGCCTCGACGCAGACGGCCTGGGCGGCAGCGCGCCACGGCAACGGCAACAGCAACCCCAACGGCTTCGACAACGAGTGCTCGACCTGCCACGGCCCCACCGGCGAACTGAACGCCGGCAGCGACATGGCCGTGACCTGCACCTCCTGCCACACGCCGTCGACGGCCGATCCGCTCCACCCGGCGACGACCGTGGCCGGCAACGTGACGATCGCCCTGTGCCGCAGCTGCCACGACGGCGACCACACCGGCAAGACCGCGGCGATCGGCGCCAAGGTGGCGGCCAGCCCGCACGGTGCGGCCACCGGTCACACCACCGGCACCTGCCAGCGCTGCCACACCACCCAGGGCTCTCTTGAAGGGGCCAGCCGCGGCTTCACCGGTAGCTATTCCTTCCTGAGCAGCAACACGGCGACCCTGTGGACCCCGGCCCCGACCGGCGCCACCGACGGCATCGCCTGCAGTGCCTGCCACGACTCGCACACCGGCGGGATGCGCGCCGTCAACACCTACTCGGGCGGCACCACGGTGGCCTGGGACCCGAACGGCAACGCCGCGGTCGACCAGTACGACACCTGCACCGGCTGCCACACCCTGACCGACAACAGCCTGGCTGTGGTCGGCAACTACCACAACGGCAGCTCGATCAACGTCACCCGCACCATTTCCGACAGCCACTACGACGATCCGGCCACCGGCGTCGGCCTGGCCAGCAACGTGGTCGAGGGCTACAACGTGCGCAAGACCGGCGCCAGCCCGTGCGCCGACTGCCACGACGTCCATGCCGCCGACCTGACCATCCAGGAAGCCTGGGCCGACTCGGCCCATGCCGGCAAAATCGCCATCAAGAAGGACGAGGCCGCCTGCGCCGAGAGCATCACCTGGTTCAACACCACCTATCCGGGGAACGCCGCGGTCCCGGTTGACTCCTGCACCGACATCGCCACGGTCGGCACCAGCACCCGTACCGTGCTTGACTTCTTCGGACGGAGCACCACCGGCATCGCCTTCTACGCCAGCAAGGGCGCCATCGACGACGCCGACGGCAACGCCTGGACCCACTACAACTGGGACAACAGCACCGGTAATCCGAGCAACAATCCCGATCCGGATCGCAAGAGCTGCCAGCGCTGCCATACGGCGACCGGCGCCAGCAACTTCCTGAACAACCCATCGACCTACAATGCGGCCAACAACGACTTCAGCCATCTGTCCGGCTGGACGGCCGGCAACAAGACCTCCCCACAGAACGAGTTGCTCTACTGCTGGGGCTGCCACTCCGACGTGGCTAACGGCGTCCTGCGCGATCCGGGCGCCATCACCGAGAACTATGCCGCCGCCACTACCGGCGGCCCGGTCGTGACCGTGACTTATCCGAACATCGGCCCGTCCAACGTCTGCATGAGTTGTCACCTCGGCCGCGAAGTTGGCGCGAACGTCGCGACCGACATCGACGCCGACGGCGTGCGCAGCTTCATCAACTCGCACTACCTGACCGCCGGCGCCACCGTCTTCGGCGAGTCCGGCTACGAGTATGCCGGCCGGACCTATTCCGCCGGCTTCCATCAGAACGTCGGGATAAACAACAACTTCAGCACCGGCACCGCCGGGCCGTGCGTAACCTGCCACATGACCGGGGCGGAGCCGCACACCTTCGAGGTGCTCACCGACACCGGCAACCCGGCCAGCCCCATCTGCGCCCAGTGTCACACCGGCCTCGATGCCACGAAGCTGAATACGGCCCGCAGCACCTTCGACACCGCCCTGCATGAACTGCAGTTGGCCCTTGAATCGAAGGGGATTTACTATAGCGCCGCATACCCCTACTTCTATGCCGGGCCTAACGGTACCGGCGGCGCCTTCACCAACTGGGCAGGCCCCTACGGTCTGGCCAAGTGGAAGGATGTCATGGGCGCGGCCTACAACTACAACCTGTTCCATCACGATCCGGGCGCCTATGCGCACAACCGCCAGTATGCCCTCGACCTGATCGCCGACTCCATCGACTTCATCGTCGACGGCGTGATCGACGGCCAGGGCGGCACCTTCCTGACCGCAGCCACCGAAAATATCGAGGACGGCAACCACGTGGCCTTCGCCGCCACCGACTGCACCCCCTGCCACACCTCGGGGCTGCCGGGACCGCCCACCCTGCCGACCAACACCGCCGCCCATGCCCTCACCGGCGTGCCGACGGTCAGCAACGTCCAGTTCACCGTCTCCGGCGCCGATCTGGTGCTTACCTACAATCTCAAACTTGACGGCGTCAACGCTACCGGCTTCACGGTGGTGAATCGTGACTACCGCCTTGACAGCGCCACCGGCGACCGTCTCGATCTCGGCGCAGTGACCACCGCCGTGGACAACGGCGGCGGCAACTACGCGGTGACCCTGCCCGGCGCGGCCGCCAATGCCAACAGTCGCTACCTGCTGCGCGTCACCAACACCGCCGGCATCGTGCGCGCCCTGGTGGTCGGAGACTACCCGGCCGCCCCGGTGACCAGCCTGGCCGCCGACTCGGCCTGCACCGACTGCCACGGCACCCAAAGCGACCTGTTCCATTACTCCTATCCGGTCGGGCAGGCCCAATGCGTGGTCTGCCACGATGCGGCCAACACCACCTATCCCCGTTTCGTCACGCTGGGGCACAGCATCCACAACTCCCACAACATGGCGAGCGGGCACTTTGAACTCGACGCGGAGAACACCTTCTCCGTCACTTTCCCGACGTACATGAACAACTGCGCCAACTGCCACCGCGACCCGGCGGCACTGGCCACGGTCAATGCCGAGCCGGTTTCCTACAACTTCTGCATGACCTGCCACGGCGACTGGGACGGCTGGACCAACACCGTCGTCGGCGGAACGCTGTCGTTCCACCGCACCTATACGGCCGCCACCAACTGTGCGGGATGCCATAACGGCATCGGCGCCCCGGCGACCATCGCCGCCATGCACAACGGCCAGCGGACCGAACGCAGCGGCCTGATCTGGGACGGCAAGGACATGTCGGTGGTCGAAGGGAGCAAGATCGACCTGGACATCACCAGCATCACCCGGAGCGGCAACAACCTGTTGGTCAACTGGACCGCCAGCTACGACGGCACCCCGGTCAACCCGTGCAACACCACTGTCGCAGCCGGCGCGCCGATCTTCCATGCCGGCGGCGCAGCCAACGCCGGCACCGGCCAGTCTGCCAGCAACTTCAGCTTCATCAAGGGCTTCGCCGTCAAGGAGGACTTCGTCCAGCCCGGCATCGGCACCAGCCCCGGCCAGCCCGGTTCGGCGGTGAACATCACCACCGGCAACACCACCTGCTCCAGCAACGTGGCCACGACCACGGTCGCACTCACCGCGACCGAGCAGGGCTTCACCATGGGTCGCATCGGCATGCAGGGCAAGGCCCAGGTCAAGTTGGGCTTTGACTACGACGACGCAGTGGCCGGCACTCAGGACGTGATCCAGGTCCGCTCCGCCGGCCCGACCCGCGACTTCCTGGTGGCCGACGGCAGCCTGCCTGTCGTCCCGCGCCGTGAAGTCGTCGACACCGCCAGCTGCCTGAAGTGCCACCCCGGCTCGCTGTACCAGCACGGCGGCAACCGCATCGACAACGTCGAGCTCTGCATCATCTGCCACAACGAGGCGTCCAGCGAGCAGAACGTGCGCCTCCTCGACGGCGTCGACCAGAACGAAGCCTACGACAAGAAGCCCGGCCAGACCTACGGCTTCAAGTCGCTCCTCCATGCCGTCCACTCGGCCGGCCACAACGAGGCGATCACCATGGTTCACCGCACCAACGGCAACTACGTCTGGTCGGGCCATGCCACCGTGATCCCCAACTACCCCACGGCTGACATCTATGCCGACGACACCGCGTGGGGCGAACAGACCAATTACTGGCTCAATGACGACCCCGCCAAGACGCAACCGGTCGGCAGCGGTCTGGCCGCCCTGGTCTACGGCTCTTCGGCGCCGCACGGCTACGGCCCGCAAACTGATGGTGGCGCCTCGGCCCCGCCGGTCTACAGCAGCAGTTCGACGGCCGCCAACTACAACCCGGCCTATCCGGCGGGGACCACCTACACTGCGGGGACAACGTACCAGGTCTATCGCAACCACAACCTGCACCAGACCACCTATCCGCAGGTATTGAACAACTGCCTCTCCTGCCACAAAGCCGGCACCTTCGGGTTCCCCGATGCGTCCAAGGCGGTGGCAACAACGGTTGATGCGGGCCCAAGCACCAAGATCAGCGCCACCAGTACGGCGGCGAGTCCGAGTGCCGCCCACATTGACAACAGCAACCTGAGCGACGACATCGTTCGGGGTCCGGCGGCAGCAGCCTGCTTTAGCTGCCACCAGGGCGTAATGGCTCCGCCGGTGAGCCACGGCAACGTTGGCGGTTTCGCGCCGGCGAACTTCGGCGACCGGACAAGCGTTCCGGCCGAAAGCTGCGCCGGCTGCCACACCCCCTAATCGCCGGGCTTTCTGCAATGTTCTTCACGGGCGGGTCGCAAGACCCGCCCGTTTCTTATTGGTGCGCCATGCGAACCGGACGCGCATCCCTCCGCCCGGCGACGATTGTCGTTCAAGGGCTGCTGCACCAACACGATCCACTATCCGAAACGATGGCCGGTTGTGGTAGAATTCGTCGTCGACCGTGGCACCCCGGTCAATCGATGGGGAGCAAAGAAGCGGTCTCACCAAATCCAGTCAGGAAAATCGAGCATGAGAACGATTCTGAACCTTTGCTTGTGGGCCGCACTGATTGCCGGGACAGCCTGGGCGGCTCCGGAGGCGATGGACGACCGGGAAAAGCGCAGCTACGCGGTCGGTGCCAATATCGGCAAAAATCTCCAGCAACAGGGATTGGCCTTCGATCCGGAACTCGTCGCCAAGGGTTTGATTGAGGCCATGCGCGGCAACTCGCGGCTGACCGAGACTGAATTGGCGGCGATTATCCGGCAATTGCGAGAAGAAACGCGGCAGAAACAGGAGGCTGACCGCCAGAAACTGGCGGAGGAGAATCAGCGGCGCGGGGCGGCGTTTTTGGCCGAATACGCCAAAGGAGACGGGGTCAGAGCCCTTCCCGGCGGCGTTCTCTACCGGGTGTTGCGGGACGGCACCGGCGAAAAACCGAACTCGGCGGAGTTTGTTTTCTGCCACTTCCGCGGCACCCTGGTGGACGGCACCGAATTCGACGCCAGCGTGCCGGGCAAACCGATGACCTTCACCTTGGACAAGATTATCGCCGGCATGCGCGAGGCGCTGCTTGAAATGCCGGTCGGCGCCAAATGGCAGGTGGTCATCCCCGCGGAGAAGGCTTACGGGGCGGCAGGGAAAGCCCCCGCGATCGGCCCCAATGAAACTCTGATCTTCGAGGTCGAACTGGTCGGAAGCGAATAGAACGCCGGGCGACAAGGCTTGTACCGTCTGACTGTGCCGCGGTCTGAGCAGGAGCAAGCCTCGACATCGCAGACAGCTTGCATGGAGGAATGGGCACATGAAGCGTTTTCGACGGGCAGCATTCTGGTTGTTCCTGGCTCTGCTTCCGGCCTGCGGCGGCAACAACGCCGAGGGGATCTATTACAACGTCGACAACCCCGCCGAATACATCGAACTGAAGAACGACGGCCGGTTTTACCTGAAGGCCGGAACGCTGGACCTTTCGGGCAATTATGCCGTGGAAGGCAGGACCATCATCCTCAATCCGAAAACCAGGGTGGCCGCCACCGGCAGACTTGAAGACGGCGTGATTACCGATAAGGACGGCACTCGCTGGGAAAAGCGGTAGGCGGCAGGACAACCCCTCACTCGCGCAGCCAGCTCTCGGCCTGGGCGCGCTGCTCCCGATAGCTGGCGTCGGCCTCGGCCAGGAAGCGCTGCAGGTAACGAGCGGCCTGCGCCTTCTCCCCCATGGCCCGGTAGGCCATCCCCAGGTTGAAAAGCACGTCGGGCTGCCGCGGGTCGCGGGCCAGCGACTGTTCCCAGCAGTCGACGGCACCGGCAGGGTCGCCCTTCAGAAAGCGGTAGGTGCCGAGATTCAGCAGGGCCGGCGCACTTCCCGGGTCGATCGCCAGCTCCTGCCGGTAGGCGGCTCCCGCCTCGTCGATCCGGCCGAGATCGCGGAGTACGTCCCCCAGGGCCAGGTGGAGACCCGCCTGGGTGGGCGCCTGTTCCAGGGCGGTCCGCAGCGCGGCGGCCGCGGCCTGAGTCTGCCCGAGTTTCGCCAGGACCACCCCCCGGTTGGCATGCAGCGCCGTCAGCCGCGGTTCAAGGGCAATTCCCCGCTCGAGCAGGGGGAGAGCCGCCCCGTACTCCCCCGCCTGGATGCGCAGCTTGCCGAGCCAGAGCAGAACGAAGGCGTTGTCCGGGCTGGTTTCGTAGGCCCGTCCGAAGTAGGCGGCATCGCCGTCGAAGGCCCGGCCGTAGGCATGGCCAAAGATCGCGCCGGGGAGGATCAGCCCCGCCAGCAGCCCGGCGCCAACGGCGCACCGGGCGCGGGCGGGGAGCGCATCGAGCAGGCCGGCGCCCCCCCTGACCACCAGCGCGAACCACGGGACCAGCGACAGATAGAGGTAGCGCTCGGCGACCACCACGCCAGTGGACAGCCGCTGGGCGAAGAACAGCTGGATGAGGGGGAGGGCCAGCGGCAGCACCAGCCAGCCGAGCCAGAACAGCCCGCCCGGGCGAAAGCGCAGCAGCAGGCCGGCAAGAATCAGCACGACCGCGACCGCGGCGACCCCTGCACAAACCGCCAGCGGCCCCGGGGCGGACGGGAACGGGTGAAACGGGGTGAGCGGATAGGGGAAAATCAGCTGGCGGAGGTACCAGAGCAGTGCCAGGCCGAAGCGGCCGAGGCTGTGAAGAAGATCCGGGAGCAGCGCCCCCAGCCCGCTCGCGCCGAGGATCGCCGCGCGCACCCAGAGGAAGCCGGCCGTCAGCAGCCACAGCGGTGCAAGCCGCTGCAGGCGCGCCCACCGCTCTTCACCGGGGTGACGCAGCACCTCGAGAGACAGGATCACGGGGATGATGACCGCGGTCTCCTTGGCCAGCAGGCTCAGCAGCAGGCTGGTCGCGGCACCGGCCAGCAGCAGGTGGCGCCGGGGTCCGCGCTGTTCGTTAGCGGCCAGCATGCAGAGCAGGGTGGCGAGCAGCCCGACGAGCACCAACCCCTCGCTGACGCATGAGGTCCAGTAGACGACCTCTCCGGCCAACGGGGTCAGCGCAACGAGGGCGGCGCCGGCCAGGGCCTGGCCGGACGGGAAACGGAGGCGGCGCAACACCTGCCAGATCAGCAGCACCGCCCCGGCGTGAAGCAGAAAACTCAGGCCGTGAAAAGCCCAGGGAGCCCCGCCGCCGGCCTGGTAGGCGACCCGCAACGCGACGGAATAGAGTGGCCGGTAGTACTTGTAAGCGGACCCGAGTTCCGCGGCCTTGTGGGCCCAGACATCCCGGGAAAAAGCCCTGTCCCAGGGCTCTTCGCCCTTCACGTAGGGGTTTTCCCGGACCTGCGGGTGATCGTCGAAGACCAGCTCGTTATGGACGTGCGGCAGATAGACCAGGCCGGCGGCAACGATGATCAGCAGCAGGGCGGCACGGACTACCCGGGACGGCAGGTCGCGCGTGCAGTCGGGAACTAGCGTCATGGGCATCAGTCTCCGCAGATTCGTGAGTGGTTCGGTCGCCGCAAGCCGCGCCGGGCCGGCCCACCGGCCGGCTCAGGATCAGGGGCGCGGTTTTTGCGGCCGGTCGGCCCGGTAGCGCCCGCACAGGGCGAGGGTCCGGATCTTGAGCAGATCCTTGAGCATCTGCGCCGAGTGAAAGAGCGGATGAACCTTGCTTTCCGGATCGTTGCGCCAGGCAACGCCGACCTCCCGGATGGAAAAACCCATACGCCGGGCGAGAAAGAGCGTTTCGACATCGAAGGCGAAGCCGTCGATCAGGCTTCTGGAGAAGACCGCCCGGGCCGCTGCGGCCCGCCAGCATTTGAACCCGCACTGGGTGTCGTTGAGCCCTCCCACCGCCAGCAGGCGGACGATCTTGTTGAAGGTCTTGCCGAGCACGATGCGATACCATGGCTGGTAACGGAGGATCCGGGTCTGCGCCGTGGCCCGCGAACCGATCGCCACATCGCACCCGTCCAGAGCCTGCAGAAGCGTCTCGAGCTCCTCGATGGGCGTCGACAGGTCGGCGTCGCTGACCAGGATGAACTCGCCGGTGGCGGCAAGCACCCCGGTCCTGACCGCATGGCCCTTGCCACGGTTCGGCGCGTAACGGAGCAGGCGCACGCGGCCGGAGCCGGCAGCGGCGACGACGCCGGCGGTATCGTCGCTGCTGCCGTCATCGACGACGATGACCTCGTATTCAGCGAAGCGCCCGGCAAGATAGGGGACGACCCGCTGCAGGGTCGCCGGCAGGCGGCGCTGCTCGTTGAAGGCCGGGATGACGACGGAAATGGTCATGCGCTCACTGGTCCCTGGTCAATTTTCGGGCAATCGGTCCGGCACGGCAACGCCCAGCAGGGCCGCGGCCGCTTCCGTATAACTCCGCCCGTTTCCTTCGCGGTACAGGATCAGCGGGGCCTCGACCTCCACCCCCGGGCGGGCGCCCTTGCGCCCCTCGACCAGGACCAGCCTGGCCCCCTCCCCGCCGCGGGAATGCACCAGGCGCAGGCGTTTCGGCTCGATCCGGAAGGTGCGCATCTCGTCGAGCAGCTCGGCCAGGCGCTCCGCCAGATGGACGATGAAGAAACGCCCCCCCTCGGCGAGGAGGAAGGCGGCGGCACGGAGGAAATCGACCAGTCCGCCGGTCAGTTCGAAACGTGCCGCCCCCCGCTCCTCGCCCGGCGCCACCCGCCCGGACGCCGCCGGGCGATAGGGGGGGTTGACCACCACCGCGGCGAAGCTCCCCGCGCGGAACTCCTCCGGCAGGGACCGCACATCGGCGCAAACGATCCGGATCTCGTCCGCCCTGCCGTTGAGCGCGACGCTGCGCACCGCCCGCTCCGCGGCATCGGCCCGGACTTCAAAACCGACGAACTGCCGCCCCTTGCCGCTGCGGGCCAGCAGCAGCGGGATCACGCCGCTGCCGGTACCGAGATCGGCGACCCGCGCCCCGGCGGGGATGCGGGCGAAGGCACAGAGCAGCAGAGGATCGGCGGAAAAACGGTAGCCGTGCCGCGGCTGCACGACCCGCACCTCGCCGGCGTACAGGCTGTCGATGCTTTCCCCTGACAAATTGGCCATTCCCAACACCCACGAAATCGGAGTATTGTCGGCGCATGCCCTGCCGACTCACCTGAAACCCGCAACGAGAAACCGATGCACCTCACGCAACCGCTGCAACAAGACCGCCGCCCCTGGTCACCACTGGACCTCCTCCCCGGCGAACGTCACCGGGCGATCTTCCTGCTGCTGCTGGCAACGGCGGTCTATCTCCCCATCCTCGGCAACGGCCTGGTCTGGGACGCCGACCTGCTGCTTCGCCACGACCCGCGCCTGAAGGACCTTCGCCACGCCTTCGACTACTTTCACCAGGGGCTCTGGGGTTTCGACGCCAACCGGGCGGTCGATTACTACCGGCCGCTGGTCGGGCTGCTGCACACCATCGAATACGCCCTGTTCGGCCTGGCGCCGCTCGGCTACAACGCGGTCAACCTCCTGCTCAACGCCGGCGTCTGCCTGCTGGCCTACCAGCTGCTGGGGCGCCTGCTGCCGCGGGACCACGCCTTCTGGGGCGCCGCCCTCTACGCCTCGCTGCCGGTGCGGGCCGAGGTCACCTACTGGACCTACTCCGATTCGCACCTGCTGGTGGCGGTTTTCATCCTGCTCGCCGTCATCCGCTTCCTCGACGGGAAACCGGCCAGCTCGCTGCTCTTCTTCGTCCTTGCGCTGCTCAGCCAGGAAGCCGCCGTAGTCTTCCCGGGGATCGTTCTCGTCGCCGCTTTCTGCCGGCGCGAGCTGAAGCGCCGGGCGGGATTTCTCTGCGCCTGCTTCGCGACAGCGGGGCTCTACCTCGCCGGCAGGACCCTGCTGCTCGGGCCGGCCTTCCTGAAAAAAGCCGCCGCCAACGATCCGCAGACGATCCTCTACCTGCTGGCCAAGTACCTGAAAATCCTCTTCCTGCAGGACGCGGCCATCACCATCTACGCCCGCGAGCCGCGCACCCTCGCGGAATTCTGGCCGTACGTCGTCGCCGGCGCACTCCTGCTGGGGGGGATCGTCGCGCTGGCGGCGCTGGCGCTGCGGCACGACCGCCTGCGCCTGTTCTGGCTGGCCTGGTTCCTCCTGCTGATGCTGCCGACCTTCCTGATCGGCAAGACCGGTGCCTACTACATGGCCGAAAAGCCCCTGTTCCTCTCCGGGCTCGGCATCGTCGCCCTGCTGGCCGGGGTGATCCGCCCGGCGAACCGGCTGGTGATTGCGGTCGCATGCCTGGTCATCGTCGCCAACTCCGCCCTGACTTTCGCCGAGGGGAAATACTGGCGCAGCACCGAGAGCTACCTGGAAAAGGTCCTCGAGTTCGACGACCGCTTCGTGCTCGGCCTGGCCGGGGCCGGCGACGCCTATTTCGCTAGGGGAGACTACGACAACGCCCTGCGGCACTATCGCAGGATCGTGGCCATCAACCCGTGGCATCTCGGCGCCATCAACAGCATCAGACGGATCGAGCAGCTCCGCCAGGGGCAACCGGCCGCCGCCCCGCCGCCCTGAACCGGTCAGCCCGGCAACCCCCCGAAGATTTTTGCCCGCCACAAACCGAGCCTGCCCAGACGGAACTGCACGGAAACCGCCAGCACGCCGAGACCGTAGACGATGCTGCGCCGCAGGTTGATCGATGAGGCCTCCGGGAAGTACTTGGTCGGGCAGGAGATTTCGCCGATCCGGTAGCCGCACCAGATCGCCTGAGCCAGCATCTGGTTGTCGAAGATGAAGTCGTCGGAATTGCGCTCCAGCGGCAGGGATTCCAGGACTTCCCGCGAAAAGGCGCGGTAGCCGGTGTGATACTCGGAGAGCTTCTTCCTGAGCAGCAGGTTCTGCACCAGCGTCAGGAAGCGGTTGGAGACGTACTTGTAGAACGGCATCCCCCCCTTGAGCGCCCCTTCCGAGAGGATGCGCGAACCGAGCACCACATCGTACTGCCCCGCCGCGATCAGTGAGCCCATGGCTACCAGCAGCTTCGGCGTGTACTGGTAGTCGGGGTGGAGCATGATGACGATGTCGGCGCCGCGGGCCAGGGCCTCCCGGTAGCAGGTCTTCTGGTTGCCGCCGTAGCCGAGGTTGCAGGGGTGGACGATGGTGTGGATGCCGAGCGCGCGCGCCAGCGCCGCCGTATCGTCGCTGCTGGCGTCATCGACCAGGACCAAGTCGTCGATATAGTCGCGGGGGATCTCCTCGACCGTCTGCCGCAGGGTCTTTTCGGCGTTGTAGGCCGGCAGAACCACGCAGATGCGTTTGCCGTGAATCATCGTTGACTCCTCTTCACTCCCGGCCGGACTGGCGGCCAGCACGGAGGCGTTGGTAGTTGGCGCGGGCATCGGCGTTGTCCGGCTGCGCCTCGAGCACCCGGCGCAACAGCTCCTCGGCCTGCACCAGGTCGTTCCGCCGGTAGGCCAGAAACGCCAGTTCGTTCAGGGCCGTGGCATTGCCCGGTTCCTCCTGCAGGAGACGGCCGAAGACCTCTTCCGCGTCCCGGTAGCGCTGCAACTCCACCAGAGTCGAGCCGAGGTTCGCCAGCAGGACCGCCGTCGATCGGCCGAACGCCAGGGCACGCTGCAGGTTGAGCGCACGCGGCGCGGCGAAGCCCGCCTGCCGGTAGAAACTGTCGAGGATCAGGCAGTCGTCGAGCCGCGGCGCCGCCGGCAGATCGGCCAACGCCTCCGGAGTGAGCGTCGGCACTGCAGCGTAGGCGTTCGCACCCACCCAGAAGGATGCGGCCGCGTCGAGGTAGACCAGGCGCCAGCGCGAATCGCCGCGCAACAGCGGCAGCAGGGCGCGGGCCTCGCTCGAGGTATGCTGCAGCAGGAGACCCGACACACCGTGGCGCTCGGCGAACCGCTGCCAGCCGGCGGCTGTGCTGAGGCTGCGGCTGATGTCGTCGAACGCCCCGGCGGCATAGACCTCCCAGCGGCCGTCGGTAAAGGCCACCTCCCCCGGGAAGCGGTGATAGAGGTAGAAGCCGCCGAGGGTGTTGGCGTTGAACACCTGTCCCTGAAAACCGATCGTCTCCAGGAAGGCGGGCAGCCCGTGGGGGAAGAACGACGGCGTGGCGCCGAACCCGGTGCGGCTCGGCAGCTCCATGCGCAGGTAATAGCTCCCCGACAGCGGGTACCAGCTCCACAGCAGCATCAGCACCGCGGCAGTCGCCGCCGTCCATCGCTCCGCACGACCGGACAGCGGCAGAGGCAGCCGGCCCAGCAGTTCGGCGGCAAACGGCGCCGCGACCAGTGCGAACAGGACCATATTGCGCCGGCCGGTCAGGGCGGCGGCGAACAGGGCGAGCACGATCAGCAGGCGGGCGGCCGGCAGCGGCTGACGGCGCAGCAGCGACCACCCCGTCAACAGCACGGTCGCCAGCAGCAGGGCCAGGAAAAACCAGAAGGCCATCCCGCTCATGGTCGCCGCGCCGAAAGTGGGACTGAGCTCGCCTACCGATTTGAGCAGCTTCGGCGCCTGCGGACCGGCCTCGTGGAAGAGCAGCAGCGCGTAGCGCCAGGTCTCGAACCCGAAAGGGGTCAACAGGGTCGCGGCGACGACCAGCCCGAGCAGCCGGCTCAGGGCCGGCAGGTCCCCCCGCCCCTCCTCCCCCCCGCC
>VAUL01000032.1 GCA_005774545.1 Deltaproteobacteria bacterium | reverse complement strand
CCCCCCCTGCGGCCAGGCGCCGCTCCAGGCTTTCCAGGCGGCCGAGGAGCCGGGCCAGGTCGTCCATCGGCGGCAGGCTGGCCAGCCGCACCATGGCCATCTCCAGGCTGAGCAGCGGGTAGGGGCTGCCGGCCAGTTCGGTCTGCAGCTTGAGGAGCAGCGTCACGATCCGGTGCAGTTCGTCGAGCGCGGCATCGGCCGCCAGCGCCTGCAGTTCCTGCAGTTCGTCGCTGACCAGGTCGAGGAGTTCGCGCGGCTCCGGCACCACCTTGCAGATGACCAGGGCGCGAAAGGTCTCGACCAGTTCCTGGGCGACCTGGCGCAGGGCCACGCCGAGCTGGTCGAAACGGCGGGCCGCGTCGAGGGCCCGGCGCGGGTCGCGCCGGACGATGGCCTCCACCGCGTCGAGGAGCAGGCGCCGGTCGACCATGCCGAGCAGCGCCTGGACATCGTCCTCGACGACCTGCTCGCCGCAGAAGGCGATCACCTGGTCGAGGGTGGAGAGCGCATCGCGCATGCTCCCCTCGCCGTGCCGGGCGATCAGGGCCAGGCTGCGGTCGGAGACGGTCAGCCCCTCGGCGTCGGCGATTTCGCGCAGCTTGCCGGCCACCCGCTGCAGCGGGATCTTGCGGAAGTCGAAACGCTGGCAGCGGGAGAGGATGGTGACCGGAATCTTGTGCGGTTCGGTGGTGGCGAAGATGAACTTGGCGTGGGCCGGCGGCTCCTCCAGAGTCTTCAGCAGGGCGTTGAAGGCACTGGTCGAGAGCATGTGCACTTCGTCGATGATGAAGATCTTGTAGCGGGAGCGGCTGGGGAGGTAGCGGATGTTCTCGCGCAGTTCGCGGACATCGTCGACGCCGGTGTTGGAGGCGCCGTCGATCTCGACGACGTCGAGCCCCTGGCCGGCGGTGATCTCCAGGCAGGAGGTGCAGGTGCCGCAGGGGTGGTCGGAGAGTCCCTGCTCGCAGTTGAGGGCCTTGGCCAGGATGCGCGCCGCCGAGGTCTTGCCCACGCCGCGGGCGCCGGTGAAGAGAAAGGCGTGGTGGATGCGCCCCAGGCGGATGGCGTTGGCCAGCGTCTGGCCGACGTGCTCCTGGCCGATCAGGTCGGCGAAGGTCTGCGGGCGCCACTTGCGGGCGAGAACGAGATAGGCCATAGCACCGTGGTTACGGACGGGGAAACGCGGCCGGATCTTGCCGGCACAAGTGACAGCCAGGCACCCCCGCGGCACACGACGCATGCCGCTGCCGCTGCTCCCTTCCGGGCCTGACGGAGTTCACGGCTGGCCGTTGCGCGGGACCCGGCTGTCACTTCTGGCGGCAAGCGGCGCCGTAGCCGGTGAAATGAATATGGCGGAGAGGGAGGGATTCGCCCACTACGTCGCCAGCCGTGCTGGCTCCTGCGTCGGCTCCCCTGCGTTCGCTGCCGCGGCCCCATGGCCGCTCTTCTGCCACCGGCAGCGCTCACTCCGCTTCGAATCCCTCAAGCGGATTCGGAATGATGCTTGAAATTGAATGGCGGAGAGGGAGGGATTCGAACCCTCGGTACCTTGCGGTACACACGATTTCCAGTCGTGCACCTTCGGCCTCTCGGTCACCTCTCCGCGGAAGGGGAAAAATACACCAAGCGTTACGGGGTGTAAAGAAGATTTGCGGTCAGCGCTTCTTCCCCTGATCCAGCTTCTTTTTGAGGAGGTCGCCCAGGGTCCCCATCGCCCCGCTCGGGGCGGCATAGCTGGTCGGCCCCTCGTCGCGCGGCCCCTCGCCGGCCAGCCCCAGCGCGATGCGCCGCTGGTTCTTGTCGATCCCTTCGATGGTCACCAGCAGCTGCTGGCCGACCTGCAGCACCTCCTGCGGATGGCGCAGGCGCTTGCCGCCGCCGAGCTTGCCGATGGGGAGCAGACCGTCGATCCCCTCGTCGAGGGTGACGAAGGCGCCGAACTGGGCGAGGCGGGCGACGGTGCCGGTCAGGGTGGTCCCTTCGCGGTAGAGGGTGCCGACCTTCTGCCACGGATCGGCCAGGAGGTCGCGCAGGCTGAAGGAAAAGCGCTCCTTCTCCCAGTCGCAGCTCTTCACCGCGACCTCCAGCACCTGGCCGACCTGCAGCACCTCCTCGACCTTGTCGACCCGCCCCCAGGCGATCTCGCTGACCGGCAGCAGCCCCTCGACGCCGCCGATATCGACGAAGGCGCCGAAGTCGCGCAGCGCCGTGACCGTGCCGCGCACCACCGCCCCCTCCTTGAGGGTCTCGCGCAGGGCCTCGCGCTGCTGGCGGCGCTCGGCTTCCAGCAGTTCGCGCCGGGAGACCACGATGTTGCGCCCCTGCTCGCCGAACTGGGTGATGCGGAAGGGGACGCTCTGGCCGAGGAGCGATTCGCCGGCCTCCTGGCGACTGCGGCCGAGCTGGGAGAACGGGCAGAAGGCGCGCACCCCGCCGGGGAGCCGGACCTCGTAGCCGCCCTTGACCTCCTTCTCGATCCGCCCCTCCACCGGGATGCCGTTGCGCGCCGCCTCCTCGAGGTGGGCGGTGCCGGCGCCGGAGCGCCCGCCGATGCGGGTGGTGAAGCGCAGTTCGTCGGCGCTGCGGCCGAGGAAGTAGACGGTCAGCCTGCTGCCGGCCGTTACCGCCGGCTGCCCCTCGGCGTCGAGTACCTCCTTGACGTCGAGCACCCCCTCCCCCTTCTGGCCGACATCGAGGAAGACCCATTCGCCGCCGACCTGCAGGACGGTGGCCTCGACCTTCTCGCCGGGCTTGAGGGGGACGGCATCGAGCAGGCTGCGCTCGAGCAGGGCGGCAAAATTCTCGTCGTCGGGGGACTGGTCGGGGGTGCGGTCGTCGATGGCCATCTCGCTGTTCCTGTGCTGTGGGGATGATGAGCGCCTATTCTAGCGCGCCCGTTCGAACGGAGCCAGACGGAATTTCCGTCATCGGCCCGGCGGATGAAATTTTCCGCGAATGTGCTATAGTGGAATTGCAGCGCTGCACCGGCAGTGAACCCCTTGACCAAGGAGGTTAAGTCGCTCGAAGAAACGGCAGGACAATTGAATAGTTTCCTTGAGCATCCGGCCGGCGACGGCCGGAACAACCCGTGACCAGGGTAAGCGGATCGAATTGCGAAGGCCCGCGCTGCAAGCGCGGGCCTTTCACTGTCCGTCCCCTCCCCCGCCGCCCTTGCGCGCCAGCAGCTTGTCGAACATCGACGAGAGCGAGGCGCCCTCTTCGTAGATCTCGCTGACCAGCACATCGCGGAACTCCTGGCGCAGCAGCGCGGCAGGGATCTCGTCGACGAACCGGCTCCGCTCGCGCGGCTCCATCTTGCCGTACTTCTTGCGTTCGCGGGCATGGAGCAGGGTCAGGCGGGTCCGCGCGCGGGTGATCCCCACGTAGCAGAGGCGCCGCTCCTCGTCGACGTCGCAGGTCTCGCTCACCGACTTCTTGTGCGGCAGGAACCCCTCCTCGCAACCGGGGAGAAAAACCTGCGGGAACTCCAGCCCCTTGCTCGAGTGCAGGCTCATCAGGACCACCGCGTCCTGGGCCAGCTTCTTCTCCTTGCCGTCCCGCCCCGGCTCGTCGCGGTCGAGCAGCGCCACCTTCTCCAGAAAGCCGGTCAGCGTCGGCTGCGCCTCCCGCTCGGTGTAGCTGGCGATGGCGTTGACGATCTCCTCGACGTTTTCCACGCGCCGCTCGCTCTGTTCGCGGGATTCCGGGGCGCGGCGCAGCTCGTCGGCCAGCCCGATGGCGTCGAACAGGCTGCGGGTGGTGGCGGCTAGGTCGCTGCCGGCGCGATAGCGCCCCTTGTAGGCGTCGATCAGGGCGACGAACCCTTCGATCGCCTCGGCGGCCTTGCCGGCGATCTCCTCGACGCTGCGGGCGTCGCGCAGCACCTGCCAGAGCGGCTTCCGGGTGGCCACCGAGGCGCGGATCAGCAGGTCGGCGCTGGTCCGGCCGATGCCGCGCCGCGGGTAGTTGAGGATGCGCAGCAGGTTGACTTCGTCGTAGGGGTTGACCAGGAAGCGCAGGTAGGCGACGGCGTCCCGCACCTCCTTGCGGTCGAAGAACTGCTGGCCGCCGATCAGCACGTAGGGGATCTGGGCAAAGCGCAGCTCCTGCTCGAACACCAGCGTCTGGGCATTGGTGCGCAGCAGGATGGCGTGGTCGCGCCAGTTCAGGCGTTTTTCGCGCCGGTTGAGCTGGATCCGCTCGATCACCGCCTTGGCCTCGTCTTCGGCATCGGCACAGGTCACCAGGGAGAGCGGTTCGCCGGCGTCTCCCGCCGACCACAGCGCCTTCTCGCGGCGCTTGCTGTTGTGGCTGATGACCGCATTGGCGGCGGCGAGGATGTTGCCGGTGGAGCGGTAGTTCTGCTCGAGCTTGATGACCCGGGCCCCGGGAAAGTGGCGCTCGAAGTCGAGGATGTTCCCCGGTTCGGCGCCGCGCCAGCCGTAGATCGACTGGTCGTCGTCGCCGACCACGCACAGGTTCCGCCACTTGCCGGCGAGACGCCGCACCAGTTCGAACTGGGCGGCGTTGGTGTCCTGGTACTCGTCGACCATGATGTAGCGGAAGCGCTCGCGGTAGCGGTCCAGAACCTCCGGGTGCTCGTCGAACAGGCGCACCGTGAGCATCAGCAGATCGTCGAAGTCGACGGCGTTGTAGCTTTTCAGGCTCTTCTGGTACTCGGGATAGACCCGGTGGGCCATGGCGCCGATCACATCGCCGGTCATGAACGGGCCGAAGCGCTCCGGCGGCACCAGGCGGTTCTTGGCGTCGGAGATCTTCCAGAGGATCTGGTCGACGTTGAGGCCGTGGTCGGGAGCGATATTGTTCATCAGGTCGCGGACCAGGTGCTGCTGGTCGGCCACCGCATAGATGCTGAAGTTGCGCTTGTAGCCGAGATATTCGATGTCGCTGCGCAGGATGCGGGCGCACAGGGCATGGAAGGTCGACACCGTGATGCTGCCGGCCTGCTTCTGGCCGACCAGGGCGGCGACCCGCTCCTGCATCTCCTTCGCGGCCTTGTTGGTGAAGGTTACCGCCAGGACCTGCTCCGGCGCCACCCCCCGGGCTTTGACCAGATGGGCGATGCGATGGGTGACCACCTTGGTCTTGCCGGAGCCGGCGCCGGCCAGTAGCAGCAACGGTCCCTCGGTGTGCAGCACCGCCTCGCGCTGCTGCGAATTGAGCCCGTCGAGACTCATCGCGGACGGGCAGGCAACGGCCGGCGGCCGGGCCGCTGCCGACTGGCTATCGGGACAGGCATTGCAGAAACTCCGGAGTGAAGGTGCAGACACTGCGTGAGATTGCGGATGAAGTGGTGCCGTGGTACCGCCGGCGGATAGTAGGGGGAAACCGGAAAAAGTGCAAGCATCCCGAGCCCCGGCGTAATCCCGGCCGGCGCAAGCACGTCTAACTGGCAAACAGAGCAGGCCGGCACCGCGGGCGTACCGCCGCGGCCGCATGTACACGGGCAACTGTGCCGGCAGGAGGAGCCTCCCATGCGCATGTCCATCCTTTCCCGAAGCATGATCGGCCTCTGCACCCTGGTCCTGCTGCTCACCGGCCCGGGGGTGGCGGGGCAGCCGGCCCGGGCCCAGAGTCTGGGCGCACCGGCAGCCACCGAGCCCTTCCGCCGGGAGGAACTGGCCCAGATGCTCGGCCCCATCGCCCTCTATCCCGACAAACTGCTCTCCCAGATCCTGATGGCCTCGACCTATCCGATCGAAGTGATCGAAGCCGACCGCTGGATCCGGCGGCACCCGGAACTGCAGGGCGGCGCCCTCGATCGGGCGCTGCTCGACAAGGAGTGGGATGCCAGCGTCAAGGCGCTCTGCCACTTCCCGGGCATCCTGGCCCTGATGAGCGAACGGATCGGCGCAACCACCGATCTCGGCAACGCCTTTCTCGCCCAGGAAGCCGAGGTCATGGACGTGATCCAGGAGTTGCGCGCCAGGGCCTACGCCCGGGGGAACCTGGTCACCACCTCCGAGCAGAAGGTCATCGTCGCGCAGGAGACCATCATCATCGAGCCGGCCAACCCCTGGGTGGTCTACGTGCCGTACTACGATCCGTTCTACGTCTACGGCCCGTGGTGGTATCCGGCCTATCCCCCCTATTACTGGGGGCCCGGCGAGGTCAGGTTCGGCCTCGGCTTCCGCATCGCCTTCTGGCCGGGAATCTATTTCCGCTTTACCTTCGGCAACTGGTGCTACATCGACTGGCCCCGGCGCTACATCCACATCCACGTCCACGAATGGCCGCGCTTCGTCCGCCATGATCACTGGGTGGAACGCTCCGGCCGCTGGCACCATGCCCCGGCGCACCGGCGCGGGGTCGCCTACCGGGATCGGGGCACCGCCGCGCGATACAGCCAGGAGCCGCGGTACGACGACGCCTGGCAAAGCCGTTCCGGCGGATTTGCCGAACGGCGCGAAGCGGCGCGGGAGGACGGGCGGAGCATCCCCGACCGCGACCGGCAAAAGGATGACCGGGGACGCTACGAGGAACCCCGCCGGGAGCGGCGGCACAGCGAACCGGGGGTGCCAGCGCAGCAACCCCGCCTGCGCGAGCCGGCTGACCGTGATCGGCCGCCACGACCGGAGCGCCCCGCCATCGACCGTAGCCCGCAACGGCAGGATCGGCAGGATCGCGTTGAGCCGGGCCGCCGGGAGCATCCGGAACTGGGCGGGGGACGGGTTCGCGAGCACATCGAAGCGGCTCCGCCGCGCCCTGAACAGCCCAGGATCGAGAGTGGTCCCCGGCAACGGCAGCGGGAGGACGCCGAGCGGCAGCTCCGGCAGCGGGGCGAGCAGGAGCGCCGGAGGGAAGAAGCGATCGGGCGTGAGCGGCCGCAGCCGCGCCGCGAGCCGGTTGTCGAGCGGGGCAGCACGGGCCGCGACGAGCGCCCGGCTCCGGAACGCGGCCGCTTCCTCCGCCGGGAGCCGGACGAACGGGGTCGTTCCGGTGAGGCGGCGGGGGACCGCCGCGAAGAGCGGGAGCGCAACGGGCGCTGAGCCGCGCCGGCCGGCGGCACAATCCCCGTGAAAAGCAACAGGGACTCAACCGGTCAAGGTTGAGTCCCTGTTCTATGTGGCGGAGGGGGTGGGATTCGAACCCACGGTACCTTTCGGTACAACAGATTTCGAGTCTGTCACCTTCGACCTCTCGGACACCCCTCCATGGGTCTCCAAAATGTGCGGGTTCCCTTTATACGGGTTTCCGCAATTTTTTTCCAGTCCTTAATTCCTTGAAGAAGCCGCTGAGCAGTTCCGAGCATTCTCCCCCCAGCACCCCCTCGGTGACCGCGACCCGGTGATTGAAGCGCTCGTCCCGGGAAAAGTCGTAGATCGAGCCGCAGGCGCCGGCGCGCGGATCGCGGCAGGCGAAGACCAGGCGCGGGATGCGCGCCAGGATGATCGCCCCCATGCACATCACGCACGGCTCCAGCGTCACGTACAGGGTGGTCTCCAGCAGGCGCCAGTGGCCGAGGCTCTCCGCGGCCTGGCGGATCGCCAGCATCTCGGCGTGGGCGGTGGGATCCTCAGCGGTCTCGCGCCGGTTGTGGCCGCAGCCGATGATCTCGCAGTTCAGGACCACGACCGCGCCGATCGGCACCTCGCCCACGGCCCGGGCCGCCAGCGCCTCGTCGAGTGCCGCCCGCATGAAGCGGTGGTCGGCATCCATCAAGCTGTCCTCCGAACCGGCCATGCTGCCAGCTCCCCCGCGCGGCATCCGTGATGGAAAAGCCCCGGCACGCAACGTGCCGGGGCTTTGTGTTTTAAGTGGCGCGCCTCGAGCGATTCGAACGCCCGACCTTCTGATCCGTAGTCAGATGCTCTATCCAGCTGAGCTAGAGGCGCGCAGGGAAGTCGTTATCGCGCAACTGCGGCCGAAAGTCAAGCTTTTTGGCTGCAGGTCATAAATAAAGTGGCGGAGAGGGAGGGATTCGAACCCTCGGTACAGTTGCCCGTACAACACCTTAGCAGGGTGCCGCCTTCAGCCTACTCGGCCACCTCTCCGCAGGATTTTTATCTTTAGCACAACAAACTTCCCCAGACAAGGGCTTTTGCCGGCATTGAATATTTGGCGGAGAAGGTGAGATTCGAACTCACGGTACCTTGCGGTACGGCGGTTTTCAAGACCGCTGCCTTAAACCACTCGGCCACTTCTCCGTTGATTGTACGGCTGATGAAAAGCACCCATCTGCGGCGTTGCCTTTGCTTTCGTCGCTGCGACGTACCTGCCGGTACGCCTCACTCCTCAAGCTTCAGGCGCCTTGCACCTGGGCACTTTTGATCAGCCTCCCCTTTTTGATCCTCCGGTAAAAACCGAATTTTTCTCCCCCCGGCGGGGGGAGGCCGGGAGGGGGGCAAAACCCTGGCCACCCTCACCCCAGCCCTCTTCTCTCAAGGGAGAGGGCGCTATCAACTCAGGACGCGATTCGCTCCAAGCCCCCCATGTACGGACGCAGCACTTCCGGGATCAGCACCGAGCCGTCGGCCTGCTGGTGGTTTTCCAGCACCGCCACCAGGGTGCGCCCCACCGCCAGCCCCGAACCGTTGAGGGTGTGGACGAACTCGGGCTTGGCGCCGGCCTCGCGGCGGAAGCGGATGTTGGCGCGGCGGGCCTGGAAATCGCGGAAGTTCGAGCACGACGAGATCTCCCGGTAGGCCTGCTGGCCGGGGAGCCAGACCTCGATGTCGAAGGTGCGCGCCGCCGAGAAGCCGAGGTCGCCGGTGCACAGGTCGACCACCCGGTAGGGGAGCTCCAGCTGCTGCAGCACGCGCTCGGCATCGTTGAGCAGTTTTTCGAGCTCGGCCTCGGAGTCCTCGGGGCGGGTGAACTTGACCAGTTCGACCTTGTTGAACTGGTGCTGGCGGATCAGGCCGCGGGTGTCGCGGCCGTGGGCGCCGGCCTCCTTGCGGAAGCACGGGGTGTAGGCCGTGTAGCACAGCGGCAGCAACGCGCCGTCGAGAATTTCGTCGCGGTACAGGTTGGTGACCGGCACTTCCGCGGTCGGGATCAGGAAGTAGTCGGGCTCGTCGAGATGAAACAGGTCGGCCTCGAACTTGGGGAGCTGGCCGGTGCCGGTCATGGTGTCGCGGTTGACCAGGAACGGCGGCAGCACCTCATCGTAGCGGCCGTCCGCGGTATGCAGGTCGAGCATGAAGTTGATCAGCGCCCGCTCCAGCCGGGCGCCGGCGCGAAAGCCGACGCTGAACCGCGCCCCGGCCAGCTTGGCGGCGCGCTCGAAGTCGAGGATTCCCAGCGCCTCGCCGAGGTCCCAGTGCGCCTTCGGCTCGAACGGGAAATCGCGCGGCGTCCCCCAGCGGCGGACCTCGCGGTTGTCGGCCTCCGAACCGCCGACCGGACAGGCGCTGTCGGGGAGGTTGGGGATGGTCAGCAGCAGGCCGCGCAACTCGTCCTCGACCCGGCGCAGCTCCTCGTCGAGCTCCTTGATGCGCGCCGAGACCTCCTTCATGCGCGCCATCTCCCCCTGAACCTCGCTCTTGTCCTTGGTCTTGCCGATCAGCGCCGAGACGCTGTTGCGCTCGGCCTTGAGCGCCTCGCTCTCGCCGAGCAGGGCCCGGCGGCGGCCGTCAAGGTCACGGAACGACGCGAGGGTCACGGCCTCGCCGCGGGTATGCAGGCGCGCTTCGGTCGCGTCGAGATTGTCGCGCAGGGTGCGAATGTCGAGCATCAGGGAGTCTCCACGGTCAGCGGACCGGGCCGTTTTCTATCATTTCCGGAGGGAACCGGTCAAGGTTCCGGCGTTTGCGGGGGCTCGCCGGTGACCCACCAGTCGCTGTCACCGTCGAACCACCAGCGGCTGGAATCGGTGGTCCAGATCGTCTCGGCCAGGCGTTTCGCCACATCGGTGTGCAGCCGCTGCAGGTTGAACGGATACCACTCGTCGGCATAGCGGTTGCCGAGATCCTTGTGTTCCTTGAGCGCCAGGATCATCTCCAGCTGGTCGGCGTCGTGGGCCAGCAGCGCCTCGCGGCTCCCCTTGCCGGTGAATTCGGCGTGCAGGGCACGGTAGTCGTCGCCGAACGGCAGGGTCCGCGCCAGATCCTCGACCGCCCGCCCTTCGTCGGCGCGCACGTACTTCTTGTTGACGTAGTTGAGATCGCCGGTGCGCGCCTCGGGGAGATCGTGGAACAGGCAGAGCAGCGCCACCCGCGCCGGGTCGGCGGTGCCGTCGAGGCGGGCCAGGGTGTAGCCGATGAGTGAGGCGCGGAAGATGTGCTCGGCCACCGATTCCGCCCCCGAGCCGAGGAACTGGAAGCCGGTGCGCGGCGTGCGCTTGAGCATGCCGAGTTCGAACAGGAAGTGGGCGATGTTTTTCATGGCTCCCCCGCCGGCGGACAATGCGCCATTCTAGACGCAATCCGGCACCGGCGCAAAGGCTAATCGGGGCGGGGCCTACCCCAGGCGGATCAGGGCGACGCCGACCAGGATCAGCAGCGCGGCGGTGAAGCGGATCCGCCCGCACGCCTCGCCGAGAAACAGGGTGCCGATCAGCACCCCGACCAGGATGCTCACCTGGCGCGCCGGCACCGCGTAGCTCACCGGCGCCAGCTTGAGGCCGTAGCGGAAGGTCATGAAGGAGCCCATCATCACCGGCCCGGAGAGGAGGATCAGCGGCCGGCTGTGACGCCACTCGGCGAGGATCCGCCCGCGGTAGCGCGGCCGCGCCAGGTTGAGGCTCATCAGCAGGAACATGCACAGGACCAGCAGGTAGGTGAAGTGAAACGGATCGTAGGTGGTGACCCCGGTCTTGTCGATGATCGAGCCGACCGAATAGATGAAGCCGGCGGCCAGCGCCGCGATCACCGCCGGGTCGCCGAGGCTGCGCAGCGGGCGCACCGCCTCGGCCCAGGAGAGCGCCCGCAATTGCACGCACCAGGCCCCGGCGACGATCAGGGCGATGCCGGCCACCCCGAGCAGGGTGAAGCGCTCGCCGAGGATCAGCGCCCCCCACAGCGGCACCCAGAGCATCGAGGTCTGCGACAGCGGGTAGGTGAGCGACAGGTCGCCGCTGCGGTAGGCCCGGCCGTTGAAGAGGTGGTAAAGGACGAAGCAGGCGCCGCCGGCCGCGACCAGCCCGAGGATTCTGGCATCGACCGGCGGAAAGGGCCCGGCAAACGGCACGGCCAGGGTGACCAGGGTGCCGGAGGCGATGAACATCCACCAGATGAACACGGTCTTGTCGCGGCTGCGCTTGACCAGCAGGTTCCAGAACGCGTGCATGACTGCGGAGATGATGATCAGGAGCAGGGCCGGAGTCGACATGGGGGCAATTGTAAGGAAGTCGTCGATTTAGTGAAACTAAAATTTTTTATGATCTGTAAAAATCAACCATGTCTGGATGTCCATTGACAGCCCACCGCTGATTGCTATCCTTTTCCGTAGCTTATTTAGGCGCTCCCTTTTGCCATGCCGGGATTTTCATCCCGTTGGAGTCCACATGCCCGCCACCCGCACCGAATACGACTCGCTCGGCCCGATGACGGTCCCCGCCGACGCCCTGTACGGCGCCCAGACCGCCCGGGCCATCGAAAACTTCCCGATTTCCGGCCTGCCCTTCCCCCGCCCGTTCCTGCGCACCCTGGGGATGATCAAGGAGCAGGCGGCGCTGGTCAATCTCGAACTCGGCCTGCTCGACGAACGCCGGGCCCACGCCATCGCCGCGGCCGCCGCCGAGATGGTGCGCGGCGACCTCGACGGGCACTTCCCCCTGGACATCTTCCAGACCGGCTCGGGCACCAGCACCAACATGAACGCCAACGAGGTCATCGCCAACCGGGCCGGCCAGCTGCTCGGCGCCCTCCCGGGCAGCCAGGCGGTTCACCCGAACGACCACGTCAACCTCTGTCAGTCGAGCAACGACGTGATCCCCACGGTCCTGCACCTGACCGCCGCCGTGGAGATCCGCGAGAAGCTGATCCCGGCGCTGGCCGGGATGCAGAAGGTGCTGGGCGAGAAGGCCCTGGCGTTCGACGACATCATCACCATCGGCCGCACCCATCTGCAGGATGCCACGCCGGTGCGGCTCGGGCAGATCTTCGGCGGCTACTTCCGCCAGGTCACGCTGGGCGGCGGGGAACTGGCCCGCTGTCTCGACGGGCTCGGCGAACTCCCCCTCGGCGGCACGGCGGTCGGCACCGGGATCAACACCCACCCCGAGTTCGCCCAGAAGGTGATCGCCAACCTCTCGGAGATCACCGGGCTGCACCTGCGCGAGGCCCGCGACCATTTCGCCGCCCAGGCCGGCAAGGAGCAGGTGGTGGCGGCCAGCGCCGCGCTGCGCACCACCGCCGTGGCGCTGTTCAAGATCGCCAACGACATCCGCCTGCTCGGCTGCGGCCCGCGCTGCGGGCTCGGGGAGTTGAAGCTGCCGGCGGTGCAGCCGGGGAGTTCGATCATGCCCGGCAAGGTCAACCCGGTCATGGCCGAAAGCCTCCTGCAGGTCTGCGCCCAGGTGGTCGGCAACGACGCGACCATTGCCTTGTGCGGGCTGTCGGGGAATTTCGAGCTGAACGTGATGATGCCGGTGATGGCCCACAACCTGCTGCAGTCGATCGACCTGCTGGCCAACGCGGTGACCGTCTTCACCGCCCGCTGCCTGCAGGGGCTGGAGGCCGACCGCGAGCGCTGCGAGGCGCTGGTCGAGCAGAGCCTGGCGATGTGCACGGCGCTGGCGCCGGTGATCGGTTACGACCGCGCGGCGGAGATCGCCAAGGCCGCCTACGCCAGCGGCCGCACGGTCCGCGCCGTCGCCCTGGAAATGAACATCCTCCCGGCCGATGAGCTGGAAAAGCTGCTCGACCCGAGGCCGCAGACGGAACCGGGGATCCCGGGGAAGACCCGGTAGTGCCGAGTGCTGCGCGATGCGTAACATCACCCCCCTCGTTCCATAAGGGTTTCAACTCATCGCTCAGCACTCATCGCTCATCGCCGCTTTTCTGCTTTTACTTCAGCGCTCATCGCTGATGATTTCCTTCCCGCATTTCCAGCACACCTCGAACTGCCCCTCGATCTGCTCGCCACAATCAGGGCAAGTCCAGTCGGCAGCGACTTCCTCTGCCGCCGTCAGCCACTGGTCCAGCAGCAGCCGGGCCCGCGGGTAGACCTCGTCGTCGACCACCCACAGTTCGGGGGAGCACTCGACGAAGGGGATCTCGCCGAGCGCCGTCGACAGTTCGTCGTTGCGCACCAGGCAGACGATCCCCTCCGCGGCAAGACGCTCCTTGAGGAGCAGGGCGAGGGGGCGATCGCGGTGGGGGAAGACACGCAGCTTCTTCATCGGGGGCGCAGCACCACCAGCCCGGGCTTGCCGGCCAGGTAGGCGGCCAGATCGCTGTCGACGACCCTGCCCGCCTCGCGCCGGGAGGAGGCATGGCGCAGCAGCAGCCGGCCGTCGTGGCGGACGGCCAGGCCGACGTGGGTCACATCCAGCCCGGCGGCGGCGGTGTAAATCCCCAGGTAATCGCCGGGGCGCAGGCGGTCGAGAAGCCCGGCATCCAGGGCCGCCGCCGGCAGGTAGCTGACGAACCGCTCCTGCACTGCCACTCCGGGGAGGATGAGGCTGCCGTCGGCTTTGCGGTTCAGCTGCTTGAGCGCCTGCCGGGTACGGTCGCCGCCGATCTCCCGGGTGACGTCGAGGATCCGCCCGCCGGGGGCGGCGGCCCAGTCGGTGAAGAAATGCCGGCGCCGCTCCCAGGCGACCAGGCCGTCACGGTAGCGCACCTGAGCCAGGCGTTCGCGGAACTCGCCGGCGGAGGTGCTGCGGCGCAGGGCCTCGACGTAATCGAGAAAGGTGAAGCAGTCGACCGCCTCGAGGCGCACCACCAGCTGCTCGGGGCGGTCCGGGCCGCCGACCAGGGTGTCGGCGCGATAGGGCACCCCCAGGAAGCGCTCGCTCAACAGGACCGCCCGCGCCCCCGGATCGGTCACGCCGGCAGCCTGTTGCAGGAGGCCGTGCCAGGCCGGGGGGATTTCGTCGTCCGCACCGCGGACCGGCCCTGCGGCCGCCAGACAGACGAGCAGCAGCAGGAGGGGAGCGAGGCGCCGCAGGCGGTTCATGCCGGGGATTGCAGGCACCCGACCAGCTCGGCGCCGAAGGTGCGCCGCTGCCAGTTCTTCAGCCCGGCAACGGCGGCCAGGGCCGCGACCGTCGCCGGGTTGTCGCGCGCCAGCAGCTCGAGCAGCGCGTTGTTGATCAGCACTCCGGGGTCGATCGCCAGTTTGGCCGCCTTCTCCCGCCGCCAGCTTTTGAGCGCCGCCAGGCGCGCTTCGGCCGCCGGGTCGCGCTCCGGGCGCGGGCTCTTCGGCCAGCGCGGCAGGGCACTGTCGCTCAGCTCCAGGCCGCGGGCGATGGCGGCCAAAAGGTCGCGGCCGTAGCGGTCGCGCAGCCGCTCCGGCAGCTCGGTGATCGCCGCCAGGGCCACGGCGGTGCGCGGCGTCTGCTTGGCCAGGGCCAGAAGGATCGCATTGCCGACGATCTGGAAGGGGGGGCGGTCGCGGCGCTCGGCCTCGCGTTCGCGCCACTGCAGCAGCTCCTCGAGCACCCCCAGCTGGCGGCGGTCGAGGGGACCGGCCCCTTTGAGGCGCAGGCACAAAGGGCCGTCATCGCCGGCACTGAAGCGCACCCCCTCGAGCAGCGCGAACTCCTCCGCCGCCCAGTCGCGCCGCCCCAGCTCCGTCAGCCGCGCTTCGAACAGGGCGGCGAGGCGGTGCAGGTGCCGGGTATCCTCGGCGGCATAGGCGACCATCTCCGCCGGCAGCGGCCGCAAGGCCCAGTCGGCGCGCTGGAAGCGCTTGTCGAGAGTCACCCCGAAATGCTTGCCGAGCACGTCATTCAGGCCGATCTTCTCCTCGCCGAGCAGCTGGGCGCTGACCATGGTGTCGAACAGACCGCGCACCTCCAGACGGAAGTCGCGAAACAGGGAGCGCAGGTCGTAATCGGCGGCATGGAAGATCTTGCGCACCGCCGGGTCGGCGAACAGACCGGCCAGCGGCGTCGGATCGGCGCCGGCCAGCGGATCGATCAGCACGGTCCGGTCGGGGGTCGACAGCTGCAGCAGGCAGACCCGCTCCCGGTAGCGGTGCATCGAGTCGGCTTCGAGGTCGACGGCGAGGACCGGCTCGCCCTGCAGTTCGGCAGCCAGGGCGGACACCGCGGCGGTGGTGGTCAGGATCGGTACGCTCATAAGACTCCGCGGCCGGGGGTCAGGTCATCCCCAGCAGATAGTTGAAGGGCGAGGTGCCGGGCAACGCCTGATCCCTGGGCAGGGCGGCCAGGACCTGGCGGCCGGCCGGCGAAAACGGCCCGAGGTGGGCGAGTTCGACCAGGAAGCGGCCGCACCCCAGCTGGCGCAGCTCCGCCAGGTGGCCGAGCAGGGAGAAATCCTGCTCCGGGCGCACCGTGGTCAGCCCGCCGCGCTGGCCGACCCGGTAGGCGTCGCCGCGGTCGGAAACCACGGGACGTTCGGGCTTGACGCTCCGCAAGGGGATGCGCGACACCATCAGCACCGGGTTGGCGTAGACCGTCACCGCCAGGGGGATGCCGGCCGGGCGCCGCAGCAGGTCCGCCAGGTTCTCCCGGTCGTCCTCCAGGCAGGCCACGGCGCTGCTGCAGCCAAGCTCGCGCCAGGCCAGCAGCGCCTGGCTGTTGAGGGAAAACAGGCGGGCCCCCGCTTCCAGCTCGACGCCGGCGAGGTCGGCGAACAGCGGGAACTGGCCGAGGTTCTGCAGGCGGAAGCGGCGGAAACCCCGCCCCGCGAGCTGGGCGATCTCGCTGCGAAAGGCCGGGACGTCAGCGTCGAAGATTGCCGGCGGCAGCTCCCAGAGCAGCCGCTCCACCCGGCGGGCGTCACCGCGGCCGCCCGTCTCCAGCCGGGCCAGGGCTCCCGGGGTCAGCGGCAGGGTCACTTCGTCAACGGCCGGGTCGCGCAGCAGGTGAAGGTCGCGCGGCGCCCCGAGCCCGACGCAGACCAGCGACTTGGTCACCGGCCGGGGCGCCCCGGCCGCCAGCAGGTCGGCCCGCGCCTGCGCCAGACGTCCGCTCCGCGCCTGCTCCCGCCCGACGTCGAAAGCGGCGGCCAACTCCAGGTAGAACTGCCGGCGCACGGCATTGAGTTCGCTCGGCGGCACCACCACGGCCGGCAGCACGCCGGTGTGCAGGGTGCCGAGGGTGAACGGGGTGTCGCCGGTACGGCCGAAGACCTTTGCCAGGCTGTCCGCGGAGAGCGGCCGGTCGCTGGCCGGATAACTGCTGACCGGATAGCGGCGGGTCAGGGTGACCCCCGGCGCGGTGGCGGTCAGTTCGACGCTGGCCGCATCGGGGAAGGCGACCGTCAGGGTGACGCGGCCCGGCGTCAGCCGCACCCTCGCCAGGCGCTTGCGGCAGGATGCCTCGCTGGCGGTTGCCGTTTCACCGGAAGCCACCTGGAAGACCATGTCGCCCTTGCGGAAGGCGGCGTCCGGCGGCGTGCCGACGGTGACCCGGGCGCCGGCCTCGGTTCGGGTCACCGGGCGCCGGCCAAGGGACAGGTCGCGAATGGTGAAGCCGGTGCCGGGCCGGTCCGAGACCGGCTGCACCCGCAGCCGGTCGCCCTTCTGCAGCGGCTCGCGGCTGACGAAGGTCATCCGTCCCGGGGCGCAGACCTCCAGCCGGCCGAGCATCCGCCCGGTGGCGCCGTGCAGGTGCGGCTGAACCATGTCGCCCGGGGCGGGGCCGGCAAGGAAGCCGCGGGTCGGCGACCGGCCGAACGACCCCTTGAGCTGCTCCCTGGCGGCGGCGACCGCCCCCTGGCGCGCCGCGGCGGGCGCGTCGAGCACCCGGCGGTAGGCCCGCACCACGCTGGCCACGTACTCGGCGCTCTTCATTCGCCCCTCGATCTTCAGGCTGGAGATCCCGGCAGCGGCCAGCTCGGGCAGCAGCTCGATGGCCGACAGGTCGTTGGGGGAAAAGTGGTAGCCGTCGCCGGCGGCGTGGCGGTAGCGGCGCCGGCACGGCTGGGCGCAGCGCCCGCGGTTGCCGCTCATGCCGCCAAGCCAGGAGGAGAAGCTGCACTGCCCGGAGAGGGAAAAGCAGTGGGCGCCGTGAACGAAGTGCTCGAGGCCGATGGTGGTTTCGCGGCGGATAGCGGCGATCTCCTCGAGGCTCAGCTCCCGCGCCAGGACGACGCGGGTGAACCCCATCTGCTCGAGCATCCGCACCCCGCCGACGTTGTGGATCGTCAGCTGGGTCGAGGCGTGCAGCTCCAGGGCGGGGAAGTGCCGGCGGGCCAGGCGCCAGACCGCCAGGTCCTGCAGGATGACCGCATCGACGGCCAGCGCTTCGAGGGCCGCCAGCGTCTCGACCAACTGCGGCAGTTCGCACTCCTTGACCAGGGTGTTGAGCGTGACGTAGACCCGGCGCTGCTGCCCGTGCGCATAGGCCAGCATCTTTTCCAGGTCCTGGAGGGTGAAGTTCTTGGCCTTGGCGCGGGCGGAAAAGTCCTTGAGCCCCAGATACACGGCGTCGGCGCCGCTGTCGAGCGCGGCGAAGAAGGCCTCCAGGCTCCCGGCGGGGGCGAGCAGTTCGGGTCGGGTTGCGGCGGTTGTCGTTGGCATGCGTAGACCATCACCCATACCACGCCTGCCCGGTTGGCGGCAATCGCCATTCCCGCAAAACGTTCCCGTGCCATTTTGCTAAAACAATGTTATACTTCACCGTGAACGTCGCGACAGGAGGCCGCCATGCCGATCGCCCCACCCCCGGAAGCAACCCTCGACCACCCTCCGATGGCACTGATGGACCTGCTCGGCCGGATGCGGTCGCTGACCGACCAGGCCGGCTTCACCGGCACCCTGCCGGCCATCTGGCAGTGCTCCGACGAAAGCCAGATGATCAAGAAAGCGCTGTTCGGCTACGTGTTCGACTGCCCGTCCTTCGATCTCGGCCGGGTGGGGGCGCTGCTCGATCCGACCCGGCTGCTGACCGCCGGCCACCACGGCCACGATATCGTGATTCTCGGCGGCAGCCACCTCGGTGCCCACGAGGAGGACGGCATCGGCTACGTCGCCCGCATCCACGGCCAGGTGGCGCCGTGCTGCGGCATGCTGCAGCGCCTGCTGCACGAGTACCGCCAGGTCTACCGGCGGGCCGCCCAGCTGATCAGCGTCAAGCGCGACGTGACCGGGATCCTCATCGAAATTCCCTACAAGTACCTGTTCCGCAAGCCGGCCGGGGAGACGGCCCGCATCCAGATCCACCTCGAGCGGCTGGTCGAGGGCGAGGCGCTGCAGGAAGGAAGTCTTGGGAAGGTCTACCGGCTGCACCCGGAGATTGCCGGCCGCCACCCCGGAGTGGTCGCCGCCCTCGGTGCCGCCCCCCAGCCGATCGGCGAACTGCTCGGCGCCCAGGCGTTCAGCTTCATCAAGAAGGTCAACTACGACAGCCTCGAGCCGCGGCACATGCTGGAGAGCTCGGTCTTCCCCTACATGCCGGAAGTGGTGACGGCGCGCCATCCGCACCGGCGCCTGTGCGACATCACCACCTGGCGCCAGTTTCACCGCCTGGCCGCCTATCTCACCGATTCCTTCGACAGCGGCGACCGCAACATCCTGGTGGTGGCCGGGCTGACCCTCGACCATTCGGTCAAATACAATACCTTCATCCCCCAGTTCGGCTTCTGGATGGAGCAGGGGCGCGCCTTGCAGGCCCGCTACTTCGGCCCCGCCGAACTGAACGCGCTGCTCTCCGCCCAGCCGGTCTACCGCCCGCCGCACACCTTCCTGGAATACGCGGGGGTAAACTGACCGCGACCGCCAGCCTCAATACCACTCGCGGCCGTCCCACCGGCACACGGTGAAATGGCCGGGGCGGGTGGCCGTGAGGGCGAAGGCCTGGGCCCCGTCGACCAGGTAGACGGCCCCCGGCCCCATGGCACTGAACCCCTGCTGGTCGAACTTCAGGCACGGCCGGCCGTTGCACGGCGGATAGGCCGCCGTGCCGAAGGTGATATCCGCCGCCGGCGCCCCCTCCTGATTGCTGCACGCCCGGCGGTCGACCCCTGCGGCCCGGCCGAAACGGACTGCCGGCGGCAGCTCGCGGCTCCACACCCGCCGGCTCTCGCCCTCCCCGGGGCGACCGTCGCCATCGGCATCCTGCCAGTCGAACAGGGTGTAGCGCCGCGCCCCGGGATCGAAAACCAGGAAGCTCCTGGCCATCACCAGCCCCCCGCCATCAAACACGTAGCCGCCGCCGCGCTCGGCATGGGCCTGAGCCTCCCGGCAGTCCTCGAGCACCTGCTGGATGCCCCGCCAGGCCTGCCAGCGCTGCAGGACCGCCGTCGAATGCCAGCCGCCGGCCGCCAGCAGGATGCCGATGATGGCCAGCGCCGTGAGCAGTTCGACCAGGGTGAACCCGCCCCTCCCCCGGCCGGTCATCACCGCACCCGCCACGACAGGACCCGGACCCGGCCGGGGCTTGCGGCCTCCTCGGCCGGGTCCGGCGACAACGTGCCGAACATCTCCACCCGCCCTTCCAGGGAGACCGCGACCAGCGCTCCGGAAGTCGCAACCGGCCCGCCGGAGGGGGTCCCCGCCAGGGGGACACTGGCCGCCAGGGCCCCGTCTTCCGTCACCGTCAGCAACCGCCCCGCCGCACCTGCCGGACCACGGCCGACCCCGACGACGGCCTGGCCGAAACGATCGAAAAGCGGGGCGCCCCATAACCTCTCCCCGGGAGCCAGGAGCTGGATCCAGCGCAGACGCGCCTCGTCGCCGGTGACCTCGACGGCATAGACCGCATAACCGTACTCGACGGCGCTATCGTCGACACCGCCGGTGCCGAGCAGAACCAGCCGGTCGCGGACCGCCAGCCCCGGGCCGATCGGCTCACGCGCACCGCCCGGGGCCTGCCAGAGCGGGCCGCCCCCCCTGGCCCGACCAGTCACAGGGTCGAGCACCCAGAGCCGGCCGGCCAGATCGCCGAAGACGACGGCGTCCGTCGCGCCATCGGTGCCGGTCACCAGCGACGGCAGCGAGGGCGGGGCGACACGATCGGCGGCCGCTTCCGGATAGGGGCTGGCAAAACGCCACAGCAGCCGGCCGTCAGCCGGATCGAGGGCGCAGGCCAGCACCCCGTGGCGCCCGCCACCGGCATCGACGCTGCCGGCGAGATCGATCCGGCCGGTGGTTGCAAATGTCACATAGACCCGCGGCGCGGGGTCGGTCCAGCCGCCCGACCAGCCGAGGGCGGCGCCGCGCGACCGGCCGGGAGCCAGCGCCGGGAGGGTCGTCTCCCAAAGCAGTCGCGGCGCGCGGGGGTCCGTGACGTCGAGGGCGAAGATCACCCCGTGGTTGAGCCGTTCGATGGTGGCGGTTCCGACCAGCACGGTGCGCCATTCGCGGCGTCCGTCGCCGTCGCTGTCGAAAAACAGGTCGTCGACCGCGGGCGCGCCGTCGACGTGGACCGCCGGAGCGTCGCCGGGGCGGTCGAACGGCTGGCCGCTCAGGTACGGCAGCAGGCTCCCCGGCAGGTAGGCCCAGAGCTCGCCGCCGCACTCCGGTGCGGCGTGGTCATAGCCGTCGGCGGTCCGGCGCCCGGCCAGGATGGCGTGCAGCAGGCCGTCCTCCGCCCCGACGTAGAGCACCTGGTCGCGCCCGCGGCCGCCGGCAGCCAGCAGGCTCCCCCCGGCCAGCGCCGGTGAGGAGCGGCTGATGGCGCCCAAGCGGTTCGGCCGGTCCCCGCTCCCTGCCGGGTTGGCGGCCGAGGTCTGGCTCCGGCCGCGCACGGCGTTGATCAGGGCGGCGGCCGCGGCGGGCGTCGCCGCGCCGAGCAGCGGTGCGAGCTGGTGGGCGGCCCGCGCCTCGAAGGCCACCAGCCGGAACGCCCCGGCGACGGGCAGCCCGGTAAAGACCTGCCGTTGTCCGGACGGGCCGTCGAATTGCGGCGCCAGTGCCGCCAGGCCGGGGTCGGCCGGGGGCGGCAGCGCAGCACCCGGCGGGGGCATCCGGTCGGCGGCATCCCACAGGCGAACCGACGGCCCCCCCGCCAGGGACAGGGCCCGCAGATGGCCGACACGGTCGGGGAATTCGCTGCTGCCCACGTAGAGCAGCCCGTCATCGGCGACCGGGACGGTGGTGACCGTCTCCTGCACCTCCGCCGGCGAGGCGGCGGCGAGGTCGAGACCGGCGGCCGCCGGCAGGCCGACTAGCAATAGCAGCACGCAGCAACGGATCATGGTCGTCCTCCCGCTCAGATCAGTCCCGCACGGCAAAGGTTGCCGCCGGCGCCGACCAGCCCCGGTCGAGGCTGTCGGCCGTGGCGCCGCTCCGTCCGGAGCCGCCGCCCGCCTGGCGATAGCCGGCGCTCCCCGCGGTAAACCCGCACAGGCTTTCGACCAGCACGGCCGGCCCGCCCTCCGACCTAGCCCGGGCCAGAACCAGCAGCTTCAGATCGTTGTCGCGCTGCGGGTCGTCATCGCCGTCGGCGTTGTCGCGCAGGAAGATGTCGACCGTGACCCGGCCGACGACCGTGCTGAAGGCCGGGGTCGCCGGATAACGGTCGCCGGCTGGGGCGCCGGCGAGGTAATCTGCCCACCCCGATGAGGCCGCGTAGCTCGCCGCGAGCCGGGGCCGGGCCCACTCGATCCCCGCCCCCGCCGCCTGCAGGGCCTGGTCGCGGGCCGCGGTCCGGGTGGTATTGCGGATCGCCCTGGTCACCTTGTCGCTGAACAGCAGGGCCATGACCAGCAGCAGGGTGAGCAGAAACAGGACCGTGACCAGGGCCATGCCGCGCTCAGGGCAACGCATGATTTTTCACCTCGACCATCTCGCTGACGACGATGCGCCGATAGCGATCGTCGTAGGGACCGTAGCTGCGGTTCCCGAACCGGTAGACGCCCCGGTCGCGGTAGTCGCGGTCGGGGCGCAGATCCCGCACCAGCAGCGAGACACGGACCGCCCGCACCGCCTGGGGGTCGGCCGGCAGATCGACCAGCCGACCGTCGGCCAGCAGGTATTCGAACTGCAGGCCGTCCACGGCATCGTCAAGAATCTCGTCACTGGTGAAATCGTCGCAGCGCAGGCGGCTGAATCCGCCGGACGGGGCCAGATGGTAACGGCGGACCCGCAGGCCGAGCAGTTCCGTGGCGGCCGGCGCCGGCACGCTCAGCCCTTCGAGCAGCTGCAGCGCCTGGGCATCGTTGCCCACCGGATAACAGGTCCGGTGGTTGGCCAGCACCACGTGACTGATGGCTTCCGGCGCCGGGGCGATCTCGCGGGAGGAGCCGGGGGCGCGGTTGGGGCGGCGGTCGAGCTGCAGCGTGGTGGCGCCGGCGAGGGCCGGAGCGGCAAGATGCAGCGGCGGGAAGAACGATTCGGCCCGGACCACGGTCAGCGCATCGTCACGCTCCGCGCCGCCGTCGTCGGGGAGCAGCGCCCGTGCCAGCGTCACGCCCGGGTTGCCCGGCCGACTGTCGTGAACCAGAACCGGCAGGGCGCCATCGACGCGCCGTGGCAGCGGGCCGACCAGGAAGGCTGCCGCGCGCAGATCGTTGGCGAGAAACTGCAGCAGCCGTGCGCCCCGGGCGCACAGATCGGCCCGGCTCGCCTCGGCCAGGCCGCGGGCCTGCAGGGAGAGAGTCGCCGGCAGGACGATGGCGCCGACCACGGCCGCCAGCCCCATGGCCACGACCAGTTCCACCAGGGAGTGCCCCCGACAGCAGCTGCGCGTCACGGCCGGGAGCGAATGGTCTGCAGCTGGTAGCTGTGCACCTGACTGCCACCCTGCCAGGTCGCCGTGACCGTGAGGCGCATCTGCCCGGCTTCGGGCGCGTCGCTTTCCACGGTGCGCAGCAGCTGGATCCCCCCCTCGCCCGACGGCACCCCGTCGAATTCGGGGAGCTGCTCGTATTCGGCGGTCTGCAGGACGGCCATGGCCTCCCCGGCCAGGCGCCGGGCGTCACCGTGCAGGGTGTTGCGCCGGCCGGCCTTCAGGCCGGTGAGCAGCAGCGACATCAACCCCATGCTGGCGATCAGAAAGACGGCCAGCGAAACCAACACCTCGACGAGGGAAAACCCCGCCGCCCCCGACAGTTGCCGTTTCATAATCCCCTCCGTTGCACATGACAGGGGCGGGAAAACCCCGCCCGACAGCAAACACCATTCAGCCCATCAGCCCCCGGTCCGCCAGGCTCACATAGCAGCCACGGCCGATGATGACATGGTCGAGGACCCGGACCCCCATCAGCGCCCCGGCCTCGCGCAGCCGTCCGGTCAGTTCGAGATCCTCCCGACTCGGGGTCGGATCCCCGGAGGGGTGGTTGTGGACCAGCAGCACGGCCGCCGCCGATTCGCGCACCACCGGGGCGAAGACTTCGCGCGGATGGACGATGCTGGCGTTGAGACTCCCTTCGGAGATGCGGACTTCCCGCAGCAGGCGGTTCTTGCTGTCGAGCAGCAGGGTCAGGAAGACCTCCTTGCGGTGGTCGCGCAGCCGTTCGTGAAAGTGGGCGAAGACTTCCCCGGACGTGGTGAACCGTTCGCCGGGGTGCAGAGGCGCGGCCGCCAGCCGGCGTGCCAGTTCACCGAGCGCGAGGATTTCCGCCGCCTTGGCCGGGCCGATGCCGGGCACCGCGCACAGCTCCGCCGTAGTGGCGGCACACAGGGTGCGCAACGAGTCGAACCGGCCAAGAAGCTGGCGGGCAAGGTCAAGGGCGCTGGAACGGGGGGAAGAGTGCCCGGTGCGCAGGATCAGGGCGAGCAGTTCACTGTCGCCGAGGGCCGCCGGGCCGGCATGCAGCAGCTTTTCCCGCGGCCGGTCGGCCGCGGGCCAGTCCTTGATACGGAACACGGTCCCCTCCTCGGTGCGGCAGAGCCGCCAAAACCATCAGGAAATGCAACAGGCCCAACCGATATCACAGCCGAAGCTAATGATGCAAGTCTAATTTTCCGTGGCGCGCGTGTTGCCGAAAGCACAAAAAAAAGCCGGCCCTTGCGGGCCGGCCCGGATTCTGCCGTGCATGGACGTCAGCGCGCCGGCGGAGCCGGCGATTGACCGTCGCCCTTGAGCGGCGACCCCCAGAAGGTGCCGAGCACCTTGTGGTCACGCTCGCTGATGATGGCGCCGCGCTCGACCATCCGCCGCAGCAGGGCGTCAAGGTCGGACTGGCTGCGAATGGCCGCATCGACCCGTTCGCGGGTGTGGCAGATGGTACAGCGCGACTCGATGATCTCCTGGAACGTCGCCCCCCCTTCGTACCGCTGGGCTTCCCCGGAAACGGCGGAAACGGCGGCACCGGCCGGCGCTCCGGCCAGCGTTGCCAGCAGCGCGACGACAACCGCCAGCTTATTCGCGGACATAGGTGTCGATATCGGTTTCATGAACCATCGCCATCAGGTGCGCATACTCCGACTCGATCAGCGCAAAGTGGTTCTCGGTTTCCTTCGCCATCCGCTCGAAAACCGCGCGCACCGCCGGATCGACGATCTTGGAGGCGGTCAGGCGCAGGTGCTTGGCCAGATCCTCTTCCTCCTTCAGCGCGATCTGCATCGCCTTGCGCTCGTGGACATTCTCGTCCAGGCTCTTTTCCAGCTGGCGCAGCATGGCGTGCTCAAGGGTCGCGGGACGGGACATGAACTCATCGAAGGACCCGAGGTCCTTGCCGGGGTAAATCTGGAAGAAGTGCCCGGCATGCTCGTATTCTTCGTTGGCCAGCTGGTTGAACACCTTGCGGCCGCGCTCGTTCTTGGTGAGGGCCGCGGCCTTTTTGTAAAAGTCCATCACGTCCTTTTCGGTCTGGATGGCGAGGCGGATCGCCTCCTGCATGTTGAATTCCTGCGGCATGGCTGTCTCCTTTTTCTCAATTCAGGGATGGTATGGCAACCGGACCGGTTGGCAGCACACAAGTAAGTGTATTAAACAGGTTACCCGAGATCATCCGCCTGTCAATTTCCGCCCTGCGGCCGCTCAGCGCGCCCTGCCGGCAGACGCCTCGATCCAGCGCTCAAGGGCCGCGGCCTGTTCGGCAGGCAGGTCGAGAAAGCGCAGTCCCATCCCCGGGGCGTACTTCCCCTGCCGCGCGAAGTGACGCTTCCAGACCACCTCGCAACGGCACTGCAGGGTCAATTCCGCCGGCGGCGGCAACGTGACCTGCAGTTCGAACTGTTCCCCCGGCTCGCGCGGGCTGACCGTGGCGATGAACAGCCCGCCGCGGCTGATATTGCCGGCGTAGCCGAAGAACGTCCGGCGCCCGTCCCGGCAGGGGAGCTTCTCGACGATCAGCGGCACGCGCAGGGTGCGCCGCTTGTCCTTCTGCTCTTTGAGATACACCGGCTTGTCTTGTTGTTCCATCGCCGCACCCGCCCAGACAGGGGAAGTTTCGGCATCCTAGCACAGATCTTCCGGCAACCGGGGGAGAAAATCTCGGCGCGACCGGCTTTCCTCGCACGGCACTTTCTGCTATAAGTCACGGGACGCCGAACGGCGCACCCAAAACCCATGCCCCTGAAACCATCCAGCGAATCGTCCCGGCCCGCCGAACCGGTGATCCTGCCGCGCGCCGCCCACGGCCTCTCGCGCAGCCGGATCGACCCGAACACCTTGCAGGTGCTCTACCGCCTGCGGCGCGCCGGGCACTTGGCCTACCTGGTCGGCGGCGGGGTGCGCGACCTGCTGCTCGGGCGGACCCCCAAGGATTTCGACGTCGGCACCGACGCCACGCCCCAGCAGGTCAAAAAGCTGTTCCGCAACTGCTTCCTGGTCGGCCGGCGCTTTCGCCTGGCCCATGTCCGTTTCGGCGCCGACGAGGTGGTGGAGGTCGCTACCTTCCGCCGCCAGGCCACGGCCGACGACCTCCCCGAGGATCCGAGCGACCATCGCCTGCTGGCCGAGAACGTCTTCGGCACGCCCCGCGAGGACGCCTTCCGGCGGGACTTCACCATCAATGCCCTGTTCTACGACATCGCCACCTTCAGCATCATCGACCATGTCGGCGGGCTGGCCGACCTCGAGGCCCGGCGCCTGCGGGTCATCGGCGACCCCCTGGTGCGCTTCACCGAGGATCCGGTACGCATGCTGCGGGCCCTGGAATTTGCCGCCCGCCTCGACTTCACCCTCGATGAGGCGACCCGCGAGGGGATCTACACCCGGGCCCCGCTGATCGCCGAAGCCGCCCCGGCACGGATCCGCGAGGAACTGCTCGAGCTGTTCCGCCATGCCGTGGCCGGCAAGGTGCTGCGCCAGGCCCAGGCCACCGGCCTGCTCGAACCGCTGCTGGCCGGCTTTGAGGGGGACGACGCGACCTTTGCCCTGCTCGACCGGATCGATGCCCGAACCCGCGGCGGCGCACCGCCCGGCGAGGGGCTGGTGCTGGCCGCCCTGTTCCTGTCGCGCTTCTTGCGCCAGTGCCCGCCCACCGCCGACCTGCCGATCGGCCAGGTGCTGGAGCTGGCCAACCTGGAACTCGACCTGCACTGCGGCTACTTCCGCATCTCCCACGGCACCCGCCACCAGGCCCGCGAACTGCTGGTCGGCTGCTACCGCCTCGGCCGGGGCCGGGGCCATCGCGGCGAACGCCGCTTCCTGCAGCACCCCGCCACGCCGCTGGCCCTGGAGCTGTTCGACCTCTGGCACCAGACCCCCGACGGTCATCGGCAACTGGTCGAAACCTGGCGCAGCACCCTGCACCAGCCGGCAAAACCGGGCGTTCCCCAGGCGCCGGCGGAAGCCCCCGCCGCCCCCCAGAAGCGCCGCCGGCGCGGACGGCGACGGCGCCCCCGGGGGGCAGCCCGTCCGGACGCCTAAATCTTCCGCAGCAATTCCTTCAGCCGCCTGACTTCCGCGGCCGTCAGCGGCCGGTCGCGAAACACCGCCTGCTGGTAGAGACCGGCGAACTCCCGGCACGGGGCGCTGTCGAGCCGCTCCGCCAGTTCGTTCAAGCCGAGGCTGTCCACACGCACGTCGTCTCCCAGGCGCCGCCGCGCCCGCGTGACCGCCTCCGCCCCCACCCCCCCACCCATCACCCCCCACGCCGCCCCCCGCTTCCCCCACCCCCCCCCCCCCCCCCCCCCCCCCCCCCCCCCCCCCCCCCCCCCCC
>VAUL01000094.1 GCA_005774545.1 Deltaproteobacteria bacterium | reverse complement strand
GTGCGAGAGTAATCGACCAGACTGAGCAGTTCGTTGCTGTTCGGCAGCCGCCAGTCAGCCGCGCCAAGGTAGTTGGCAGCATTGAGGCAGGCCACGTAGGCGAGCCCCGCCTGCCAGCTGCCGTCGCCGCGGCTGCATGCGCCAAACACCGGCGAAGAGGCATCCTCAGCCCAGATCAGGCCAGTGAGGGCATCGGTGATGGTGCCGTCCCCGTTGTCGACAAAGCGCGGCGTCGGCCAGGCGGCACCCGCCTCCCGCTCACCGTCGTCACCGGCAACCAGACTGGCCGTCTGGCCGGTCTTCGGCAAAGCAACGGTCGCCGGGCTTGGAGTCCGGCGCAGCGGCCAGACAAAATAGGCCGTCGACTGCAGATCGTGCCAGGGCGAGGTCGGCGCGGCAAAGTCGACGAAGAAACCGTAATCGGGATAAATCGTCCCGGCCGTGGACGACCAGTAGCGCCCCGCGACCACACCGTCGAACGGATGATCGGTGGGGAGACGCAAGGGTGCGGGCTGCAGGTCGACCAGGCTTTTCAGTTCGTTGACATTCGGCAGAACCCAGTCGCTATACCCCAGGTAGCCTTCAGCGTTAAGGCAAGCGACATAGGCGTGGGCATCCGCCCAGCTTTTTACGCCGCCGCCGCACGTGGAGTAGGCGGGCGTGGAAGCATCCTTGCTCCAAACCAAGCCCGTCAGGTTGTCCGCCACCGTCCCGTCACCAAAATCGCTGAAGCGCGGGTCCGGCCAGACCACCCCGGCCTGGATTGCGCCATCGTCGCCGGGGCCATAACTGGTTGTCTGGCCGGTGCGTGGCAGCATGATCGCCGAACTGGCGGCAAGGGCGGTGTTGATGGTCATGTGGTGGTAGAGGAGACGGAAATTGCCGGCAGCGTCGGTGGCCCTGAGAACGAGCAGATGCTCGCCGTTGGCAAGATCGGTGAAGTTGAAGGGAGACGAACAGGGCGCATGATCGGCACCGTCGAGGCTGCAGGTAAAGGTCGCCGGCTCATTGGCGGTAAATTCGACGACTCCGGATGACTGGTTCGAATAGCGTAGCGGCGCGGCAGTGATGGTGATGGAGGGTCTGGTGATGTCCGGGTTCAGCGGGTCGGTGCCGGCGGCGATTTCGTCAACGTCAGGAATCCCGTCGCCATCGTCATCGGGGTCGGCGTTGTTGCCCGTGCCGTCGCCATCCGTGTCCACAGACTCAGCAGCATTCAGCGGCAAGGCATCGGCGGCATCCGAGACGCCGTCGTTGTCGTCGTCGGGGTCAACAACATCCGCGATGTGGTCGATATCGGTGTCGAGCGGCAAACTGGTCGCTAGCAACGGATCGCTGCCCGCAACGGCCTCATCGGCATCACTCCAACTGTCACCGTCATCATCGGTGTCCGCATTGTTGCCCGCGCCGTCTCCATCTGTATCTACCGACTCAGTAGCATCTGACGGGAAGACATCCGCAGCGTCTAAGACACCATCGTTGTCATCGTCAGCATCAGCGTTGTTACCGGTTCCGTCTCCGTCCGTGTCCACAGACTCGGCCGCATCCAGCGGGAAAACGTCGGCGGTATCAAGAACACCGTCGTTGTCGTCATCGGTATCGGCGCTGTTGCCAATGCCATCGCCATCGGTGTCCATCGACTCCGCCGCGTTCAGCGGGAACGCATCAGACGTGTCGGCGACACCGTCGTTGTCATCATCATTATCGGCGTTGTTGCCAATGCTATCGCCATCGGTGTCCATCGACTCCGCCGCGTTCAGCGGGAACGCATCAGACGTGTCGGCGACACCGTCGTTGTCGTCATCGGTGTCGATGACATCGGCGGTGTGGTCTCCATCTGTATCGAGCGGCAGACTGCTCGCCAGCAGCGGTTCGCTTCCGGCCGCTACCTCATCAGAATCCGTCCAGCCGTCACCGTCGTCATCGGTATCGGCGTTATTACCAATGCCGTCGCCATCAGTGTCCACCGACTCCGTCGCATTCAGTGGGAAGGCATCGTTACCATCCAGAACACCATCATTATCATCGTCCGTGTCGCAAACATCGCCCAAACCATCTCCATCCGTATCAAGTTGGTCGGCATTGGCCATGGGGAGACAGTTGTCGACATTCCCGCAGACTCCATCACCATCGGCGTCGTTCTGATCATCAAGCGGGCAGCTATCCTTATAGTCAGGTATTAAATCGGCGTCTGCGTCAGGGAGAGCCCCACCTCGAACAGGCCAAACATACACCGCCGGCCACATCGTCGCAGTATTCACTTTCTGGTTACTCGCAATAAAACCCCCAGAAAAAACAATTATGAAGGCGCTATCAACACTGGCGGGAGAGGTGGTCGACGTCCAATATGCATCGTCATCGATTAAAGACCTGACCCCTGTAAATGGATGCCCGGTCGGCAGGGCCGGTTGGGCATTCGCATGATCGATCAAACTTCTAATCTCACGGGCGTTGGGCAATCTCCAATCGCCATGACCGCGATAATTGTTGTCATTGAGACATGTCACATAATCTAACGCCTGCTGCCAGTTTTTCGCCCCACCGACACAAACCCCAAAGGTTGGTGTGGAAGCATCCTTTGACCAAACAAGACCATTCAACCCATCAGCAACCGTTCCATCACCCTGATCAAAAAAGCGGGGGCCTGGCGCCGCAAGACCTGTCTCAAAATCACCGTCATCACCAGCAGAGTTGCTGAGGGTTTGTCCCGTTTTTTGAATTTTAATGACCGATGATGGCCGCTGAACTATACGAACCGGCAGGACACGATATAGTTCCGTCTTAAAATGATGCCAAACACCCGGCCCCAAATAAACTGATCCAAAATTCACGAACAGCCCATAGTCCGAATAGATGCTACTTGTCGTAGATGTCCAGTATCTCTCGGAAGCAAAATCTGCGAACAGGGTGGTTTGCGGTGTAAACGAGGCAGAGCTGAAACCCAACAGGCTTGACATTTGGTTCACATTTGGAAGTTGCCAGTCTTTATAGCCGAGATAGGAATTCGAGTTCAGGCATGCCACATAATCTAACGCGCCCTGCCAAGTTTTAACGCCCCCCGAACAGCCCCCCACAGAAGGTGTTGAAGCATCTTTGGCCCAAATCAACCCCGTGAGATTGTCCCCTATCGTTCCGTCCCCCAAATCTCTAAACCTCGAAGCTGGCCACACCAAACCAGCTTGTATCTCTCCATCCTGCCCCGTCCCTGCACATGAGATTGGATTGCCAGTCGCATCCCAGCATGAGGTCTGGCCGGTTTTAGAAAGCTGCCCAAAAGGTCCAACATTCAACCCCACCACCGTCGCCGGCGTTAATCTATCAGTCGTTGTCCCGTCACCAAGTTGCCCCTGTCCGTTATAGCCCCAATTCTTCACTGTCCCATCAGCCAAAAGAGCTGCAGTTTGGTAAACACCTGCCGCAATGGCCATCACGGGACCACCTAACCCCACCACCGTCGCCGGCGTTAATCTATCAGTCGTTGTCCCATCGCCAAGTTGCCCCGCTCCGTTATAGCCCGGAGCTACCCACGAAAAGTGGACACCCTCATCAATGAGGTTACTCTAGATTGAG
>VAUL01000093.1 GCA_005774545.1 Deltaproteobacteria bacterium | reverse complement strand
GGGCTCTACGGGGTGGCGGTCGGCCGGTTCTTCTTCGGCGAGTCGATGTTCCACCGCGCCACGGATGCCTCCAAGGTGGCGCTGGTCATGCTGTGCCGGCACCTGGCGGCGCGGGATTTCGCGCTGCTCGACTGCCAGGTGCCGAACCCGCACCTGTTCCGCATGGGGGCGGTCGAACTGCCGCGGGCGGCCTTTCTCGACCGCCTCTACCGCGCCAACCTCGGTCCGGACGGGCCGCTGCCGCGGGTCATGCTGCCGGCCACGCTCTGAAACGGCGACGGCCGCGCTGTGGGGCGCGGCCGTCGTGACGCTGGGCGTGCGGAAGCGGCTACATCTCGTGACACTTGCCGCAGAAGTTGTCGTCCTTGACGCTGAAGGCGGTGCTGCCGTCGTGGCAGGCGCCGCAGGAGGCGCCCTTTTCCATCTGCTCCATGGACGCCTTCTTGTTGCCGCCCTTCTTGGCCTTGAAGGTGGCGGGGTGGCAGGCGTCGCAGCTGAAGGCGGCGGTGTGGATCTTGTGGCTGAAGGTGGCCTTGCCGGCGTCGGTCTCGTAGGCGACGTCGCCGTTGCCGTGGCAGGTGTCGCAGTTCTCCTTGACCGAGAAGGCCCGCGAGCCGTTGTGGCAGGCGCCGCACGCCTTCCCCTGCTCCATCTCCTTCATGGTGAAATCGGGGTTGTTTTTCGTCACGATGTGGTAGATTGCGTTGTGGCACGCCGGGCAGTTCTTGCCGATGGCCTCGAGGTGGTTGAAGTGGCTGAACTCGACGCTGCCGACCTCCTTGGTCTCGAGCGAGACCTTGTCCTTGATCCAGCGGGCATAAAGGGTCGACGGGACTCCGACCAGCAGCACGACTGCCAGCACGATCCAGCGCTGTGACATGGCACGATCCTCCCTTGCGCGATGAGCTGGCGCCATTATACCGATTTTGCCCGGGCGGCCAACCGCTAAATTTTTCGTTTCCCTGAGGGCGGCGTGGACCACAAGCACCCCGAAAACCTGTTCGTCATCACCACCCCCGGCCTGGAGCCGGTCTGCGCCCGGGAGCTGGCCGACCTCGGCCTGGCCGATCTCGAGGTCGTGCCGGGCGGGATCGGCTGCGTCGGCTATCTGGCCGACCTTTACCGGGCCAACCTCCGGCTGCGCACCGCCAGCCGCGTGGTGGTGCGGGTCGCCCGCTTCCGCTGTCGGGACTTCCCCGGCCTGTACCGCGCCGCCGCCCGCCTCCCCTGGGGGCGGTTCGTCCGCCCGGGGACGCCGCTGCACTGCCGGGCGACCTGCCGCAACTCGCGGCTGATCCACAGCGGGCGCGTCGCCGAAACGGTGCTCGCCGCCGTCGGCCATGCGTTGGGCGGGGCGGCGCCGGTGGCGGACGACGGGCAACTGCTGCTGGCCCGGGTGGTCGACGATGTCGTCGAGCTGTCGGTCGACAGCTCGGGGGAGCTGCTCCACCGCCGGGGCTACCGCACCCACGTGGCCGCCGCGCCGCTGCGCGAGACGCTTGCCGCCGGGGTGCTGCACCTGCTCGGCTGGGACGGCGGCGAAGCGCTGGCCGACCCCCTGTGCGGTACCGGCACCTTCCTGCTGGAAGGGGCGCTGCTGGCGGGGCGCCGCGCCCCCGGCCTGCAGCGGCCGTTCGCCTTCATGCGCTGGCCGGGCTACCGGGCCGGGTTGTGGGAGCAGCTGTGCGGCGAGGCCCGGCGCGACGAGCGCCCCTTGCCGGCGGTCATCTCCGGCGGCGACGCCGATGCCGCGGCGCTGGCGGCGGCCCGCGCCAACCTGGCGCAGGCCGGGCTGGCGGAGGCCGTGGCGCTGCAGCACCGGCCGCTGGCCGGGCAGCCGGTGCATGCCGGCAGCGGGCTGGTGGTGTGCAACCCGCCCTACGGCAAGCGGCTGACCCCGGATGAACCGCTGGAGAGCTATTTCGCCGCGCTCGGCCGGGAGCTGGCGCGCGCCTACCCGGGCTGGCGCAAGGCGCTGCTCGCTCCGGAGCCCCGCCTGGCCCGGGCCACCGCCCTGCCGCTGCGGGCGGTGGCGGAGCTGGACAACGGCGGGTTGCGGGTGGGGTTGTACGCGACGCTCCCATAAATCCTCTTGCACGATCCGGAATTTTCCGTTATAAGTCACGTTCCCCTGCCTGCAGGGAGGGGCAAGGCACGAAGGAAAGCGAGGTGAGGTCGGTGGAGATCCAGGTGGTCGACAACAACGTCGAGAAGGCCATTCGGGTTCTCAAGCGCAAGCTGCAGCAGGAAGGGCTCTTTCGCGAGATGAAGCAGCGGAAGTACTACGAAAAGCCGAGCGTGAAGCGTAAGCGCAAGGAGAAGGAAGCCCAGCGGCGACTGCGCAAGAAGATGCGCCTGATGCGCAACGACTGATCCCCCGCATCGCATGAGAACACCGAAAGCCGGCCCCCCTGGGGCCGGCTTTCGTCATGATTGCTCTGGACTTTCCCCGCCCGGAACTGGTATGAAAAAGCGCTTACCATTCCGCTTCGATCCCTTGAAGGAGGTCTGACGACATGGGCAACACCGTGCACTTTTCCGAACTCGGCCTGGCCAACACCCGCGAGATGTTCGCCAAGGCGATGGCCGGCGGCTATGCCATCCCCGCCTACAACTTCAACAACCTCGAACAGCTCCAGGCGATCATCACCGCCTGCGCCGAGACCGCTTCGCCGGTCATCATCCAGGTGAGCAAGGGGGCGCGCGACTACGCCAACCAGACGATGCTGCGCTACATGGCGATGGGGGCGGTGGCCATGGCCCGCGAGATGGGCTCCAACATCCCGATCTGCCTGCACCTCGACCACGGTGACTCCTTCGAGCTGTGCCAGTCGTGCATCGACTCCGGCTTCTCCTCGGTGATGATCGACGGGTCGCACCTCCCCTACGAGGAGAATGTGGCGCTGACCCGCCGGGTGGTCGAGTACGCCCACCGCTTCGACGTTTGCGTCGAAGGGGAGCTCGGCGTGCTGGCCGGCATCGAGGACGAGGTCTCCGCCGAGCACTCGACCTACACCCGCCCCGAGGAGGTCGAGGACTTCGTCAAAAAGACCGGGGTCGACTCCCTGGCGATCTCCATCGGTACCTCGCACGGCGCCTACAAGTTCAAGCTCAAGGAAGGGGAGTCGGTGCCGCCGCTGCGCTTCGACATCCTCGAGGAGATCGAACGGCGCATCCCCGGCTTCCCCATCGTCCTGCACGGCGCCTCCAGCGTGGTCCAGGACTACGTGGCGCTGATCAACCAGTACGGCGGCCGGATGGACGGGGCGGTCGGCGTTCCCGAGGATCAGCTGCGCCGCGCCGCCAGCAGCGCCGTGTGCAAGATCAACATCGATTCCGACGGCCGCCTGGTGGTGACCGCCAAGGTCCGCGAGTACCTGGCCCAGCACCCCGGCGAGTTCGACCCGCGCAAGTACCTGGGGGCGGCGCGCAAGGAGCTGGTCAAGCTGATCAAGCACAAGAACATCAACGTTTTGGGGTCAGCGGGGAGGGCGTAGGGTCAAGGTGCAGAATCTCCGAGCTCGACGCTAAGAACGCTGAGCCTTCGCGGAAGCTGAAACCTTTCAGATTAGTGCTGGCAACAAGCAGAAGGAAAACCATCTCGTTCTCGATCAAAAAAG
>VAUL01000031.1 GCA_005774545.1 Deltaproteobacteria bacterium | reverse complement strand
CCTGCACCCCGACGCCGTGCGCCTCCTCCCCCTGGGGGGGCTGGGCGAGATCGGCCTCAACCTGATGGCCGTGGAGTGCCGCGACCAGATCCTGCTGATCGACTGCGGGCTGATGTTCCCCGAGGCCTACATGCTCGGCGTCGACCTGGTGGTGCCGGACATCGCCGCCCTTAGCGGGCGCGCCGCCGACATCCAGGGGGTGCTGCTGACCCACGGTCACGAGGACCACATCGGCGCCATCCCGTTCCTCCTCGAGGCGCTGGGCAACCCGCCGATCTTCGGCACCGCCCTGACCCTGGGGCTTTTGCGCGCCAAGCTCGAGGAGCACGGCCTCGCCGCCCGGGCGCGGCTGCACCCGGTGATGCCGCGCCAGTCGCTGGAACTCGGCCCCTTCGAGGTGGAGTTCTTCCGCGTCGCCCACTCGATCGTCGACGGCTGCGGGCTGGCGATCCGCACCCCGGCCGGGCTGATCGTCCACACCGGCGACTTCAAGCTCGACCCGACCCCGGTCGACGGCCAGATCACCGATCTCGGCCGGCTGGCGGCCTACGGCGAGGAGGGGGTGCTGCTGCTGATGGCCGACTCGACCAACGTCGAGCGCCCGGGGCAGACCCTCTCCGAACGCACCGTCGGCGAGGCGCTCGACGACCTCGTGCCGCGCAGCTCCGGCACGGTCTTCGTCGCCACCTTCTCCTCCAACATCCACCGCATCCAGCAGATCTGCGACGCCGCGTCAAAAGCCGGCCGGCAGGTGCTGGTCAGCGGCCGCAGCATGCTCGGGAACATCGCCATCGCCCGCCAGCTCGGCTACCTGGCGGTTGCCGACGACCTGTTCATCGACCTGAAGCAGATGCGCGAGCTCCCCCGCGAGCGGGTGCTGGTGCTGACCACCGGCAGCCAGGGGGAGCCCCTGAGCTCCCTGACCCGCATCGCCATGGCCGACCACCGGCAGCTGGAGCTCGTGCCCGGGGACACGGTGATCCTCTCCGCCAAGTTCATCCCCGGCAACGAGCGGGCCATCACCGACCTGATCAACCACCTCTGCCGCCGCGGCGCCGAGGTCCACTACGAGACCACCAGCGAGATCCACGTCTCCGGCCACGCCAGCCGCGACGAGCTCAAGGTCGTGCACTCCCTGGTGAAGCCGCGCTACTTCGTGCCGGTCCACGGCGAGTACCGGCACCTGGCGCGCCACGCCCGCCTGGCGGTGGAGATGGGGATGCCGCCGGAACGGGTGCTGGTGATCGAGAACGGCCAGCCGCTGCTCCTCTCGCCCAACGGCCACCGCCTCGAGCCGAAAGTCGAGACCGGCCGGGTCTTCGTCGACGGCAAGGGGGTCGGCGACATCGGCGAGATGGAGCTGCGCGACCGCCGGCACCTGGCCAACCACGGCCTGGTGCTGGTATTCCTGGCGCTCAACCAGGCGAGCGGCGAGATCGTCAGCGGCCCGGAGCTGGTCACCCGCGGCTTCGTCCTCGAGCGGGACGGCCAGCCGCTGCTCGACGAGGCGCTCGACCTGGTGCGCGCCACCCTCGTCGAACACAGCCGCGAGGCGGTCGCCGGCTGGGAGGAGCTGCGCGTCGAGGTGCGCAAGACGCTGCACCGCTTCTTCAACCGCACCATGGACCGCCGCCCCCTGATCATCCCCTACATCATGGAGCTCTGATTTTATGCTGCTTGACTCATCGCTCATCGCTCAGCACCCAGCACTATGAATCTCCTTGACGCCCTCCTTCTCGGCATCGTCCAGGGGATCACCGAGTTCCTGCCGATCTCCTCCGACGGCCACCTGGCCATCGCCCAGCACTGCCTGCCGCACTTCGAGCAGCCGGGGCTGCTGTTCGACGTGATGCTGCACGTCGGCACCCTGGGGGCGATGCTCCTCTACTTCCAGCGCGACGTCGTCCGCCTGCTGACGGCGCCCTTCCGCCGCACCCCGGAGGGCCGCCGCGACCGGCGGCTGCTCGGCCTGGTCGTCGCCGCCTCGGTGCCGACCGCGCTGATCGGCCTGGCCCTCAAGGATGCGGTGGAGCGCTGGATGGAGAACATGCTTGTGGTCGGGGCGATGCTGCTTTTGACCGGCACCCTGCTGTTCGTCGGCGAGCGCTACCGCCGTAGCGGCCGGCGCACCGAGGCCGCCGTGACCGTGACCGACGCGGTGCTCACCGGCATCGCCCAGGGGCTGGCGGTCCTCCCCGGCCTGTCGCGCTCCGGCTCGACCATCGCCACCCTGCTCTTTCGCGGGGTCGACGGCGAAACCGCGGCGCGCCTGTCGTTCCTCATGGGGATGCCGGCCATCGCCGGGGCGGCCCTGCTGTCGCTGAAGGATCTCCACACCCTGCCGGCCGGGGACCTCCCCGTCTACCTGGCCGGCGCCGGCGTCGCCTTCGTGGTCGGCCTGTGCGCCATCCGCCTGCTCCTCGGCATCATCCGCCGCCAGCGGCTGTTCTGGTTTTCCGTCTACTGCTGGGTAGTCGGCACGCTGCTGATCGGCATCACGCTTTGACCGCAACGGCCATTCGCGTTAACATGGGGCAATTTTCCCGGCACGGCGGACCATGAGCGACGACGCACGCAAACCCTTCCTCGGCGAGCACCTGAAAAAAGAGATTCTCGGCCTGTTCTGGCTGGCGGCGGGGATCTTCCTGCTCCTCAGCCTGGCGTCGTTCTACAGCGGCGACCCGTCCTTCAACAACAACCTCCAGCCGGAGGTCATCCACAACATCTGCGGCAAGGTCGGCGCCTTCGTTGCCGACCTGTTCTTCCAGGTCTTCGGCCTGCCGGCGCTGCTGATCCCGCTGGCCTGCCTGCACGCCTCCTGGCGCCTGCTCAAGTTCCGCGACCTGCACCCGCGCTTCTACAAGCTGCTGGCGTTCTTCGGCCTGCTGGCCACGCTCGCCGGGCTGATCGCCCTGAAGTTCGACCAGGTCGAGTGGTTCGGCCAGACCATCGTCCGCGGCGGCGGCGTCATCGGCGACTTCCTCGCCGACACCCTGAAGGGCTGGTTCAACACCATCGGCGCGGCGCTGTTTCTGGTCATCGGCCTGATCGTCTCGGCGATCCTGGTGGCGCGCTTCTCCATGGTCCTCTTCCTGGAGGGGCTGTTCGGCCGGGCCAGCGACCGCCTGGAGCGCTACCGCGAGGCCCGCGCCGCCCGGCGCGAACTGGAGGAGCACGACAAGCCCGACAAGGAGCGCGGCGTGGTGATCCGCCCGCCGGAGCCGCGGCCGGCCATGGCCGAGGTCGTGCAGCTGCACGAGCGCAAGGGGCGCGGCAAGAAGGGGAAGGACGAGGTCGCCCAGGAGACCTTCGACTTCATCCCCGCGGCCGGCACCTACCACCCGCCGCCGCTCTCCCTGCTCGACCACGACGGCGAAAAGGCCAAGCCGGTCGACAAGGACGCGCTGATGATGAACGCCCGCCTGCTCGAGAAGAAGCTGCAGGATTTCGGCGTCGAGGGGGAGGTCTCCGAGATCAAGCCGGGGCCGGTGGTCACCATGTACGAGTTCGCCCCGGCGCCGGGGGTCAAGGTCAGCAAGATCGCCGGGCTCTCCGACGACCTGTCGATGGCGCTCAAGGCCCAGTCGATCCGCATCGTCGCGCCGATCCCCGGCCGCGGCGTGGTGGGGATCGAGATCCCCAACCGCGACCGCGAAATGGTCTACCTCAAGGAGATCGTCGCCTCCGAGGAGTTCCAGAAGAACGGCGGCCGCCTGCCGCTGGCCCTGGGCAAGGACATCTTCGGCCACACCGTGGTCGGCGACCTGGCGCGCATGCCGCACCTTTTGGTGGCCGGCGCCACCGGCACCGGCAAGTCGGTGTCGATCAACGCCATGATCCTCTCCCTGCTCTATCGCGCCGACCCGCGCGACGTGCGGCTGATCATGATCGACCCGAAGATGCTGGAGCTGTCGATGTACGACGGCATCCCCCACCTGCTGCTGCCGGTGGTGACCAACCCGAAGAAGGCCACCCTGGCGCTGAACTGGGCGGTGCGCGAGATGGAGCGCCGCTACCGGCTGATGGCCGACAAGGGGGTGCGCAACATCGATGGCTACAACCGCAAGCTGGCCAAGGAGGCGGAGGAGCCCAAAGGGAAGCGCGGCGCCACCCTGTTCGACGACGATTCCGGCGAGGAGGCGCTCCCCGAGATCGAGACCGTCGAGGAGGGGGCCCTGGAGCACGGCCACCTGCCGTACATCGTGGTGATCGTCGACGAGCTGGCCGACCTGATGATGGTCGCCGGGCGCGAGGTCGAGGAGGCGATCGCCCGCCTCGCCCAGATGGCCCGCGCCGCCGGCATCCACCTGATCCTCGCCACCCAGCGGCCGAGCGTCGACGTCATCACCGGCCTGATCAAGGCCAACCTGCCGACGCGCATCTCCTTCCGGGTCTTCTCGCGCATCGACTCGCGCACCATCCTCGACTCGATGGGCGCCGAAACCCTGCTCGGCAACGGCGACATGCTCTTCATCCCGCCGGGGAGCGGCGTGCTGCAGCGCGCCCACGGCGCCTTCGTCTCGGACCTCGAGGTGCAGAGGGTGGTCGACTTCCTCAAGAAGCAGGGGAGCCCGGACTACGACAAGTCGATCCTCGAGGCCCCGGCTTCAAGCGGCGGCGGCAGCGGCGACGAGGACGAGGAGGGCTACGACGAGAAGTGGGACGAGGCGCTGGCGATCATCGCCGAGACCCGCCAGGCGTCGATCTCCATGCTGCAGCGCCGCCTGCGCCTCGGCTACAACCGGGCGGCGCGGATGATCGAGAAGATGGAGGCCGAAGGGATCGTTGGGCCGTCGGACGGCACCAGCCGGCCGCGCGAGGTGTTCCTGCCGCGCAACAGCTCGGAGTAGGCGGGCCGCACCGCCCCCCGCGCAATCGAGAATGGAACGAGAAAAGGCCGGCATTTCGCCGGCCTTTTCCGTTTGCGTGCCCTGCCGCCCCGGCGCCTACCAGGGGGTGACCTTGTTCCAGCCGGGCTCGTCGCCGGTATCCATCACCCGGTCGCCGTCGACGTCGACGTAGCGGTGGCAGTTCTGGGCGCTCTTGGCGTAGGCCAGCTGCTTGTTGCGCAGCCCCTGGCCGTCGTTCGTCCCGCGGAACTCCGTCCTGAAGATGTTGGACGCCGAGAAGTCGAAGGGGTCGGCGTTGGTCTTGCCCGAGGTCCAGTCGGGATCATTGAGGAAGTTGCCGTCCCAGGTGTTGCGCCGCACGTCGAGGCAGTTGGTGATCATCAGCCGCGGCAGCCGCGAGGCGTGCGGGTTGTGGCACTTCGAGCAGCTGAACTTGTGGTACTGCGTCTGCGCCGCGGTGGTGCTGAAGTCCACCCCCCAGCTGATGGTGTTCTTGTAGGTGTAGCGCTGGTTGCCGGTGGTACCGATGTAGACCGGCGGCGTCACCCCCCGGGCGTTGTCGGTGGTCGTATCCCCCACCACGTAGGAATAGCTGCCCCCCTGCAGGTTGCGCAGGCCGAGCATCCAGTCGCTGGTGGGGAACGTGGTCACGTTGTTGTAGGCCATCCCCGGGTTGTTGTACGCGGTCCCCTCGGCGCGGGTCGCCGGGCTGTAGACGTTGAATTTGCTCGAACCGGACCCGCCGATGACGGCGTTGCTGTGGCCGTTGATCCCCACCCAGTCGTTGGTGCCGAACCAGTCCATGCTGTCGACGGTGACCGTGCTGCCGGCCTTGTTCCTGCTGTGGCAGAGCAGGCACAGGCCGGCCGAGTTGGTGGTCGTCCAGCCGGCGGTGGGGTTGCCGTTGTTCTGGTCGATCTGGTAGCCGCCCGGGGTGTTGGTGGTGTTCAGCCCGCGGGGGACGGCCCCCCACTTCGGCGGGGCCGACGAGCCGTAGGCGTTCCACGCACCGGTCGGCGCGCCGTCCTCCCGGTAGGGGTTCCCCCGCCAGGTGCCGCGCAGGTACGGCTTGCCTGCAGCGGCGTCGCCGGGGGCCCGGGCCAGTTCGTGGACGTCGTGGCAGTAGGAGCAGCGCAGGTTGGCCACCGGGTCGAGCCCCGGCGCCGCCGCGCTGTCATCGGCCGCGTGGGTCGACTGGATCGCGCCGGTCTTGTAGCTGAAGGTGGCGCTGCTCCAGGTGGCCGCGGTCCAGTTCGGCTGGCTGAGCGTTCCGTAGTTGTAGCTGCTGCTGCCGGTCGCCGGCTGGGTGTTGGTCCCCCATTCGGAGACCCCGTAGTTGGCATGGCAGTTCCAGCAGACCTCGGCTTCGCTGGCGGCGGTGCCGAGCACCGGGTCGCGCAGGGCGATGCCGTTGTGCCCGGAGGTGCTGTAATCGATGCCGATGGCGGGATTGTTCGGCACCCGGATCGCCGCCGAACCGGAATGGCCGCCGTGGCAGTCGCCGCAGGTGAACGAGACCCCCTTGCTGGCGAAGATGGTGTTGGTCGAGTGCGGGCTGTTCGGGCCGACCTTCTTGGCCCCGGTGCCGAGGCCGTCGTGACAGCCGGCCGCGGTGCACTGCGGCTTCGGGAAGCCGGTGGCGTGCGAGTGGCAGTCGTTGCAGTTGGTGCCGACGCTGGAGCTGTGGTTCAGCGCCGGGTGGCAGATCTCGCAGGGACCGGTGCCGTCGTCCCGGTTGAAGTCGTACGGGGGCGTCAGCGCGGCGAAGGTCACCGGCTTGTACACCGGGCTGGCCGGATCGCTGGTCGTCAGCTCCACGCGCATGGTGGCCGCGCTGAAGCTGCGGTTGTTCTGGGGGTCGTACTTGTAGCCGACCAGCATGATGTTGCCGTCGATGTTGTCGTGCGGGTTGTGGCACTCGCGGCAGGTGATGTAGCCCTGCTCGCCGGAGCTCTTGCCGCGCGGGTTGTGGATGGCGACGGCCGGCCCGGGGCCGGCGCCGCTGTGACAGGTGAGGCAGACCGCCTCGGCCGAGACGTCGGCGAGCAGGCCGGTGGCGGACGGCGACCCGTGGAAGTCGTGGCAGAACGAGCAGTCGTGGGAGGCGAGCAGGGCCTGCGCCGGGCCGGCGCCGGCGATCCAGCCGAAAACCGCGGCAGCCGCCGCGACCGCGAGCAGGCGTGCAGTGACGCGCATGACGACCCCCTTCCTACGGGCTCGGCGGCGCGAACGCCGCCACCCGGCCCATCCGGGAATTGGTCACGAACAGCTTGCCGGTGGCCGGGTCCCGGCTCAGATCCATCGGCAGCAGCAGCTTCCCCGCGGCCGTGCCGAAGCCGCCGAGCGCGCCGGCACTGGCGAAGGTGGTGCGGTTGAACACCAGGATCTGGCCGAGCATGGCGTCGACCACGTAGAGGTTGCGGCTGTCGAGCGCCAGCCCCTGCGGGCGGGAGAAACTGCCGGTGATCCGCCGGAGCAGCGCCCCCTTGTAGGTGAAGACGTTGATGCTCGCCGCGATGCCGACGCGCGGGTCGCCGTAGTCGCTGACGAACACCTGCTGGGTGCGGGGGTCGATGGCGATCCCCATCGGGTTGGAGAGCGGCGCCGCCGCGCCGAAGCTCCGCACCAGGGTCCCCCCCACCGAGAAGACCTTGACCTCGCGGTTGAGGCCGTCGACTGCGAAGACCAGGCGCATGCGGCTGTCGCAGGCGATGTCGCTCGGCTTGATCTCGCCGCCGGCCGTGAAGGTCTTGAGCTTCTTGCCGTCGCGGCGGTAGATCTCGATGGCGCCGGTGCTGTCGTTGCCGACCAGGAACTGGGTGCCGTTCGGCTCGACGGCCAGCGGCTGCCCCTGCACCTTGAAGAGGGCGACCGGCTGATCGGGGGTGGCGGCCTTGATCTCGTAAACGGTGCCGTCCTGGTAGTCGGTGGCCACGAAGCGGCCGGGGCCGGTGGCGGCGATCCGCATCGGCGTCTTCATCGGCCCGGGGGTGACCACCAGCGGCGCCGGGGCCGGTGGCGGCGGCATGAACCCCATCCCCCCCTGCGCCGTCACCGGCAGGAGGAGCAGCAGGGCAACGACCAGCAGCGGGTGTCCCTGGCGTCCGTGCGGCATCGACCGGTTCATCGCGAATCTCCCCGGAGCTTTCGCCCCCGTTAAAAACTTCTTGTTTTTAAATCGTTTAGATGCAAATCTGATGCCCACGGCCGGCGCCTGCGGCGCGGCGCGGCGATTCCTCCCCGCCGCGGCCGCAAGCGGTTTTCAAATTGCCGGCGCAATGTTACCATTATAACCCATCCAGGAATTACCCAGCGAACCGGAGTCTCATGCACAGCAAGCAACTCAAAGCCCTCCTGGCCGCCATCCAGACCGGCGATCTCAGCATCGACCAGGGGTTGGAGCGCCTGCGCGACCTCCCCTTCGAGGACGCCGGGGTGGCGCTGATCGACCATCACCGCGCCCTGCGCCAGGGGGTGCCGGAAACCATCCTCGGCGAGGGGAAGACCGCGGAGCAGATCGGCGCCATCGTCACGCGCATGGCCGCCAAGGGGAGCAACGTGCTGGTCACCCGCCTGTCCGGCGAAAAGGCGGAGTTGCTGTCAAAAGACGGCCCCGCGGGGGAATACGACCCGTTGGCCCGCACCTTCGCCCTGGTGCAGCAGCCGCTCGAGGATCTCGGCCGCGGCCCGGTGGCGGTGGTCTGCGCCGGCACCTCCGACCTGCCGGTGGCCCGCGAGGCCGCGGTCACCGCCCGCATGTTCCAGAACCGCGTGATCGAGATCGCCGACGTCGGCGTCGCCGGCCTGCACCGCCTGCTCGCCCACTCGAAGCAGCTGCGCGAGGCGGCGGTGATCATCGTCGTCGCCGGCATGGAGGGGGCGCTCCCCTCGGTGGTCGGCGGCCTGGTCGACGTGCCGGTGATCGCCGTGCCGACCTCGGTCGGCTACGGCGCGGCCTTCGGCGGCGTCGCCGCCCTGCTCGGCATGCTCAACTCCTGCGCCGGCGGCGTCACCGTGGTCAACATCGACAACGGCTTCGGCGCGGCCTTCGCCGCCACCCGCATCAACCGCCGGCGCGACCCGTGACCACCCTCTATCTCGACACCTTTGCCGGGATCTCCGGCGACATGTGCCTCGGCCTGCTGGTCGACCTCGGCCTCGACCCGGCCGGACTCGAAGCCGCCCTGCGCGCCCTCCCCGTCGCCGGCTGGCAGCTGGAAGTCCGCGCCGAGCGGCGCCACGGCCTCGGCGGCACCCGGGTCGCGGTCCATTGCGAGCAGCCGCAGCCGCACCGCACCTGGCGCGACATCGACGCCCTGCTGGCCGCCGCGCCCCTGGCGCCGGTGGTGAGCGACCGGGCCCGGCGCATCTTCCGCCGCCTCGGCGAGGCCGAAGCCCACGTCCACCGGGTGCCGCTGGAGGAGGTGCACTTCCACGAGGTCGGCGCGGTCGACGCCATCGTCGACATCGTCGGCACCTGCTTCGGCCTGCACGCCCTGGGAATCGACGCGGTCGCCTGCGCGCCGCTGCCGCTGTCGCAGGGGGTGATCCGCGGCAGCCACGGCGCCCTGCCGCTGCCGGCGCCGGCGGTTCTCGAACTGCTGCGCGGCGCCCCGGTCCGCGCCGCCGGCAGCGACTTCGAGCTGGTCACCCCCACCGGCGCGGCGATCGCCGCCGAAATCGCGACCTTCGGCCCCCTGCCGGCCATGACCGTGACGCGCACCGGCTACGGCGTCGGCGGCCGGGACCTGGCCGACCGCCCCAACCTGCTGCGCGGCATCCTCGGCCGGGACGGCGCGGCCGACGGCCTGCAGCACGACACGGTCACGGTGATCGAGACCCACATCGACGACTCCCTGCCGGAGATCCTCGGCACGCTGCTGGAGCGCCTGCTGGCGGCCGGCGCCCTCGATGCCGCCTTCACCCCCCGGCAGATGAAGAAGAACCGTCCCGGCACGACGCTGACGGTGCTCGCCCCGCCGGCGCTGGCCGACACCCTGGCCCGCCTGGTGCTGCGCGAGTCGAGCGCCATCGGCGTGCGCCTGTACGACACCCGTCGCCTGAAGCTGCGCCGCGAGATCCGCACCGTGGACACCCCGCTCGGCCCGGCCGAGGTCAAGCTGGTCTTCGAGGGGGCGACGCTGCTGCGCGCCTCGCCGGAGCACGCCGCCTGCGTCGCCCTGGCCGCGAGCAGCGGCAAGCCGCTCGGCGAGGTCTACCGCCTGGTGACGGCCGCCGCCGCGCGGGCCTGCGGGCTCGACCCCTGATGCGCCGTCTCGCCCTGCTCCTGGCCAGCAACCTCGGCCTCGGCTACGCGCCGGTGGCGCCCGGCACGGTCGGCACCCTGGCCGGGCTGCCGGCCTTCTGGCTGCTCGCCGCCCTGCCGCCGGCCGGCTACCTGCTGGCCTGGGCGGGGCTCGCCGCCCTCGCGGTGTGGGCGGCGGCGGTGGCCGGCCGCCACTTCGGCAAGGTCGACGACGGCCGCATCGTCATCGACGAACTCGTCGGCTACCTGGCGACCGTCGCCCTGCTCCCCTGGAGCTGGAGCACGGCGCTGCTCGGCTTCTGCTGGTTCCGGCTGTTCGACATCGTCAAGCCGCCGCCGGTCAACTGGATCGACCGGCGCTGCAAGAACGGCTTCGGCGTGGTGTTCGACGACGTGGCCGCCGGGATCTACGGGGCCCTCGCCCTGCGCGCCACCTTGTGGCTGATCGGGAGGCTTTCGTGACGCTTGCGGTTTTGGCCATCGGCGACGAACTGCTCAACGGCGACCAGCCGGACACCAACACCGCCGACATCGCGCGCCTGCTGGCGGGACACGGCCTGGCCCTTGGCGAAGCGGCCTGCGTCCGCGACCGCGAGGAGGAGATCGCCGCCGCCCTCAACCGCCTGGCGGCCGCCCACCGGGCCGTGATCGTCACCGGCGGGCTCGGCCCGACCGCCGACGACCGCACCGCCCGCGCCGCGGCCAAAGCCCTCGGCGTGCCGCTCGCCCTCGACCCGGTCGCCCTCAAGCAGATCCGCGACCGCTTCCAGGCCTGGGGGCGGCCGATGCACCCGCGCGACGAGAAGCAGGCCCTGCTGCCGGCCCGCGCCGCGGTGCTGGCCAACCCGGAGGGGGTCGCCCCCGGCTTTCACCTGCGCCACCCGAAAGGGGCCGAACTCTTCTTCCTCCCCGGCGTCCCCGCGGAGATGCGCGCCATGCTCGCCGCCGGCGTGCTGCCGCGCTTGCTCGCGGCGGCCGCGCCGCGGCCGGCCGCCGCCGTGCAGCGCCTGACGGTGTTCGGCCTCCCCGAGCCGGAGATCGAGCAGCGCCTGGTGCGGGCGGCCCTGCCGGACGGCGTGGAGCTCGCCTATACCGTCGACTTCCCGGTGGTCAGGGTACGGCTCAGCGCCAGCGGCGACGGCGCCGACCTGGCGGTCGACCGCGCCGAACTGGCGGCACGCCGGGCGCTGGAGGAGCACCTGGTCGCCCTCGGCGACGAGACCCTGGCCGGCGCGACCGCCCGGCTCCTGACCGCCGCCGGACTCACCGTGGCCCTGGCCGAATCGTGCACCGGCGGGCTGATCGCCAAGCTGCTCACCGACCAGCCGGGCGCCTCGGCCTTTTTCGAACGCGGCGCCGTGACCTACGCCAACGCCGCCAAGACCGGCTGGCTCAAGGTGCCGCCGCCCCTCCTCGCCCGGTCCGGCGCGGTGAGCGCCGAGTGCGCCCGGGCCATGGCCCGCGGGATCCGCCGCGCCGCCGGCACCGCCCTGGGCCTGGCGGTCACCGGCATCGCCGGCCCGGACGGCGGCACCCCGGACAAACCGGTCGGCACGGTGTTCATCGCCCTGGCCGGCGCCGACGGGGAACGGGTCGAGGGTTTCCTGTTCCGCGGCGGCCGCGACCGGATCCGCCTGCACAGCGCCTGCACCGCCCTCGACTGGCTGCGGCGGCAGGCGATCGACCACCTCTCCGGAGAGCGCTGAACACGGCGACCGCCATGAGACGCCCCACCCTGCCGCCGACTCGCCGCCGGGCCCTGCTGGCCGGCGCCCTCGCCCTCGCCGCCGGGGGGGCGGCCGCCCTGCCGCTGGCCGCCCCCGCCGGGGCCGTGCTGCTCGGCGGCGGCGTGCTGCTGCTGGCGGCGACCGCCTGGCACGGCGAGCGGGCCGCCGCCCGGCTGCAGCAGCGGCTGGCCGAGGCGGAGCAGGCCTCCAGCCGGCTCGACAGCCGGCTGGAGGAGGCCCAGCGCCGTTACGAGCAGATCCTGCACCACGCCAGCGACGCCATGTTCTTCGTCGACCCGCACGACGGCACGCTCCTCGAGGTCAACCGCCGGGCCGAGGAGATGCTCGGCTACACCTGCGGCGACATCCGCCACCTGAGCCTCGGCGTGCTCTTCCCCGGGCGGCACCGCCGCCGCTTCCTCAACCTGGTCCGCAAGATCCTCAAGCACGGCCACGGCGAGGAGCCGGAGCTGCTGTTCCGCCGCCGCGACGGCACCCTGCTGTACGGCGCGGTCCAGGCCCGGCTCGGCTGGCTCGGCGACCAGCGGGTGGTGCACGGCAGCTTCCACGACGTCACCCCCAGCGTCCACCTGGCCCACGAGCTGCGCCGCTACAACCAGCAGCTGGAGCTGCTCAACGAGATCGCCCGGCGCGTGGCCAAGGGGCAGGAGATCTCCTCCCTGCTGGCCACCGTTCTCGACCAGGTGGTCGGCAATCTCGGCGTCGCCGGCGGCGGCATCTTCCTCCTGCACCACCAGGGGACCGAGATGCACCTGGCCTTCCACCGCGGCATGCCGCCGGAGCTCGTCGAGGAGTTCGACCGGCTCCGCCCGGGGAGCGGCCTGATAGGCGCCGTGGCCGCCAGCGGTCGGCCGCGCATGTCGGTCGACATGAGCAAGGACCGCCGCTGCTGCGTACCGGCCGTCGGCCGCGACGGCTGGCGGTCCTTCCTGGCCGTGCCGCTGCTCGCCGACGAGTCCTGCCTCGGCGTCCTGTTCGTCTTCGAGCGCGGGCCCCGCGTGCTCAACCGCCACGAGATGCGGCTGCTGCAGATGGTCGGCCAGCAGGTCGGGCCGCTGATGAAAAGCGCCCAGCTGTTCGACGAACTGCAGTGGCAGAACCGGCTCAACCAGGCCAGCCTGCGCGAGCTGGAACGTTCGCGCGCGGCCCTGCGCGACAACCTGCAGCAGCTGGAACGCCACAACCGCATGCTGCAGGGGCTCGAGCAGATGAAGGGCACCTTCCTCTCGCTGGCATCCCACGAGCTGCGCACCCCCCTCACCTTCATCTGCTCGGGGGCCGAGCTGCTGCAAAACCGTGCGGCCGACCTCGACGAGCCCGGCCGCTGCGCCCTCGAAGCGATCCTGCACGGCAGCGAGCGGCTGCGCCACCTGGTCGACGACCTCCTCGAAGCCGCGCGCCTGGAAGCCCAATCGGTCTACCTGGCCCGCGAGGAGTTCGACGCGGCCCCGCTGCTGGAAGGGCTGGTCGCCGACTTCCAGGCCGTCTGCGCCCAGCGCCGGCTGACCTGCTCGCTCGACGCGACCCTCTCCGCCGCGATCGTGCGCGGCGACGCCCACCACCTGCGGCGCGCCCTCGGCCGCCTGCTGGAGAACGCCGTCAAGTTCACCCCCGAGGGGGGGTGGATCCGGATCGGCACCGCGCTGCACAGCGGCAGCGACGTGCAGGCCCTGGCCGGCCGGCTCGGCCGGTTCTCGGCCACCTTCTTCAACGCCCCCCGCAGCGACCGCTACCTCGAGATCTGCATCCGCGACAGCGGCATCGGCCTCGCGCCGGGGGAAGAGGAGCGGATCTTCGAGAAGTTCTACGCCGGCGACGACATCGCCAGCCACTCGACCTCGCGGGAGCGGTTCGGCGGCAAGGGGGTCGGCATCGGCCTGACCCTGGCCCGCGGCCTGATCGACGCCCACGACGGCATTCTCTGGGCGGAGAGCACCGGCCCGGCGCAGGGGAGCAGCTTTCGCCTGCTCCTGCCGCTCCAGGCGCCGGAGGGGGGGCGGTGACCACGGTAAGGGCGTTTCTGGCCGTCCCCCTGCCGGCGGCGCTGCAGCAGGCGATCGCCGCGCTGCAGCACGAGCTGAGCGCGGCCGTGCCGGGGATCCGCTGGACCCGGCCGGACACGGTGCACCTCACCCTCCACTTCTTCGGCGCCACGCGCACCGACGCGCTTGAAACGATCCGCGCTTCTATGCTATCGGTTAAACTTCGCGAAAAAGCCTTTCCGGTCGAGGTTCAGGGCCTCGGCGCGTTTCCCGACCGCCGCCGGCCGCGGATCGTCTGGCTCGGGCTGACCCCGGAGGAGCCGCTGCGCCGCCTGCAGCAGGCCTGCGCCGGGGAGCTCGCGGGGCGCGGCTTCCCCGCCGGGGCCCGCACCTTCGCCCCGCACCTGACCATCGGCCGGTTCCGCGACCGCGCCCCGGACCTCGGGAGCCTCTGTGCGGCCCGGGCCGGCCAGGCGATCGGCCGGCTGCCGGTCGACCGCCTGGTGCTCTTCGAAAGCCGCCTGCTGCCGGACGGCGCCCGGCACACACCGCTATTCACCGTCCCGCTCGACGGGGCGATCGACTGAACGATGGAACATCCACGGGAGGGAAGGAACAATGGCTGACAACGAACGCAACCGCGCCATAGAGCTGGCCATGGGCCAGATCGAGAAGCAGTTCGGCAAGGGGAGCATCATGCGCCTCGGCGAGGACGCCCTGCTGCCGGACGTGCAGACCATCTCCACCGGGGCGCTGAGCCTCGACATCGCCCTCGGCGTCGGCGGCGTGCCGCGCGGGCGGATCATCGAGATCTACGGCCCCGAATCGTCGGGGAAGACCACCCTGACGCTGCACATCATCGCCGAAGCCCAGAAGACCGGCGGGATCTGCGCCTTCGTCGACGCCGAGCACGCCCTCGACGTCAGCTACGCCCGCAAGCTCGGCGTCAAAACCGACGACCTGCTGATCTCCCAGCCGGACACCGGCGAGCAGGCGCTGGAGATCGCCGAAGTGCTGGTGCGCAGCGGCGCCATCGACGTGCTGGTCATCGACTCGGTGGCCGCCCTGGTGCCGAAGGCCGAGATCGAGGGGGAGATGGGCGACTCCCACATGGGGCTGCAGGCGCGGCTGATGTCGCAGGCCCTGCGCAAGCTGACCGCCACCATCAGCAAGTCGAACTGCTGCGTGATCTTCATCAACCAGATCCGCATGAAGATCGGCGTGATGTTCGGCAATCCGGAGACCACCACCGGCGGCAACGCCCTCAAGTTCTACTCCTCGGTGCGCATGGACATCCGCCGCATCGCGGCGCTGAAGCAGGGGGAGGAGACGATCGGCAGCCGCACCCGGGTGAAAGTGGTCAAGAACAAGGTCGCGCCCCCCTTCAAGGAAGCCGAGTTCGACATCATGTACGGCACCGGCATCTCCTGGGAGGGCGACCTGATCGACCTCGGCGTGGCCAGCAAGCTGGTCGAGAAGAGCGGCTCCTGGTTCTCCTACGGCGGCGAACGGCTGGGGCAGGGGCGCGAAAACGCCAAGCAGCACCTCGCCGACAACCCCGAAATGGCCCGCGACATCGAGGCCAAGATCCTGGCCCATTACGGGCTCAACGCCCGCGCCCCGCAGAAGGAGTAGTGTATGGACCTGAACGAGATCCTCTCCGTCGGCCTCAAAGGGAACGCCTCCGACATCCATCTCAAGGTCGGCCTGCCGCCGATCTACCGCATTGACGGCACCCTGCGCCCGCTGCCGAACGCGCCGCGCGTCACGCCGGAGTTCGCCGAGAACTTCTGCGACCAGATCATGAACGAGATGCAGCGCGAGCGTTTCGCCAAGGCCCGCGAGGTCGACCTCGCCTACGGGGTGCCGGGTCTCGGCCGCTTCCGCGTCAACGCCTTCTCCCAGCGCGGGTCGATCTCGCTGGTCTTCCGCGCCATCCCCTTCGACATCAAGGGGATCGACGACCTGCTGCTGCCGCCGGTCATCAAGAAGCTGTGCATGGCCAGCCGCGGCCTGATCCTGGTCACCGGCGCCACCGGCTCGGGGAAATCGACGACCCTGGCGGCGATCATCGACTACATCAACGCCAACCGCAAAACCCATATCGTCACCATCGAGGACCCGATCGAGTTCCTCCATCGCGACAAGAAGAGCATCATCAACCAGCGCGAGGTCGGCTCCGACACCCTCGGCTTCCAGGTCGCCCTCAAGAGCGCCCTGCGCCAGGACCCGGACGTCATCCTGGTCGGCGAGATGCGCGACCACGAGACGATCGAAACCGCCCTGACCGCCGCCGAAACCGGCCACCTGGTCCTCTCCACCCTGCATACCGTCGATGCCGCCGAGACCGTCAACCGCATCATCTCGGTCTTCCCGCCGTTCCAGCAGCGGCAGATCCGCATCCAGCTGGCCGCGGTCCTCAAGGGGGTCATCTCCCAGCGCCTGGTGCCGCGCGCCGACGGCAAGGGGCGCGTGCCGGCCGTCGAGATCATGGTGGCGACCGCGCGCGTGCGCCAGCTGATCGACGACAAGGACCAGACCAAGCTGATCCCCGACGCCATCCAGCAGGGGTACGAGGCCTACGGCATGCAGACCTTCGACCAGTCGCTGATGATGCTGCTGAAAAACAAGCTGATCTCCTTCGAGGAGGCGATGCGCCAGGCGTCGAACCCCGACGACTTCAAGCTCAAGATCTCCGGGGTGTCGTCGACCTCCGACCTCTCCTGGGACGCCTTCGAGAAGATGGACGGTGGCCCGCAGGGCGGCTGACCGCGCCGGCCGCACCCCCTGGGCCGCGGCCCTTAGCCTGCTGGCGCGCCGCGACTTCGGCACCGGGGAACTGCGCCAGCGCCTGCTGGCCAAGGGGTTTCCCGCCGAGGCGGTCGAGCAGGCGATCGCTCGCGGCCGCGAGCTGGGCTACCTCGACGACGCCCGCCACGCCGACCGCCTCGCCCGGGCCATGCTCGCCAGCGGCCGCGCCGCCGGCCCGCGGCTGACACTGGAACTGCGGCGCCGCGGCCTGCCGGACGAACTGGTCCGCGCGGCCGTAGCCGAAGCCAGAAGCTCGGGCGGCGAGGAGCAGGCGCTGCGCGACCTGGTCGCCAGGCGCTTTCCGGCTTTCGATTACGCCGCCGCCGACGACCGCGAGCGGCGGCGGGTGGTGCATTTTCTGCAACGCCGGGGGTTCCCCCTCGACCATATCCTGAACGAACTGAAACGGACCGATCCATGACGCACGCCAAACTGACCGGCAGCCAGATCCGCCAGCGTTTCCTCGACTACTTCGCCCGGCGCGGCCACGTGGTCGTCGCCTCCTCGTCGCTGATCCCGCACAACGATCCGACCCTGCTCTTCGCCAACGCCGGGATGAACCAGTTCAAGGACTGTTTCCTCGGCATGGAGGACCGCGGCTACTACCGCGCCGCCTCGTCGCAGAAGTGCGTGCGCGCCGGCGGCAAGCACAACGACCTGGAGAACGTCGGCCGCACCGCGCGCCACCACACCTTCTTCGAGATGCTCGGCAACTTCTCCTTCGGCGACTACTTCAAGAAGGAGGCGATCGCCTTCGCCTGGGAGTTCCTGACCGTGGAGATGGGGCTCGACAAGAGCCGCCTGTACGTGTCGGTCTACACCGACGACGACGAGGCCGCCGACATCTGGCACGAGCAGGAGGGGGTGCCGCGCGAGCGAATCTTCCGCTTCGGCGAGAAGGACAACTTCTGGGCGATGGGCGACACCGGCCCGTGCGGGCCGTGCACCGAGATCTTCTTCGACAACGGCCCGGAAGTCGGCTGCGACGATCCGAACTGCACGGTCGGCTGCGACTGCGACCGCTACATGGAGATCTGGAACAACGTCTTCATGCAGTTCGACCGGCAGAGCGACGGCACCCTGGTCCCCCTGCCCAAGCCGGCGGTCGACACCGGCATGGGGCTCGAGCGGATCACCACGGTCATGCAGGGGGTGACCTCCAACTACGACACCGACCTGCTGCAGGGGATCATCCGCTTCGTCGAGAAGCTTGCCGGCAAGCGCTATCGCGACAACGACAAGGACGACGTGTCGATGCGGGTCATCGCCGACCACATCCGCGCCATCACCTTCCTGATCTGCGACGGCGCCCTGCCCAGCAACGAGGGGCGCGGCTACGTGCTGCGCCGCATCATGCGCCGCGCTGCCCGCCACGCCAAGATGCTCGGCTTCGCCGAACCGGTCCTGTACCGGGTGGTCGACGCGGTGCGCGACGTCATGGGCGAGGCCTACCCGGAGCTCGGCGAGCGCGAGGAGTACATCAAGAAGGTGGTGCGCGCCGAGGAGGAGCGCTTCGCCGAGACTCTCGACCGCGGCCTGGCGATCCTCAACGAGGCGGTGACCGCCCTCAAGGGCGAGCAGCGCACCGTCATCCCCGGCGAGACCCTGTTCCAGCTCTACGACACCTACGGCTTCCCCACCGACCTGACCGCCGACATCGTCCGGGTCGAGGGGTTCACCATCGACGAGGCCGGCTTCGAGGCCTGCATGGAGCGCCAGCGCGCCCAGTCGCGCGAGCACTGGAAGGGCTCCGGCGAAGAGGGGATCGCCGCGGTCTACAAGACCCTGCACACCCAGGGGGTGCGGAGCGCCTTCACCGGCTACGGCAAGTGCAGCGACTACTCGGTGGTCACCACCCTGCTGGTCGACGGCCAGCCCGTCGACGAGGCCCGGGCCGGCACACAGGTCGAGGTGATCACCGAGGCGACCCCGTTCTACGGCGCCTCCGGCGGCCAGGTCGGCGACACCGGCACGCTCTCCAGCGGCAACGCCCACCTGAGCGTGCTCGACACCGTGCGCCCGTTCCCCGACCTGATCGTCCACCGCGCCAAGGTCGAGAGCGGCACCCTGCGCCCCGGCGAGGCCGTCGACCTCACCGTCGACACGGCCAGCCGCCAGGCCACCGCCCGCAACCACACCGCCACCCACCTGCTGCAGGCGGCGCTGCGCGAGGTCCTCGGCGACCACGTCAAGCAGGCCGGCTCGCTGGTCGAGCCGGAGCGCCTGCGCTTCGACTTCACCCACTTCACGGCCATGACCGGCGAGGAACTCCGCCGGGTCGAGCAGCTGGTCAACCGCTTCACCATGGCCAACTCCGCCGTCGACGCGCGCGAGATGGCGCTGGCCGACGCCATGGGGAGCGGCGCCACCGCCCTGTTCGGCGAGAAGTACGGCGACACGGTGCGCGTGGTCAGAGTCGGCGCGGTCAGCATGGAGCTGTGCGGCGGCACCCACGTCGCGGCGGCCGGCGACATCGGCCTGTTCAAGATCGTGCAGGAGACCGGCATCGCCGCCGGCGTCCGCCGCATCGAGGCGGTCACCGGCGAACGCGCGGTGGCCCTGGTGCAGGAGCAGGAGGAGACGCTCAACCGCCTGGCCGGTCTGGTCAAGAGCGACCGCGCCCAGGTGGAGACCCGCCTGCTGCGCCTGGTCGAGCGGCAAAAGGAGCTGGAGCGCGAACTGGAGGCGGCGGAGCGCCGTTCCCAGGCCGGCCAGGCCGACAGCATCCTCGACCGGGTGCGCGAGGTCGGCGGCGCCAAGGTGCTGGTCGCCGGCGTCGCCCCCGCCGACGGCAAGGGGCTGCGCGAGCTGGCCGACCGTTTGCGTGATAAACTTGGTTCGGGGGTGGTGGCCATCGGCTGCCCCTTCGACGGCAAGGCCAACCTGCTGGTCGCCGTCACCAGGGATCTGACCGACCGGGTCAAGGCCGGCGAGCTGGTCGCGGCCATGGCCCTCGAGGTCGGCGGCCGCGGCGGCGGCCGCCCCGATCTGGCCCAGGCCGGCGGCACCCGCCCGGAAGGGCTCGACGCCGCCCTCGCCCGGGCCGAGGCGCTGATCACGGCCGCCCTGGCCAGCTAACGACCGTTTCCACCGGCGGGCCGGCACGGCCCGCCGCGAGGGGGAGCCCCTTGCGCATCGAACTGTTCGGTCAGCCGCAGCCGCTCCAGACCACCGACGGGCAGACCATCCTGGTGGTCGACGACGAGGAGGTCATCCGCGACCTCTGCGGCAAGGCGCTGGCCGATTTCCGGGTGCTCGAGGCCGACAACGGGCGCACCGCCCTCGACCTCCTCGACCGCGAGAGCGTCGACCTGGTCCTGGTCGACGTCATGATGCCGGTCATGAACGGCCTCGACCTGCTGATGCAGATCAAGGAGCGCGACCCGGACCAGCTGGTCATCGTCATGACCGGCTACGCCGACAAGGAGATCATCCTCCGCGCGCTCAAGGCCGACGCCGACGACTTCATCCAGAAGCCGCTCAACCTCCTGCAGCTCAAGAGCACCATCGAAAAGGCCCTGGAAAAGCGCCAGCTCCGCCAGGAACTCCTGCAGCTCAAGCGCCTCGACCGCCTCAAGGCCGAATTCCTCGGCCTGATCTCCCACAAGCTGCGCACGCCGACCACGGTCCTCTCGCTGTTCATCCAGAACCTGGCCAGCGGCGCGGTCTCCACCGACACCCCGGAGTTCCCGGCGGCGGTCGCGGCCATCCGCGAGGAGGCCGACTACCTCGCCCACCTGATCCAGGACCTGCTCACCTACAGCGACGTCATCCTCCAGGAGCAGAAGCCGAAGCTCGCCCCGGCCGACCTGCGCGAGATCGCCCTGACCGCCCTCGCCGAAAAGCGCCCGGCGGCGGCCGAAAAGGGGATCTCCCTGATCAGCACCCTGCAGGGGGCCTGGCCGCGCCTCTCTCTCGACCGGCGCCGCATCGCCTTCGCCATCGGCGCCCTGCTCGACAACGCCATCAAGTTCACCCCGGCCGGCGGCCAGGTGATCCTCTCCGGCGAAGCGGGGAAAGACGGCCTGCAGCTGGTGGTGCGGGACACCGGCATCGGCATCGCCGCCGAGGAGCTGCCGCGGGTCTTCGACAAGTTCTACCAGATCGACCCGACCCAGGCCGGCCAGGTCCGCGGCTTCGGCCTCGGCCTCTTCTACGCCCGCCAGTTCGTCCAGGACCACGGCGGCGCCATCACCCTGGAAAGCGTTCCCGGGGCCGGCACCACGGTCACCATCACCCTGCCGCGCCGGTCCCCCGCCTGAGCGGCGGCGCCACCCCCCTTCGCCAACTGTCCGTTTCGCTTGGTATATCGCCGACGCTGTGATATATTGACCGGTATTTTTCAGCATTCCGCTCCCGGACGCGAGGCAACCGCCATGCAGGAACTGATCAACAAGGCCAACGTGCTGATGGAGGCGCTCCCCTACATCCAGCGCTTCGCCGGCAAAACCTTCGTCATCAAGTACGGCGGCCACGCCATGGCCGACGAACGGCTCAAGGAGAGCTTCGCCCTCGACGTGATCCTCCTCAAGTCGCTGGGGATCAACACGGTCATCGTCCACGGCGGCGGCCCGCAGATCAACGAAACGCTCAAGCGCTACGGGATCGTCTCGCAGTTCGTGCGCGGCATGCGCGTCACCGACACCGACACCATGGCGGTCGTGGAGATGGTGCTGGTCGGCCAGGTCAACAAGGAGGTGGTCGGCTACCTCAACCTGCACGGCGGCAGGGCGGTGGGGCTCTCCGGCAAGGACGGCACCCTGCTCCTGGCGAAGAAGCTGTTGCAGGAGGTGCGGCAGGAGAACGGCACCGTCGAGCAGATCGACATCGGCTTCGTCGGCGACGTGGTGCGGGTCAACACCGACCTGCTCAGGACCCTCAAGGACAACGGCTACCTGCCGGTCATCGCCCCGGTCGGCGTCGGCCCCGAGGGGGAGTGCTACAACATCAACGCCGACGTGGTGGCCGGACGGGTGGCGGCGGCGCTCAACGCCGAGAAGCTGATCCTGCTGACCGACACCCCCGGGGTGCTGGACAGCGCCAAAAGGCTGCTGCCGAGCATCGCCGTCGCCGAGATGCACCGCCTGATCAGCGAGGAGGCGATCACCGGCGGGATGATCCCCAAGGTCGAGTGCTGCGCCGACGCCCTGCGCGACGGGGTGAAAAAGGCGCACATCATCGACGGCCGGGTCGAGCACGCGGTGCTGCTGGAAATCTTCACCGACCGCGGGGTCGGCACGGAAATCACCAAGTAAGCGGAGTTGCCAGTGACAATCTCGGAACAATGGATCGAGCGGGCCGACAAGGTCATCATGAAGACCTACGGCCGCTACCCGATCGTGCCGGTGCGCGGCGCGGGGTGCCGGGTGTGGGATGCCGACGGCCGCGAGTACCTCGACTTCCTCGCCGGCGTGGCGGTCAATAACCTCGGCCACTGCCACCCCAAGGTGGTGGCGGCCATCCGGGAGCAGGCGGCGACGCTGATCCACTGCTCCAACTACTACCACATCCCGCCCCAGATCGCGCTGGCCGAGCTGCTGTGCGGCCGCTCCTTCGCCGACCGGGCGTTCTTCTGCAACTCCGGGGCCGAGGCCAACGAGGCGGCGATCAAGCTGGCGCGCAAGTACAGCCGCGAGACCTTCGGGCCGGAGCGCTACACCATCATCACCGCCGCCGAGTCGTTCCACGGCCGGACCATGGCCACCGTCTCGGCCACCGGCCAGGAGAAGGTGCAGCGCTTCTTCGACCCGCTGCTGCACGGCTTCGTGCACGTGCCGTTCAACGACGCCGCGGCGATCGCGGCGGCGGTCACCCCCCAGACCTGCGCGGTGATGCTCGAGCCGATCCAGGGGGAAGGCGGGGTCAACATCCCCGCCCCCGGCTACCTCAAGGCGGTGCGGGAGATCTGCGACCGCTGCGGGCTGCTGCTGATCCTCGACGAGGTGCAGACCGGCCTCGGGCGCACCGGCAAACTCTTTGCCCATGAGCACTTCGGCATCGAGCCGGACATCATGACGCTGGCCAAGGCACTGGCCGGCGGCGCGCCGATCGGCACCATGCTGGCGCGTGAGAAATACGCCGCGGCCTTCTCCCCCGGCACCCACGGCTCGACCTTCGGCGGCAACCCGCTGATGACCGCGGCGGCGCTGGCGGCGGTCAACGCCCTGCTCGACGAGGGGCTGCTGGAGCGGGCCACGGCCATGGGCGCCTACCTGGTGAAGCGGCTCGGCGAACTGCAGGCGAAACACGCCATCGTCGAGGAAGTGCGCGGCATCGGCCTGATGGTCGGCATGAAACTCACCGTCCCCGGCGGCGAGATCGTCAAGCAGGGGCACGCCCGGGGGCTGCTGCTCAACGTCACCCACGACACGGTGCTGCGCTTCGTGCCGCCGCTGGTGGTGACGGAGCGCGAGATCGACGAAGCGGTCGCCATCCTCGACGGGCTGCTGGCGGCTGCGGCCGCCTCGTAACAGGAGCAACGGACATGAACAAGGACTTTCTCTGCCTGACCGACTGGTCGCGCTCCGATCTCGACGCGATTTTCGCGCTGGCCCGCGACCTCAAGGGCAAACAGCAGCGCGGCGAGCCGCACCGCCTGCTGGCCGGCAAGACGCTGGCGATGATCTTCGACAAGAGCTCGACCCGCACCCGCGTCTCCTTCGAGGCCGGGATGGTGCACCTCGGCGGCCACGCCCTGTTCCTCGCCCCCGGCAACACCCAGATGGGGCGCGGCGAGCCGATCAAGGACACCGCCCGCTGCCTGGCCCGCTACTGCGACGGCGTGATGATCCGCACCTTCGCCCAGGCGGCGGTGGAGGAGTTCGCCCGCTACTGCGACAAGCCGGTGATCAACGGCCTGACCGACAGCTACCACCCCTGCCAGGTGATGGCCGACCTGCTGACCGTCATCGAGCACAAGGGGGGGGTCGACGGGCTCACCTACTGCTGGATCGGCGACGGCAACAACATGGCCAACAGCTGGATCAACGCCGCCGCGGTGTTCGGCTTCGAACTGCGCGTCGCCACCCCGAAGGGGTACGAGCCCGACGCCGCGGTGCGCGAGCGCGCCGCCCGCATGGGGGCGACGGTCGTGTACACCAACGACATCATGGAGGCGGCCCGCGACGCCGACGTGCTCAACACCGACGTCTGGGCGAGCATGGGGCAGGAGGCCGAGCAAAAGGAGCGGGAGCAGGCCTTCCGCGGCTACCAGATCAACATGGAGGTGGTGCGTGCCGCCGCCCCCGACTGCATCGTCATGCACTGCCTGCCGGCCCACCGCGACGAGGAGATCACCGACGAGGTGATGGAGAGCCGGCACTCGGCGATCTACGACCAGGCCGAGAACCGCCTGCATGTGCAGAAGGCAATCATGGCCACGCTGATGAAGTGAACCTCCCTCCCCCAGCGGGGGAGGGCCAGGGTGGGGGCGGCCAAGCTATCCCCCCTCCTGGCCTCCCCCCAGCGGGGGAGAGAAACCATCTATCCAACAGGCTCTTATGAAAATTGCTTGCCCCCACTGCGGCTTCTCCCGCGACGTCCCGGACGACCGCGTCCCCGACCGGCCGGTGAAGGTGACCTGCCCCAAGTGCCAGCAGGGGTTCAGCTTCGACAAGAACGACACGATGGTGGCCGGCGCCTTCGACGCCACCTTCGGCGACCGGCCGGCCGCCGCGGCCCCCGAGACCGCCGCGCAGACCGTGTGCCCGGCCTGCGGCCTGGCCCAGCCGGAGGGCGACGCCTGCGCCGGCTGCGGGGTGATCTACGCCAGGTGGGCCGCCCGCCACGCCGCCCGTCCCGAAGCCGATGGCGGCAGCCCGCCGCCCCCGGCCGGGGAGTCGTTCCCCGGGCGGGCGGCATACCGGGCGGCCCCGGCCGATCTCCCCAAGGCCGGCTTCTGGATCCGCTTCGTCGCCTCGATGATCGACGGCCTGCTGCTCGGCGCCGTGCAGTTCGTCATCGGCCTGATGCTCGGCTTCGCCGGCGGCGCGGCCGGCGACTTCGAGGACGGCGGCGCGTCCTTCGCCCTGTTCGCCATCACCTGGCTGTGCAGCATGGTCGTCAGCGTGACCTACTACGTGTTCTTCACCGGCTACAACGGGCAGACCCCCGGCAAGATGGCGGTGCGCATCCAGGTGGTGCGTACCGACGGCACGCCGCTGACCTACTGGCGGGCCTTCGTGCGCGAGATCCCCGCCAAGTTCGTCTCGGCCCTGATCCTCGGCGTCGGCTACCTGATGGCCGCCTTCGACCGCGACAAGCAGGCGCTGCACGACCGCATCGCCGGGACCTACGTGATCAGGCTCTGACCCCGCCGGGTGCCGCCCCAGACCGCAAACGACGCAGAACGACGCATTCCCTACGCAAAGGAGCAACCGCCATGGCCAAGAAATCCGCAGTGAAAAAGATCGTCCTCGCCTACTCCGGGGGGCTCGACACCTCGATCATCCTCAAGTGGCTGACGGAGGAGTACGACGCCGAGGTGATCGCCTACTCCGCCGACCTCGGCCAGGGGGAGGAACTCGACTTCATCCCCGAGAAGGCCAAGCAGACCGGCGCCAGCAAGAGCTACGTGGTCGATCTCAAGGAGGAGTTCACCCGCGACTTCGTCTTCCCGATGTTCCGCGCCAACGCCATCTACGAGGGGCGCTACTTCCTCGGCACCTCCATCGCCCGGCCGCTGATCGCCAAGGCGCAGATGGAGATCGCGCAGAAGGAGGGGGCCGACGCCGTCTCCCACGGCGCCACCGGCAAGGGGAACGACCAGGTGCGCTTCGAGCTGGCCTACTACCACTTCGACCCGGCGATCAAGGTCATCGCCCCGTGGCGCGAGTGGGACCTCAAGAGCCGCACCGCCCTCGAGCAGTACGCCAAGAAGCGCGGCATCCCCATCCCGACCAGCAAGAAGTTCCCGTGGAGTTCGGATCGCAACCTGCTGCACATCTCCTTCGAGGGGGCGATCCTCGAGAACCCCTGGGCCGAGGCCCCCGAGGAGATGTACGTCCTCACCACCCGCCCCGAGGACGCCCCGGACCAGCCGGAGTACGTCGAGATCGAGTTCGAGAAGGGCGACGCGGTGGCGGTCAACGGCAAGCGCCTCTCCCCGGCCAAGCTGCTGGCCGAACTCAACCGCCTCGGCGGCAAGCACGGCATCGGCCGCGTCGACCTGCTGGAGAACCGCTACGTCGGCATGAAGAGCCGCGGCGTCTACGAGACGCCGGGCGGCACCATCCTCGAGGAGGCGCACCGCGGGGTGGAATCGATCACCATGGACCGCGAGGTCATGCACCTGCGCGACTCGCTGGTGACCCGCTACAGCGAGATGATCTACAACGGCTACTGGTTCTCCCCGGAACGCCGCGTGCTGCAGACGCTGATCGACGCCTCGCAGCAGACCGTCAACGGCAAGGCGCGCATCAAGCTGTACAAGGGGCACGCCCGGGTGGTCGGCCGCGACTCGGCCACCGACTCGCTGTTCAACGTCGACTTCGCCACCTTCGAGGCCGACCAGGTCTACAACCAGGCCGACGCCGAAGGGTTCATCAAGCTCAACGCCCTGCGCATGCGCATCGCCGCGATCCAGCGCGAGAACCTGAAGAAGGGGAAGGTCAAGGCGGTCGCCGCCCCGGCGAAAGCCGCCAAGGCCGCGGCCAAGCCGGCCGCCAAGAAAGCGGCGGCGAAACCGGCGGCCAAAAAGCCGGCCCCGAAGAAAAAGTAAAGCGACGAGGCCGGGGCACGGTGCGCCGTGCCCCGGCAAAGCTATGGACTTCGCCAGGCAGCACATCAAGACCTCGGTGGTCGCCTGCATCGTCGATGACGGCGGCCACGTGCTTCTCACCCGGCGCTGCATCGAGCCGTTCTGCGGCCAGTGGGTCATGCCCGGGGGGAAGATCGACCACGGCGAGCCGCTCCACGCCGCGCTGCGGCGCGAGGTGCGCGAGGAGGTCGGCCTCGAGGTCCGCATCGACCGGCTGATCGACGTCTACGAGCACGTCGGCCTCGGCCCGAACAACGACCACTACGTGATCCTCTACTACCGGGCGCACCCGCTGACCCGGGAGCTGCAGCCGAACGGCGCCGAGGTCACCGAGGCCCGCTGGGTGCCGGCCGCGGAGCTCGACCGCTACGGCATGACCCCCGGCACCCGCCACGTGCTGGCGCAGCTCTTCCCCGGGCAGCTCGCCGACCCCGGCCAGCCGGACGACGAACTGGCCGACCGCGTGCGCGCCACCGGCACCCCGTAAGGCCCCGGCATGTTCCGCATCGTCGATCAGACCCTGCACCTCGACTACCCGCCAGGGCATCACCTGCACTGCCTGATCTGCCAGATCCCCAACCATCTCGGCCGGGAGGGGTCCGCCTGCCGGCTGGCCGATCCCGAGGCCAAGCGCGCCCAGGTCCGCTCGATCCTCGAGCTGGTCGCCGCCGCCGAGGGGAACCTGCGCAAGCTGCACTTCCTGGTCTTCCCCGAGGCCTGCCTGCCGTTTACCCACCTCGACGAGACGCTGGCCTTCATCGACGCGCGCTTCCGGGCCAACACCGTGACCATCTTCGGCCTCGAGCACATCCGCCTGGACGACTACCTGGCACTGCTGCGCCGCTTCGCCGCGGACAACGCCGAGGTCCTGGCCAGCGTCGAGGAGGACGTGACGGCCGGCGACATCGCCGGGATCCCGGTCAACTGCTGCATCACCGCGGTCAAGGAGGCCGACGGCCGGCTGCGGGTCTTCCTGCAGGCCAAGAGCCACCCGTTCTTCGGCGAGGAGACGATCGACCCGTACCACGACCTCTACCGCGGCAAGGTCTTCCCCCTCTTCCGCTGCGCGCCGACCGGCTTCAACTTCATGCCGGTGATCTGCCTCGACTACGTCTACCGCGACCTCTACCAGTCGAACATCACCGCCATCATCGAGCGCGCCAACCAGCTCTTCTACCGGACCCGCCAGCGCCTCGACCTGCTCTGCGTGCTGGAGTGCAACCCCAAGCCCGAGCACCGCGCGTTCCGCGACGTGGTCAACGGCTTCTACGGCGAGTACCTGGCCTACACCCCGGGGGTGCGCGAGACCACCACGGTCTTCTGCAACAGCTCGGCAGAGACCACCGGCTTCGGCGACCGGCCGGGGAGCGGCTTCGGCCACTCGATGGTGATCCTGCACCGCAGCCACAAGCTGGCCCCGGCGCAGACCGCGGAATTTCGCACCGACGACTTCGACGGCCTGCCGGTCGGCCGCCTGCGCCTCGGCACCGAGACGCGGCTGTGCTACTTCAACCTGCCGCTCTTCCATGAACTCGACCCGCGCACCACGCGCTACCCGTTGAAGATCCACGCCATCTACCGGCCGGAGGGGGCGGGCTGGGCCCGGCTCACCGAACTGTCGCCCAGCCTGACCGCCGCCGACCACGACTTCCAGGCGGTGCGCCAGCGCGACGCCGCCGAACCGTTGAACAAATAGCTTTGATGCCGTGTTTCCGGAGGGGGGACAGCGCACATGACCGAGCCCTGCAAACGCTCGCCGGCGCAGACAAGCCAGCCGCGGCTTTTCATCCCCGAGCCGGTTCCTGAACCGCTGCTCGTAGCCGCGCGGGAACTGCGGCGCGAGATGACCGATGCCGAACAGTTCCTGTGGCACCGCTTACGGCAAAAGCAGCTGGGCGGCTTCCGGTTCCGCCGTCAGCATCCTTTTCAGCGCTATGTCCTCGACTTCTATTGCTGTGAAGCCAGACTTGCTATAGAACTTGATGGCGGCCACCACCTGCAGCCCGATGCCCGGGCCAGGGATGCGGAACGCACAGGCTTCCTGCGGAGTCACGGGATTCGCGTGATCCGCTTCTGGAACAGCGAAGTGTTCACCGACAGCGAAGCGGTGCTGACGGCGATCCTTCAGGCACTGCAACCCCCCCTC
>VAUL01000030.1 GCA_005774545.1 Deltaproteobacteria bacterium | reverse complement strand
CGCCAACCTCGATCCCGCCGCCATCCGCCGGGCCTGGCAGGCTGCCGACGGCAACCTCACCGTCGCCGCCCGCCTGCTCGGCGTCCACCGGGCCACGCTCTACCGATATATGGGGAAGTTAAAGTTGCGCCGAGAGGAACTGGGCTGGAGATAAGTTAACTTTCACCGTGTGCATGCCTCGGAGCAACGGCAATATTGCCGTGCTTGTGAGAGACTTTTTAAGTTAGTATGATGACCCTGTTCGCCGATCATGTCGAAAGGGGTTCTGTTTTGCGTGAAAACCTATCTACTCGCCGTCTGTGGACTGTCCCCGCAAATTATTACCGAAACCCTTTACGGGCTACACCAGCAAGGGGTGAAAGTCGATGTCATCCGCATCCTGACCACCCGGCCGGGGAAGGACGCTTGCATTGGCCAATTGTTGCGCGCTGGCGACAAGAAAGAGGAGGCGGACGGTGAATACTTCCGCTACCTTCGAGAGTACGACATCGATTCGGCGACCATCGATTTTTCGCCTCGGCACGTCGAGGCGGTCTGCAACGAGGACGGTACCGAGATCGACGACATCGACACCGAGGAGGAAAACGAGCTTTTTCTGAATTTTTGTATGGAGAAGGCGTTCGAGCTGACCAAAGAGCCAGAAAATACGGTGCTCTTCTCCATCGCCGGCGGTCGGCGAACCATGGGGGTCTGCCTGGGGCTGGCGGCGCAGTGTTATGCTCGGCCCCACGACCGCATCTACCATGTACTGGTGGCGCCAGGTGCGTTCGATAGCTGCCGAGATTTCTTTTTCCCGCCCAAGCAGTCGAAGTTGATCGACGTGCGGACCCGCGATGGTTATCCGTGCCGCATGCAGACCGAACTGGCGCAGATCACTCTGGTGCCGTTGCCGTTCTTCCCGTTGCGCGGTCAACTCACGCCGCAGATGCTTAAGCAGCCGGAGACCCCGGCCTCATTGATGCTCTCCCTGGTACGCGAGACCAAGCATGAGCTGACCGTCGACCTGACTCAGCGCAAACTGGTCTGGAAGGGTGTTGAGCTTGATCTCAGCGCAGCGCAGATGGCGCTCTACGCCCTGCTGGCAAAAGCCAAGAAGGAGGCGGATTGCTCGCGCCGCAGTTGTCAGGAATGTGAAAGCTGCTATTTGACTGTCAAGGAAATGGCTGCGAGGCAGAAAGAACTTAACGGTATCTATTCCCGGATGACGAAGCGTGAATTGGTTGGCAGGGGGGGGCTTTTCAAAATATGCAGCTTGGATTTTAATCCCTATCGCACCAAGATCAACAAGGAAATCAACTATTGTTTCGGAGACTACGAGGGGCGCAAGCTGCAGATAGAGAGCCACGGACAGCGCACTCATAACAGTCAGTTGCGCTACGGCATCCGGCTTGATAGGGCTCGAATCAAGATCATTAGTTGATTGTTTGAAGAGGAAACAGATGTGGATTTATGGTGGCTCATGGGTTATTTGAGGAACCTTTTGAATGAAAAGTCGATTTAGTATTATAAGATTAACAATTGTGTGAGATGGAGGTGCTATGAAAACAGCGGAAGACGATACAGTGCAAAACAATGATTCTAGGCTTATGGATTTTGTTGAGGAGGAATATGAACAAGCTTGTGAAGACTGGCGACGTAGAGATGATATGCTTTGGAAAACATTTGCAAGCACATTGATAATTTCTGGTGTTTTTGTGTCTATGTTTTACTCGGAACGAGATCTTAGTAATTTTCAGATATCTTTGATTAGTTTGTTTGTAGTATTGATAATGTTTATAATACTTCTTCAACAGCATAAAGCTAAATTTTATCAAGATGCTAGCAGCGAATATATGAAGGTTTTGCTCTGCATCAAGGTTGGCATGACATATCAGCAATACATTGATAAAATAAATGAAAAATATAGCGAAATGGTTTGTCGCGATAAAAGGCTCTGTTTGTGTGGAAAACACAATGGGGTCGATTGTTCACCGCCTGACCGTGTTCCAAGGATAATTGCCACAAGAAAGCTCGGTGAAGAAAAGTTGCCGTCATTCTTTTCTGTGCGACTCAGCAACGTTTCCGCCAGCAAGTGGCTGTATGCGCTTAATGTTTTGGTTATTATTATAGCATTACTTGTTTTTGTATTAGCAAATTGCTTCGATCTAAAGAGTGTTCTTTATGGACACAAGTGAGTGAAATTTGTTAGCGCCAGAGGTGACTTAAGATTGGCAAAGAACCTGATTGATGAAAGCATTTAGAAGTATTTTTTTAGGAAATTTTTTTGTTGTTAGTTGAGTTGGTCAATAAGGCGAGGTAATTTAAGCGTTTGATTTTGAAAAAGATAGTTGGAGTAAATGTGGTAGATCGAGACGTTTGCATTCCGCCGTAATATCAGGAAAGTTAGACGAGAATCCCGAGGACGAGGCATTGCAAGCGGTCTTTCGATCTATGGGCGAATTTGTTGATATTGCCGGATACTTTTCAGGCAAAACGTGTTTGCTTGAGCGCCAACTTCGTAGCTATTAATGAAGCTAGCATGGCTAATGTGCGTAGTGGGCGGGCATTAATCTGCCCAATATATGTATTAAATTTTGCGAAAGCGAAAAGGTGCTTTTATGTGTAACGATTACCGGAAGGCACAGGATGTTTTTGAGAAGGCCGTTTATTTATCTGGAAGAATGTTGAAGTCTGGCCTTGATAACAGAAAGCCTCTCGTATGTTCGTCTGACGTCAATGATAAAAATAGGCAAAGTGACGCTTATACAGAGTATGACGTAATATCAAATAATATATTAATCAAATACATCGTTCCTTATTTGTTTGAGGTTTTAAATGTTGAAAATATTGATGTTATGTCTGAAGAGAACAAGAGATTGGTTTGTTATACAAAGGGTGGGGCAATTGATTGTGGCGTATCTTCTGGTGATTATTGTCTTGTAATCGATCCACTGTGTGGGTCTATTCCATACTCTCGCGGGGTTCCTGATTTTGTCGTCTCTGTTGCCCTCGTTAAAGAGGGCATGCCTGTCGTTGGGGTTGTTTATGATCCAATTAGAGAAGAGTTGTTTAGTGCTATATTAGGGCAAGGCTCATTTTTAAATGGTAATGTCATCAATGCGTCAAGCACAAATTCGTTGGCTGCATCGTATTTGTCAATTGAGCATAAAGTGATAAAAAAATATAAGTCTAAATATCTTGACGAGATTTTAAACAAAATATTGCGGCTTAGAGTTGCCGGAACATGCGGGCTAGAGTTGTGCTATGTTGCCTGCGGAAGAATTGACGCGCTGATAAAGTGCGACCAGCCATTGTACGATTATGTTTCTGGTATGCTAATTCTGAAAGAAGCGGCAGGGGTCGAATGTTTTACAAATTTTGATGGCAAAAGTGAAATTATACCAACGATAAATTTTGAGAAAAATACTTCATTCATAGCGACAAATGGATTTATTCATGAGGAGCTGGCTTCTTATACTAAAAATCTTATGTGATATAGCAATTGATTCTGGAGGTAGTCGTCTTCTGGCGCATCAAGACAATTCCGGAATTTATAGTTTGTTGTGCAGAGATAGTATTCGCCTGACACTGCCGCCCCTAGCGGTGTGGCGGAGCAAGCAACTTCTTCGGTTTCGTTTCCGTTCTTTGGTAATCCGCCGATAAGGGCCAGATAAGGCGCTCGGCCGTTCATGTTGCGATGATCGATTGGTGTAGTCAATGTTGAAATGGTTGTTTTTTATGGCAATTGACGTTAATGTGTCGGTGATTGTGGCGAGATTGGCATTCCGGGGGGTGTCATACGTTGTTTTCGCCTCATCCTGACCTTATAGGTTCTTTTCCTCTGCGCCTGCGACTATTCCCCCTTCGGCTTTACCGACATCGGCGAAATCGTCCGCAACCCCGCCGCTGTCGAGGGTAAGGAGATCAAGGCCAAAGGCCCTTCGGTTGACGCCAACAAGTTTCCGCTGCCGACGGTCAGTTAGCAAGTGGCCATGTGCGGGCGCGTGAAGAATATGGCGGTAATCGGTTCGACGAGCATTGGGAGGCATGTTGTCTAACTGGAGAAGCTGCTCTTGCTGACGAGATAGTGTTGCCTTGCGAGCGGGAAAGATATTGCGCAATAATAATTAGCCACATCATAATTCTTATGCAAATAAGGAGGTTGTGTCGTGGGTGACAACACAATATTAAAAGTCAACACTGCATCAGCAACGGTAGAAATCGGCGGGACATCGATCAAGGAAGTCGAAGAACTTGGCGAGGCAAAACAGCTAGCTATTAGTACCGTTTACGAGCAAGACCGTAAAAAAATTGAAAAACTTCTTGATAAAGAAGCAAATGCACAGGTGAGTATGGCGGTCACCACCATAGGCGATAAGTCATTAAAAGAAGCGATTGTTGCCGAAACGCTCAAGCATTACGATCTTCTGATATCTCCCGCCTTAGTGCGAATGTATAATCTTGACACCATATCTTCGCAGGCAAACATAGACAGCAGCTTTAAGTCCGTTGTTAGCATTACGCCAAGGAATAATTCGGTCAGATGGTGGTGGTCGATCTTGTTTTTGGCCGGTGGCTGTGAATTGTCTTTTTTTATCTATCTTGTGGCGTTTGGTGACGCCGGTTGGGGACTTATTGCGTTGGCAGTCGGACTGCTGCTCGGAGGTCTCATGGCCGGTTTCGCAATCGGCACCATGTGTTATGAACATAAACGCGCCAGTCTAGAAGGCGTCAAATATAATGCTGAGTGGAAGTATGTTGGACTCCTTGTCGTTGGATTAGTATTAATAATTGCTGTTTGCATAGTTAGATTGATTTGGGGCAGTATACTTGCGTGCGTCATTGCCGCACTCTTTGGCATGGCAGTGTCGACTTCAGAGTCATTACTGAAATATACCGTAAGTTTACGTAAGCTACTGTTGGAGCATTTGTATGGTTTGCAGAGAGCTTATGCGGCGGTCATGCTCAAGAAAGACATTGGCATAGAAAAAGATCCAACTGACGACACGTGGCGTAAGAGTTATGAGGCCAAAGTTTTGATTTACGCGAAGGAAATTAGCTGAATTTATTGGGCGCGATTATTATGAAATATTTCACTGATATGCGTACTTTTCTGAGTAGCAGGACGTATTTCACACTCCTGATTATTTCAGTACTTTTGCTGTCTGCCGGCTGCGGCATCTTTCAGAAATGTCCGCCTGATACTAACTGCCCACAAGAGCAGAAGACCGCAACTCCGCCCTCCCCCGTAGCCACGACAATATCTGAGTCGCATATGGAGTTGCCCGGTAGGGAAGAAAAGCCTAAGGCCGAACTGCCGCCGGCACCGCCAGTCATTTCAGAGCCGAGGGTTCGCCCGGTTGTGCCCTCCATCGACAAGGCCCTTCACGAAGTTACACCTGAAGGCAGCATCGTCTTCGAACTTCGCGGACGGAAATTCAGCGAAAATGCTTCCGTGGAGATTTTTGACTCCAGCGCTCGACTGGTCAACCACGTCGCCTTGCCCGGCAAGGACAATAAAGTTCGCAAATTCACCCTTAAATTGGCCACACCCTTATCGCCTGGAAATTATTCTCTCAAGGTCAAAAATGCCGACGGAGCGACTTCGAATGCGGTCAGTTTCACCATTGTCGCGGCCGCGAAACCCACACGCCAACCCGAAAAAGCCACACCAAAATGTGGGGGCTCCGCAACACCTGGCGCCAAGGTTGTATTCCTCTCCGGGGGGGGGTGCGAGAAGTTGTTCAACGAATATCTCTCCCTTAACACTGCTGTCGAGAGCAAAATCCCTTACGGGTTGAAAGTGAAGTTTTATGAAAGAATTGGAAATGGGCGTGCGCTGCAATCCGTCGAGATGGATGCAATGGAACGAGCGTTTGTGGAATCACGGAAAGATTTTCTGGAAAAATTCCGAAATATGTTGAGAGACAAGACTGCTGATTACGCCGATGATCTGGCCGAAACCGCGAAGAAAGCCGACGCAGACTATTATCAGTGCCGGGAGTAACCTCTGCTACCTCCTTCCATAGGGGGCTGCCTGTATGGTTGCCCACCCATGGAAGGAGGTTCAATTCTTTCCAGACAGTACAGTCCCCTTCCCTCGCCTTCCGTACCGGTCTATCAACTCAACATTGCCCAAATTGTTTCTGCCCTTTGCACATGCCAAGCTGATGATGGTTCAACCACCGTCCATCAGGAGGCAACGATGCGCAAGGCGGAACGGATCGGCAACGAAAACACCATCGAGATCGCCGGGGCGGAGCCTGCCCAGGGAGCCCTAGTCGGCAACCCGGACTTGGTGTCGCTACATGAGCGCAACGCCGAGGCACGCAGGTTGCTGGCCCTTGAACTGGTCGCTCGCGGGCTGACGTTCGCCGCCGCAGCCAGACTGGTGAAGTTCCCCCGCAACGAGTAATCGGCCTCCCGCCGGCGCGACGCAGGCGCAATCGCACTGTCATCTATTTGCCGCTTCTCCGTGCCATCAGGTCAGCATTGCTGACCTTTCCAGTCAACCTCTTGGTGTGTCTCCCGGCCTTGGATGAGCTGGAATCATTCAACATTGACATCGTGGCGTTCGCAATTTTTGCGGCATAGAGTGACATCACGTCGACGTAACACTCAATGACAACCGGGCATTCGCCCATTTCAACAAGGAGGTCACACATGAACACCAAGCTGCAACCGATGATTAGGACCGGGCTCCTGCCGGCGCTCCTTTTCGCTGGGCTGACTGTTGCCCCGGCGGCCGGAGCGGCCGACAACCTGGAGCGCAAGGTCGATGTCCTCACCGGGGAGGTCCGCGAACTGCGCCAGGAGATCGGCCGGCTGGCCCGCGACTACTACGCCTACGGCGAACTGCTCACCCGGATTCAGATGCAACGCGATGTGGTGGGGGATCGGGTCCGCAATCTAAAGACGCTCACCGAAAGCATCAAGGCCGGGCAGACCGAATTGGCCAACCTGCGGCGGCAGTTGGCCGACATCCTCGCGGATGGCTCCGTGGCCACATCCGACGAGCGGCGTGATCGCATTCAGGCAGAGGAAGCAACTGTCGCCAAAGAAGAAAAGAGTCTTCAGCAACTGATTTCGGCAGCAGCCCAAGAGGAGATTCTGCTTGGCAACGAGCAAGCCGATCTCGACCGGCTGGTCTCCAGCTTGAACCGGTTCCGTCGCTAGTCAATCTCAACCGGAAAGCACTCAACCCTGAAGGAGGCAAATCATGTTCAAGTCGATCCTGAAGCTCATCGTCGTCGCTGGTCTCGTCGTCGCCACAGCCTCCACCGCCCTCGCCGTTGACTGGAGCGTGGGCCGTTATATCTCCGGCAATACCGTCAAGAGCAATCCTCTGCCTGCCGGAGAGTGTACATGGTTGGTCGATGGGTTGGCCGACCGGATGGGTTGGGATCTGATTTTCTCCCGCAAGTACGGGCGTGATGCCTGCCTGTGGTATGCCGAAAACCTGGTAACTAACGCCAAGCGTGGGACCATAGGTTATCCTGGCGACATTATGGTATTCAACAGCGGCTTGTTCTCCTCGGTCGGCCATGTGGCCTACGTCGTCGGAAAAAGCACCTGGAATGGCAAGCGGGCTTGGACCGTGCGCCATGCCAACTGGAAGAGCAGCACCGGTCAGAAGGAAGTCTACAAGATCGACAATCGCCGCATATTGGAATGTACCTTCGTGGAAGTCTCGCCAAACAAGGTTTCGGTCCTTTATCGGAGTGGCGGCCGCGAATTGCTGGCAAGTACGAAGTACCCGCTGCTTGGGTTCCTCTACAAAAAATAGTCACGGGATGAGCCGCGAAACGCAGGGCGGCGGCGTAGGCTGCCGTCCTGTCTGTTCATTGTGGCGAGGCGGAAGATGCTGGACGTTGCCGGTAAATGTGCTCATTATCAATGCATGCTATCGCAGAACTGAGTCGATGGGGATGTTGTCCGATGCCAATACCAACCGAACGTAGAGGCAACGCCGCCGTTTCCTGGCTGTCCAGCCCGAAACACCCTTACGAAGACCGCTACCGGCTGTTGACGCGGGCTGTTCCTCTGGTGGCGCAAAGCGGCCGTGGCGAGATCGTCGCGGTCTTTGATGGTATCAGTTCAGCACCTAAAGGGATGCCCGCCGCTCAGGCCATGGCCGACGGGCTGCTGGCGTTCTATCGCAATACCGGTCAGCACCCAGCGTCTTCTGAAGGACTTCGCCAACTCCTCCAACGGACCAATCAGGAGATGTACGACTGGGGCGTTGTCTCCGGCACCAAACGTTCGCTGGGCGGCTGTGCCGGCACCGTGGCCTGGGTGCACGAGCGCCAGCTGACGGTGTTCCACGCAGGCGATACAGTGGGCATGCTGCTGAGCCCCGGCGAAGGACCCCGCCAGATGACTTTTGCTCACGAGCAGGGCGGAGCGCTCACTCGCTATTTCGGGATTGGCGACAAACTGCAGATCGATATCACGACCATGGCCATTGCCGAAGACGACGTTCTCTTGTTGATGAGCGATGGCGTCACCAAGGCGTTTTCGGCCCAAGCCGCGGCCGAACTGGTTGCGACGACCATGGATCGCTGCGGTGATCCGGGTGCCGCGGCCGAGGAACTGGCCACTCAGTCCCGCCGACGAGGATCGACCGACGACATTACCGTGGTGGTCATGACCCTGAACGAAGACGAATAAAGCAGACCGGAGGAAGACCCATGTTGGCACACCAGGTTGCCAGGGAGTGTTACGACGCCATCAGGGAATCCACCCTGACCGCCCTGCGCAGGGATCTCCTGCGCAGAGCTTGCGATTATGCCCGGATCCGTGCCGAGTGGCCGCTTCTGTCTCGCGAGGAACGTCTCGCGCGAGACCAGCGCCGGACCCTGGCGCACAACGCGTTTATCGACAGCGTCAACATCATGGGCCGCAACATGGCCAAGGAGGACGAGGACAACTCTTGGCGCGAAAGCCTGGGTGACGACCGCAAGCTGATCGGCGATCTGGCCTGCTATGTCCATTTGTTTCTTGGCTTGGAGGCCCGCTGACCATGCAATTTCCCCACCTGAAAGTCATCTCCTCCCCGGTCGGCGTTGAAGCCGTCGCGGCCATCCGCATCAGCTCATTGCTTCACAGTTCTCTGCTGGTCGATACTTTTTACGGCGAGGCTGAAGGGGGTAAATACCCCATAGCCGCCAAGGTTGATCCCCGGCAGTTGCACCATGCCCGCGAAGCCTTGCTCTCCGCCATCTCCGACTGGGTCGATACGATTCTGGAACTACGTCTGTCGGTGGTGCCGGACCTGACACGCCGTACCCAGAGCTTGATCAACTTCCATTGCCTGATCCGCTGCCCGGGGGAGAAGGCCGACACGGCACGGGAACTCCTTGCCACCAGGTATCTGACTCTGCTGCCCCTTTTATCGGCGCATGTCCCCGAAGCTGTGTGCGAGCCGGTGACCGACGCCGGGGAGCTGGATTGGGCGTTGGGGTGGATGAAACCAAAGCATGCCGTGTCACTCCAGCGGCGCCGCGAGGAAATATCTCTCGCCAAACCGTTGGAACAACGAAAGGATATCGGTTTTTTATCGGCGGGAGATGGCTGCCGGGAGGAAAAAGAAGCTGCCACGCCGACGGTCTTCCACCTCGCCCCCTGGGTCCCGGAGCTTGATGACTGGGGCCGCCTGCTCGACACCCTGACCTGCCAGATCGACCCGCAGTTGATCATCCTGCGGCTGCGGCCACTTTCCTCGACCGCCCGGGAACGTGAGGCACTTCGGGAGGCTCTACGTCAATGCGAGGATTACTTGCTGTTGCAGAACGACCGGGATGCCACCGCGTCGGGATCGCTGGTTCATGCCCTGCGCAACCAGTACGTCAGCCGAATGGTGGCGTTGCAGGGGCCGTGTTTTGCCGTTGGCGTCTACCTCCTTGCGGAAGGGCCTCTCGATAGCGCCTACCCGCGCGTTCTCGGCGCGGCCCTGACTCATCTGCCGCAAGGCAACGACCCCGCGCACTTTTTCAAGGGCGGCTACACCTTGCGGGACGTCCCGGCGAGCGCGGCTCTGCGGGCTGACTTTTTCGCCGATGATGCCGCCTTTAGCTTGGGGGAGGCCGCATGTGCATTCCGCCTGCCGTCCCCGCCGAATCGAGATATCCCCGGCCTGAAGGTCAAGCGGTTCCGCACCGCCCTGGCCCAATTGCCGGCGGAGCGGGAAGGCCGGGGAGCCACCATCAGGCTGTTCGTCAACGAACACATGGGTGTCAGCCAACCGGTCGAGATCGATGTAGAAGAACGGATGCGGCATATTTTCATCCTCGGCCAGACCGGCACAGGCAAGTCCAGCCTGATGGAGTCCATGATTGTCCAAGACATCCATGCCGGCCGTGGAGTGGCGGTCATCGACCCGCACGGCGACATGGTCGAGAACGTCTTGCGACGGATCCCGAAGGAGCGTGGTGAGGAGGTGATCCTGTTCGACTTCCTCGACTGGGAGCGGCCGATTGGCTTCAACCTCATCGCCTGGCGTACCATCATGGAGCGGGACCTGATCATCGACGAGCTTTACCGGGTACTCGACCACGTCTACGACATGCGCTCGACCGGTGGGCCGATGTTCGAAAATCAGTTCCGCAATGTTTTGCGCATGCTCATGGGCAGCCAGCCGAGAAAGGGCTTCGTTCCGACGATCCTCGATTTTCACCGGGCATATGTCGATCGGGATTTTCGCCACTGGTTGCGCGATACCTGCGACGACCCGCTGGCGCACAATTTCCTGCGCGAGGCCGAGAGAGCCGGCGGGGAGGCTTCATGGGACAATATGTCCCAGTACATCACCTCCAAGTTCACTCGTTTCGTCGCGGATAGCAACCTACGCCGCATCGTCGGCCAGCAGAAGTCATCCCTCGACTTCGACGACATTCTCGACTCCGGGAAAATCCTGCTGGTCAAGCTCGGCAAGGGACGCTTCGGCAGCCAGGTCAGCGCCCTGCTCGCCAACATGATGGTACTGCGCTTCAAGCTGGCAGCCATGCAGCGTGGGGAGCGCCCCATGGAGCGACGCCGCGACTTCTTCCTCTATGTCGACGAGGCCCACAACCTGCCGCGCGAGAACTTCGCCGAGATGTTGGCGGAAGTGCGCAAGTACCGGATGGGGCTGGTTCTGTCGACCCAGTACTGCTCCCAACTCGGTAACCTCCAGGGTGCGGACGGCAACGACTTGCTTTCGGCGGTGTTCGGCAACGTCGGCACCTTCCTGACGTTCCGCGCGGGGGCCCATGATGCCGAAGAACTCTCGAGGGGGCTACGCCCCTACTTTGAAGCGCTCGATGTCATGGCCCTGCCTAATTTCCACGGCTATGCGCGGATGAACCTGGGGCCGGAGATCACGCCCCCCTTCAGCTTCCGCACCGAACTCACCACGGAAGTCGCGGACGAACAGTCGGCACATTTTATTCGCGAGTATTCCCGGCTCAGTTACGGGAAGCCGGCATCGCTGGTGGACCGGGAGATCACTCACAAGGCACTAGCCAATGAGTTTGGAGTGGACACCGCAACGGCCGAGGCCGTGCCGGAGGCTTTCAAACCATCGGTAACCAACCTGGCTCTGCTGGAGCTCCATCTGGAGCATGTCGGCCTGCCAGAAAACACTTTCAACCTATTGGTGGCCGGCGAGATCACGACCCTGCGCCAGCTTCTTGCTCACGACATGCTCTATCTGCATGTAGTTGTGAAGCTAAACAGCGATGATTTCCGTGAGCTGGACAAGATTCTCGCCGAGCATGGTTGTTTCTTGAATGAATTGCCGACGGAGTGGGATGGGAGGGCTGCACCCGATGAAGATGCCAATCAGGGGCTTTTCAGTTTTGACGGGTAATTTCCCCCATTCATCCTGACGTCTTTTTTTAACGTTTTGCGTAAATTGATCGACGGCAACCTCACCGTCGCCGCCCGCCTGCTCGGCGTCCACCGGGCGACCCTCTACCGCTACCTGGAAAAGCTGGGACTGACCCGCGACGGTCTGGACCGGCGCTGAGCCCCTGCCGCTTCGTCCCTGTTGGCTTTCTCGCGACGTCGCAAGACGTCTCAAGCAAAAACTTGCGACGTCGCAAGCGCCTCGCCACGGCAGGGCTCGCGAAGATAAAATATCGTAATCATTGATAAAATATTCCGCGCCTTGGCTGGCACACCCTTTGAAATAGTGAAAGACAGGTGACGCAAAAACCGGGACAGCCCGGGAGAAAAGAACCAGGAGGTGATCAGCCATGAGGAACTGGGATTTGTTAAGGGAGATGAACCAGATGCAGCGCGACATCGACACGGTGTTTCGCGGCTTCGGTCTGGGGCGGCTGTTCGGTCCCGGCTTCGAAGCGGGGTTGGGTCTGCGCGACTGGCCGCGCGTCAACCTGCGCGAGGATGACGACCACATTTACGTCGAAGCGCTGCTGCCGGGGGTCGAACCGGACAAGCTCGACATGAACGTGCTCGGCAACACCCTGACCCTTGCCGGCGAGCGGAGCGCGGGCGACAGAGAGAAGAGCGGCCGGACCTGGCACCGCCGCGAACGCGGCACGGGCAGGTTCCTGCGCAGCATCGAACTGCCGGTCGAGATCAACCCGGACAAGGTCCGGGCGGAATACCGCAACGGCCTGCTGCTGGTGACGCTGCCCAAGGCTGAAGAAGCCAAGCCGAAGCGGATCAGCATCAAGGTGCGCTGAACGGACTCAACAAAGGAAAGGAGGCGACCAGCCATGACCGACAAAAGCATGACCGTCAGCAATGACCAGGCCGTAAGCCGCGAAGCGACCCGCTCGACGGCCCGCTACATGACGCCGCCGGTGGATATCGTCGAGACCGACGAAGGGCTGATCCTGACGGCCGACGTCCCCGGGCTCGACGAGCAGAACCTGGAGATCAGCGTCGACCAGGGGGTGCTGACCATCGAGGGGAAAGCGGTGTTCGGCACCGGCAGCCTGCTCTGGCGCGAATACGCCATGGACGGCTACTGGCGGCAGTTCCATCTGCCCGAGACCTTTGATGCGAGCAGGGCCCGGGCCGAGATCAGAAACGGCGTGCTGACCCTGCACCTGCCCAAGGCGGAAGCCGCCAAGCCGCGCAAGATCGCCATCGAGACGCGGCACTGAACGGAGAGGGCCGGGCGCACCCGGCCCTTTCTTCTTCCCCGGGCGTTGCCGGCAGTCCGGTTGCCGGCTGCTATAATTCAACCCTGACCGCAATCAGACGGGAGAAGGACTGGTCATGGACATCAACCGCTTTACGCTGAAATCCCAGGAAGCCCTGCAGGCCGCCCAGAGCCTGGCGGTGCGCTGCGGGCACGTCGAGGTCGACGGCGAACATCTGCTCCTCGCCCTGTGTGAGCAGGAAGGCGGCCTGGTCCCGCGCCTGGTGGCGCGCCTCGACCTCGATCCGGCGGCTCTCGGCCGGGCGGTGCGCGAGGAACTGCAGCAGCGCCCGGCGGTCTCCGGCCCGGGGGCCGAGCCGGGGAAAGTCTTCGTGACCCAGCGCTTCAGCGCCCTGCTGGTAAAAGCCGAGGACGAGGCGAAGCGGCTCAAGGACGACTACATCAGCGTCGAGCACCTGCTGCTCGCCCTGGTGGAGGAAGGGTCGCGGACGGCGTCCGGGCGGCTCCTGAAGCAGTTCAACCTGACCCGCGAGCGCCTGCTGCAGGTGCTGACCGAGGTGCGCGGCCACCAGCGGGTGACCAGTGCCGATCCGGAGGCGACCTACGAGGCGCTGGAGAAGTACGGGCGCGACCTGGTGAAGGAGGCGCAGAAGGGGAAGCTCGACCCGGTGATCGGCCGCGACGCCGAGATCCGCCGGGTGATCCGCATCCTCTCGCGCAAGACCAAGAACAACCCGGTGCTGATCGGCGAGCCGGGGGTCGGCAAGACCGCCATCGTCGAAGGGCTGGCCCAGCGCATCGTGCGCGGCGACGTCCCAGAAGGGCTCAAGGAGAAGACCGTCTTCGCCCTCGACATGGGGGCGCTGGTCGCCGGCGCCAAGTACCGCGGCGAGTTCGAGGAGCGCCTCAAGGCGGTCCTTACCGAGATCCGCCAGAGCGAGGGGCGCATCCTGCTGTTCATCGACGAACTGCACACCATCGTCGGCGCCGGCAAGGCCGAAGGGTCGCTGGACGCCGGCAACATGCTCAAACCGATGCTGGCCCGGGGCGAGCTGCACTGCATCGGCGCCACCACCCTCGACGAGTACCGCCAGCACCTGGAGAAGGACGCCGCCCTGGAGCGGCGCTTCCAGCCGGTGCTGGTTGCGCCGCCCGATGTCGAGGACACGGTCAGCATCCTGCGCGGCCTGAAGGAGCGCTTCGAGGTCCACCACGGCGTGCGCATCCAGGACAACGCCCTGGTCGCTGCGGCGACCCTCTCCGACCGCTATATTTCGGATCGCTTCCTCCCCGACAAGGCGATCGACCTGGTCGACGAGGCCTGCGCGACGATCCGCACCGAGATCGACTCCCTCCCCGGCGAACTCGACGAGGTGACCCGCCGGGTGATGCAGCTGGAGATCGAAGAGGCGGCGCTGAAGAAGGAGAAGGACAAGGCCAGCCAGGCGCGGCTGGAGGCGCTGCGCCGGGAACTGGCCGACCTGAAAGCGCAGGCTGACACGTTGCGGGTGCAGTGGGCCGGCGAAAAAGAGGCGATCAGGAAACTGCAGCTCTTGCGCGAGCAGATCGAGCAGGTGCGCCAGGAAATCGCTGTGGCCGAGCGCAGCTACGACCTGAACAAGGCCGCGGAGCTCAAGCACGGCCGCCTGCCGCAGCTGGAGCGGGAACTGAAGGAGGCCGAGGCGAAAACGCTTGACGGCGGGCCGCGCCTGCTGCGCGAGGAGGTCACCGAAGAGGAGATCGCCGCCATCGTCGCCCGCTGGACCGGCATCCCGGTCACCCGCCTGGTCGAGGGGGAGCGCGAAAAGCTGCTCCGGCTCGACGAACTGCTGCACCGGCGGGTGGTCGGCCAGGACGAGGCGGTCGAGCTGGTGGCCGACGCGGTGCTGCGCGCCCGCGCCGGGATCAAGGATCCGAAGCGGCCGATCGGCTCGTTCATCTTTCTGGGGCCCACCGGGGTCGGCAAGACCGAGCTGGCGCGCACCCTGGCCGAGGCGCTGTTCGACTCCGAGCAGAACCTGGTGCGCATCGACATGTCCGAGTACATGGAGAAGCACGCCGTCAGCCGGCTGATCGGCGCCCCTCCCGGCTACGTCGGCTTCGAGGCGGGGGGGCAGCTCACCGAGGCGGTGCGCCGCCGCCCCTACAGCGTGGTCCTGTTCGACGAGATCGAGAAAGCCCACCCCGACGTGTTCAACGTCCTGCTGCAGCTTCTCGACGATGGCCGGATCACCGACAGCCACGGGCGGACCGTGGATTTCAAGAACACGGTGATCATCATGACTTCGAATATCGGCTCGCCCCATCTGCTCGACGGGGTCACCGCCGACGGCACCCTGCGCGAGGGGGCCCGCGAGCGCGTGCTCATGGAGCTGCGCGGAGCCTTCCGCCCGGAGTTCCTCAACCGGGTCGACGATATCGTTATCTTCAAGCCGCTGACCCGGACGGAGATCGAGCGCGTGGTCGATCTGCAGGTGGCGGAGCTGCGCAACCGCCTGGCGGCGCGCGACCTCGGCCTGGAGCTGACCGACGCGGCGCGCACCTTCGTGGCCAATGCCGCCTACGATCCGGTTTACGGCGCGCGGCCGCTCAAGCGCTACCTGCAGCACCAGCTGGAGACCCGCATCGCCCGGGCGCTGATTGCCGAGAGCGCCGTCCCCGGCCAGGTCATCCGGGTCGATGCCTGGCAGGGCGGCCTCAAGGTCAGTTTCGAACCGGCCGCCGCAGGGATCGGGTAATGGGTCGAATCCCTTGGCTTTCCCTTGAGAAGTTGCTAGACTAGAGAGGTTTGGGGGCGAGGGGAGTTTCGATCAGGCGGAGGCCCATGCAAAAGCGCAAGCGGTTCGGTGAAATCCTGGTGGAAGCCAAGGTGGTCAGCGAAGAGGTGCTGAATCGGGCTCTCGAGCGCCAGCGCGGTACCGGCCGGCGGCTCGGCCAGGTTCTCGAACACATGGGTGTGGTGACCGAAAAGGACATCGCCGCCGCGCTGGCCCGCCAGTTTGGCTTCAAGACCGTCGCCAACATCGCCCGGGCCAATTTCCCCGCGGAGGTTCTTGCCCTGGTCGAGGCCGACGCGGCGATGAGCAAGCTGGTCTTTCCGCTCAAGCAGGAAGGCAACTCCCTCTACCTGGCCATGGTCAATCCCCTCGACATCGAGGTGATCGACAACCTCTCCTTCAAATCACGCCTGCGCATCATCCCCTGCGTCACCACGCCGACGGAGATCCAGGCGGCCGTCAACCGCCACTATTACCACAAGGACGCCGAACAAGCCGGCCAGGAAGCGGACAACTGGTGGACGATCCTGGTGGTCGACGACCAGGAGCTGGTGCGCTCTGCCGTGGTTGCCGCCCTGAAGCGCGAAGGCTATCTTCTGCTCGAAGCGGAAAACGGCGCCGACGGCGTCAAGCTGACTGTCCAGCAGAAGCCGCACCTGATCATTTCCGACACGGTCATGCCGCGGATGGACGGCTACGAGATGTTCCGCGCCCTGCAGAGCAACGTGCAGACCAGGCACATCCCGGTCATTGCCCTGTCGTCCAAATCTTCCGCCGAAGAGGAAGCCAAGCTGCTCGACATGGGCTACTACGATTTCGTCGCCAAGCCGATCAATCCGATCCGCCTGATCGCCCGCGTCAAACACGTGCTGAAACGGAATTACGGCGATACCCCCCCGCCGCGCTGACCCCGCCAACCGGGGGAGCCCGCACCTTCTTTGCCTGACTGATTTAGTCGCTTTTTTCTTGCCTTTTGCGGCGGCCTTTCTATAATTGACATGAAAGGTTGGTTATTCTGCGAAAGGAAGACGCCATGCGCATCGACATCCTGTGCAAACCCGAAAGCGAATCGCGCGGCGAACGTGTTCTTGACAACGTGCGCGAGGCCCTGGCCCAGTTGGGCGTCGAGGCCGAGGTTCACCTCTATCGCGACCGGCGGAAAATGATCGATCACCGGGTTTACGTGGCTCCCGCCCTGATGTTGGACGATGTCGTGAGGGTCGCCGGCCGGGTGCCGGCGGTCGACGAGATCAAGGGGTTCATCGTCGAGCGGCCGCGTTACGTGCACCGTTTCTCGAAGGTTGCCTGAACGGCCCGGTATCGGTGATGGTGGAATCAGCCAGCGGGGCTCCGGTGTAACCGGAGCCCCGCTTTGTTTTTTGGGGGGCTTATGGCGGGGTCGGCATCTCCGGTGGCTCGGCATGCAGCCGGTCGGCAGTGGTGGCGATGCCGTGCCGGGCGAAGATGCCGGCCAGCGCCGGGTAGGTTTCGCGCAGGGCGGCCAGCGTCAGGGCATAGCCGTGGTGCATGACCTGGGTGCGGGCCTGGCTCGACATCGGTCCCTGGAAGAAGAGCAGGGCCTCGTCGCTCCCCGGTTCGATCAGAAGGATGTCGATGTCCGGGTGCTTCTGCCGGTAAAAATCGAGTGCCAGGCGGAGCTTCTCGCGGGCTTCGATGCGCTGGGTCTGTTCCCAGGTAAACAGGATGCCGAGATCGGCCACGCTGGAACAGCGGCCGCTGGAAAGCGCCGGCAGGCAGGCCCGTTCCGGATCGTTGTCGATCGGCACGCGCGGGTTGACCAGGACGATCAATCGGGCGCCGCGCTCAACGGCGATGTCGAGATGGGTAACCAGGCCGGAAGAGCCGTCGACGTAGCTTTGCCCGTCGATCTGGTACGGGCGGAAAAAGAGCGGGATGGCGCAGGAGGCGGTGATTGCCTGGCAGATATGCATGCTGCGGTGCTCCGGGGTGCCGAAGACCACCCGGGTGCCGCGATCGAGATCGTAGGCCGGGATGTACAACTCGCTCTTCAGACAGGAAAAATCGTCGCAGACCCCTTCGGTGCGGAAGGCGTGGCAAAGGTAGCGCTGCATCGGCTCCAGGGAGAAAACCCCGGAGGGGAACTGTTCGAAGAGCAGGTGCGGGACGTCGCGGGGGTTGAAGACCCAGCGGTTGTGCCGATAGTTGCGGCGGACCTGCAGCAGTTTGCGCGGCAGTTCCCCCAGGGTGCGCAGCAGCACCCGCCAGTCCGGCTGGTAGATGTCGCGGCGCTGCCAGTTGAACACGCTGCGGCGGTTGCTGCTGATGGCGGAGAAGAGGCCGTCGGCGGGGATGCGGTTGGCCATCAGGGTGGCGATGACCGAGCCGGCGCTGATTCCCAGGTAGATGTCGAAGCGCCGCGAGGAGAAGCCGCGGGCGAAGAGCCGGTCGAGAGCCGTCAGGGCGCCGATCTCGTAGGCGGCGCCCATGATCCCGCCGCCGGTGAGGACAAGCGCGGTCTTGCTGCGATTGGCCGCCATCCCTGCGGCTACCCCTTGGCGCGAACCTTGATCTTCGGTTTGCCGTCCTCGACGACGACCACGAGATCGACCGGGCGATCGCCGAACCGTTCGCGAATGGCCCCCGACTGGCGCTTGAGGAACTCGGCGACCTGCTCGCGGCGGGGGGCCGGGATGCTGCAGGACGCGTGCGCCTCGGACAGCTCCCGGTAAATCCGGTCGAGAGGGTCCGGCGGTGTGCCTGCCGGTGCCCCCGGCGCCGGTTTCCCGCCGAGCTGTTGGGCCCACTTCATGTGGCTCAGCTGGCGCTGGTAGCGGCCTTCCTCGATCAGGCGCAGAATCCGGTCCCAGTAGGAGGTGTAGCTCTGGAAGCGGCTGTTGACGTTCTGCAGGCGGAAGCGCAGGTCGGTTTGGGGGATGTGGGTATTGATCATGCGCCGCAGGCGCAAGGCGAGAATCTGCCGCTCCTTGGCCGGTTCGAAGCGCTCGACCCCCATGAAGTACTGCTCGTACGAGATCTCGAGCGCCTTGAAATCGGCTTCGATGATCTGCAACTCGGCTTCGAGGTTGGCGCGCCCGGTGAGCGGTTGCTGAGCCTGCTTACGCAGCTGCCGCTCGATCTCGTTGAGCTTCTTGATTTTCTGGCTTTGCGTGGACATAGGCGAATAAGCGCAATATTGGCGATTAGGCTACTATACTGAAGCCGCTGTACCAAGGCAAAGGGAAAGCGCGCCGCTCACACCTTGACCTCCCCGCGGCTTTCCGAAATAATGACACACTTTCATCAAGGGGGAGCGATGTCTGCCGCACTTGCCGCCGTGATCCTGGCCGCCGGCCAGGGAACCCGCATGAAATCGAGCCTGCCGAAGGTTCTCCACCCGGTGGCGGGGAAGCCGATGCTCGCCCATGTCGTGGCCACGGCCCGCGCGGCCGGGGCAGCACCGGTGGTGGCGGTCGTCGGTCATGGCGCCGACCGGGTCAGGGCTGCGTTTGCCGACACCGGCGTCCATTTCGCCCTGCAGGCCGAGCAGCTCGGTACCGGGCACGCCCTGCGCTGCGCCGTTCCGGCGCTCGCCGGCTTCACCGGCGAGCTGCTGCTGCTGTGCGGCGATGTCCCCCTGCTGCGGGCGGAGACGCTCGCGGCGCTGCTGCAGCATCATCGCCGCCAGGGGGCGGTGGTCACGGTGCTGACCGCCGAAATGGACGACCCGCGCGGCTATGGGCGGATCATCCGCGGTGGCGACGGCGTGGAGCGGATCGTCGAAGAGAAGGACGCCACGGCGCAGGAACGGGCCGTGCGCGAGATCAATACCGGCATCTACGTGTTCGCTGCGCCGCGGGTCTTCACGCTCCTGGCGGGGCTGACCAACGACAACGCCCAGGGCGAATACTACCTGACCGACGTGGTCGCCGCCGCCCGCACCGCCGGGGAGAGAGTGGCCGCGCTGGCCGCCGCGTGCGCGGAGGAGACGATGGGGATCAACGACCGGGTACAGCTGGCCGAGGCGGGCAAGGTGATGCGCGGCCGCATCAACGAGGGGCACCTGCGCAACGGGGTGACGCTGCTTGATCCGCTGACGGCCTACATCGAGCCCGAGGTGACGATCGGTGCCGACACCACGATCCACCCCGGCGTCCACCTGCGCGGTCGTACCGTTGTCGGTCGCGACTGCGAGCTCGAGCCGGGGGTGATCATCACCGACTGCACGCTGGGTGACCGGGTGCACGTCAAGGCCGGGTCGGTGCTCGCCGGCTCGACGGTCGGCGCCGACACCGACATCGGTCCGATGGCTCATCTCCGGCCGGGGACGGTGCTGGCGGGAGAGAACAAGATCGGCAACTTCGTCGAAACCAAGAAGGCCGCGATCGGCAAGGGGAGCAAGGCCAGCCACCTGACCTACCTCGGCGATGCCGAGATCGGCAGCGGGGTCAACGTCGGCTGCGGCACCATCACCTGCAACTACGACGGGGTGAACAAGCACGTCACGATTATCGAGGATGACGTGTTCGTCGGTTCCGACGTGCAGTTCGTCGCCCCGGTGCGGGTCGGCCGGGGGAGCCTGATCGGGGCCGGTTCGACGATCACCAAGGATGTGCCGGCCGATGCCCTGGCGATCACCCGTGCCGAGCAGAAGGTGATCGAGGGCTGGGTGTCGCGCAAGCGCAACAAGACCGCAAAAGGCCGGCCAGGCCCGAAGGAATAACGAGCATGTGTGGAATCGTCGGTTATATCGGGCCGCAGGATGCGACCCCCATCGTTCTTGACGGCCTGCGCCGCCTCGAATACCGCGGCTACGATTCGGCCGGGATCGCCTGCGCCCGCGCCGGCGCCATCGACATCCGCCGGGCCGAGGGGAAGCTCTCCCGCCTCGAGGAGCTGCTGCGCTGCGACCCGCTCTCCGGAGCCCCGGGGATCGGCCATACCCGCTGGGCGACCCACGGCCGGCCCTCGGAGACCAACGCCCATCCGCACAAGGCCGGCAGTTTCGTGGTGGTGCACAACGGCATCATCGAGAACTACCTGGAGCTCAAGGAGCGGCTGCGCGGCCAGGGGCATCACTTCTGCTCGGAGACCGACACCGAAATCATCGCCCATCTGATCGAGCAGCACGCCAAGGAGGGGGCCGATTTCGAGGGCGCCGTCCGCAAGGCGCTCGGCGAGGTGCGCGGGGCTTATGCCGTAGCGATCCTCTGCGCCGACGAGCCGGACAGGCTGATCGCCGCCAAGCAGGGCTCGCCGCTGGTGGTCGGCCAGGGGAAGGGGGAGTTTTTCGTGGCCTCCGACATCCCGGCGATGCTCTCGCACACCCGCGAAATGATCTTCCTCGAGGACGGTGAACTGGTGGTCTTCACCGCCGACGCCATGCGGATCACCACGCTGGCCGGGGCGCCGGTCGCCAAGACCCCGAAGATCATCACCTGGAGTCCGGTCATGGCGGAAAAGGGCGGGTACCGGCACTTCATGCTCAAGGAGATCCACGAACAGCCGCGGGCCATTGCCGACACCCTCGCCGGCCGGCTGCGCGAGGAGCACTCGTCGGTCTTCCTCGAGGAGATGAAGCTCGACGAGGGGTGGCTGCGCGGTCTGGAGCGGATCTACATCGTGGCCTGCGGGACCTCCTGGCACGCCGGCCTGGTCGGCAAGTTCCTCCTGGAGAAGCACGCCCGCATTCCGGTCGAAGTCGATATCGCCAGCGAGTTCCGCTATCGCGACCCGCTCGTCACGCCGCGCACGCTGACCGTGGTGATCAGCCAGAGCGGCGAGACCGCCGATACCCTCGCCGCCCTGCGCGAGGCCCACGGCAAGGGGGGGAAGGTGGTGGCGGTGTGCAACGTGGTGGAGTCGTCGATCGCCCGCGAGAGCGACGGGGTGATCTACACCCATGCCGGTCCGGAGATCGGCGTGGCCTCGACCAAGGCCTTCACCACCCAGCTGGTGGCGCTGGTGCTCTTTACCCTGCATGTCGGCCAGGTGCGCGGCACCCTCGACCTGCAGACCCGCCGCGCCCTGGTCGATGCCCTGGTCGGTCTGCCGCGCAAGGTCGAGGCCTGCCTGGAGCTCGACGGCGCCATCGAGAAGCTCGCCCACGAACTGTTCCACGCCCGCGATTTCCTCTATCTCGGCCGCGGCAACCAGTATCCGATCGCGCTGGAGGGGGCGCTCAAGCTCAAGGAGATCTCCTACATCCATGCCGAGGGCTATCCCGCCGGCGAGATGAAGCACGGCCCGATCGCCCTGATCGACGAAGACCTGCCGGTGGTGGTCCTCGCCCCGCACAACGACACGTTCGAAAAGGTCGCCGCCAATCTCGAGGAAGTGCAGGCCCGCGGCGGCCAGGTGGTGGCGGTCACCGACCGGGGCGCCGGGGAACTGGCCGCCAAGGTCGATACGGTGCTGACCGTCCCCGCGACCGTCGATGAGCTGATGCCGGTGCTGACCTCGATTCCGATGCAGCTGCTGGCCTATCACATCGCCGTGCTCAAGGGGACCGACGTCGACCAGCCGCGCAATCTGGCCAAGAGCGTGACCGTCGAATAGCCCGGGGCGGCCCCGTCCGCCCCGCACCGTTTTGCCTTTGTCATGTTATTTCGCCGCGCTTGCGGCTATTTCACCCCCAGGAGGGAGTCATGAGCAACAAGGTTCCGCAGGTCACCATCTACGCCAAGCAGTCCGGGGTCTCGATCGCCCCGCATGAGCGCCGCAGCGAGGGGCGCGCGGTCGAGGGGCGCATCGCCCTGCGCTTCTTCAAGTTGGAAAGCGGCAGCAGCGCGATCCGCTTCGTCGCCGAACCGGCCGAGGCCTTCGAACTGCACGGCAAGATGCACAAGGTTTTCCAGGGGGGCGGCAAGGAGAGCCTGAACCACCGCTTCGAAGGGCGGGACGGCGAAGTGCAGACGCGCCTGACGGTCGAGCGCTGGGAGCGCGGCGGCAAGAGCGGCTTCGCTTTTTCGGTGCAGCGCGGTGAGGAGGAGCTGAACGTGCCGGTCAGCGCCGACCGCTTTCTCCACGCCGCCGAATTCCTCCGTCACCTGTCGCTGCAGCAGGCCTGGATCGAGGAGCCGGAGCGGCCCCAGGGCTGATTTACATCCCCCGTCCGTAGTGCTAGTATTCTCCGGGGTGCGGTTACCGCACCCCGCGACTTTTTCGGAGCTCTCCTTGATCAGGCAGACCCAGGAGTGGCTGCGGCAGCTGATGACCACGGTCGTCAGCCGTCTGCAGCTCAGCGAGAATACGGTTCTGGCGATCCTCGCCGTGATCATCGGCGTGCTGGCCGGCCTGGGCAACTACGCGCTGCGCCAGACCATCGACCTGATTCACCAGGGGGTGATCGTCCAGGGGATGGCGCATTTTGCCATCGACACCGATGCCTGGGATTGGAACCGCCTCTACCTGATCCTCTTCCCGTTGTGCGGCGGCATCCTGATGATCCCGATGGGTGTCTACTATGCCAAGGATCTGCGCTTCGGCTTCTCGCGCTTCCTCGAGGAGGTCAACCTCGGCGGCGGCAAGGTGCCGTCCCGCACCATCTTCACCCGCGGCCTGGCCAGCGCCATCACCATCGGGACCGGCGGTTCGGCCGGCCAGGAGGGGCCGATCGCCCAGATCGGCGGGGCCATCGGCAGCAAGGTCGGGCAGAGCTTCCGGATGGGCGGCGATTATCTCAAGACCCTGGTGGCCTGCGGTGCGGCCAGCGGCGTGGCGGCCACCTTCAATGCGCCGATCGCCGGGGTGTTCTTCGCCCACGAGATCGTCCTCCTCTCCTCCTTCGAACTCTCCAGTTTCACCTCGATCGTCATCGCCAGCGGCATGAGCACCGTGGTGTCGCGCGCCCTGCTCGGCGACCACCCGGAATTCGACCCGCCGGCCTACGAGGTCGGCAGCCTCTGGGAACTCGGTTTCTACGTGCTGCTCGGGGTCCTGGTCGGGCTGCTGGCCGCGACCTTCATGACCTGGCACTATCGGATCAAGGATCTGTTCGCCGCCCTGAAGCTGCCGCGCCTGGCCAAGCCGGTGCTCGGCGGGCTGCTGGTCGGGATCATCGGCGTCTGCCTGCCGCAGGTCTTCGGCAACGGCTACGTTTTCATCGAGCAGGTGCTCCACGGCCACGGGGTGTGGTACATTCTCGCCGCCCTGGTGGTGATGAAGGCGATCGCCACTTCCATCACCCTCGGTTCGGGGCTCCCCGGCGGGGTGTTCGCCCCGTCGCTCTTCCTCGGCGCGGTCGCCGGCGGCACGTTCGGCAAGCTGCTGCAGTTCGCCTTCCCGACCATGGGCATTTCCTCGGGGGCCTTCGCCATGGTCGGCATGGGGGGGTTCCTGGCGGCGGCGACCCACGCGCCGATGACCGGGATCTTCCTGCTCTTCGAGATCACCTCCTCCTACCAGGTCATCGTGCCGATCATGCTCACCTGCGTGATCGGCGTGACCATCTGCCGGCGCATCCATCGCTACAGCCTGGAAACGTACGATCTGGCCCGCGCGGGGATCGACCTGGAGGCCGGCAAGGAGCGCAACGTCATGAAGTCGCTGCTGGTCGGCGCGGTGATGAACCGCGCGCCGGCGGCGGTCCCGGAGAACATGACGCTGCGGGAGTTCACCCAGTTCGTCGCCGACCACAAGGAGACCAATTTCCCGCTGGTCAACGAGCGCAACGAACTGACCGGCATCCTGTCGGTGCAGGACTTCATGGGGGTGGCCTTCGAGGAGGATCTGATGGATCTGGTCGTGATCAAGGAGATCGCCACCCACAACGTGATTACCGCCCACGAGGACGAGGATCTCGACCAGGCGATGCGCAAGATCGGCTACCGCAATATCGAGCAGCTGCCGGTGGTCGATCGTGAAACGCACCGCCGGCTGATCGGCATCATCTCCCGGCGCGACATCATCTCGGCCTACAACCGCGCCCTGCTGGGCCGTTCGCTGAAAGGATCGTCCCGTGACTGACCTGCTGACCGCACTCAACCGCGAACAGCGCCGGGCGGTGGTGCACGGCGACGGCCCGCTGCTGATCCTGGCCGGGGCCGGGTCGGGGAAGACCCGGACCCTGACCCACCGGATTGCCTGGCTGATCCGCGAGCACGGCGTCGCTCCCCGGGAGATCCTGGCGGTCACTTTTACCAACAAGGCGGCCGGCGAGATGCGCGAGCGCCTGGAAAAGCTCCTCGGCGACAGCGAGGGGCTGTGGGTCAGCACCTTCCACAGCGCCTGCGTGCGCATCCTGCGCCGGGAACTGGAGCGCTTCGGTTTCACCTCCTCCTTCACCATCTACGACGACGGTGACCAGGAACGTCTGTTGAAAAACGTCCTGCAGGAGTTGAACATCGCCGAGCAGACCCTCAAGCCGCGGGCCGCGGCGGCGGCCATCGACAACGCCAAGAACCGCGGACTGTGGCCGGAGGAGCTGCCGGCCGGCGACTACGCCAATGAGTTGATCGCCAGGGTCTACGCCCGCTACCAGGAAAAGCTGAAGCTGGCCAATGCCCTCGATTTCGGCGACCTGCTGCTGTGGACCGTACGCCTGCTGGCAACCGATCTGGAGGTGCGCCAGCGCTGGCAGGGGCGGTTCCGGCATATCCTGGTCGACGAATTCCAGGACACCAACCAGGTCCAGTACCGGCTGGTTCGCCTGCTGGCCGGCAGCCACCGCAATCTCTGCGTGGTCGGCGACGACGACCAGTCGATCTACCGCTGGCGTGGCGCCGAAGTCGGCAACATCCTCAACTTCGAACGGGATTTTGCCGGCTGCGTCACCATCCGGCTCGAACAGAACTACCGCTCGACCAAGACGATCCTGGCCGCCGCTGGCGGGGTGGTGGAAAAGAATCTCGACCGCAAGGGGAAGACGCTCTGGACCGACAACCCGGAAGGGGAGCCGGTCAGCCGCGAAACGCTCGGTGACGACCTCGAGGAGGCGCGCTACGTGACGGGCGAGATCGCCCGGCAGCGTCGTACCGGGCGCCGGTTGCGCGACATCGCGGTTTTCTACCGGACCAATGCCCAGTCGCGCGCCTTCGAGGAAGCGCTGGTGCGCGACCAGATCCCCTACGTGATGATCGGCGGCGTCAAGTTCTTCGCACGCCTGGAGATCAAGGACATCCTCGCCTACCTGCGGCTGCTGGTGAATCCGGCTGATTCGGTGGCGGCCCGGCGGGTCGTCAACGTACCGGCGCGCGGCATCGGTGCGGCGACCGTCGACAGGATCGCCACCCTGGAGGGGGAAGCCGGTGGGCTGCTGCCGGCCTGCCGGCTGGCGGTCGAGCGCGGCCTGCTGGCCGGGGCGGCGGCCAACCGGGTGGCGGGCTTCGTCGCCCTGATGGACGGCTTCCGCGCCCGTCTCGATCAGGACATCCCCTATGCCGAACTGACGGCCGAACTCATCGAGGAGACCGGCTACGGACCGATGCTGCGCGAGGAGCGCACCGAAGAGGCCCGCGACCGTTTGCGCAACCTCGAGGAACTGCTCGCCGGCATGGAGGAACATGCGGCGAGTGAGCCGACCCTGGCCGGTTATCTCGAGCAGATCGCGCTGGTCACCGATCTCGACAGCTACGACCAGAGCCTCGACCGGGTGTCGCTGATGACGCTGCATGCCGCCAAGGGGCTGGAGTTCCCGGTGGTGTTCATGACCGGCATGGAGGAGGGGCTCTTCCCCCTGACCCGCTCCGGTAGCGGCGACGAAGAGCTGGAGGAGGAGCGACGGCTGTGCTACGTCGGCATGACCCGGGCCATGGAAAAGCTCTATCTGACCCATGCCCGCCGTCGCCGGGTCTACGGCGACTACCAGTTCAATCCCCCGAGCCGGTTCCTGGCGGAAATCCCGCCGCACCTCCTCGAAGGGGCCAATGCCGTGAGCGTGCACCGGCCGGCCGGCCACAACCTTGCCTCCCTGTTCGACCGGATCGAGCCCGATTTCGACGACGTATCGCCGTTTCTCGACGACGACGTGCGCCAGGTGCCGGATGCCGAGGAGGGACTGCGCCTCGGCATGAACGTGCGCCATGCCATGTTCGGGCTCGGTGTGGTGCGGCGAGTCGAGGGGCAGGGCGACCAGCAGAAGGTGATCGTCTACTTCCACCGGGTCGGCCCCAAAAAGCTGCTGGTCAGGTTCGCCGGCCTCGAGCCGGCCTGAAAATTCCGCTGGCAATCCCCCGGAAAGCTGTTAAATCTTCTCTGGCGCGGGTGCTACCGGGCCCCGCGGCAGTTCCCCCACGCCTGATCAAGGAGGTGCGTCATGGTGAGTCGCCTCGGTGCAATCTGCTGGCTGGCCTGTCTGGTTGTTTTCCCCCCGTCGCTGGTTGCGGCCGAGATCGTCAGCACCCTCGGTGACCAGGACGAGATGGCGGTCACCATCTACAACGACGATCTGGCCCTGGTGCGCGATCGCCGCCAAGTGACGCTGCCGCAGGGCGAGGTGTCCCTGGCCTTGCGCGAGGTCAGTGCGCGCATCCGGCCGGAAACCGCGCTGCTGCGCAGCCTCAGTCACCCCCGGGACGTCACGGTTTTCGAACAGAACTTCGACTTCGACCTGCTCACTCCCGGCAAGTTGCTGGAGAAGTATGTCGGGCGCGATGTACAACTGGTGCGCACCCACCCGCAGACCGGCGTCGATCAGGCGGAGACGGCCCGGGTTCTGGCGGCCGGCGACGGGGTTGTGCTCAAGGTCGGCGATCGCATCGAGACCGGTCTTCCCGGCCGGCTGGTCTTCCCGGATGTCCCGTCCCATTTGCGCGACCGGCCGACGCTGGTCGTCGACCTAGCGAGCGATCGGGCCGCGAAGCAGCAGCTCGAAGTCAGCTACCTGACCGGCGGCTTGGGCTGGCAGGCCGACTATGTCGCCGGGTTGAGCGGCGACGAGAAGACCCTCGATCTCTCCGGCTGGGTGACGCTGACCAACCAGAGCGGGACGACCTACCGCAACGCCCGCCTGCAACTGGTGGCCGGCGATGTCAACCGGGTGCGCGACGAGTTGTTCCTGCAGCGGGGAACGGTCATGGAGCAGGCCATGCCCAAGGCGGCGCCGGCAATGGCCGAGGAGAGCCTGTTCGAATATCATCTCTACACGCTGTCGCGGCCGACCACCCTCAAGGAGAACCAGACCAAGCAGGTGGCCCTGCTGGCGGCCACCGGTGTGCCGTTGCGCAAGGAATATCGCCTCGCCGGCGGCAGTCACTACTACCAGGGGCGCTACGCCGAGCTCGGCGAGAAGCTCAAGGTCGCCGTCTTTGTCGAGTTCGACAACAAGAAGGCCACCAGCCTCGGCCTCCCCCTGCCCAAGGGGGTGGTGCGGGTCTACAAGCAGGATCGTGCCGGGCAGCCGCAGTTCATCGGCGAGGATCGCATCGACCACACCCCGGAGAACGAGACGGTCAGGCTCAAGCTGGGCGAGGCCTTCGATGTGACCGCCAACCGCCGGCAGACCGATTTCCGCAAGCTCGGCGGCGACAGCCGCTACAACTACCGGTTCGAGACGGCCTTCGAGGTGGTGCTGAAAAACGCCAAGGACGAGGCGGTCACCGTCACCGTGGCCGAGCCGGTGCCCGGCGACTGGAAGGTGTTGAGCGCCAGCCATCCGCATCGCAAGGGGGCGGCCAATGCCGTGGTCTGGGAGATACCGGTGCCGGCCAGGGGCGAGGCGACGCTGGCTTATCGGGTCGAAGTCAATTATTGAACAGTGCCGTGATGTGCGGCAAACGAAAGAGGAAGGGCCGGCATTGCCGGCCCTTCCTCTTTCTCTTTGATCAATCCGCCGGTCAGACCGTCGGCGGTTCCGAGGTGAGCGTGAGGTTGATGGCCGCATCCAGGTCGGCCAGCGTGTGAGACGAGCCGGGGGCCCAGCCCAGATCGGCCCCGAGATTGTTGATCGTGACCTGGCTGGTGCCGTTGATGGTGAGCTGCACGTCGTTCCCGCTCACGGCGATATCGATATCGACATTGGCCGGGTTGCCGTCCAGCACGTCATAGATATGCAGGACGTCGACATTCTTGTCGAAGTCGGTGATGGTGTTGAGCGTGGCGCTGTGATTTTCGCATTCGGCGCTGATGGCGAAGATGTCGGCGCCGGCACCGCCCGTATAGCTGTCGCCGCCGAGCCCGCCGATCAGGAGATCGTCGCCGTCGCCGCCGTTGAGAATGTCGTCGCCCGACCCGCCACCCAGCAGGTCGTTGCCCGACCCGCCGGAGAGGGTGTCGTTGCCCGATCCGCCGAACAGGTGGTCATGGCCGTCGCCACCGGAGAGGGTGTCGTTGCCGCTGTTGCCGTCGAGGTAGTCGTCACCGCCCAACCCGGAGAGGGTGTCGTTGCCGCCGTCGCCGAGCAGGACGTTGTTGTCCGCGTCGCCCGACTTCACGTCGTCCCCTGTCGTGCCGGTCCAGGTATAGCCGTCCGGATAGAGCGACACGTTGATGGCACCGGTGATGGAGTCGCCGTCGCCGTCCTGGCCGATCACCTGGTAGGAGAGGTCGATCGGCGAACCGAAGCTGTCCACGCCGTAGGCGAAGAAGCCGAGTTTGAATTCAGTGGTCCCCGCCGCCGCTTCGACCTGGATCGCGGTAAACGGTGTGTCCGTGACCACCTGGTAGGTAAAGCCCTGCTTGAGGCCGTTGATGGTGACCGTATCACCGTTGTCGACCAGGGTGATTCCGGCTCCGGCCAGGTCGGTGATCAGTTGGTCGGCGGCATCGTAAATCTTGATGTTGGTGGTGGCGAGCGGCACAAAGGATTCGCCGCCGCCGTCGCCGTAGAAGATGTTGTCGCCGTCGGCCAGGATCGCCGCCACGGTCAGGTTGGCGGTGTTGTTGCCACCGCCCTGGACGAAGGCCACTTCCTGCCGCCAGGCCATGGTGTTGTTATGGGTGCTGTCGTAGCTGAAGGTCCAGTTGTTGCCGACCTTGTTGGCGACCAGGCCGTTGATCATGTCGAAACGGATCGCCTCACCGGTGGTGAAGCTGTTGCCGGCGGAGATGCCGATCTCCGTGGCGTTGGTATTGACGGTGTTGCCGGCGCTGGTGGACATCATCACATCCTGGTTGGTGCCGCCGATGTTGATCAGGGCTTTCCAGGTGACGTTGCCGCCGCCGACCCCGGTGAGATCCGTGGCGCTGGTCTCCGTGCCGTTCGAGATGATGCCGTTGGAATGCACGGTGTAGGTGTCGGCCAGTGGATCGATGTCGATGTAGAAGCCGACCGTGCCCCCTTGCGTTTTGGCTTCGATCACGGTTTTGTCCGTGCCGCCGCTGCCGTAGTAGAGGTAGAGCTGTTCGCCGCCGAATGTCAGGTTGTTACCGGCCAGGTCGGTGGCCGGCATGCCATTGGTGATGTCGAATTCCACGGTTTTGACCCCGTCCGCGCCGGCCAGGAAGTTCAGTTTCTCGACAATGTCCGGCAGGGTGGCAAGATCCTCGATGTGTGCGGAGTCGGGCGCCAGGCAGACCGGGACATCGTCGACGAAGCTGAAGGCGGCGCTGATGTCGCGCTGCGCGGAGTCGGCGGCGCCGTCGTTGTCACCGTCGACGATGGAGGCCGAGGCGGTGAGGATGATGTTGCCGGCGGCGAGGCCGAGGCTGTTGTTGTCGTTGACGCCGTCGACATCCTCGGGGAGATGGTCGATCTCGGCGAACTGGGTGAGAGTGACCTGGCCGGTGGCGGCATTGACGCTGATGGTGAAGATGGTGCCGGCGCTGGTGCTGCCGACGAGGTCGTTGCCGACCTTGGCGACGCTGATGGCGAGGCCGTCGCTGGTGAGGCCGGTGGCGGCGGTGGTCACCGACAGGGAGTAGCTGAGCGGCGAGACGCTGCCGCCCTGGTCGGCGCCCATCTGGGCGTCAACGAAGAAGAGCCCGGCGAAGCTGCCGGTGGCGGTGTCGGAGGCCGCGCCGATGGTGTCGGCATCCTGGGTGACCAGGCTGGGGGCCTGGGCCTCGGTGGCGGTGACGTCGATGGCCGGCAGATCGTCGACGAAGCTGAAGGCGGCGCTGATGTCGCGCTGCGCGGAGTCGGCGGCG
>VAUL01000092.1 GCA_005774545.1 Deltaproteobacteria bacterium | reverse complement strand
CGTTTCAACCGCATCGCCGGTTTTGCAATTCTGCAAATGCACCGTTGCCAGCCGGTCGCCGGCGGGGTCGGGTCGCTGCGTTTAACTTGTTGAAATAAATCATAAAAAAATATTTTTTGAGGATCTAGAACATTGGTATGCCGGTTGCGAAAGGAAGAGGTCAATGCACGGCACGACGGGTGCCGGAGACCGGGACAGGGAGGATGCCGTGACGATATTCGGCCGCAAGCAGAGCAAGGCCCCGGCTGTCGTCGATTTCAGCGGGCAATGGCCGCTGGCGTTCCGGGTGCGGATGTTGACCATACCGGGTTTGACCTCATCGACCCCGATCCCAAGGAGGCAATCATGAGCACGAACACCACTTCCTCTCGCCGCGGCTGGACCGTCGTCATGGCCGGCACCGCCGTCAACCTGGCCCTGGGCGTCCTTTATGCCTGGAGCATCTTCAAGGGTGCGATCATCGACTCGATCAAGGCCGGCGGCGAAGGGGCCTTCGCCTGGAACCTGGCGTCGGTCAACGACCCGTATGCCGTGGCCTGCCTGGCCTTCGCCTTCTCGATGATTCTTGCCGGGCGGATGCAGGACAAGATCGGCCCCCGCGCCACCTGCATCATCGGCGGCCTGCTGGTCGCGGCCGGCTTCGTGGTGGCCTCGATGAGCACCAACTACTGGACGTGGGTGGTCGGCTTCGGCCTGATGTTCGGTCTGGGGATGGGCTTCGGCTACTCGGCCGCCACCCCGCCGGCGCTGCGCTGGTTTTCGCCGACCAAGACCGGCCTGATCGCCGGGATCGTCGTCTCCGGTTTCGGTCTCGCCCCGGTCTACATCGCGCCGCTCTCCAACTTCCTGCTCAAGTCCTACGGCATCCAGCAGTCGATGCTCTTCCTCGGCGTGGCCTTCGGCATCGTGGTCTGCCTGTTCGGTTCCCTGCTCGCCAACCCGCCGGCCGGTTACGTGGCCGATCCGAACGCCAAGGCCGTGGCCGTGAAGAAGGCGACCGTGGAGGACAAGACCCCGTCGCAGATCCTCAAGACCGGCAGTTTCTACACGCTGTGGGTATGCTTCTTCATCGGCGCCGGCGCCGGCCTGATGGTTATCGGCAGCGCCACCGGCCTGGCCAAGAAGAGCCTCGGGGAATGGGCCTTCCTGGCAGTCGCCATCGCCGCGCTCGGCAACGCCTCCGGCCGGATCATCGCCGGGGTGGTCTCCGACAAGATCGGCCGGGCCAACACCCTGGTCATGATGCTGGTCTTCCAGGCGGCCCTGATGTTCGCCGCGATCCCGGTGGTCGACGGTACCTACTCCAACGCCTTCGTCCTGGTCCTGCTGGTCACCTTCATGGTCTTCAACTACGGTACCAACCTGGCGCTCTTCCCCTCCTTCGCCAAGGATCTCTGGGGGGTGAAGAACTACGGGATCAATTACGGCATCCTCTTCTCCTCCTGGGGGATCGGTGCCTTTGCCCTGGTCAAGATCGGTGAGATGCTGCAGGCCAAAACCGGCAGCTACACCATGTCGTTCGTGGTGGCCGGCGTGCTGCTGATGATCGGTGCGATGCTGGCCAATTCGCTCCGGCCCAAGGCGGTTGCCAAGACCGAAGCCTTGCCGGTGGCGCTGGAAGAAGAGGATCTCGCGCTGCAGGCGGCCAAGGCCGAATAACCTCGCTTCTGCAACACCCGACAGAAAGCAGCGGCCCCGTCCGGCGACGGGGCCGCTGCTTTTTTTGCGGCGCAATGACCGCCCGCCGGAATTGCCCGTGCTCTCCGGTGGCGTTCATGCGTGCGGGCCGCTATGCCTGCAGATGCCCGATCGTCTCAGGCATGGCATGCGGCCCGAGCGGGTGTCGGTCGCCGCAGGGGGTGTTTGTTGCGGACGGCTGGAATCCCTCTATAATGGGGCCATGACAATCGTTATGGAAGCCCCCACGGTTTCCGAACCCTGCTGAGGAAAGGAACCCAGTTCATGAACAAGCGGATTACCGTTGCCCTGCTGGCGGGCGTGCTGCTTTTCGCCACGGTTGCCGGTGCCGGGCAGACGATGAAGCCGGGGTTGTGGGAGATCACCAGCACCATGGAGATGGAAGGGATGCCGTTCCAGCCGCCTCCGCAGACCGTGCGGCACTGTTACACGGAGCAGGAAGTCCGGAACGAGCCGGTGCCGCGGGACGAACTGTGCAAGGTCATCGACCTGAAAACCTCGGGGAGCAAGGTGACCTGGAAGATCGAGTGCACCGGCGAAGCGGCGGGCAAGGGGGAAGGGGAGTTGATCCATCGCGGCGATTCCGCCTACGAGGGGCGGACCCGGATGCAAACCCAGGGAACGATCATGACCATGAGGTACAAGGGGAATCGGCTTGGCGACTGCAAGTAGCTGCCGTCGGTCTGCAGCAATCCGCAAACGGCAACGGCCGCACCTTTCGGGTGCGGCCGTTGCCGTTTGTCACAGCGGGCGGCTCAAGGCATCGGCAGGGGAGGCGTCGGCATTTCGTCCATGCCGGCTGCGGTGAACTGCAGCATTTCCGCGAAGGTCATGCCGTCGGGCTTGATCAGGAAGATCGCCATGATGCTGACCAGCACGCTCGCGGCCACCCAGTTGAGCATGGCGGTGCGCATCGGCCAGTCGGGGATCAGGCGGTAGGGGTTCGGTTCGCCTTCCTCGCGCGGAGGCAGCTTGGCGGCGATCTGTCGCATGATCCGGCCGGAGCAGAGAAAGATGACCGCGGAGATGGCGTAGTGCGGCAGGATTTCCATCGAGACCTGGCCGGTCGCGATCAGGCCGGCGTAGAAAGCCATCACGCCGAGTCCGAGCAGGGTCATCTGCAGGCTGAGTTTTGCGTTCATGGGGTTCCCGGTAGGTTCGATGTTCCCATCGTTCGAACTTTAGCGAGTCAGGACTTGTCCTGTCAAGTTGCGCCGGGCGCAAGCCTGCCGGCGGGGCCTGTTCAGCGGACTCGCTGGGGGTGGTGGGAACGTCCCGGCGTCAGCAGGCCGAGGAGTTCGCTCCACCCCTCCCGCAGGCCGAAGTACAGGCCGGGGAGGCTGCAGGTGAAGCCCAGCGTGGCCGCAGTGTGCTGCAGGGCGATGCTGCCGGTGAAGTGAGCCAGGGCCAGCAGCAGAAGGAACGGTGCCAGCAGCGAGAAAACCACCCGGCAGGGGCGGCTGAGACTGTCGGCGCCCTGGGCGAGGATCAGGCCGAACAGACCCCACATTGCGAAGTAGCCGCCCTGGGGGAGCGGGCCCGGGAGTTTGCCGAAGCCGGCTGCCGGCAGCAGTTCGACCGCCAGCACGGACAGCCAGAACAGCCCGAACCCCGTGAAAGCCACGGCCCGCAGCGGGTTGATGCGCAGGGCGGTCAGCCCGGCGACGATCTGCCCCAGCGAGGCGGCGATCATCAGCATGCTCAGGAGATGGATCCCCGGCTGCGGAACCGGCAGTTGCTTGAGGGCGAACAGGGCGGTGGCGATGCCGAAGCAGAACAGGCCGAAGGCCGGCGCGTGGCTTGGCCGCGTCTCGCCCGCCGCCGGTTCGATCCAGGTCGCGGCGACGCTGGCCGCGGCTGGCAGCCGGTCGCCCAGGCGGTCGGCCAGTTCATGGTATTTCTGACAGTCGGCGTACTGGGCCGAGCAGAACTTGATGATCATCTTGGCGTCGTGTGGCGAGATGTAGCCGCAGCCCACATCGCAGACCTCTTCGTCACAGCCGTAATAGGGGCAGACGCTTCGGTTGTTCATGGCATCCTCCGCATGGAAGAGTGGAACCCGGCCCTCATGGGGGACGGTCGGACCGGGTTCCTCAACAAGGAGTGTCGTTCCTTGTTTCAGCAAGGGGTGTACCAACCTGCGCTCTCTCCGGTTTTTTTTCTTGAAATCAAGTGATTGCAGCGGTTTCCCGGAATCATCCGGGGTGTCGGGAGGGGGAGGTGGCGCGGCTGCCGAA
>VAUL01000002.1 GCA_005774545.1 Deltaproteobacteria bacterium | reverse complement strand
GACGGGGGTGGCGGCGGAACTGGCGGCACTGCCGCTGCGGCCGATGATCATCGCCTTCTACGCGGCGGCGGGGTGGTTTGCGGTCCTGCTGCTGATCTGCCGCCGCCTCCCGGGCTGGGGGTGGCGGACGCTGCTGGCGGCGACCGCCGTGGCATTCGGCGCCATCGCCCTGGCGGCGGTGGTCACCTTCATCTCAATCTACCATTACCGGCTGCCGAATCATCACTGCCCTTTCGACCTGCTGCAGGGACGCTACCAGTTCATCGGCTACCCGCTCTATGCCTGCCTGCTCGGCGCCGTGCTCTGCGGGCTGGTTCCCCAACTGCTGGCGGCACTGCGCCCCCTCCCCGCCTTCGCCGGACGGCTCGCCGCCATCGAGCGGCGCTGGCTGACGGCCGGACTGGTTTTCCTCGCCGGGCTAGTCCTCATCGCCGGCTGGCCGATGCTGTTCGGCAAATTCACGATGCGGGCGTATTTCTAGGCGGACTCCATCACCCCGCCCCGCCCGGCACTCAGCACCACCGTCACCCTTTATTGAGCCGCTTGTTCAGCGTCTGCCGACCGATGCCGAGCAGTCCGGCGGCCATCCCCTGGTTCCCTTTCGACATCCTCAGCGCCTGCTCGATCAGATACTCCTCGACCTCGGCGATCGTCGGGAAGTGTCCGAACAGGGACGTCAGCACCGTTTCCCCGCCATCACCGCCGGTCGCGCCGGCGCCCGGGGTGACCGGCCGGTTTTCGCCGATCACCGCCTTGAAGCTTTCCATCGACAGCACGCCCCCGCCATGGCGGGCGACCGCATCGAAAACCAGCGATTCGAGTTCGCGCACGTTCCCCGGGAAGGGGTACAGCGAGAGAAGCACGTTCAGTTCGGGCGGGGCGGTCGGCTTCTTGCGCTGCAGGCTGGCGGCGGCGGCGCCGAGGAAGTGATCGACCAGCAGGGGGATGTCGTCGAGCCGCTCGCGCAGCGGCGGGATGTGGATGCGATGGGCAAAGAGCCGGTAGTAGAGATCCTTGCGGAAGCGCCCGGTGGTGATCAGTTCGTTCAGATCGTGGTTGGTCGCCAGGACGATGCGGGCATCGCTCTTGCGCACCGCGTCGGAGCCGACGGGATAGTACTCCTGCTCCTGGAGCAGGCGCAGCAGTTTGATCTGCGAAGATTCACCCAGGTCACCGATCTCGTCGAGAAACAGCGTCCCCTGGGCGGCACTGGCGATCAACCCCTCGCGCGCCTGGTCGGCACCGGTGAAGGCCCCCTTCTTGTGCCCGAACAACGTGTCGGAGAACATCGCGTCGTCGAGACCGGCGACGTTGACGGCGACGAACTTCCCCGACCGCCCGCTGAGGGCGTGGATCGACTGGGCCACCAGTTCCTTGCCGACCCCGGTCTCGCCGGTGATCATGATCGGCTGGCGGGTGCCGGCAACGACCTCGATGTACTGGAAGATGGCGCGCATCTTCTTGCTGCCGGTAACGATGGCGGCGAAGGCCTCGGGATGGTTGAGCTGATCGTCGAGCAGGCGGTTTTTGAGCGATGACAGCTCGCTGGCAAGACCGCGCATCTCCAGGGCTTTCCTGACGCTGGTCACCAGCCGGTTGCTCCCCACCGGCTTGACCAGGTAGTCGTAGGCGCCGGCGCGCATGCAGTCGACCACCGTGGCGATTTCGTCGTTGGCGGTGACGACGATGACCGGAACGTGCGGGTAATCGCGCGTCAGCATCGGCAGCAGTTCGAAACCCGACAGGTGCGGCATGTTCAGGTCGAGAACCACCGCCCCGACCGGTTGCGAGGCCAGCAGCGCCAGCGCCTCGCGCCCGTCGCTGAGGGTCAGGACATCATCGAAGCCGGCGCTCTTGAGCGTCAGACCGAACGCCTTGAGGATCAACTCTTCGTCGTCGATCAACAGGACCGGCATGCCGTTTTTCCGCGGTTCCTTCATGGGCTGACTCATTCTTCAAAATTTCCGGCAGGGATTTTCACGGTAAAGGTCGCGCCATTTCCCGGCTGCGAGGAGAATTCGATCGTTCCCCCGTGCTGGGCGACGATCGACCGGCAGATCGACAGGCCGAGACCGGTCCCGCCGCGGTCAAGCCGCGTCGTAAAGAACGGTTCCATGATCCGGCGGGCGTCCTCGGGAGAGATTCCCACCCCCTCGTCGGCCACCGTGAGAACGATCTGGCGGTTCACCGGATCGTATGCGGTTGCAAGGCGGATGCCATGCTGCCGTGAAGGTAAAGCCTGGCAGGCATTGACCAGAAGATTGATGACGACCTGGCCGAGTTGCTGGCCGTTGCCGGCAATCGTCGGCAGATTGTCGGCCAGTTCGCACTGGAACCGTGCCGTCGACCGGGACAGTTCATGCTGCAGGATGGAGATGGACGTCGTCACCATCTGGTTGAAATCGATGACCGTCTCCAGACCGCTTGGATCGCTGCGCGCGTAGTTCTTGAGTTCGGAAACGATATTGGCGATGCGCCGGGAGCCGTCGTTAATGCCACTGATCAACTGGGGGAGCTGGCCGTCGAGTTCCGAATACGGTATCCCCCCCAGCAGGAAGTCGCCATTCTCCCGGAAATATTCGCGCAGAATCCGTTCCACGTCGGCCAGGCCGTTGGCCAGCAGTTGGGCATTGGCCATGATCAGATTGTTCGGGTTGTTGACCTCATGGGCGACTCCGGAAACCAGCAGACCCAAAGAAGTCATCTTGTTGGCCTGGATCAGGCGGGCCTGAATGTCGCGGGCTTCCTGCTCCATGCGCACCTTGTCGGTGATGTCGCGCAGCACGCAGTAGACCAGCCTGACCCCCTGCAGCGACATGAACTTGACCCGCATCGACACGATGCAGCCGCTACCGTTGGCACGCAGCCCTTCGAGATCATCGAACTGCACGACACCATCGGTCTCGAGCCCACGGATCGTTTCCCGCACCCGCACCAGATCCCTGCCGTAGAAAAGACGCTCCAGCCCACGTCCGCGGATTTCGGCCTTGGGGCAGCCGAACAGCTTCTCCGCGGTAGCATTGGCGTCGATGATGTAATCCGAACCCGGCTTGAAAAAAAGCAGGGCCTCCTCAGACTGTTCGAACACCTCGCGAAAGCGGATGTCGCTCTCGCGCAAGGCGCGTTCGGCTTCGCGACGCTCGCCGATGTCGCGCATGATCATCAGGCAACCCTTGTCGCCGCCGATATTGACGTTGCTCACCGAAACCTCGAGGAGCAGGGTCCGGCCGGACCGGTGCCAGCCGAGCATCTCCCGGAAGCCGCTATGACCTTCGCCGCCGCTTTCCAGCAGCAACTCGGTCTGGCCGGACGAACCATCGAAAAGCATGACCACCGGCCGCCCGACCAGTTCGGATTCACTGTAGCCGAAGGTGCGCAGGGCAGCAGGATTCAGGGAGGTAATCAGCCCCTGGTCGTCGGCCAGCACCACGGCGTCGATCACCTGCTCATAGACGGCCCGCGCCCGGACCCGCTCGGACTGCAGCAGCCGCCGCAGCGGCCGGGCCACGAACAGCCAGAGAAACGGGGCGATGATCAGGGTGAGCATCACAGCCGTCAGGAAGTGTATCGGGCCGTGCGTGAAGGTCGTCAGACCGGCAGGGATGACCAGATCGTGCAGCAGAGCTGCCAGGAAGACAACGTAGAGCAGCAGCAGGTAAAGGAGCAGGGGCGATTCCAGCAGGTCGGCCAGAGCCACCCGGTACTGATCCCGTTCGAGACGCGCCAGAACGACCCACAGCAACGGAGCTGTCAGCAGCGTGGTCAGACCGGCATCGGCAAGAGCAAGGAACATCGGCCCCTTTGCGTGCAGCAAAGGCGGCAGGAACAGCATGACCACCAGCTCGACCAGGAAGAAGCCGCCGACCAGTTTCAGCAAGGTGGCAGTCAAAAGCCGCCGCACCGCCTCGCTGCGCCTCGGCGCCCCGACGAACCCGGGAGAGAAGATGATCCAAAGCGGCAGAGCGGAAAAGAGGGCGAGCAGGGTCGCATCGGCCAAGGCGGCGGGAACCACCCCGAGCCGGGAAAAGAACTGGTGAAAAATCTCCATCACGGAGAGTTCCGTGGTGAAGACCACCAGCAGCAGCAAGGCAAAGGCCTCGATCGACTTTATATTCCGGCCGGTGGCGAATTCCATGTCGCCACTCCTGCTTGTCGCGTCCGTCTCTGCCCCCCGTCCTGACAACATTATCCTCCCTTGGAAACTTCCGGTGCAACTGAGCCGGTCACAGGGTGAAACGGGAACGGGTGCGAAAATTCAACCGGGAACACATCTGCAAACAACGAGCAACTCGCTGAATTAACAAGAGGTCTTGAAAAATACCGGGATATCGGCGACACCCCTTTGCCGGCCTATAGAGGCCGAAGATGTCGGGGAAAGGCAGGATTTCGCCGCATGGCACGCCAAGTGCACAGATCTGCGGCAATCCCTGTTTAAAGGTGATGCCGTCGCCAGCAACGCCGCCGGCCCCGAACCGTCATCGGCCGCTCCCGGCAACAGTGGTCAGCCATGGAACTTCCCTCCATCTTTTCCGCGACCCTCGGGTTGTCCCCCCCCTGGCAGGTGACCGCCGTCACCTTCGCCAAGGATGGCAAACGCCTCGACATCACGGTCTCCTTCGAAACCGGCGGCACCTGCCGCTGCCCGCGCTGCGGCGCCGCCGGCCGCCCCTGTTACGCGGCCACCAACGACGAGACCTGGTTCCACCGGGACTTTTTCCGCTACGCCACCTACCTGCACACGCGGGTTCCACAAATCAGCTGCTGCTGCGGCAGACATCCGGTTGACCGGCCCTGGGCGCGCTCCGGCTCGATGTTCGTCAAAATCAATGCTGAGTGCCAAGCGACGGGCGATGAGCAATAATCAGGGTCGCCCCCGAAACCACTCATCGCCTGGCACGCATCGCTCAACACTCTTTTATTGAATCCCCACCAGTTCGACTTCGAAAATCAGCGTCTCGTTCGGCCCGATGGCGTTGCCGGCACCGCGCTCGCCATAAGCCTTTTCCGCCGGGATGACCAGCTGCCACCTGGAGCCGACCGGCATCTCCGTGAGCGCTTCCTGCCACCCCGGGATGACCTGGGAGACCTTGAAGCTGGCGGGCTTGCCGGGCTGGCTGGCGTCGAAAACCTTTCCGTCGACCAGCATCCCCCGGTAGTTGCACTGAATGGTATCGTTGATCGTCGGCTTTCTGCCGGTGCCGGCGGTGATGACCTTGTACTGCACCCCGCCAGGCAGGACCTTCACACCATCCTTCTTTTTGTTCTCCTCGAGGAAAGCCGCACCGCGCCTCTTGTTGTCGACGCTGTCCTTCTCGTACCTGGCCATCATCTTCATCCGCACTTCCCCCTGGACCTGCTGCATGATCGCCCCGAGTTCGGCATCGGAAAGCTGCGACTTGCCGGCCAGTTCATCGAGCAGCCCCTGGGACACCAGAGCGGGATCGACTTTCAACTCCTGCTGCCTGATGTTTTTCCCGACGTTGGCACCGAGGGCATAACTGCGCCGGTCATGGTCGGTCTTGAGTTCGGCGGCGTTTACGGCGACGACCGGCAGCAGGAAAAGTGCAGGCAAAAGCAGCGCAGGGTATTTCATGGAAAACCTTTCTCATGCAAGAGGATGGAGTGACCGGACAAGTAAGCCCGATTTTGTAAGATTTTCAAGCGGTCCGCAAAATTTCCTCGAAGTAGGCGACGGTCTTTTTCAGCCCCTCGTCGAGATTGACCGTCGGCTCCCAACCGAGGACGCGGCGGGCGAGGGAGATGTCGGGCCGGCGCTGCTTCGGATCGTCCGCCGGCAGCGGGCGGAACACCAGCTTCGATTTCGTGCCGGTCAGGTCGATAACCCGTTCCGCCAGTTCGCGAATGGTGAATTCGGCAGGGTTGCCGAGATTCATCGGCCCGGTGATTCGGTCGTCAGTCCCCATCAGGCGCACGCAACCGTCGACGAGATCGTCAACAAAGCAGAACGAGCGGGTCTGGCTGCCGTCGCCATAGAGGGTGATCTCTTCCCCCTTGAGCGCCTGGACGATGAAGTTGGAAACCACCCGGCCGTCGCTGACGTGCATGCGCGGGCCAAAAGTGTTGAAGAACCGGGCGACCTTGATCCGCAGACCGTGCTGGCGGTGGTAATCGAAAAAGAGCGTTTCGGCGCAGCGCTTCCCTTCGTCATAACAGGAACGGGGGCCGATCGGGTTGACGTGCCCCCAGTAATCTTCCGGCTGCGGGTGGACTTGGGGATCGCCGTAAACTTCACTGGTGGACGCCTGGAAGATCTTCGCCTTCATGCGCTTGGCCAGGCCGAGCATGTTGATCGAGCCGTGAACGCTGACCTTGGTCGTCGCCACCGGGTCGAACTGGTAGTGGATCGGCGCGGCGGGGCAGGCAAAGTTATAGATTTCGTCCACCTCGACGTAGAGCGGGAAGGTGATGTCGTGACGCAGCAGTTCGAAATTACGCAGGTCCAGCAGATGGGCGATGTTGGCGCGGCGCCCCGTATAGAAATTGTCGACGCACAGGATTTCGTGGCCGCCGGCCGCCAGCCGCTCGCAAAGGTGCGAACCGAGAAAACCGGCGCCGCCGGTGACAAGGATACGTTTGCAGGGGTCGGACATGGGCATGTGAGATATCCTAAGTGTACGACTGAGCGATGCGCGATGAGTGGCCCTCAGAATACGTTTATAGTTTTTCACTCATCGCTCGGCACTCATCGCTTGCTTTTCATCACCAGAAAGCCAACTGGCTGTTCCCGCCCTGACCTTGCGGCGCGCGGAACTCGCCGAGTTTGCGCAGGGCGGGATTGTAATCCAGCTTGCCGCGGGCATCGTCGAGGAGAGCCGCAGCGGAGCGCCCTTCGTGCAGGTCGGAAGCCAGGCAGCGGTAAACCCCGCGTTGCAGCAGTTCATAGGCGCGGCGCTGCGGCTGCGGGCCGTAAAAGCCGACGAAGGAACCGAGGTTGGCCTGGAACAGAGATTCTTCAGGGAGTGCCGCGTACTGGGCGATGAGCGATGAGTGGTGGGCTTCCGGTGCCGCATCATCGGTCGCGGCACCGGTCGTTCGGTTAAAGAGGCGGCGCCACCAGGGACCGGAACTCACCTCGTCGTTCGTGTCCACCGCCGGCAACTCCTGCCTGTCGCCGTGCGGCCGGAGCATGTGCCAGACCACCTCGCTGCGTTCCGGGTGGGCAATCAGCGGGACAAAGCCCTGAACGACGATCAGGCCGGCCATCTCGGATACCAGTTCCGCCGGAGCCAGTGGCGGCGCCTCGCACAACACGACCCGGCTCTCCCCCAGCGGGAGAAGATTGGCGGCAAACCGCTCGAAACAGTCGTCGAGATAGTACTCCATGCCGGAACGCAATGTCAGGGCGACCCCTGCCTGGTCGAGCCGCGCCTGCAGCCGGCGCACCGCCTCGCGCACCTCGACCGGCGGGATTTCGTACTGTCCGGCAATGCAGTGGGGCGTGCAGTGAACCTCGCGAAACCCGAAGGCCGCGAGAGCCCGGGCCATCTCCAGGGATTCGTCGACGGAATCAGGGCCGTCATCAAGACCGGGAAGGAGGTGGCAGTGATAGTCGATCATTCAGCCCCCGGCGAAACGGCAGGCGACGCCCCCGCGCGCGTCCGCAGCGGCTTCACCGGCACACTCGCCCCCCTATGAGTTGAGCTTCTCCCAGACCCGCCTGACCGCGGAGACGACCGGCGTCTCCCTGGCATCATCCATCGATTCGCCGTAATAGCCGCGATAGTACTTGTTGCCGTAATAGTTGTAGGAACCGTAGTACTTGAAGCCGCGACCGCTCTTGTCGTTGAGGATGACCCCGGAGATCCGGGCATCGACGGCATACAGCGACTCGACCATCTGCTGGGCGGCGCGTTCCGGGACACGGCAGGGCTCCAGCACCACCAGGACCAGGTCGCACAGCGGCGCCAGCACCTGGGCATCGGTGACCGGCAGCACCGGCGGAGCATCGAGGATCACGTAATCGTAGCGCTCGCGCGCCATGTCGAGGAACTTCTTCATACGTGAAGAAGCGAGAATTTCCGCAGGATTTGGCGGGATGCGGCCGGCCGGCAGGAAATCGAGCGGCGGATTGGCCAGCTTGCGCACCGCCGACTGGTTCCCTTCGACCAGCAGGTTGGTCAGCCCCGGCTCGTAGCTTTGTCCGAGCATGGCATAGAGCGAGGGACGCCGCAGATCGCAGCCCACCAGCAGAACCCGGGCGCCGGTCTGGGCGAGAACCGCCGCGAGGTTCCCGGAAACGGTCGATTTCCCCTCGTCGGGGAGCGAACTGGTAATCAGGATGACCTTGTGCGATTCGCGGGCGGTGATGAAGTTGATGTTGGTGCGCAGGGCGCGGAACGACTCGACGACCGGCGAACGCGACGACAGCGAGGTGACCAGGCGCTTCACGGGGAGGGTGGCGTCCTCGTCGGCAAACGGAATGCGCGGGATGATGCCGAGCACCGTCAATCCGAGCCTGTCGCGAACATCGTCCGAAGTCTTGATGGACTGGTCCATGTAGTCGAGCAGGAAAACCAGGCCGACTCCCAGCATTATGCCGAGCACCAGACCCAGCGCCAGGTTCTTGGGCTTGTTCGGCTTTACCGGCTTGAGCGGGGTCAGCGCTTTGTCGATGACCGTGGCAGCGCTGAGTGTCGAAGCCTCGGCGATGCTGGCCTCCTGCTGCTTCTGCAGCAGGAAGGTGTACAGCTCGGAGTTGACCTGATTGACCCGCATCCGCTTGGCCAGCTCCAGTTCCGCGGCCGGGATCTCCCCCATCTGCGCTTCGAAGCCGGCCAGGGTCTTGCCGAGATCGGCCTCGCCCAAAGCCAGCTCCTGGCGCACGGTCCGATAGGTCGAAAGCATCGCGTCCTGGACACGATGGATGTCCGACTGGATCTTGATCACCGCCGGGTGGGCCGGGGTGTAGTCGTTGAGCATCGCCTTGCGCTCGGCTTCGAGCTCAGCAAGCTTCCCCGCCAGTTCGGCGATCTGCGGCACCCCCTCGATTGTCGGCGGGGTAAACGAACCGTTGCTCCTGAGGGCCCTGCTCAGCTCTTCGATCGCCAGGTCGAGGCGTTGGCGCTTGAGGGCGAGGTCGGCCTTCTGCTGTTCGACGGTAACCACTTTCTGCAGCAGCGTATTGCCCTCGGGGCCAAGCGTGACCCGTCCGGTCTGGACCTTGTATTCCTGCAGCTCCTGCTCGGAGCGGTCGAGCCTGGACTTGACCCCTTCGAGCTGGGAGGTGATGAAATCGACGGCTTTGCCGGCTTCCGCCGTGCGCTGGGCCACGTTGAGCGACATGTACCCTTCGACCAGCAGGTTGACGACATCGCGGGCCCGCTCCGGATCGGTACTGCGATAGGCAACGCGGACCACGTTGGTCATCTTGCCGACTTCGGCGACGGTCAATGCCGAAAGCAGCCCGTCCACGATCGTATCGACCGGCTGCTGTTCGAGAACCAGGAAATCGCCTGGTTTGCCGGCGGCGATCTCGATCTGCAGGGATTCCTTGCCGACCCCAACCAACTGGCCGCTTTGCCCCGAGGCCACGGCGCGGCCGGCATGATCGAGTAACCGGAACGCGGACGGACCGGTCAGTTCGATGCGGAGTTGGGGGAAATCGCCGTTGAAGTTGAACTGGAGGAGCCGGACATCCAGGCCGCTGCTGTAATCGGTGATCTGCCACTGGAGGTTGAGGCGCCGGACGACCTGCTCGGCAAGGCTTCGCGAACGGAGCTTCTCGATTTCAGTCTGTAGCGACCCCTCGCCGCCCGCCTTGATTTCGTCGAGGAGATTGTCCTTCTTCTTGCCACCGATCTCGAGGGTCGAACTGGCCTCGTACACCGGCTGGGCGACAAAGGTATAGGTTGCTACCCCGGCAAACACCAGGGCAAAAACGATGGCGGCAATTTTCCAGCGACGCAGCAGCACATTCAGGTAGTCGGAGAGGTGAACCTCCTTTTCCTGACTCGGAAGAGGTCGGGGAACCGGCTGCTCAGCCATGGGTCTCCTGTCTGGTCTGGATGTCTTTTCGTCTCTGGAAAGCATAGCACAGGGCCGCCCCGAAGCAGCCGGAGGCTGCCGACAGGCATCGGCTTCGGCCGGAATCAGCCGTCAATCCCAGCGGAAATCGTCGCCTTCGTGCGAGGCCGCGAAGATGCTGTACGTCAGAAACGGCTGGACGGCGGCGCCGATCACCTGGAAGGTCGGCAACAGTTCGGTGATCGTTTCGTTCCAGTTGCCGAGGCGGGTCTTCGGCACATAGAGGATATCGCCGTCGCGCATCTCCAGAGGGAGCGCCTTGCCGTCCATGATGGTGGCCAGGTCGACGACCATGAACTGCCCGTGCGTCGGCGAGATCGTCCGGATCAGGCGCAGGTGCTCGTGATCGAAGTTGTTCTTGTGCAGTCCGGCCGCGGTCAGCGCCTGGAGGATGTTGAGCTGACCGTTGTCCATCGGCACCGGCCCCGGCTTCTCGACGGCGCCGAACACGTAGACCAGCTGCTCTTCATTGCTCGGCACGTAGATGGTATCGCCCGGCTTGAGCAGAATGTTCTGCTTCATGTCGTTGCTGTAGAGCAGGGAATAGATGTCGACCGGCAGGATCTTCTCGTTGCGCACCACGCGGGCGCCGCGAAGGTTGGAGCGGTCCTGCAGGCCGTTGCCGAGGGCAAGCCCGTGCAGCAGGTAGGTGGGACGGTCCAGGTAGTAGAGGCCGGGCTTGTTGAACTTGCCGAGCAGATAGAGCGGCTGCGACTTGAACTCCTGGATCTCCACCGAAACCACCGGCTGGCGGATGTAGGTTTTGAAAACCTCGACCAGTTTGGTCTGGACCTGCTCGACTGTCAGCCCGGCGACCTCGACAGCCCCGACCAGGGGAAGGATGATCTTGCCGCTGGAGTAGATGCGGAAGTTGCCCAGAGTGTCGGCGCCCTTGTCGGTACCGCTCTTGCGCTCGATCAGGTCGGGTACCGTCACCGACAGGACGTCGCCGGGACCGACGCGATACTCAAGGTCCCGGGCTTCCTCGATGGGCGGTGGCGGCACCTGGACGTCCTTCACCTCGACCAGGGGCGATGCCCCGCCCTGAACATCGATGACGGTGCCGGGAGCATACTGGGTAAAGCGCGTGCAGCCGGTGGCAAGGGCAACCAGCCCCGCGACGAGAACAACCGCTCGAAAAAACTTCATCCGGATCTCCTTTGCCGGCACTTGCCTGACAGTCTCTTCGCGGCAGGCCGCAACTGAAGATTATTTATGAAATCAGCAATTTAAACAACGGAATTATATCGATTGAGTCATAATTATGTCAAATTGAATAAAATCTCGTTCACTTCAAAAAAATGGCCCGCCGGGGGGTGGCGGGCCGATGGCCATAGTCATCTGCATTTTCAGTCAGTAACGGGCGAAGCGCCGGCTGCCGTCCCTCCTTGTTTTTCAGAAAAATCCCCTCCCTGTTGCAGTGGATGACATTCCCTCCCTGAGACACGACATCAACATTTCATGCGACAGCCTGCTCCTTGCTATTGAGGCCCCCCTCTCCCGATCGACATCTTCTCCACAGTTTCCCCCATGGCCGACGACCGCAACCAGGAACGGTGCGCCGCCCGGCCCATCGGCTGAAAATCCGGCCCGCCAGGGGGCGGCGGGCCTTGCCACGACAACCACATTACACTGCACGTCACGGCACCGGGGCACGTCCCCACCCCGCAACGGGGGTGAAGCGGCTCAAGGCCGCCCCTCCGCGGATCCGATCCAGCCCTGCGTGCCATGAAAACAACAGGCTCTTTCAACTGCTCACTCCGCAACAATCGCAGCCGCCTCTCCCGTCACCGACCTCCGCGTCATCGGCCGCATCTCCCGCCTGTCCACCTGCTGGAGGCCATCGACCACCCGCACGAACAGCGTCATTCGCCCCCAATAACCGGGCGCATCGAGAATCATCCGCCCGCCTTCGAAACCGGTGACGGTGATGTAGTCGCCCAGGCGGTCTCCCTCTCGCACCAACCGAAGGGCCCCGGCAGGTGATTTGGCCACCGCAATCCCGTCCGTGGCAGAAATCTGCATAATCCGCCAGCCGTCAAGGACTTCGGCAACAGCAACGACCGGCATGAGCAAAACTAAAAAAGCTACTATCCAGAACTGGCCTTTCATTCCCGCGACTCCGTCTCCTTAAGAATCTTTGGTGAAACGACCGGCAACTCGATGGATTTCCCGGAGAGGAGATCGGCACGACTAATTTCCCTCCTTGTATGATTAACATTTACGTCCCAATCGTATTGAGATTCGATGGCCGGGATGTATTCCAACCCACGGCCTCCCGAGAGATTGGTGAACGCCGTCGCATTGATGGCCACGACTCCGGGGCGGTCTTCCATGAAGTCGATATGGATCTTTCCGTAGAAGAGCCCCCCCTGACCTTTCACGTAAACCATGGCAGGGGAGTCCTCCCGCCGTACGTGGAACTCGACCTTCCGGCGATAGCCGGCTTCGGGTGCCTCCGTCATCTCCTCGAAAAGCCCCTGCTTCTCGACCACGAAACCGCTGTCGGCATCGGGTGCATCCAAAACCAGCTTCATCCCCCCCGCCTCCCCCTCGACCGAAAGGTTGACATCCGCATGCCAGTCGCGGTCCATCGAGGAATACTGCATGGCGATGATATGCGCTTCGTCATGAACCCATTTCCGTTTGATCAGATCGAGCATCGACGGTTTACCGGGTTTCTTGCCGAAGGTCATGTTGTACAGGACCACAAAAGACGCCGGAGCGAGTTTGCGGACACGGAATGTGAAAGGTTTATCCGGCTCGAACCCACTCCCCTGCCTTTTACCTTCGCGTTGAGACTTCAAGTCGCGAACAGGGTTATACTTATAGTGATATTCATAACCTTCTCGCATGATCTTATCGACTCCGATCACATCGCCGAAGGTTTCAACAAAGAAAAGCCCTCGCTCATCAGTTATGACTTCAAACCTATTGAATTCCTTTGCCGGAGGCACCGCGCCTGCGACACGAACCGTCATCATGACCACAGCACCTGCCACAGGCAGACCTTGAAGGTCGACGACCTGCCCGTAGTATTTGATATCGTTATTCAATTCTTTGGCCAGTTCCTCCACAACCTTATAAAACCGTGCTTTCCTGGCAGACAGGTCATCGAGGCTTTCCTGCTCCCCACCTACTGAAGACAACGGCCAACCGAATAAAATAAAAGCAACAACAACAAATAACTTCACAATAGACATATAGTCTCCGCTACTTGTTTAATAATGAATCGAAAAAAAATTTCCGCCAATAATTCTCTTCATCAACGATATTCGATCTAAACTGCCTGCTATGCGAATATCTACTTCTGTCGTAAGAGAAACCGGAAAGATCAACTATACCAGTCATTGTCAATGACGGCTTTCTTTCGGCCCCGAGAGCACATGTCCATGACTGTGCACAGAAAGAAAAAATCTCATATCTATTTTCTGGAAAAAGCAAAGGCAAAACCTTATCTGTTCCCGGATCACTGCCAACATCGACAACGCTGCGGTAAAATCCGATATCCGGGCTTTCCGGCGGATAACCGGACGTTTTTCCTGCATAACCGTAACCAAACAGATTGTCGGGCTTGGTCTTGTTATTCATCAACCAGGTCGGTTGTGTGAGGCTATTACCTGTCAACGCATAGTCGTTGATGTTGAAATAATTGAAAAACCGGTCAACTTTTTCATGCAAACGATTGAAGTAGGGCAAGGAATATTCATCAGCCGGGTAGGATGACATGACATCCGGGGTCTTGGGGCTGAAATCAGATGAAATCTGAGGGAAATTGCCAAAGTAGCTCGCAGATAAAGCTGCCTGAGAGGCTATATAGGTATGGACCAGGCCCGGACGCCCTTGATGTAGTGCTTCTGCGGCAACGACATTCCCCTGACTATGGGCCAGCAAACGAATCTGGCCTGAGTGATCCGCCGCCAGTCTCACCAATAAATTTTCAAGCGCCGGCGCAGACTGCCACGCTATCATCTCACTTCGATCGAAATTGATCAAAAAATCCCAGGAAGGCAGCGTCCGGCACGGCCAGTCGAACAAACCCACTTTCCCCTGGTATCCCTGCCACCAGAGACGCTTGGAGATCGTCTCCGTCCAGCGTTTCTTCTCCCACGGCTGCATGTTCCAGCCATGCACGAAAAGGACGTATTCGTTGCTGGCCGGCTGATAGGAACCGGTGCGCGAGGCGTTGGCACTTGCCCATTCGGGATTAATTTCCGGGTTGACCGGACTGTCGTCGCTGCTGTCGGAGTGCGAAACAACGAAATGGTCGTACAGCGAAGCGGGGGGGACCAGTTCGAGCGAAACCTCACGCGAAACAACCGGTATATCCTGGTAGCTGGCTGTCAAAACCAATCGCCCCTGCCCGGCTTTACGCCCCTCGAAAATGAAATAATTGTTTTTCCTTACTTCAAGCATGTTGGTTGGCAATGTAACCGGAAGATTGCCAACAGCAGCAACAAGTCCCAGCAACAACTGCAAATCCGGCTGGTCTGGGGTTGTGTTTTCACTCGGCAGCCCAAGGTATCCATCGGAAAGGTTGACCGCCGGAAAAACATTCACCATCGGCTGGACCTTTTCATCCTCACCGGCCATCTCCAGCGTGTACTTCAAGGCCCTGGAGGCATCCGCCCCGCCGAGCCAGACATGCAGCCGCGCAAAATCCTCCAGATCCCGTTTGCAGGAAATGCGCGCATCGGCGCTGTCGTCTCCCGACGGAGCATCGTCCTCGACCGTTTGCCCGTCTTCGGAGCCTGTTTCGTCATGATCATTATTGACCCAGAAGTAGGCCCTTTCGTCCCGACTGTCACTGAAAACGATTGCGCGATCGCGGTTGCCGTCCACGGCCATATCGAGATCGATCGTCGTCAGCGGCATGGCATCCTTCACCTCAAGCCCTCCGGCCGGGATGAAACTGGCTGTGAGCATGTCGCGCCGCAGAGCGGCACTCTCGGCCACCCCTTCCAGGTAAAGAGGAATGACAGCCGGGAACCCGGCCACCGGCTCCGGCGGGTCTGTTGCCTTGAATTCGACCCAGTTGCCATCCTTTTGGTGATAGATGCGCAATCGTGCCGGATCACTGGCCCTGACCTGCCAACTTCCTCCCTGAGCACGGTTGCTGTCGTCGATCAACAACCAAGCGTGCTTGAGCTCATCATCCGTAGTGATCATCGACGGCGTGGCGGCATCCGGCAAGGTCACTTCCGGGTTGGCATCCTTCTCGTCAAAATCGTTATTGAGCAGGACAAAGGCTCCGGCCTGCGCCTTCCCTGCCGAAGGGAGCCCGGCAATCTGCAGTTCGACCGCAGTCGTGCGAACCAGCAGGGGGACTTTCCGGCTGAGGATCTCGTTGGCATCACCGGCGTTGTTGAGCAAGACCTGCAGTTCGTAGGTGGCGTTCAGGTCATAGAAATAGCCGGCCGGCAAGACAACCGCAGGGGTTCCTGAGGTTCCGGCGGGAAACGTGTCCCACAACACGCCGTTGCGGTAGAGCAGCACCTGCGCGACATTGGCCACATACTGGGCCGGCCCGATCGAGAAGCTGAATGTCAGATCATGCGATGCGATCCCCTGTGAATCGACTTGAGCCACAGCAACAGCGGGCACTTCGATATCGACCCCCCATACCGATATGTCGAGTCGGACCGGATCAGCCGTAATAATTGCGGCAGGCTCAAGCGGGCCGCATCCGTCGCAGCTGTTTGTAATGTTCAGCATGGTCCGGCGTGCCGAAGCACTGGTCGTGATGAGTGAAGAGCCTGCCGGCAAAACCACCTCGTGACGATAAAGCCAGTTCAGAGTTGAGTCGCTGCCGGAAACTGCAGCCGCCGGCTTGGCGGCAATGACAACCGCAGCGGGCGGCATCATGGCAAAGGCGCCCGTCCCGGCAACCATGTCGCAGATTTTAGCCGGGGACGGCCAGCAGGAGAGCGTCTGGCCATCACTGACAACCTTGCCTTCTTCGGCCAGCAGCCAGGATTTGACCAGAATCTCGGATGATTGCCCGGCCGGCCGGGCATCCACGTTGCGGCCGGCCTCGTCCTGGCGGCGCTGGTAGAGCAGCACCAGCCGGTTTTCGGGCGGGGCCGGTTCGGTGCAGGAGGCAAAGGATTCGCTGAAGTGGGACCAGGAAACAGTTCGCGAGCCGGCATGAGAGGTGAATATGCCTGTCACCGGGTAACGGGCACCGGGGATACCACCCAGGACGACACCGGCCTGAGCGCCGCCGTCAGAACGACTGGCGACGACAACCTCGGCGGCCCCTGAACACTCCCCATAAACCGGGAGACGTTGCGCACAACTTTCGTCGGCAACCAGCAGGGCATCACGCTGGCCGGCAGAGAGTCCCGGCGGGTTTTGACATATGGAACCGGCCGGCGCTTCGACATCCTGAGCGATAAATTTCACGACCTGGTTGGCGACCGGATTGCCATATCGATCCTTGAGCAGGACCAAGGCATCTCCGGAGTACCCGAACACTTCGCCGCGCAGATTGTTGCCATAGGCCCTGGACAAGGACGGGTCGGGAAGTCCGGCAAAACCGAAAGAGACGATCGGCGTCGCCAACCTGGCCAGGGATCCTGCGGCAAGTTGCACATCGACAACATTCTCGCCGACGATATTCGCATATCGGTCCCCCTCACGTGCGAAGGCGACCGGATTGGAGAAGGTCGATCGGCCGGGGACAAAACGGGCGCGTGCAATTCCGTCCCGACCGCTGACGACCGACAACTCCTGAACCTGCATCATCTCTTGCGGCTGCGATCGATCATCGATCAGCCAACCGCCGCCAAGGCGCACCTTGAAGACAACCGGCGCACCGGCAACCGGCGTCCCGGCAAGGTCGCGAACCCTCACCATCAACGCACCACGTAATTCTTCGCCAGCGGTCGCCAGTAACACATCCGGCGGCGTTATCGCCGCAAGAGAATGCGCCCGGGCCGGATCATCGACTGGTTCTCCGCTGAACGGCAGCGCCATAATCGCGGCAATTTCCGCAAGCCAGTCAAGGCGGCCCAGAACGGTCTGCCCGCCGGCCAACCCACCGGAAAGCATATAACCGGTCTCACCCGTCAACGGGTTTTCCCTGATATAGCCGATCCCCTGCCAGGACTGCCGTGTGACTTCCGCGGTCGGGGTCAGGACAACTTCACCTGCTGCCACGGCGGCAGCGATATCCGCCTTGATCGATTCATTGACTTCGAGCAATGGCAACAGGCTTGCGGCATTGCCGGAATCGATCGTCATCAAGGGCAGACCGGAAGCCGAGACCATCGACATCAGCCGGGCCGTTGAAATCGACTCCACGGCCAGTTCCGACTCAAAAAGACGATGCTCTAGAACAGAGCCTTCAAGTGCGGAGATTTCTCTGAAGCTGCGTGTACGTTCGGGCGGCAGGACTGACCGGGGGAGGACTTCGGCAACCCTGAGGCCGGCATCGAGAAAGAGGCCTTCCCATTCAACCTCGTGCGGCAGACCGGCCAGTTCGTCAACCCTGAGCTGGCCGCCGACAACCGCAAATGTCGGCATGGGGCGGACAAGGGCCAGATCAAGCACCTCGGCCAGTTCGCTCTCGCTCCGGTCCCATGACTCGACATAGGCGAGAACCGCCCGATGCAGAAGTGCCTGGGCCGTCCTGCCCAGGTTCTCGCGAGCCGGCGGCAGCGCCCGCTGGGCGACAATCCCGAGCGACAGGGGATAGCCGGCAAGAACCTGGTCACTTACGATGAGGTTGCAGCCCGGAGCCTGAAACTCTGCCGTCAGCTCGAACGTCTCCCCCGGGGCCAGCCCCGCAGCGGCAACAACCATTCGCTGTTCGTCGACAACCAGTGTCGGGCGCAACCTGACGAGGTAGGCCGGCGTATTGTCCAATCCCCCCCAGCGATTGATCGTCTCCTGATCTTCGACCGATTCCGGCTCGAAAGAGAGCATGACCTGACGGTTCGAAAGTTCGCGCAACGGCAGGGTCATATCGAACAAGGCATCCCCACCCTGCCCGACATCAGCGGCCTTGAGGCGAACCCGGTGCTGAAGCTCCAGAGGGAGAGCAGAATACTCCGCGGTGACGACCTTATCAACGAACTGCAGGGTTGACGGCAGAATACCGAGAGCAGCCGCCCTCTGCACTCGCGTGTGCAGCAAACCGGCGTAGCTGCGGGCAGGATCGTACAGCGCCAGGAACTGGCCCGACTCGCGACGCAACATCTCCAGAGGCGTCTCGTTGCGCATTTCGGCAAGATAGCGATCGCGAAAACCGGCAAACGGATGGCCGGGCAGCGACATCAGATCGATCGCCGGGGGCTCGTCGAAACCGGCGGTTTTCAAACTGGTATCGAGTGGAATCCACACCTTGCCGGCGGCCTCGGCTTCCACACCGCGATAGTTGGCGTAAGGGACCAGCGCCTCAACCCAGATGTGCTCGATCCGCAGGTTGACGATGGCGGACCCTTCCGTTACGGCTTCGCAGGGGATGCCGGCCGCCCGGAAGAAAGCGACGATCTGTTCCGGGTCGTCAATTCCGGTGGCACTGCGAGCGGCGTCGATCCCGGGGAAGAATTCCGCCACACCACGAACGTAACGTGCAGGATATCCGCTGGCCCGCAACAGGGCGACAAGCAGAGCCGCCTGATCGGCATCATTGCCGCTGGCCTGGCGCAGAGTTTCTTCCGCGCCTTTCATGCTCCCCCAATACCATTCGGTACGGATATTCTCCCGCACCCAGTTGTAGATGGCGGCCGGATCCCAGTGCGTGCGCCCGGCCGAGGCTGCTATGGTTTTGGCCAGATCGAAGATCATGCGCGACACGGGGGCTTCCGGCGCCCCGGCAAGATCGGCAGCCGTTGCCGGAACTGATCCCGTCATTCGATAGGCCGGAACGATTTGCGGAGCGGGCAGCGGCAGTTGCCCCTGGAAGGGAGAGTTGCGGTAGGGGAGCGCACCGTGAATGGCCGGCCATCGCGGAGGCGCCAGTTCGTCGAGGGCATCGCGGAGCGTTTCCAGCATGGAAACGTCTGAAGAGCCGGTTGTCTTCAGTGCATCCAGACCGGACAGCACCCGGGACATAGCCGCCTTGTAACGTTTTTCCGCTTCGCCATGGCGTTCAAGGCCCAGGAGACTGCTGTTGCCGGTCAGCGCATTACCCCTCAACCGCAAGCGCTCGCTTACAAGCAGGTCGGTGACCAGCAGATCTTCATGCAGGCGCTGAAGAAGCTCGAGATCGCGACTCTTGAGGGAGCCATCGAAATCTTTCACCATCCGTTCGAGAACAGGCCGCATGCGCCCTGTCGTCGAGCGCAGCACCTGCTCGGGATTTGCGTCGGCCGCCGAGGCCATCCCGCACCAGAACCCCCCACACAACAACAGCATCAGGCAAACATATGCTCTGCCCACAACCCCCTCCCCGACATTGCACACCGGAATTACCGGTCAAAAACACAAAAAGGCCGGATTACCAAGGACAAACCCTTTGGTAACCCGGCCATCTTTCTCGCGATGAAAGACCCGTCGGCTTTCCGCCCCACCCTCACGGGAGGTTTGGCTTTTTCGGGATAAAATTAGCTATTGCAAATAAATTCAAATAATGGGGGAATTTAAATGTCGGCATCGGGACTGTCAAGAGAAAAATGACTGCCCCGAAAATATGAATTGACACAGGGGGATCAGACGGGCGGAGGACTCGGCTCCACCGGCTTGCGGAACAGCTTGAGGACCGTGCCGATCGGGCCGGAGGAGACAAAGGCGCAGGCGAGGACGAAGATCATGATCTCCGGCTCGGCGACGACGACGATGATGAAGATGATCGCCAGGACCAGGAAGCCGAAGGGCTGGCGGCGGAACAACTCGGGATCCTTGAAGGCGTAGTAGCGGATGTTGCTGACCATCAGCGCCGCCAGCACGTAGATGAGCAGCAGCACCGACACCTTCTTGATGGTGCCGGTGCCGCCCATGTGGTGGAAGAAGATCACCAGCGAGGCCGCCATCCACGCCGCGCCGGGGATCGGCAGGCCGACGAAGCGCTTCGACTCGACGGTGGTGATCTGCACGTTGAAGCGGGCCAGGCGCAGGGCGCCGCAGACCACGTAGAGGAACGCCGCCAGCCACCCCATCTTGCCGAACGGCTTGAGCGCCCAGGCATACATCAGCAGTCCCGGCGCCACGCCGAAGGCCACCAGGTCGGAGAGCGAGTCGTACTCGACCCCGAACTTGCTGGTGGTGTTGGTCAGGCGCGCCACCTTGCCGTCGAGCCCGTCGAAGATCGCCGCCACCAGAACGAACCAGGCCGCCAGCAGGTAGTTGCCGTTCATGGTGGCAACGATGCTGTAGAAACCGGAAAACAGCCCCCCGGTCGTCAGCAGGTTCGGCAGCAGGAAGACCCCGCGGCGCAGATTCTCGTTCTGCTCGGCGGCGTTGACCAGGCGCTTCATTATGGCAGTTCCCCCAGGATCGTCTCGCCGGCCACGGTCAACTGGCCGAGACGGACGGCGATGCGGGTTCCCGGCGGCAGGTAGACATCCACCCGCGAGCCGAAACGGATCAGGCCGTAGCGCCGGCCCCGCTCGAGGCGGTCTCCGACCACCGGGTAGGTGACGATGCGCCGCGCGATCAGCCCGGCGATCTGGACGAACATCACCCGCTGCCCGTTGTCGGTCTGCACCACCAGACCGCCCTGCTCGTTCTCCGTCGAGGCCTTGTCGAGCGCGGCGTTGAGGAAACTGCCGGCATTGTAGAAGCGATCGACGACCGTGCCGCTGACCGGAACACGGTTGACGTGCACGTTGAAGACATTCATGAAGATGCTGATCTTGGTGACGGGCGCCTCGCCGCAGCGCGGTTCGCGGACTTCGCCGACAAAGATCACCTTGCCGTCGGCCGGAGCCACGACGTTCTTCTCCCCGGCCGGCGGGACCCGCTCCGGGTTACGGAAGAACCACGCCGTGAACAGGGTCAGCACCAGGCCGAGCCCCGTCAATACCGGCCAGACGACACCCTGGCCGACACCGGCCAGTCCGCCGAAAACCAGCGTCACGAGGGCCAGCCCGCCGATGAACGGGTAGCCCTCGCGAGCAAAGGGGGTGTGCTGGTTGCGCATCTAGTTCTTCGACTTGTCGACGATCTTCTGGATCCAGGGCATCATGGCACGCAGCTTTTCGCCGACCTGCTCGATCGGGTGAGCGGCGTTGAGCCGGCGCCGGGCGGTCATCTCGGGGTAGTTGGCCATCCCCTCGAGGATGAAGCGCTTGGCGTACTCGCCGTTCTGGATGTTGGCGAGGCACTCCCGCATCGCCTGGCGGCTCTGCTCGTTGATCACCTTCGGACCGGTCACGTACTCGCCGTACTCGGCGTTGTTGGAGATCGAGTAGTTCATGTTGGCGATGCCACCCTCGTACATCAGGTCGACGATCAGCTTGAGTTCGTGCAGGCACTCGAAGTAGGCCATCTCCGGGGAGTAACCCGCTTCCACCAGCGTCTCGAAGCCGGCCTTGACCAGCTCCACGGCGCCGCCGCAGAGCACGGCCTGCTCGCCGAACAGGTCGGTTTCGGTTTCGTCCTTGAAGGTGGTCTCGATGATTCCGGTGCGGCCGCCGCCGATGGCGCTGGCGTAGGAGAGCGCCAGGTTGCGGGCGGTGCCCGAGGCGTCCTGGAAGACCGCGATCAGGTCGGGGATGCCGCCGCCCTTGACGAACTCGGAGCGGACCGTGTGCCCGGGCGCCTTCGGCGCGATCATGATCACGTCGAGATCCTTGCGCGGCACGATCTGGTTGTAGTGGATAGCGAAACCGTGGGCGAACGCCAGGGTTGCCCCCTGCTTCAGCTTCGGCTCGATCTCGTCGCGGTAGAGCCGCGACTGGAACTCGTCGGGAGTGAGGATCATGACCAGGTCGGCGGCAGCCACCGCTTCGGCGACGGTCGCCACCTTGAGCCCGGCGTTCTGCGCCTTGATGGCCGAGGGGGAGCCGGGACGGAGGGCCACGGTCACGTCGACCCCGGAATCCTTGAGATTGCAGGCATGGGCGTGCCCCTGGCTGCCGTAGCCGACGATGGTCACTTTCTTGCTCTTGATGAGGGACAGGTCAGCGTCCTTGTCGTAGTAAACCTTCATCATGACCTCCAATGGAGTATTTTAAGTTTGCGTCGGAATAAAGCGAAATTTTATAGCACGAAATTCAATGGCAGCCAAGGGTGAAACCACGTGAGTTGAGTCTTAGGCAGCGATGAGTCACCATCACAAACTCATCCCGGAGGGATACTCATCGCGCATCGCTGAGCACTCAGCACTTAACTCAATCATTGGATCGCCAGCCCTTCGGACCGCGGCCGAGGGCGACCGGGCCGGAACGGACCAGTTCCTTGATCCCCATCGGGCGCAGCAGTTCGATGATCGCGTTGATCTTGGCCGGGGCACCGGTCACTTCGATGACGTAGCATTTCGGCGTCACGTCGACCACCTTGCCGCGGAAGATGTCGCAGATGCGCAGCACCTCGGCGCGGGTATCGTCCTCGGCGGTGACCTTGATCATGCACAACTCGCGCTCGATGAACTCCTCGCCGGTGAAGTCGATGACCTTGATGGTGTCGATCAGCTTGTTGAGCTGCTTGTTGATCTGCTCGAGAATCCGGTCGTCACCCGAGGTGACGATGGTCATCCGCGAAATGCTCGGATCGAGGGTCGGCGCGACCGACAGGCTTTCGATGTTGAAGCCGCGGCCCGAAAAGAGCCCGGCGACGCGGGCCAGCACGCCGAACTCGTTTTCAACCAATACGGAAATCGTATGTTTCATTTCAAAGCTCCTTGAAATAGGACTTACAGGTCACACAGGACCAACAAGACCTATGCTCTTGATTTACGACGCCAGCACCATTTCGTTCAGGCTCGCTCCCGCCGGCACCATGGGGAGAACGTTCTCCTCGCGGGAGATCTTGAACTCCATGATCACCGGGCCCTTGGTCGCAAAAGCCTTCCTGATCACCTCCTCGACCTCCTCCGGCTTGCCGGCGCGCAGGCCGGTCGCGCCGTAGGCCTCGGCCAGCTTGACGAAGTCGATCGGCAGCTCCATGCAGGTCTGGCTGTAGCGCTTGTTGAAGAAGAGCTGCTGCCACTGGCGAACCATGCCGAGGAAGTTGTTGTTGAGAATGACGATCTTTACCGGCAGGCGGTACTGGACCAGCGTCGCCAGCTCCTGGGAGTTCATCTGGAACGAACCGTCACCGGAGATGTCGATGACCTGGCGCTTGGGGAAGGCCGCCTGGGCGCCGAGGGCCGCCGGCAGACCGAAACCCATGGTGCCGAGCCCCCCGGAGGAGAGGAAGGTGCGCGGCTGAACGAAATCGAAGAACTGGGCGGCCCACATCTGGTGCTGGCCGACCTCGGTGGTGACGATGGCGTCGTCACTGGAGAGTTCGCGCAGCTTCTCGATGACGAACTGCGGCTTGATCTCGGTCTTCGACGGCACATAGCTCATCGGCTGCTGGCGTCGCCAGTCGGCGATCTCCTCGAGCCAGGGCTTGAGCCGGTCGCCCTGCTTCGTCACCTCCTCGGCATGTTCGCCGAGTTCCTTGAGGAGCTTGGTCAGCACGTCGCGCAGGTCGCCGACGATCGGCAGGTCGACGCGCACGTTCTTCTTGATCGAGGTCGGATCGATGTCGACGTGGATGATCTTGGCGTGCGGCGCAAAAGTGGCGATCTTGCCGGTGACGCGGTCGTCGAAGCGGGCGCCGAGGGCGATCAGCAGGTCGGAGTTGGTCACCGCCATATTGGCGTAATAGGTACCGTGCATCCCCAGCATCCCGAGGGAGAGCGGGTGACGCTTCGGGAAACAGGCCATCCCCATCAGGGTGGTGGTGACCGGCGCCTGGATCATCTCGGCCAACTGCTTCAGCTCGGCATGGGCGTCGGTCAGGGTGGCGCCGCCGCCGACGTAGATCACCGGCTTCTTCGCCGCCAGGATCATCGCCGCGGCCTTCTCGACCATGCGCACGTTGCCGCTGTAGGTCGGCTTGTACCCGCGCAACTCCACGGTCTCGGGATATTCGAATTTGGCCGTCGCCAACTGGATGTCCTTGGGCAGATCGATCACCACCGGGCCGGGCCGGCCGGTGCGGGCGATGTAGAAGGCCTTCTTCATGATGGTGGCGAGATCCTTGACGTCGCGCACCAGGAAGTTGTGCTTGGTGATCGGCCGGGTAATGCCGATGATGTCGGCTTCCTGGAAGGCATCGTTGCCGATCAGCGGGGTGGGCACCTGGCCGGAGATGACCACCAGCGGGATCGAATCCATGTAGGCGGTGGCGATGCCGGTGATGGTGTTGGTCGCCCCCGGACCGCTGGTGGCAATGGCCACGCCGACCTTGCCGGTGGCCCGGGCATAGCCGTCGGCCGCATGGACGGCCGCCTGTTCGTGGCGGGTGAGAATGTGCTTGATCGGCGAGTCCATCAGGTCGTCGTAGATGTTGATGACCGTGCCGCCGGGGTAGCCGAACACGGTATCCACCCCTTCACGTTGCAGGCACTCGAGCAGAATCTTCGAACCGGTGAGTTTCATATCGCCTCCATCAGCGAGGTAAATCAATTATGATTTTGGGTTGTTACGCCTTGCAGACCGCCCCGGTGTGCGCCGAGGTGACGACCTTGGCGTAGCGGGCCAGCCAGCCGGTCTTGATCTTCGGCTCCGGCGCGCTCCATTCGGCCTGGCGACGGGCCAGCTCCGCGTCGTCCACCAGCAGTTCCAGCCGGCGCTGCGGGATATCGAGGCGGATGCGGTCGCCGTCGCGCACCAGGGCGATCGGCCCGCCCTCGGCGGCCTCCGGGGAGATGTGACCGATGCACGGCCCGCGGGTCCCGCCGGAGAACCGGCCGTCGGTGATCAGGGCGACGGAGTCGCCCAGACCGAGCCCCATCAGGGTCGCGGTCGGGGCGAGCATCTCCCTCATGCCGGGGCCGCCCTTGGGCCCCTCGTAACGGATCACCACCACGTCGCCGGGCTGCACCTTCCCGCCCATCAGCGCCGCCATGGCACCCTCCTCGGAGTCGAAGCAGCGCGCCGTCCCCTCGAAGACCATCATCGCCTCCGAAACGCCGGACTGCTTGACCACCGCCCCTTCCGGGGCGAGGTTGCCGGAGAGGATGGCGATCCCGCCCTCCTGACGATAGGGATTCGACAGGGGCCGGATCACCTCTTCGTCGACCGAGGCGATGCTGGCGACGATCTCCTTGATCGTCGGGCCGGTGAGAGTCGGGTTGTCGTTGATCAGGTCGCGCAACTGGTAAAGGACACCGGGTACTCCGCCGGCGCCGTCGAGATCTTCCATGAAATGCTTGCCGCCCGGGTTCATCGAGGCGAGCTGCGGGGTGGTCCGGCTCAGGCGGTCGAACTCCGAGAGGGGGAGCTCGACACCGGCCTCACGGGCGATGGAGAGCAGGTGCAGCACGGTGTTGCTCGATCCGCCCAGGGCCACATCGACCCGGATGGCGTTTTCGAACGCCGCCTTGGTCATGATCTGGCGCGGGGTGATCCCGTCGCGCACCAGTTGGACGATCCGTTCGCCGGACGCGAAGGCGATCCGGCGCTTCAGGGAGGAAACCGCCAGGGCGGTGCCGCAGCGCACCAGGCTCATGCCGAGGGTTTCCGTCAGGATCGCCATGGTGTTGGCGGTGAAGAGCCCCTGGCAGGAACCGGCGGTCGGACAGGCCATGTCCTCGCAGACCATCAGTTCCTTCTCGTCGATGACGCCGGCCTTGTACTTGGCCATCGCCTCGAAGGTGTCGGAGACGAAGGAGAAGCGCCGCCCCTCGCGACCGTTGCCGGTAAGCATCGGCCCGGCAGTCACCACGATGCAGGGGATGTCGAGACGGGCCGCAGCCATCAGCATCCCCGGGGTGATCTTGTCGCAGTTGGTCAGCAGCACCAGGCCGTCGAGGCGATGGGCCTCGGCAACCGATTCGACCATGTCGGCGATCAGTTCGCGAGTCGGCAGCGAATAGTGCATCCCCTTGTGCCCCATGGCGATGCCGTCGCAAACGCCGGGGATGCCGAAGAAAAAGGCGTAGCCGCCGCCCGTGTGGACGCCTTTCTCGATGAAGCGCTCCAGGTCGCGCATCCCGGTATGCCCGGGGATCAGATCGGTAAAGGAGGTGGCGATGCCGATGAACGGCTTGTCCATCTCCTTCTGTGGAACCCCGGTCCCCTTCAGTAGGGCGCGATGGGGGGTTCGTTCGAATCCTTTGGTAATAGCATCGCTGCGCTTGGTCATCTCGGCATCCTCTTTACGGAGGTAAATCTTCAGCTAATCAGATCTTTATACAAGGGGAAGTCGTGCAGGTAAAGGGGAAATAGAAAGAAACAGGGCCCGCCAGACGGCGAGCCCTGGATATCCTCAACGCGAGACCGGAACTACTGACGATATTTGCGGAGGATCGTCTCCATTTCGTCCTTGCCGGCCAGTTTCAGCTTCTGAACCCGATGGCGGTCCAACTCTTCCTCGGGCGACAGGTAGACCCTGCCGTCAAATTCGCGCAACTGCTTCTCGAAGATCACATGCTCTTCGTACAACAGCCGGAACCGCGGATTTTCTTCGCACAACTGCTGAATCAGGGCCTGGTCCTTCTGCTCCATGGGCACCTCCGTGGAAGAGAGTTTAAAAGGGGGAAGACAGTTCAAAAATAGCGAAGCCAAAACAGGTTGTCAACGGGCAAAAAACAAGTGCCGAGCGCTGAGCGATGGGCGATGAGTAACTTCTCAAAACTGCTTTCCGAAGGCTTCCTCATCGCTCAGCACTCATCGCTGCCTTTGAGCCTTTTGTTCATCATCGCTGATTCAGCTCCGCTTCAGACGGGCGGATGTACACCGGGTTGACTTCGGTGGCCGGACGGGCCTCGCCGGCCGCAAAGACTTCTGCCGCCAGCAGAGCGGCATGGGCGGCACGCGGCGCATCAAGGCCCGCCGGGAGGAAATGGGCCCGCCCTTCCAGGCGCCGGACGATCAGGGTGCGATAGGCCGAAGCGCCATCACCGACGAACAGCGTCGGACCGGCCAGTTCATCGAGCAACCGCTCGGGCGGAAGCACCCGCTCCGGCCCGAGGGGGCGCGGCCGCCCCTCCTGCCAGGTAAAGATTCCGGCGTAGACTTCCTTCTTGCGGGCATCGAGCAGGGCGCACACCGGCATGGCGGCCTGCGGTGCATGCATCGCCAGCGTCTGCAGTGTCGAGACTCCGGCCACCGGCTTGCCGGTAGCCAGCGCCAGCCCCTTGACCGTGGCCAGACCGACCCGCAGCCCGGTAAACGAACCCGGCCCGAGGGTGACGCCGAAACCGTCCAGGTCGGCTGCTGTCAGCCCCGCTTCGCCGAGCAGCTGATCAACGGCACGCAGCAGCCACTCGCCGTGAGGGCGGCGCACATCGAGAAACAATTCGCCGAGCAGGCGGTTGCCGTCGATGAGGGCGACGCTGCCGGCCGGGGTGGCGGTTTGAACGGTGAGAAGCTTCAACTGCCGAACAACCTCATTATATCGTTGTAAAAGGCAAGGACCATCAGCAGGATCAGCAGTGCCAGACCGATCTGCTGGGCGATCTCGCGGGTCTTGAGCGACAGGGGTCGGCGCAGAATCAGCTCGAAGCAGGCGAAGAACAGATGCCCGCCGTCGAGTATCGGAATCGGCAGCAGGTTGAGTATCCCCAGCTGAATGCTCAGAAACGCCAGGACGCTGAGGATGCTGGAGAGGTCGGTCTGGGCGGCCTGTCCGGCAATCTGCACCACGGTGATCGGCCCGCCGATGTTGCTGGTCGGTACCGCGCCGGCAAACATCTTGCGGATGAAGACCAGGGTCAGCTCGATCAGCTCCATGGTTCGCGCCGACCCGGCACGGAACGCCTCGATCGGACCGAAACGCTTGAAGGTGGTGGCATGGTGCGGAGCGATGCCGATCAGGTAGTCGCCCCCCTTCTCCGCCTGGCGCGGGGTCATCGTCAGGGTCAGTTCCCGGCCGTCGCGGAGCACGCGCACCGGCACCTGCCGGTCGCCGACCTCCTGGATCAGCGTGCGCAGGTCGTACCACGAGCCGACCGGGCGGTCATCGATCGCCACGATCAGGTCGCCGATCTGCAGCCCTGCGGCGGCGGCCGGCATGTCGGGGGCGAAGCTGCCGACGACAGCCTCCTGGCGAGGCAGCAGACCGATGGCCTGCAGCCCTTCGAGCGCGCCGTGATCGACGGGCAGGGTCAGGGTGACGAGTTCGCCGCCGCGCTCGACGACGACCGGCAGCGGAACCCCGGCATGGTTGATCAGCGCCGGACCGAGCGACTCCCAGGTTGCGACCGGCGTACCGCCGACCGTTTTGATGCAGTCGCCGCTCCTGAACCCCTGGTGCGCCCCTTCGGAATCGGCGATCACGTAGCCGATGCACGGCGGCTGGTCGAGGTACGCCGGGAGGTTGACCCCGACCAGGTAGGCCAGCGGCAGGATCAGAAACGGCAGGGCCAGATTCATGATCGGGCCGGCGGCCACGATCGCCATGCGCCGCCCAACGGTCTGCCGGGCGAAAGACCGGTGCTCGTCCTCCGGCGTCAGTTCGGCCCCCTCGCCCTGGTCGCCGTTCCCTTCGCCGAGCATCTGCACATACCCTCCCAGCGGCACGGCGCAGATCAGGTACTCGGTTTCCCCCCACTGCCGGGAAACCAGCTTCGGGCCGAAACCGAGGGAGAACTTGAGGACCTTGACCCCGAACCACTTGGCGACACAGAAGTGCCCGAGCTCATGCACGAACACCAGGATGCCGAGCATGATGATGCCGGCAACGACAGTAATCAACGGAACCCTCCGGCGGCGGAATTGATCAGACTGCGGGCGGCGTCACGCGCCGCGGCGTCGGCTGCCAGCACGGCGGCGAGACTGTCGGCCGGAGCGGGCTGGTGGCGGTCGAGAACCTCGGCGATGATCCGCGGGATCGCCATGAAGTCGAGGCGGCCGTCGAGAAACGCCTCCACGGCGACTTCGTTGGCGGCATTGAGTGCAGCCGGGGCGGTGCCGCCGGTACGCAGCGCCTGATAGGCGAGCGCCAGGCATGGAAAGCGCTCCGTATCCGGCTCGCTGAAGTGCAGACGTCCCAGCCGGCAGAGATCGAGCGGCGGCAGATCGAGCGGGAGCCGCTCCGGCCAGGAGAGCGCCAGGGCGATCGGCGTCTTCATGTCGGGGATGCCGAGCTGGGCGATCACCGCCCCGTCGACGTACTCGACCATGGAATGGACGATGCTTTCGGGGTGGACATGGACGGCGATCTTCTCGGCGGGAAGATCGAACAGCCAGTGGGCTTCGATGACCTCCAGCCCCTTGTTCATCATGGTTGCCGAATCGATCGTGATCTTGCGCCCCATGGCCCAGTTCGGGTGTGCCAGGGCATCGGCCGGCGTCACCCGGGCAAGCTCGGCGGCGCTCCGATCCCGAAACGGCCCGCCGGATGCCGTCAGGATCAACCGGCGCACGTCGTCCCTGCGATGGCCGGCCAGTGACTGGAAGATCGCCGAGTGCTCGCTGTCAACCGGGATGAGATGGATGCCGCGGCGGGCAACCGCTCCCATCACCACCTCGCCGGCCGCAACCAGCGTCTCCTTGTTGGCCAGGGCCACGTCGATCCCGGCCTCGATGGCCGCGAGGGTCGGCTCCAGCCCCGCCGCACCGACAATGGCCGACACGACCAGGTGGGCGCCGCTCTGCGCCGCGCAGGCGATCAGGCCGTCGCGGCCGGAAAGGATCCGCGGCGCACCGGCTCCGAGCCGGGCTCCGAGCCGGGCGGCATCGGCGTCATCGCAGACCGCCACCATTTCCGGCCGGAAAGCGCGGATCTGCTCTTCGAGAAGGTCCAAGTTGCGCCCGGCCGTCAGGGCGGCGACCCGGAAGCGTTCCGGGTGGGCGGCAACGATGTCCAGCGTACTGACACCGATCGAGCCCGTGGAACCGAGAATGGCAAGGGTTTTCATTGCACGAACCACACCGCGTAATAGTAGGTCACCGGGAAAGCGAAGAGGAGGCTGTCGAGACGATCAAGCAGGCCGCCGTGCCCGGGGAAGAGCGTCCCCGAATCCTTGACGCCGAAGCTGCGCTTGAGCATCGATTCGACCAGGTCGCCGATCTGGCTGAAGGCCCCGACCCCCGCCCCGAGGACGAGCACGTCGAGGCTTCCGAGCTGCGGCAGGGCGACGAAACGCACGATAAGGACTCCGATGACACCGCCGGCCAGACCGCCGATCGCCCCTTCAATGCTCTTCTTCGGGCTGATCGCCTCGTAAAGCCGGTGCTTCCCCACGGCCATGCCGACGAAATAGGCCAGGGAGTCGCTGGCCATGACCACGGTCAGCACCAGGAACACCCACGCGCGGCCGTGCTCCAGCTGTCGCAGCAGGCCGGCGTGGCTGAGCAGCAGCGGGACATAGAGCAGGCCGAACGAGGCAATGGCCAGGTCGCGGCCGACCGACTCCAGCGTGCGGTAGCGGAACAGGAAGAGGACACTCAACAGCAGCAGGGCCGCAGTTACCCCCCCCTGCCCGATGCCGGGGGCAGGGCAAAAGAGCAGGCCGGCGGCGAGAAGTCCGCCGATGGCGCAGGCGCACAGGACTTCCGGGCGCCGCTCGGCAGGGAGCCCCATGGCATACAGTTCGTACAGGCCGATGACGCTCAGCAGGCAGATCAGCCCGGCAAACAGCTGCGGGCCGGAGTACACCAGGAAGGCGACAAGCAGCGGCAGGCCGATGGCTGCCGTGATCAGGCGTTCTTTAATGGCCGTTCTCCCTGCCGGGCGGACTGACCTGCGCTCCGGTCAAGCCGAAACGCCGCTCGCGCCGGGCGAACTCCTCCAGGGCCGCGTGAAGCTGGGCCGTAGAAAAATCCGGCCAGAACACCTCGGTGAAGTAGAACTCGGCATAAGCGGCCTGCCAGAGGAGGAAGTTGCTGATACGCATTTCGCCGCTGGTGCGGATCACCAGATCCGGATCGGGGAAGCCGGCGGTGTCGAGTTCGGCGGCCAGACACTCTTCGTCGATAGCCGCCGGGTCGAGAAGCCCGGCGGCAGCCTTTGCCGCCAGACTGCGGGCCGCCCGGGCCAGTTCGTTGCGCGACCCGTAGGAGAGCGCCAGCGTCAGGGTCATGGTCCGGTTGCCGGCCGTCTCGTCGATGGCCTGATCGAGGATGGTGCGAATTTTGGCAGGGAGGCGATCAAGTTCACCGATGGCGGTGAAACGGATGTCACGGCTGCCGAGCTGACGGATCTCCCGCTTGAGAAAAATGCCCAGCAGCTCCATCAAAGCGTCGACCTCGTCGCGGGGCCGCCCCCAGTTTTCCGAACTGAAGGCATACAGGGTCAGATGCCGGACGCCCAGGCGAAGGCACTCGGAGACCACCGACTGAACAGTTTCGGCTCCCTTGCGATGACCGATGACGCGCGGCAGGCGGCGCTGCTCGGCCCACCGGCCGTTACCGTCCATGATGATGGCGAGATGGTTAGGGACGCGCATGCTCGGTCGGTCGGGCTGATTCATATCGGAGCAATTTAGCACACTGCGAAGACCAAACCAAGATTGGAACAAAAAAACCACCGTGGCGCCCCGCTGCCGGACAAAAGGTCCGTCAACAGCATCCCGGTGGCATGGCTTTTTGCGCTACTGGCGTTACTCGACGATGGCGCTGACCGGGCAGATATCGATGCAGGCCCGGCATTCCGTGCAGTTCTCGTTGATGGCGTACTGATCGCCGGCTTCGACAATGGCGCCGACCGGGCAACTCTGCACGCAGGTGCCGCAGGCGATGCATTCATCGGTGATCTTCAACATCTATCTCCTCCCGTCCGGAAACCGTTCAGATTTCCAGCAGTTCCTTTTCCTTGTCGGCGATGACCTTGTCGATCTTTGCGACGAAGTCATCGGTCAACGTCTGAATCTCCTTCTCGCCGTGCTTCTCGTCATCCTCGGAGATCGCCTTGTCCTTGAGCAGCTTCTTCAGGGCGTCGTTGGCATCGCGACGGGCGTTGCGCACCGCGATCTTCCCTTCTTCCCCCATCTTCTTGACCTGCTTGACCATCTCCTTGCGGCGTTCCTCGGTCAGCGCCGGGAAGGCGAGGCGGATGACGATGCCATCGGAGGTCGGATTGATGCCGAGATCGGCCTTCTGGATGGCCCGCTCGATCTCCGGAATCAGCTTTTTCTCCCAGGGCTGGATGGTGATGAGCCGCGGTTCGGGGACGGACAACGTACCGATCTGGTTCAGCGGCGTCGGCGTCCCGTAGTAATCGACCCGCACGTCGTCGAGGATCGACACGGAAGCGCGGCCGGTCCGGACCTTCGACAAATCGCGGCGCAAGGCCTCGACGGCCTTATCCATCCCGGCTTTGGTGCGGTTCTTGAGATCGGCGATCATGTCGTCATTCTCCTTTGACAAGGGTGCCGATCGACTCGCCGCACACCACCCTGCGGATGTTGCCGTGGCGGGTCAGATCGAACACGATGATCGGCAGACTGTTGTCCATGCACAGCGAGGTCGCCGTTGAATCCATCACCTGCAGGCCGCGCTTGAGAACCTCCAGGTAGGTGAGCGTCTCATAGCGGACCGCATTCGGATCCTTGGCCGGATCAGCGGTGTAGATGCCGTCGACCTTGGTGGCCTTGAGGATCACCTCGGCACCGATTTCCGCCGCCCGCAGACTTGCAGCGGTATCGGTGGTGAAGAACGGGTTGCCGGTACCGGCGCCGAAGATGACGACCCGCCCTTTTTCGAGATGACGGACGGCGCGCCGCCGGATGTACGGCTCGGCGATCTCCTGCATCTCGATGGCCGACTGCACCCGGGTGACCACTCCCTGCTTTTCCAGGGCATCCTGCATGGCGACGCTGTTCATGACCGTGGCCAGCATCCCCATGTAATCGGCGCTGGCCCGATCCATGCCGGCGGAGGAAGCCGCCAGGCCGCGGAAGATGTTGCCGCCGCCGATCACCAGGGCCACCTGCACGCCGAGGTCAACGACTTCGCGGACCTCGGCGGCAATCCCGTTGATGACATCCGGGTCGATGCCGTAGCCCTGCTGACCGGCGAGGGCCTCGCCGCTCAGCTTCAGCAGGATGCGTTTGTAAACAGGTGTCATGGACGGCTCCGGGGGAGACGGCTTACTTGGTCATCGCGGCGACTTCAGCCGCGAAGTTGTCTTCCTTCTTTTCGATCCCTTCGCCCAACTGGAAGCGGGCGAAGCCGGACAGCGTGACCGCAGCGTCCAACTCCTTGCCGAGGGCCTCGACCACCTTGCCGACCTTCTGGTCGGGGTCGATGACATAGGCCTGCTCGATCAGGCAGATCTCGCCGTAGAACTTGTTGACCTGGCCGTCGAGAATCTTTTCGATGATGTTGTCGGGCTTGCCGCTCTCCTTCGCCTTGGCGCGGTAGATGTCCTTCTCGCGCTCGACGACTTCGGCCGGCACCTGGCCGCGCTCGAGGTACTGCGGGTTGGCGGCGGCGACGTGCATGGCAAGCTGACGGGCCAGGACGGCGACGCGCTCATCGGCCTTGTCGCAGGTCAGTTCCACCAGCACGCCGATCTTGCCGGCGCCATGGACGTAACTGGCGACCACGCCGGCCGGCACGCTCAGGCGGGCGAAACGGCGCACGCTGATGTTTTCGCCGATGGTGGCAACCTGGTGGGTCTGCTCCTCCAGCACGGTGCGACCGGTCCCCGGGAACGGCTGGGCCAGCAGCGCATCGAGGTCGGCCGGGTTCCTCTCCAGGGCCACCTGGGCGACGCCGCCGACAAAGGCCTGGAAGGCTTCGTTCTTGGCAACGAAGTCGGTTTCCGAGTTGACTTCGACCACGGCGCAGCAAGTCCCCTCGCCGGCAACCGCCACCAGCCCTTCGGCAGCCACGCGCCCGGCCTTCTTGGCGGCAGCGGCGAGCCCCTTCTTGCGCAGCAGGTCGATCGCCTGCTCCATGTCGCCGCCGGTTTCGTCCAGCGCCTTCTTGCAATCCATCATCCCGGCGCCGGTCTTGGCACGCAGGTCAGCCACCATGCTTGCGGTAATGTTCGCCATGTCGTCTCTCCTTCTATCGTGTCGATCGTGAATCGTTCCGGATATCCGCCGCCCTCGGCAGGCAACGGTAAAAAGGCGGCCCGCACGCGGACCGCCTCTGTTCAACAAACCATGACCGCCGCTCAGCCTTCGGCGGCTTCCCCGGCTTCCGCAGCCGCCGGCTCTTCCGCCTGGGCGGTGAACTCTTCGACGGCAACCTCGCCGCGCAGGTCTTCCTCGCGGGCCGCGGCACCATCGACGCAGGCATCGGCCATCTTCTGGGCGAAGAGGCGGATGGCGCGGATGGCATCATCGTTGCCGGGAATGATGTAGTCGATCTCGTCCGGATCGCAGTTGGTGTCGACCACGGCCACGACCGGAATACCGAGTTTGCGGGCTTCCTTGACGGCGATGTTCTCCTTCTTCGGATCGATCACGAAGATCGCGCCGGGGAGACGATTCATCCCCTTGATCCCGCCGAGGCTCTTCTCAAGCTTGGCCTTCTCGCGCTCAAGCTGCAGAACTTCCTTCTTGGTCAGCAGATCGTAGGTACCGTCCTGGGACATCGCCTCGATCTTCTTGAGACGGTCGATGCTGCGCTTGATGGTGCTGAAGTTGGTCAGCATGCCGCCGAGCCAGCGGTTGTTGACATAGTACTGGCCGGCCCGCAGCGCCTCTTCGAAAATCGCTTCCTGAGCCTGCTTCTTGGTGCCGACGAACAGCACCTTGTCGCCGTGCTGGGAGACTTCGCGCAGGAAGTTGTAGGCGGTCTTGAAGTAGCGGACGGTCTTCTGCAGGTCGATGATGTAGATGCCGTTGCGGGCGCCGAAGATGTAGGGCTTCATCTTCGGGTTCCAGCGACGGGTCTGGTGGCCGAAGTGAACGCCGGCCTCCAACAGTTGTTTCATGGTGATCTGCGACATCGTTGTTTCTCCTTGCTGGGGTGGTTTTTGCCTCCGCCCCCGTCGGCCCCGCGAACCATCCGGTCGTGCCCGGACACCGGTCCGCAAGTCAGGGGACGTGCGTTTTTGGAACAGCACGGCTGTATACCACGCGCCCCGAGGAAAAATCAAGCGGTAATTGCCGAAAAGCCCGTTTACATCCGCTTCCCTGCTGCACTATGATGTTGCCCCATGCCATCGACCCTGATCAACCGTTACCTGCTGCGCGAACTCGCGACCCCGACCCTGCTCGGCCTGCTGGTCTTCACCCTGGTGCTGATTGCCGGGAGGATGGTCCAGTTGGCCGACCTGGTGATCAACAAGGGGGTTTCGTTCGGCGACATCGCGACCCTGCTCGTGGCCACGCTCCCCCCGTTCCTGTCGATCTCCATCCCCCTCGCCTTCCTCATGGGGATCATGCTCGGCATGGGGCGCCTGTCCGCAGACAACGAGATCATCGCCCTGAAGACCGCCGGCATCGGGCTCAGCCGCCTGGCCCGGCCGGTCATCATCCTGGCGCTGGCCAGCAGCATCGTCACCGCCCTGATGAGCTGGTGGCTGGCACCCTGGGGGAACCGCACCTTCAGGACCACCCTGTTCGACATCACCAGCAGCAAAGCCAGCGTTGCCCTGCAGCCGCAGACATTCGTCAAGCAGTTCGACAACATGGTTTTTTACGCTGACGGCGTCGATCCCCGCTCCGGGGAGGTGCTCGGCGTGTTTATCGTCGAAAACCAGGAGCGCGGCATCCTGACCATTACCGCCGAGCGCGGCAAACTGACCACCGACCCGGAGCAGCAGCTCATCACGCTCAGCCTGTACAATGGCCACCTGCACCGGGAAAACCGCGAGACCGCGGACAAAGCCAAAGTCAAACCCGCCGCCAAGGGGAAGGATCAGCCCGGCGACAGCTACCAGGTGATCCGCTTCAGCCGCTACGACATCCGCCCCGCCATTGCCGCGACCCCCACCGACAAGGAGGCCGCCGAGGCCAAACCGAAGGATCTGGGATTAGCCGAACTGCTGTCCCAGGCAGACGGCAGCGATCGCAAGAACACCCTGGCCAGAGCGGAACTGCACCGGCGGTTCTGCACGCCCCTGGCGCCACTGGTTTTCGCCCTGCTCGCGCTCCCGTTCAGCACCCATCTCAGCCGCTCCGGGCGGGGGAGTGGCTTCATCTTCGGCATGGCCATCTACCTGGCGTATCATTTCCTGATATCGCTTGCGGAAACCCTGACGGGCGAGGCCGGCTTCTCCCCGGTCTATTCATTCTGGCTGATCCACGCCGCTCTCGCCGGCGCCGGCCTCTACCTGGTCAGGCTGGCCAACCTCGAACGCCCGATTCCGCTCCTGGTGTGGCTTGACATCCTGGTCGTCAAAACCACTCTCCTGCTCAAACGCCATGTCCACTCTTAACCGGTATCTGCTGAGAGTTTTCGCCTCGCACTTTTTCGCGGTGCTCGGCGTCCTGTTCATCCTCTACGGGCTGGTGGACTTTCTCGAGAAGGTCGATGATTTCGTCGAGCACAGTGCGGGGTTGTCCGACTACCTCCTGTACCCGATGTACAACCTGCCGGCGATGATCGCGCAGATCCTGCCGATGACCGCACTGCTGGCAACCTTCTCGACCATCAACCTTCTGGCGCGCACCCATCAGCTCACGGCCCTGAGCAGCTGCGGACTCAGCCTCGGCACGGTCACACGGCCGATCTTCGCCTGCGGCGGCCTGCTCTGCTGCGTGGCCTTCGTCATGAGCAACTGGCTGACCCCCTGGGCCAGCCAGAAGGCCGACTACATCCTCACCAAGGAAGTGCGCGGGCAGAACGTCGTCAAGCAGCGCAAGAAAAACATCTACCTCCGGGACGGGGAACGGATCATCACGATCGCCCGCTCCGATCCGAAGACCGGCAGGATTCTCAAGCTGGCGGTCTTCGAGCGCACCCCGGAGCACATGCTGAAAAAGCGGGTCGACGCCGCAACCGCCGAATACCGGGACGACCGGAACTGGCTGCTCAGGGACGTCGTGGTACGCGAATTCAGTGCTGCCGGAGATCTGACCGGCTTCGCCAGGCACAAGGAACTGCTGTTCGACCTGCGGCGACGGCCCCAGGAACTGGTGGAGCTTTCCTACCAGCCGGAGCAGATGAGCAGCAGCGAGTTGCAGCGGCTGATCGTCAAAATGCGCAGCGAGGGGCGCGATCCTCTCCCCTACCGGGCCGAACTTCACTTCCGGCAGGCTCAGGCCCTGACCCCGCTGCTGATGATCCTGCTGGGGGTGCCGTTCGCCCTGCAGCACGGGCGCAAGCACAACCTCGGTGCCGGGGTCGCGCTGAGCCTGGTCACCTTCGTGGTCTACTATTCGCTGCAGGCCGTGGCGATGGCCTTCGGCACCGCCGGCTGGCTCCCCCTCCCCCTGGCGGCCTGGTCGGCCAATCTCCTCCTGCTGCTGGTCGGGAGCTGGCTGTTCCTGACGATGGAGCGCTAGGGCCTTCGCCATCTTCGAGCCGGCGGCAACGTAAAAAGGGGACAGAATCCGATTCTGTCCCCTTTCTGCATCATGCTGCCATCTGCAGCGGGCTGGTCAATACCGGTAGTGCTCGGTCTTGTACGGCCCGTCGACGGAGACGCCGATATAATTCGCCTGCTGCTCGGTCAGAACGGTCAGCTGGGCGTTGAGCTTTTTCAGCTGCAGGCGGGCCACCTTCTCGTCCAGATGCTTGGGAAGGGTGTAGACGCCGACCGGATACTTGCCCGGGTTGGAGAAGATTTCGATCTGGGCGATGGTCTGGTTGGCGAAGCTCGACGACATCACGTAGCTGGGGTGGCCGGTGGCGCAGCCGAGATTGACCAGGCGGCCCTTGGCCAGGAGGATGATGCGCTTGCCGTCGGGGAAGATCACATGATCGACCTGCGGCTTGATCTCCTCCCACCGGTACTTCTCGATGGAGGCGACATCGATCTCGTTGTCGAAGTGGCCGATGTTGCAGACGATCGCCTGATCCTTCATCTTCGCCATGTGTTCGTGGGTGATGACGTGGTAGTTGCCGGTGGCGGTGACGAAGATGTCGGCCTTGTCGGCGGCGTAGTCCATGGTGACGACGCGGTAGCCTTCCATGGCGGCCTGCAGGGCGCAGATCGGGTCGATCTCGGTGACCCAGACCTGGGCCGACAGGGCGCGCAGCGCCTGGGCCGAACCCTTGCCGACGTCGCCGTAGCCGCAGACCACGGCGATCTTGCCGGCCACCATGACGTCAGTGGCGCGCTTGATGCCGTCGACCAGCGATTCGCGGCAGCCGTAGAGGTTGTCGAACTTGCTCTTGGTCACCGAATCGTTGACGTTGATCGCCGGGAAACGCAGCTCGCCGCGTTCGTGCATCTGGTAGAGGCGGTGGACGCCGGTGGTGGTCTCCTCGGTCACCCCGCGGATCTGCGCCAGACGGGTCGAGTACCAGGCCGGATCGACGGCGAGCTGCTTGCGGATTGCGGCGAACAGGACCGTCTCCTCTTCCGAACCGGGGTTCGCCAGTACGGCCAGATCCTTTTCCGCCCTGGCACCAAGGTGCAGCAACAGGGTGGCGTCACCGCCGTCATCGAGGATCATGTTGGAGAACCCCCCGTCGGGCCACTCGAAGATGCGGTGGGTGTAGTCCCAGTATTCCTCCAGCGTCTCCCCCTTGACGGCGAAAACCGCGGTGCCGCCGGCGGCGATGGCGGCAGCGGCGTGGTCCTGGGTGGAAAAGATGTTGCAGGAGGCCCAGCGCACTTCGGCGCCGAGCGCCTTGAGCGTTTCAATCAGAACCGCAGTCTGGATGGTCATGTGCAGGGAACCGGTGATGCGTGCACCCCTGAGCGGCTGCTGTGCGGCATACTCCTCGCGGATCGCCATCAGACCGGGCATTTCGGTTTCGGCAATCTTGATCTCCCTCTGCCCCCATGCGGCGAGGTTGATGTCGGCAACGACAAAATCTTGCTGGCTCATGATGTTCTCCTTGGGATTCGATGCGCAGTCTGTATAGCGCCACCCCGCCGGCGAGGCAAGCAAAAACGACGGGCACACCGAGGCGTGCCCGTCGAGGGGGGCGGCGGCGAAGAAAGTCCGCAGCCGGTGCCGTCTCCCCGTCAGAATATCAGGACGGTGCTGTAGCTCTGGCCGCTGGCCGCATCGCGCAGTTGCAAGCGGAGTTGCCTGGCGTTCGGCGCTTCGCCCGGGAAAAAGAGGAAGCCACGGGCGAGGTTGCCGGGCTCGACGACCCGGCTTTCCAGGGACTTGTTGGCCAGATCATGGGAAATCTGCCGCCCTGCCTCCTCGGACGTCGCCCCCTTGGTTCCGCCGTAAATCGCACCGGCGGCGGCCCCCACGGCCGCCCCCTTCCCCGCCGCTTCACCGACATTGCTCCCGGAGAGGATGCCGATCGCAGCGCCGGCCAGGGCGCCGGCCGCCGCCGCCCACATGCCGCTGCTCGCCGCCCCCTTGAGAATGGTCCCGTACTCGCTGCTCCCTTCCACCCGCTGGTAGGCCGTCCTGCGATCCAGCAGCGGCCAGTAGGCTCCGGACGCGTCGACCAGAAACGTCTGATCGGGAACGACTTCGAAACGCTGCGGGCCCTGGTTGTCGATCACGACCTGCACCGGCATCAGACCGGCGCCGCGGATGTCGAATCCGAACTGGGCCTTCGCTGCAGCCTTGTCGGCGTATTGTTCGGCGGCGACCCGCGCGCCGCCGACCTGCTGCACGTTGGCAATCTGGTCGGGTGGGCGAAACGCCACCTCCCGGCTCTCATAGAAAGTACAGGCGGCAAGAACCAGCAGAAGCGCGAAAGCCAACGGCAGTCGCCAATTCGGTTTGCTCACGGCAGGCTCCTTTCCATACGGGGTAACATGCCGGAAACCCGGCCAGCATGTTTCATTTTATCACAGATCGGCAGGGGGGAAAGTCTCGGCGAGCAGCAGCAGGGACGCCGTTCCGTGAGCAATCAGCCGCTCCTGCTGGTCAGTGACCCGGACCGTCAGGCTGGCGGTCCGCCGCCCCTTGTGCACCAGCTCCGCGCGGGCCTGCAGGCAGTCGCCGACCGCTGCCGCACGCACGTAGCTGACGTTCAGGTTGATCGTAGTCGCCGCCTGCCCGGAGGGCAGCAGCGGCCTGGGGAAAAAGCAGACCGTATCGGCCAGCGTGGCAATCAGGCCGCCATGAGCGCCACCCAGGTAGTTGCGGTGACGGTCATCGACCGCGACCTGCATCACGGCATGGCGATCCCCGATCTCCACCAGATGAATGCCAAGCGTCTTGAGCAGGGAAATGGCGTTGGCGCTTTCCAGGGTGGCAGGCTGCATGTTCATCCTCCTCGGGCAGACTGTCGACAGCGATGGCGGAACCAGAGCCAGGTCAGAAGGGCTGCGGCCAGGTATCCCGGAGGATGGGCCGTAATCAAGGCGCTGCAACGGGCAAAACTTTGTATTGGCTGCAGCGGAACAGCCTCGGACGGACATCCTGCCGCGAAAGCGCGCCGCACCGTGTGCCGCAGCATCAACTGCCAGGCATTAGCCTGCACGAACCTGCCGGTATGATACCAGACCCGCAAACGCTCCCGCAGCGGCAATTCGTCAAGACACGCAGCGACGGCACGGAAAAACGCCGCCGGTTCCAGAGGCCGCACCTCCCGCTGGACGGGGTAAACCGCGGCCACGCGGTGAAACGGCGCATCCCAGCCGATCATGGCGAAATTCACCAGCAGGGCATTGACCTCCTGACGGGCGGCAAACCCTTCGGTCCGGAAACGGCGCGGCGAGGTGAAGATCGTTGCCGGCAACAGGCACCAGGCGCCTCTGGCGCGAATCTTTTCCGCCAGGAGGGTATCCTCCAGAACCGGCAGGTCTTCGCGAAACCCTCCCAACTCGCGGAAAAAAGCCGCCTTGAGCATGAACCCCTGGTCACCGTGGATGGTCCCCGGCAACCCCAGGCGCGCCTTGACCTCGCAGCGATAGTAGTCGGGGCTGCGCTCGCTTTCGCCAAGGGTGAAGCGCAGGGCAAAGTGTCCGGCAACCCGTGGATCCTGTCGCCGGTCCAGGCAGGCCAGAGCGGCCGCCAGCGCAACCGGCGACGGCAACCGGCTGTCGGCATGGAGGAAGAGCAGCCACGCCCCCCGGGCCTGCACGGCACCGCGGTTGAGCTGCCGACCGCGCCCGGCGGCGCCGGAGACAACGGTTCCGTCGAGACCGAGGCGCTTCATGGCCGCTGCGGCCAGTTCGCGGGTACCGTCAACCGAACCGCCGTCGCTGATCAGAATTTCGATGCCGGGCCCGGTTTGCGCGGCAAGATCGGCGAGGAGGTCCGGCAGGGACCCGGCCTCGTTGAGGGTGGGGATGACGACGGAGAGATCAGGGGTCATGGCGGTATAAAGAAACGGGCGGACCGCCTCCGGTCCGCCCGTCATGGATCAGCTCAAGGAAACGTCCCCGCTCAGATCCCGGCCCGCTTGCGCAGCGATTCGACCCGGTCGGTGCGCTCCCAGGAGAATTCCGGGAGTTCGCGGCCGAAGTGACCGTAGGCCGCGGTCTGACGATAGATCGGCCGGAGCAGGTCGAGCGTCTCGATGATCGCGCGCGGACGCAGATCGAACTCCTCGCGGGCGATCTGGGCGATGCGATTGGGGGAAATCTTGCCGGTGCCAAAAGTGTTGATCATGACCGAAACCGGTTCGGCAACGCCGATGGCATAGGCCACCTGCACCTCACACTTGCCGGCCAGACCGGCGGCGACGATGTTCTTGGCGACGTAGCGGGCCATGTAGGAGGCGCTGCGGTCAACCTTGGACGGATCCTTTCCGGAGAAGGCGCCGCCGCCGTGGGATCCCTGGCCGCCATAGGTGTCGACGATGATCTTGCGGCCGGTCAGGCCGCAGTCCCCCATCGGGCCGCCGATGACGAAGCGTCCGGTCGGGTTGATGAAGAACTTGGTCTTCTCATCCATCAATTCGGCGGGGATAACCTGCTTGACCACTTCCTCGATGATCGCCTCGCGCAGCGTCTCGTAAGTGACGTCCGGGGCATGCTGGGAGGAGACGACCACCGAATCGACGCGGATCGGCTTGTCGTTGATGTACTGGATCGAGACCTGCGACTTGCCGTCGGGGCGCAGGAACGGCAGCATGCCGTTCTTGCGGACGGTGGAGAGCCGCTTGGTCAGCTTGTGGGCAAAGATGATCGGCATCGGCATCAGTTCGGGCGTCTCGTTGCAGGCATAGCCGAACATCAGCCCCTGGTCGCCGGCGCCCTGCTCCTTGAACATCCCTTCACCTTCGGTCACCCCCTGGGAGATGTCCGGGGACTGGCGGTCGACGGAGGTGAGCACCGCGCAGGTGTCGCAATCGAACCCCTTGGCGGAATCGTCGTAGCCGATCTCGCGAATGGTGTCGCGGACGATGACGGGGTAATCGATACGGGCGGTGGTGGTGATCTCGCCGGCGATGACCGCCATCCCGGTGGTCACCAGGGTCTCGCAGGCCACGCGGGCCTTCGGGTCCTGGGTCAGGATCGCATCGAGGATCGCATCGGACACCTGGTCGGCAATCTTGTCCGGGTGACCTTCGGTCACCGATTCGGAGGTGAAGAGAAAATCGGTCATCGCCATGGGGGCTGCTCCTTGCAGGGTGAAATGAACATTGAACGTTAGCCTCTCGGCTTGAGGTCTGTCAAGCCCTCAGATTTGCCCTTCGTCGAAAATCTGAGGGAAACGCCGGCGCATTTCCGCCTCCAACTCGGCAACGACCTCGGCGGCCGTCGGCAACGTCAGCAAACGCTCCACCAGCCTGCGGGCCGAGTCGAGAGTCGCCTGCCGCATCAGGCGCTTGACGCGGGGGATGCTGGCCGGATTCATCGACAGTTCGCTGAAGCCGAGGCCGATCAGGACCAGCGAGTAGAGCTGCTCGCCGGCCATTTCGCCGCAGATGGAAACCTCGATGCCGGCATCCCTGGCCGCCGAACAGACCCGCTGCAGAGCGCGCAGCACCGCGGGATGAAGGGGCTCGTAGAGATAGGCGACATGCTCGTTGCCCCGATCGATGGCCAGGCAGTACTGGATCAGGTCGTTGGTTCCCACCGAGAAGAAATCGACCTCTCTGGCCATGATGTCCGCGATCAGGACAGCAGCGGGGGTCTCGACCATGATGCCGACGGCAAGCGGACCGGTCGGCACCCCTTCGGCAGCAAGTTCCTGGCGGACCTTCTCCAGCAGATTCCGGCAGGCGCGGATTTCCGCCACCCCGGAGATCATCGGGAACATCACGCGGACGTTGCCGTGGGCCGCCGCCCTCAAAATGGCGCGCAGCTGGGTTCTGAACAGCACCCCCTCCTTGAGGGAGAAGCGCACGGCCCGCAGCCCCATGACAGGGTTGGCTTCGTCGAGCAGGTTCAGTTCCGGGACGAACTTGTCGCCGCCGACATCGAGGGTCCGGATGGTGACCGGATGGGGAGCCATCGCTTCGGCGGCGGTCCGGTAGGCAAGATACTGCTCCTCCTCGGAAGGCGGCTCGCTGGCCGCCATGAAAAGGAACTCGGTCCGGAACAGGCCGATCCCCTCGACCCCGTGGCTGCGGGCCGTGGCGATGTCCGCAGGCAACTCGACATTGCCGCGCAGGGCAACGACATGCCCGTCCTCGGTTTCGGCCGGCAGCGTCTGATAGACCAGCAGTTCCCGCTCCAGGTAGTCGTAGCGCTGCTTGCGCGCCAAGTAGTCGCGGAAAGTCTCCGGGGAAGGGTTGAGAATCACCGTACCGGTCGTGCCGTCGATGATCATCGGTGCACCGCTGGCCACCTGGGTGGTGACGTTTTCCAGGCCGACCACCGCGGGGATCACCAGCGAGCGGGCCAGGATCGCGGTGTGGGAGGTCCGCCCGCCGACATCGGTCACGAAGCCGACGACCTTGCCGCGGTCGAGCTGCATGGTATCGGCCGGAGAGAGGTCGTGAGCAACGATGATCGCCTGCCCGGAAAGGGCTTCGAGGTTCTCGCGGACTTCGCCGAGCAGGTTGCGCATCAGACGGTCGCCGACCGAATCGATGTCGGAACGCCGCTCGCGCAGGTATTCATCGCTGATGCTGTCGAAAACCTGGCGCAGGCGGCGCAGGGTTCTGCCCAGAGCCCCTTCGGCATTGAGCAGTTCGGCGCGGATCAAGTCGACGGTGGCGTTGATCAGCAGCTGATCCTCGAGGATCAGCAGGTGGGTGTCGATGATGTAGAGATGCTCGGCATGATGGTCGGCAGCCTGCTCCTTGACCTCGAGCAACTGGGCCCTGGATCTGGCGACCGCGGCCTGGAAGCCGGCGATTTCGGCGTCGACTTCCGCGGGGAGGATACGCCTTTCGATCCCGCCGACACGATCGCGGTTAAGCAGGTGACTCCTGGCAATGGCAACCCCGGGCGAGGCGCCGATGCCGATCAGGATCGTCTCCTGGGGGAGTTCAGCGCTCGCCGAAGCCATCGTTGATCAACGCTCCGATTGCCTGCATGGCCTCCGCCGCGTCGGTCCCGGTGACCGTTACGCGCAGCAGCGAACCCACCGGGGCGGCGAGCATCAGCAGGCCCATGATGCTCTTGCCGTTGACCTCCTCGCCATCCTTGGCCACCACCACGTCGGCTTTGAAGCGATTGGCGGTCTGCACCAGTTGGGCGGCGGCCCTGGCATGCAGGCCGAGCCGGTTGACGAGTCGAAATTCCGCACTTTCAGTCATCGGTTCCTCGCCTTATCAGAAAATCAGGGCCAGACCGAGCAGGCTGGCCGTGATCAAGACCACCAGAGAAAAACTCGTCACCCCGCGGCGGGACAGCCACGCAAAAAAGAGGATGACGGGGAGCAGGATCAACCCCCAGAAGGGGGCGAGCTCCTGATGTTCGCATCCGCGGGCGGCCAGCAGCGCGCACAGGATGCCAAGCAGGACAATCGTCGCCTCCTTGAGCCAGATCGCCGCATCGGGAAGCCGCAGCCGCTGCAGCAATTCGGCGGAGGCGAGTTCCTGCCGGTAACCGAGCAGCCAGCCGGAGCAGCGGCAGACCAGGTGCGGCACGTTGAACATCACCAAGAGCAGCAACGGTGCCCACATCTCGCCGTGAATGGCCAGGAGCAGGGCCGCAACCGCCGCCAGCGGACGGAGCCCCCCCCAGAACAGGGCATCGCCCATCGCCGCATAGGGGGCCATCACCATGCTCCGGAACGCCGCGGCATCGAGCGGGACGGCTTCCCCTGCCGCCTGCTTCTCCTCGAGGCGCAGCACGGTCCCGGCCACCCAGGTCGCCATGTAGGGGTGCGTATTGAAATATTCCGTATGCCGCTGCAGCACCTCGGCCGGCAGGGTGGGTCCGTAAATGCGCCGCAGCCCCGGCAGAAGCTGATAGATGAAGCCGAGATTCTGCATCCGCTCGAAGTTCCAGCTCCCCTGTTGCAGAACGGAACGCACGCAGCCATGCAGCAGAATGCCCAACGGGAATCGGGTGACCGCCATGCCTTTACCTCAGGCCGATAACCAGCAGCGTCGCAATGAACGCCGCGCCGAACAGGAAGAGCCCGCGACTGACGTTGAGCGTGCCGAGCAGGGCCGCCGCACCGATCATGGTGAAACTGTACTGCAGGCTGAGCCCGGTCTCCCGCACGGCCCCGACAAGCAGCGGCGCCAGCGGGAGCAGCAGCAGCGTCCCCCCGGCAACAATCGCCGTACAGGTAAACAGGCCGGCAAGGGCGAAGCTGCCCAGACCGCACAGGTGGAGACGCTCGATCCGGCGGGCATTGCCGGCGGCAGCAGCTGCCGACGCCAGCTCGGCCAGGCGGTTGTTGAACCGGCGGGCCCGGGTATCGGCATACTGGCCGATCTTCCCCAGCGGGATGGCGGTCAGCACGCAGAGAATCACGCTCGGCATGCCGTGCAGACCGAGCAGCCGCTCCAGCGTCAGCGCCAGGGCCGTGGCGCCGATCGCCACCTGGGTGTCGTCCGGCGGGACCACGGCGCCGACCGGCAGCCGCCCGAGCCAGAGCAATTCAAGGAGCATCCCCGCCTCGAAGCCGGCCAGCGGCACGCCGAGCAGCCAGCCGGTCAGCGAAGCGGCCACCAGCGGGCGGGAAACCATGCATTGCAACACCGCCACCCGGTCGAGACCGAGCAGCACGGACAGGACCCCGGTGGTGAGGTATGCCGCCGTCATGCTAGGCACCGCCGCTGCGCACCAGGATGCCCCATCCCTGCTCGCGATCGGCCGGCACGCACTGGGCCATGATCGTAACGCCGAACGCTTCGATGGCCCGCAGGTTGTCGATGTCGTGCTGATCGAGCGCGATGGTGCAACTGTAGCGGCATTTGCCGTCGGCCGCATGCATGTTGCCGAGATTGAGCTTGACGAAGTCGACGCCGAGCCGCCGCACCTGCAGGGCATCATCGGAACTGGCGAACAGCAGCAGGATCCTCTTCCCGGCCAGTTCCGGCGAAGCCAGCAGGGCCACGGCCTCTTCGAGGGTATCGATCTCCAGGCGGATGTCGCGCGGCACCGCGGCCTGCATGATCATGCGCTGCAGCGGCGTCCGGGCGGCGGCATCGTTGGCGACGACGATACAGTCGGCCTTGACGTACGGCACCCAGGCTTCGAGAACCTGGCCGTGGATCAGGCGGCTGTCAATGCGGGCAAGAACGATGGCCATGAGACGGGATCCGGGCGTGCTCAGGAAGACCGACGCAGGGTTTCGCTGGCCAGCAGGATCCCGTCGCGAGCCTGCTCCTTGAGCAGTGCGGCCAGTTCCTGCAACGGATAGCGTTCCCGGTAGGTCATGAATTTCAGCAGCATCGGCAGGTTGACGCCGGTCAGCAGTTCGACGCGGCCGGACGAGAGCAGGGTCATGCCGATATTGGCCGGGGTGCCGCCGAACATGTCGGCCATCACCAGCACACCGGCGCCGCTCTCGACCTCACCGACGGCCCCTGCCAGCAGATCCCGCAATTCTTCGGGAGAATGGTCGCGCGACAGGCTGACCGCGCGGGTCTGCACCCCCGGGCCGACGATCATCGCCGCCGTTGCCAGCAGGGCTTCCCCGAGAGGCCCGTGGGTCGCCACCACGAGCCCGATCATGAGGAACTCCTTCCGGCATCGCGGTGAATGATCTCGACGGCACAGCCGGTACCAAGCAGATAGGGGCGCAACTCCTCGACGACCGCCACGCTGCGGTGCCGGCCACCGGTGCAGCCGACGGCGATGGTCAGGGCGCTCTTCCCCTCCTTGAGGCAACGCGGCACCTGGAAGAAGAGCAGGTCCTTGACCTTTTCGATGAACTGCTGGCAGTCGGGCTGGGACAGCACGAACTGGCTGACCTGCGGATCGCGGCCGGTCAGCGGGCGCAGCTCCGGAACGAAGTGCGGATTGTCGAGAAACCGGACATCGAAGACCAGGTCGGCCTCCAGCGGCAGACCGTAACGGTAGCCGAACGAGACCAGTTGCACGGCGAGGCGGTTGGTTTCCTGTTCCGGGCCGAAGATCACGGTCAGAACCTTTTGCCGCAGCTGATGGACATTGATCCCCGAGGAATCGAGGATCACCGTGGCGGCCCCCTTGAGCTCCGCCATCAGCTCACGCTCCCGGCGGATCGCCCCGGCGATCCCTTCCTGCTGCACCAGTGGATGGCGCCGGCGGGTTTCGGAAAAGCGCCGGACCAGTTCGTCGTCGTCGGCTTCGAAAAAGAGCACATCCAGCATCGTGCCGGAGGTCTTGAGGTTGTCGAGGATGGTCTGGGCGCCGCTCAAAAAATCACGGCTGCGGGCATCGACCACCACCGCCACATGGCGATAACCGCGGTCGGTCAGGGCGAGGACGTCGGGGAGCAGGGGGAGCGGCAGGTTGTCGACCACGAAAAACCCGGCGTCTTCCAGCGCCTTGGCACCGGTACTCTTGCCGGAACCGGACAGCCCGGTGATTACCACCAGGCGCCGGCTCATTCGAGATTGCTCCCGATGATGCTGTGGGCATGCACGCGGGCCGCTTCCGCCATCCGCTGCTCCAGGCGCGCCTCGAACTCGGCGGCGCTGTGATAGCCCATCTCCTTGAGCAGCTGGTTGCGGGCGGCCACTTCGACGATCCCGGTGATATTCCGTCCCGGCCGCACCGGAATCGTCATGATCGGCAGCTTGACTCCGAGCAGTTCGTAATGCCGCTCCTCGATGCCGAGCCGATCGTATTCGGCCCCGTCCTGCCACTCGGCCAGTTCGATGACCAGGTCGATCTTCTTGCGCTCGCGGATCGCCGCCACCCCGAACAGGTGCTTGATGTTGATGATCCCCAGGCCGCGAATCTCCATGTGGTAATGGAGCAGATCGCTCCCCTCGCCGAACAGCACGGCCGGGAACTTGAAGCGGACCTTGACCACGTCGTCGGCCACCAGGCGATGGCCGCGCAGCACCAGGTCGAGAGCGCATTCGCTCTTGCCGATGCCGCTCTTCCCTTTGAGCAGCACGCCGACACCGAGCACGTCGACGAGTACGCCATGGACCGTGGTCTGCGGCAGAAGGCGCTCTTCCAGGTACTGGGTGATCAGTGAAATGAACGTCGAACTGACGTGATGGGTGCGCAGCAGCGGAATGCCGCGACGCTCGACTTCGTCGAGCAGGTCGGCGGGAGCCTCCTGCCCCTTGGTGATGATGAAGCAGCAGATCTCCAGGGAGCAGAGTTCACGGATATTCTGCCGCGCACGGGCGGCATCCAGGGCCGTGATCTCCTCGAGATAGCTCAATTCGGTGGAACCGAGCACCTGGATGCGGTCGGGGTGCAGGTTCTTGACGTAACCGGCCAGTGCCAAACCCGGCTTCTGGATGCGCGGCACCTGAACCCGGCGGTCGAGGCCACGCTCTCCGGCCAGTATCTCCAGATCGAGCCCGGCCTCCTTCTCCGCCAGCAATTCGGCAATACTGAGCTGGGCCATGGCCCTAGAGCTTCTCTTCTTCTTCGGTGATGATGCGGTGGATCTGCTGCCGGTCGGTCGCAGCCTGCAGCCGTTCGCGGACCTGCGGAGCCTTAAGCAGCTTGGAAATGCGGGCCAGGGTCTTGAGGTGGATACCGACGGCATCTTCCGGGGCGATGAGCAGGAAGAAGAGCCGGGCAGGCTTGCCATCCATGGCGTCGAAGTCGACCCCCTTGCGGCTCAGGCCGAAAGCGATCAACTGGTTGTCGAGGTTCTTCAGCTTGCCGTGGGGGATGGCGATGCCGTCGCCGATGCCGGTACTGCCGAGGCGCTCCCGCTCAAGCAGCACCCTGATCACCTCGTCGCGCTGGAGCGCGGGGTTGGCGGCAATCAGGGCTTCGGCCAACTCGGCAAGGACATCATGTTTGCCGGTCCCCCTGAGTTCGGCGACAATCGCGGCGGGATCGAGCAATTCGGCAATCTTGACCGACATAAGAAGCGCACCCGGAGTTGGCTTGATGGCGTCACAAAAAACAACGGCGGCAGGCGGAAACACCTGCCGCCGTGAGCGGATTATTCTGCCTCAGCTTTGCGGCACAATCAAGCCGTAATTGCCGTCCTTGCGCCGGTAAACCACATTGATCTCGGCGGAGTTGGAATCGGTGAACACCAGGAAGTCCTTCTCCAGGAGATCCATCTGCATGACGGCCTCCTCGACCGACATCGGCTTCACATGGAAGGTGTCGGTCTTGATGATGGTCGGCTCGGCATGTCCTTCGTCGATGCTCTGGGCGGCATACACGGTCTTGGCCACCTTGCGCTCGTGACCGGCGTGCGGCTTGTGCTTCTTGATCTTCTCCTTGTAGCGCTTGAGCTGGGCTTCCAGCTTGTCGAGCACGCCGTCGATCGCCGCGTACATGTCCTCGGTCTGGTCGGCCGCCTTGATGGTGATCCCCTTGGCGGCCAGCGTCACCTCCACCTTGTGGCGGATCTTCTTTTCCACCGAGAGCACGACCTGAGCCTCGACCGGCTCGTCGATATACTTCTTGACCCGCGCCATCTTTTCGACGACGTAGCTGCGCACGGGTTCACTGCTGTCCATGTGGCGGAATGTCACGGAAACTTGCATGGTCTCTCAACCTCCTGTTTTTAAGAATCCGGGATGATACCGGAACGGTCTTGATTAGATTATACCCCGTATGCGGGAACTGACCAGTAAAGATGACTCCGGGGGATTGGTCCGGCAGCAGCTAGAACAACCGGCGGCGCTGGGTCGAGGAGCCGAGGTTGAGCATTTCGCGGTACTTGGTCACGGTCCGGCGGGCGATATCGATCCCCTGGCGGTGCAGCAGTTCGACGATCTTCTGGTCGGAATGCGGCTTGCGCGGGTTTTCGGCGGCAATGATGTCGCGAATCTTGCTCTTCACGCTCTCCGAGGCGATGGAGTCCCCCTCGGTGGTGCTGATGCCGCTGTTGAAGAAATATTTCAGCTCGAACAAACCCTGCGGCGTCTGCACGTACTTGTTGGTGGTAACGCGGCTGACCGTCGATTCGTGCATCTCGATGTCCTCGGCCACGTCGCGCAGGACCAGCGGCTTGAGATGCTCGACACCGCGGTCGAAGAAGTCCCGCTGAAATTTGACGATGCTCTTGGTCACCTTGTAGATGGTGCGCTGGCGCTGGTGGATGCTCTTGATCAGCCAGAGCGCGCCACGCACCTTGTCCTGGATGTATTCGCCGGCCTTGGCATCGACCGTCACCGCCCCGGAAAGGGCACTGCGGTAGAAGGAATTGATGCGCAGGTTCGGCAGCCCTTCGTCGTTGAGCATCACCACGTATTCATCGCCGATCTTGTAAACGAAGATGTCGGGGATGATGTAGTGGATCTCGTCCTGGCTGTACTGGCTCCCCGGCCGCGGGTCGAGACCGCTGATCATCTTGGCCGCGGCCAGCACCTCATCGAGCGGCACCTGCAGAGCCCGGGCGATCTGGGGATAACGGCGGTTCTCCAAGTCCTCGACGTGATTCTTCAGCATCACCTCGACCAGGGTTCCCTGCATCCCCAACTGCTCAACCTGGCGCAGCAGGCACTCCTGGAGGGAGCGGGTCGCCACGCCGGGCGGATCGAATTCCTGGATCGTGCGCAGCACCCGCTCCACCCGTACCGGCGAGCATTCCGTCTGTGCGGCGAGCTCCTCGATGGTGGCCTGCAGATAGCCGTCATCGTCGAGATTGCCGATAATCTCCTCGGCCACCTCCCGGTCGCGCCCTTCGAGAACCGACAGCTTGAGCTGCCAGAGCAAATGGTCCTGCAGCGACGGCTTGCGGGTCAGCAGATTTTCGTAGGACGGCCGATCCTCATCGTCCTCGCTGTTGTCGGCCGTCGTGCCGCCCAGACTGTAGCTCTCGAGGTAGGTATGCCAGTCGATATCGCCGAAGCCTTCGCGGTCGCCCGCCACTTCGTGCATCTCGTCGCCGGGGCTCTCAGCGGGACCCTGGGCCTCGATCTCCTCGGCGATCTCCCCGAGTTCGACCTGCTCTTCGGCTCCCCCATCCTGCGCTTCTTCGAGAACCGGGTTCTCCTCGAGCTCGGCACGCACCACGTCGAGAAGCTCCATGCGCGAAAGCTGCAGAAGCTTGATGGCCTGCTGCAGCTGGGGGGTCATCACCAGCTGCTGGCTGAGCTTGAGTTGTTGGCGGATCTCCAGGGCCATGGCAGTCGAGCGGGCTAGAGGCGGAACTTCTCGCCGAGATAGATCGCCTTGGCCCGGGGGCTGTGGGCGATGGCCGACGGGGAGCCCTCTTCGAGGATGCGCCCCTCGCTGAGGATATAGGCGCGATCGCAGACCGTGAGGGTTTCGCGCACATTGTGATCGGAAATCAGCACGCCGATCCCCTGCTGCTTGAGCTGCGAGATGATCTCCTGGATGTCGAGCACCGCCAGCGGATCGATCCCGGCGAACGGCTCGTCGAGGAGGATGAACCGTGGTTCCAGCACCAGGGCCCGGGCAATCTCGATGCGCCGGCGCTCCCCCCCCGACAGGGCGTAACCGTAGCTCCTCGCCACCTGCTGCAGGCGGAACTCCTCGAGCAGGCGATCCTTGCGCCTAAGGCGGGCGGCAGCGTCCTTCTCGACCGTTTCAAGGATCGCCAGCAGGTTTTCCTCGACGGTCAGTTTGCGAAACACCGACGGTTCCTGCGCCAGGTAGGAGATCCCCAGGCGCGCCCGGCGGTGCATCGGCACCTCGGTCAGATCCTGATCGTCAAGCATCACCCGGCCGGCGTCGGGTCGCACCAGGCCGACCACCATGTAGAACGAGGTCGTCTTGCCGGCACCGTTCGGCCCGAGCAGACCGACCACCTCGCCGGAGGCGACGTCGAGATCGACCCGGGCCACCACCTGCCGGCGCTGATAGGTTTTGCACAAACCTCTGGCCGCAAGGCGGTGGATCAACGTCCCGTCCCCTTTTTCGGCTGGAACACCGCGTTGACCCGGCCGCTCTGGCCGCCCATGACGACGCTGCGGTTCTCCTTGAGATAGAGGATGATCTCGTTCCCCTGCACCGAGTTCGAACCTTCGGTGACCTTTGGCGAACCGGTCAGGACCATGCGGTCCTCGCCGCGGAAGTAGACGGCCCGGCCGGCGGTCGCCAGGCGGGACCCCTGGACGATGCGCACGGAGCCGTCCGCCACGATCCGGTCGATGTCACCGCCCTGGGCCGCGCTCCCCTGGCCGGCATAGTAGATCGTCAGGCGGTCGCTGTTGATGGTCACATCCCCCTGTTTCGCCACCGCATTGCCGATGAAGACCAGCGACTTGGCCACATCGTCGGCTTCCAGGCGGTCGGCCGTGATCTCGACGGGCTCCTTGCTGGCGGTTCTGGAGAGCGGCGCAGCGATGGCCGTTCCAACCAGGAGAACCAGTGCCGCGCAGAGGATCCAGCAGCGTTTCATAGCGATCCCTTCGTGGTATGATCGGGGTTCACGACAGCGCGGACCCGCGAGGCGATCCGCAAGCTTCGCGTTCCAAGCCCCAGCGACATGCCGACGCCGTCGAGCCTGACCTTCGCGGAAACCAGCCGGACCGGGGCATCGGTACGGATGGTGCGATCCTCCTGCCGGTAGGTCAGGTAGTCCGTCGTCAGGGTATAGCCTCTGACGCTGGTGAATTCGACCGAGTCACTCACCTCGACGACCGAGAAATCCGCGTTGACCCGCCCTTTGCGCGCCTTGAGCGTCCCCTGCTCAACCCCTTTGACGTCGTAGAACGTGACCTGCAGGTCGCCGAGAGAGGTAAATTTCTCGGCGGCCTGATGTTCGACCTGCTTGGCCACCAGCCGCCAGCGGGTCACCCCGCCCTCGGTATGCGTGTAGTTGATGTCCTGCAAAGCCATGTCGATGCCGCTCGGCAGAACCCTGGCCACTTCCTCGACAGCGCTGTGCGGCCGGTAGCGCATCAGCACCACGGCCACCAGGACGCCGGCCAGAAGCAGTGCCAGAAGCAGCAGCAGGTTGCGTGGTCGGAACAGGTTCATCACTTGGGGAAGACTATAACACTTCGGGCTGACAGGTGTAAAGAAGCTTGTTGCTTTTTGGCATGGGAATTGAAAGGGGCATCAGTGGGGCTCGGAGAAATACCGACCGGAGACACTGTCCCAGCGCCCGCCTTCCTTCAGCAGCAGGTCGCAGACCTCGCGCACTGCCCCGCGCCCGCCGGGGCGTTGCGTCACGTAGTGGACATGCGGCCTGACGTCGTCAAGGGCGTCGGCCACCGTCACCGCGAAGCCGACCCGGCGCAAAATCGGCAGGTCGGGGAGGTCATCGCCCATGTAGGCGATCTGCTCGACACCCAGCCCGGTTTTCTGGAGGATCTCCAGGAACGGCACCAGCTTGTCCTTGGCCCCCTGGTAAACCAGTTCGATGCCGAGCTCCTGAGCACGGCGGTCGACCACCGCCGACTGCCGGCCGGTGATGATGCCGACCCGGATCCCCGCACGCTGCAGCAGCTTGATGCCGTGGCCGTCCTTGACATCGAAGGCCTTGGTCTCCCCGCCGCGGTCATCGTAGATGATCCGGCCGTCGGTCATGACCCCGTCGACATCCAGCAGCAGCAGGCGAATCTTCTCCAGGCGCTCGCGCATCACACCACCCCCGCCCGCAGCAGGTCGTGCAGATGAATCACCCCGACGGGGACGCGATCCTCCTCACTGTTAAAGACGAACAACGAGGTGATCGCATGTTCCTCCATGCGCTGCAGCGCCTTGACCGCCAGGTGGGTTCGCAGAATCCGCTTCGGCTGGCGGTTCATGAACTCGCTGATCGGCCGGTGCAGGAGTTCGACCCCCTTTTCGATGGTGCGGCGCAAATCGCCATCGGTAAAGACGCCGACCAGTTCGCCATCCTGCCCGACCACCCCGGTCAACCCGAGTTTCTTGCTGGTGATTTCGTAAAGAGCGTCTTTAAGGGCCGTCTGCGGCGTCACCAGCGGGATCGCCGCTTCAGTGTGCATCAGATCCTCGACCCGCAGCAGCAGGCGCTTGCCGAGGGCGCCGCCGGGATGATAGAGGGCGAAATCCTCCTCGCGGAAACCACGCTCCAGCAACAGGGCCACGGCCAGGGCATCGCCCATCGCCAGGGTCGCCGTGGTGCTGGCGGTCGGCGCCAGTTGCAGCGGGCAGGCCTCCTCCTTCACCGAGATGTCGAGGAAAACGTCGCCGGCGCGGGCCAGGGTGCTCTCGGGCTTGCCGGCCATGGCGATCAGCGGCAGCCCCATGCGCTTGATCACCGGCAGGATGCGGGTCAGCTCTTCGGTTTCGCCGGAGTTGGAGACGGCGATGACCACGTCCCCCTTGGCTACCATGCCGAGGTCGCCGTGAACCCCTTCCGCCGGATGGAGGAAAAGTGCCGGCGTGCCGGTGGAGGCCATGGTCGCCGCGATCTTCTGGCAGATCAGGCCGGACTTGCCCATGCCGGTGACCACCACCCGGCCGCTGCAGGCCAGGATCATCTCCACCGCCCGCACGAATTCGCCGTTGATGCGATCGTTCAGAGCCTGGACCGCCTCGGCCTCGATGCGCAGAACCTTGCGCGCTGCTTCCAGGATGTCGGTCACGGCTGCATCTGCTCCTTGGCAATGGCGTCGATGGCGAGGACCCGCCGCAACTGCGCCTCGACCTGATCGAGCGGCAGGCTGTTGGGGCCGTCGCACAGCGCCCGGTCGGGATCCTCGTGCACTTCCCAGAAGAGGCCGTCGATGCCGGCACCCGCGGCCGCCCGCGAGAGGGCGCCGACAAACTGGCGCTGACCCGCGGAAGCGGTGCCCGCGCCGCCCGGCAGTTGCACCGAGTGGGTGGCGTCGAAGATCACCGGGCAGCCGGTCTCGCGCATGATCGGCAGGGAGCGCATGTCGACCACCAGGTTATTGTAACCGAAGGAGGCACCGCGCTCGGTGAGCAGGATATTGCGGTTGCCGACCGACTCCAGCTTGCCGACGGCGTTCTTCATATCCCACGGAGCGAGGAACTGCCCCTTCTTGACGTTAACCACCCTGCCGGTGGCTCCGGCGGCAGCCAGCAGATCGGTCTGCCGGGAGAGGAAGGCCGGGATCTGCAGGACGTCGAGCACCTCGGCGGCCGGTGCGATCTGGCTGAGGTCGTGAACGTCGGAGAGCACCGGCAGGCCGCATTCGCTCTTCACCCGGGCGAGGATTTCCAGCCCGGCGTCGAGCCCCGGGCCGCGGAAGGAGGTCACCGAGGTGCGGTTGGCCTTATCAAAGGAGGCCTTGAAGACCAGGCCGACTCCCAGCCGAGCGGCAATGCCCTTGAGGGCCTCGGCGGTGCGCAGGGTGTGGTCGAGGGTCTCGATGACGCACGGCCCGGCGATCAGCACCAGCGGCCGGCCGCCACCGAAGATCGCGTCGCCGACGCGGACTTCGCGGACCATGGCCTACCCTTTCCGCGCCTGCAGGCAGGCGCCGACAAACGATTCGAACAACGGATGCGGATCCATCGGCCGCGACTTGAATTCGGGGTGGAACTGGCAGCCGAGGAACCAGGGGTGATCGGCCAGTTCGACGATCTCCACCAGGTCCTCCTTGGTGTAAGTCCCGGAAACGATCAGCCCGCACCCCTGCAGTTTCTGCCGGTAGGCGTTATTGAACTCGTAGCGGTGGCGGTGCCGCTCGCCGATTTCGTCGTCGCCGTAGATACGCCGGGCCAGGGTCTGCGCGGCGAGAGCACAGGGGTAGGCGCCGAGGCGCATCGTCCCCCCCTTCCCCTTGACGCTCTTCTGCTTCTCCATGATGTGGATCACGGGATTCTTCGCCTCTTCCTTGAACTCGCTGGAATAGGCGTCCTCGATGCCGCAGACGTTGCGGGCGAACTCGACCACCGCCATCTGCATGCCGAGGCAGATGCCGAAGAACGGCACCTTCTTTTCGCGGGCATGGCGGATCGCGGCGATCTTCCCCTCGCTGCCGCGCTCGCCGAAGCCGCCCGGCACGAGGATGCCGTCGACGTCGTCGAAGGTGCTGCCGATACCGTGACGCTCCAGCGCCTCGGAGTCGACGTACTTGAGGTTGACCCGGCAGTCGTTGCCGATGCCACCGTGGATCAGCGCCTCGGACAGCGACTTGTAGCTCTCGGTGAGATCGACGTACTTGCCGACGATGGCGATGGTGGTCTCGCCGGCCGGTTCCTTGACGCGCTTGACGATCCGCTCCCAGGCCGAGAGATCCGGCGCCTTGGTCCAGATGTTGAGGAATTCGACGATCCGCTCGTCGAGCCCCTGCTCATGAAAGGCGATCGGCACCTCGTAGATCGTCTCGACATCGCGGGCGGTGATCACCGACTCCTCGCGGACGTTGCAGAAGAGGGCGATCTTCCCTTTCATGTCGCGCGGGATCTCGCGGTCGCAGCGACACAGCAGGATGTCGGGTTGGATGCCGATTTCGCGCAGTTCCTTGACCGAGTGCTGGGTCGGCTTGGTCTTCAGCTCGCCGGCGGTGCGGATGTAGGGGACCAGGGTCAGGTGGATGTAGAGGACGTTTTCGTAGCCGCGATCGGTGCGGAACTGGCGGATCGCTTCCAGAAACGGCAGCGACTCGATGTCGCCGACGGTGCCGCCGACCTCGACGATGGCGATGTCGGCATCCTCGGCGTTGGCCAGGATCTTGGTCTTGATCTCGTTGGTGATGTGCGGGATGACCTGCACCGTGCCGCCGAGGTAGTCGCCGCGGCGCTCCTTCTGGATGACCGTGTCGTAGACCTGGCCGGTGGTGAAGTTGGAGCGGCGCGACAGGCTGGCGGTGGTGTAGCGCTCGTAGTGACCGAGATCGAGGTCGGTTTCGGCGCCGTCGTCGGTGACGAACACCTCGCCATGCTGGAACGGGCTCATCGTCCCCGGATCGACGTTGATGTACGGATCCATTTTCTGCATGGCGACGCGCAGGCCGCGCGCCTCCATGAGCGCGCCGATGGAGGCCGCCGCCAGCCCTTTGCCGAGGGACGACACCACGCCGCCGGTGATGAAGATGAACTTGGTTTTCATGATAACTCCTTGACAAGCTGACCACACAAATCAAGCTCCGGATTGTACACCTCCGGAGCCTGATTGAAAACCTTTTTTCAGAGACGGGCCGGTGACGATTCGGTGCGGCGAACGTTCGCGGCATCCTCCGGAACCTGCCCCGCACCGGGCATTTTCGGCTGTGCCCGACCCCGTCGCACCGGACCGCTCAGCGGGAGGCCGGCAGCAAGGCGCGCACCCTGTCCAGATCCTCCGGCGTATCCACCCCCTGCACCCCCATGGCCGTTTCGGCAACGAAAATCCGGTGGCCGTGCTCCAGAGCGCGCAGCTGCTCAAGCTTCTCCTGCTCCTCCAGAGGCGTCGGCGCCAGTCCGGGGAAGCCCAGCAGGAAGTCGCGGCGATAAACGTAGAGGCCGACATGCTTGGCGGTGGCCAGCTCCCGCCAGCGGCTCTCCAGCCGGTCGCTGAAATCGCGCGGGTACGGGATCGGTGCTCGGGAGAAGTAGAGGGCGAACCCCCTGCGGTCGGTGACCACCTTGACCACGTTGGGATTGCGGAACTCCTCGAGAGACGTCAGGGGGGTCTTCAGGGTGCCCATCGGGATCGACGGATCGGTCAGCAGCGGCTTCACCGCCGCCTCGATCATCTTCGGGTCGATGAGCGGCTCGTCCCCCTGCACGTTGACGATCAGCTCGCTGTCGAGACCGGCCGCCACTTCGGCGAGCCGGTCCGTGCCGGTCGGATGATCGGCGCGGGTCATCACCGCCGTGCCGCCGAAGGCGGCCACCGCTTCGGCGATGCGCGCATCGTCGGTCGCAACCAGGACTTTATCGACCAGGGCGCAGCGCGCCGTCCCCTCGCAGACCCACTGGATCATCGGCTTGCCGTTCAGATCGGCCAGCGGCTTGCCGGGGAACCGGGTCGAGGCGTAGCGGGCGGGGATGACGGCGGTGACGCGCATGGAACTTGCTCCCTTCCGGAGGAACTGCGCGTCAAGGTAGGGGAAACGCCGGAGAGTGTCAAGGCGGCGAGGCCTGCTGCCTCGCCGCCATTTCCAAACGAACGGTCAGATCCGCCGGTGCTTCTCTTCGATCTGCTCGACGAGCGCTTCGATGGAGGAAGCCGGCAGCTTGCCGCCGGCCGGCACCAGTTGCGCCATCAGCCCGTGCAGTTCGAGCCCGAGATGTTTGTAGTGCAGCCGGTCGGCACCGATGCGGCAAATCCGCTCGGCCACCTGCCTGGAAATAAGCCCCTTCTCCTGCGCCTGCATTGCCACCTGCCCAAGCTGGTCGAACACTGACATACCTACGGCTCCTTAAGGGAAAGTGAACGGCTGCCCGCCGTAATCAACTGTCATCATCCCTGCTCCAGCCCCCGATGATACTCCTGCAGGCTGCGGACCACTTCGGCGCCGCTGCGCCTGGCGGCAATTCCCGCTACCGCGGCGATCGCGGCGGCCGCGGTGGTGATGTAGGGGATCTTCTGCCCGATCGCCGCCTTGCGGATGTAGGAGTCGTCGTGCGTCCCCTGCCGCCCCGCCGGCGTATTGACCAGCAATTGCACCTCTCCGTTCTTGATGGCATCGACCAGGTTGGGACGCCCCTCGTGGAGCTTTTTGACCGGAGTTGCGGTGATGCCGTGACCGGCGAGGAACTGACAGGTGCCGCCCGTCGCCATGATGGTGAACCCCAGTTCGCTGAAACGGCGCGCGGCATCCAGGGCGGCATGCTTGTCGTGGTCGGCAACGGTCAGCAGCACCGTCCCCTCCAGCGGCAGCCTGGAGTTGGCCGCCTCCTGGGCCTTGTAGAAGGCCAACCCGTAGTTGCCGGCCATCCCCAGCACCTCACCGGTCGAACGCATCTCGGGACCGAGCACCGGATCGACCTCGGGGAACATCGGGAAGGGGAAGACCGCCTCCTTGACCCCGAAGTGCGGCAGCGGCCGGCGCCCCAGCCCGAGGTCGCGCAGTTTTGCGCCGAGCATGACCTGGACGGCAATCCGCGGCATCGGGATGTTACAGACCTTGGAGACCAACGGCACGGTGCGACTGGCACGCGGATTGGCCTCGAGGATGTAGACCTTGTCGGCGGCGATGGCGTACTGGATGTTCAGCAGCCCGACCACCCCCATCTCGACGGCGATGCGCCGGGTGTACTCCTCGATGGTGGCGATGTGTCTCGCGGGGATCGATACCGGCGGCAGCACGCAGGCCGAATCGCCGGAATGCACCCCGGCCAGTTCGATATGCTCCATCACCGCCGGGACGAAGGCTTCCTCGCCATCCGAGATGGCATCAGCCTCGGCCTCGATGGCATCCTGCAGGAAGCGGTCGATGAGGATCGGCCGCTCCGGGGTGACATCGACCGCCTTGGCCAGGTACTCGTGCAGCATCTCTTCATCGTGCACCACCTCCATGGCCCGGCCGCCGAGAACGTAGGAGGGACGCACGATCAGCGGATAGCCGATGCGGCCCGCAATCGCCAGCGCCTCGTCGAGGGTGCTGGCCATCCCCGACTCCGGCTGGGGGATGCCGAGCTTCTTCATCATGGCATTGAACTGCTCCCGGTCCTCGGCCAGGTCGATGGTCGCCGGCGAGGTGCCGATGATTTTCACCCCGGCCTCCTCCAACTGCCTGGCAATATTGAGCGGCGTCTGCCCGCCGAACTGCACCAGCACCCCTTCCGGCTGCTCTTTGGCGTAGATGGAGAGAACGTCCTCGACGGTGAGCGGCTCGAAGTAGAGTTTGTCGGAGGTGTCGTAGTCGGTGGAGACGGTCTCGGGATTGCAGTTGACCATGATCGTCTCGAAACCGGCGTCGCGCAGGGCAAAGGCAGTGTGGACGCAGCAGTAGTCGAACTCGATCCCCTGGCCGATGCGGTTCGGCCCGCCGCCGAGCACCATGATTTTCCTGCGAGCGCTGACCGCCACGCTGTCGGCGGCATTGTAGGTGGAAAAGTAGTAGGCGGCATTCTCCACGCCGCTGACCGGCACCGCTTCCCAGGCTTCGACCATGCCCAACGCGATGCGGCGCTCGCGCACGGACGCCTCATTGATGCCGAGGATCTGCGCCAGATAGCGGTCCGCGAAGCCGTCGCGCTTGGCCTGGAGCAGCAGGTCGTCGGGCGGCAGCGCGCCGCGGTGTTTCAGAATCTGCTCTTCCAGCGCCACCAGTTCCTTCATCTGCTGCAGGAACCACGGCTTGATGTGGGTGCGCCGGTAAAGGTCATCGATGGCGGCCCCCTTGCGCAGCGCTTCGTAGAGGATGAACTGACGCTCGCTGGACGGCTCCAGCAGCAGGTCCATCAGTTCCGGCAAGGAGCGGCTGTTGAAGTCGCGGGCGAAGCCGAGGCCGTAACGGCCGTTCTCCAGGGAGCGGATCGCCTTCTGCAGCGCCTCCTTGTAGTTCTTGCCGATGCTCATCACCTCGCCGACCGCGCGCATCTGCGTGCCAAGCTTGTCCTGCACCCCCTTGAACTTCTCGAAGGCCCAGCGGGCGAACTTGACCACCACGTAGTCGCCGCCGGGGGTGTACTTCTCCAGGGAACCGTCGCGCCAGTAGGGGATCTCGTCGAGGGTCAGCCCCGCGGCGAGCAGCGCGGAGACCATGGCGATCGGGAAACCGGTGGCTTTCGAAGCCAGCGCCGAGGAGCGCGAGGTGCGCGGGTTGATCTCGATGACCACCACCCGCCCGGTCTTCGGGTCGTGGGCGAACTGCACGTTGGTGCCGCCGATCACCTCGATGGCGTCGACGATCCGGTAGGCGTAGTCCTGCAGGCGCGCCTGCAGTTCCGCGGAGATCGTCAGCATCGGCGCCGTGCAATAGGAGTCGCCGGTATGCACGCCCATGCCATCGACGTTCTCGATGAAGCACACCGTGATCTTCTGGTTCCTGGCGTCACGAACCACCTCCAGTTCCAGTTCCTCCCAGCCGAGCACCGACTCCTCGACCAGCACCTGGCTGACCGGGCTCATGGAGAGGCCGCGGCGGACGATGGTCTCGAGTTCCTCGAGGTTGTAGGCGAAGCCGCCGCCGGTTCCGCCCATGGTGTAGGCCGGACGGATCACCACCGGGAAACCGATGCGTCCGACCGCTGCCTTCGCCTGCTCCAGGGTGGTGGCGATCTCGCTGCGCGCGCACTCGATCCCCAGACGCGCCATCGTCTCCTTGAAGGTCTCGCGGTCCTCGCCGCGCTTGATGGCGTCAAGGTTGACGCCGATCACCTTGACCCCGTACCTGTCGAGCACGCCGGCCTCGGCCAGGGCGCTGGAGAGATTGAGGCCGGTCTGCCCGCCGAGATTGGGAAGCAGAGCGTCTGGGCGCTCTTTGGCGATGATTTCGGTGAGGGTCGGCACGTTGAGCGGTTCGATGTAGGTGACATCGGCCATGCCGGGGTCGGTCATGATCGTTGCCGGATTGGAATTGACCAGAACGATGCGGTAACCGAGCTTGCGCAGGGCCTTGCACGCCTGGGTACCGGAGTAGTCGAATTCGCAGGCCTGGCCGATGATGATCGGCCCCGAACCGATGATGAGCACCTTATGAATGTCGTCCCGACGTGGCATGGCGGCTCCTGTCTTTCTGTTGGGAATGAAGACACGCCCGAAAATATGGCAAAAAGCCAATACGGTTGCAATACGATATTTGAGCAACACATGAGTACACTGACAACACAAAGACAGTCAGCTATCGCCCCATCCGCTGACCATGTCCTTTCGACCCCGACTTGACAACCGCGCACCGCGTGGTAGTTACCTTATCGACAGGCAAGACCAACCATTTGATATCAGGAGCGTTTTATGGGAAGCAAGGGACGCGAAATCGTCGGGCTCAACGTCGACGAACTGGTTGAACTGCTGCGCAAGGCTTTTGCCGACGAATGGCTGGCCTACTACCAGTACTGGCTTGGAGCAAAGGTGTGCAAAGGGCCGATGAAGGAGGCGGTGATCAGCGAACTGGAACTGCACGCGACCGAGGAGTTGAACCATTCGCTGCTCCTGTCCAACCGCATCATCCAGTTGGGAGGCGTTCCGGTCACCAACCCGCAGGACTGGTTCAAACTGACCAACTGCGGATACGACGCACCCGACGACCCGTTCGTCAAGACCCTGCTGATCCAGAACATCAAGGGGGAGCAGTGCGCCATCACCACCTACCAGAAACTGCTCGACCTGACCCGCGACAAGGATCCGGTGACCTACAACATCATCCTCACCATCATCGAGCAGGAGGTCGAACACGAGGAAGACCTGCAGGCGCTGCTCGAAGACTTCGAACTGATGACCCGGGCCTTCAAGGGATGAGCCCCGCCATCGCCAGGCACGCAACCGGGGCCGGACGCCAGTGCCGGCCCCGGTTTTTTTGACGACGCGCATCCTTTTGCTTGGCCGCGACCGGTGAAAGCTGTACTGTTGCAGGTGGACAACACCCAACCGACAAGGACGGCCGATGGCAAAAAAAATCAACTATTCCTACGAAAAGCGCCAGAAGGAACTGGCCAGGCAGGCCAAAAAGGAAGAGAAACGGCAACGCAAACTGGCCGGGCATACCGACACCGAAGAGGAAGAACGGCCGGACGAAGAGCAGGACCAGTAGATGAGCAAGGACCAGTAGATGAGCAAGGACCTTTACGTCAAGAATATCTCGCCGGAAGCCACCGAGGACGATCTGCGCAGACTGTTCGCGGTGTGCGGCAAGGTAACCTACATCCACATGGTCAAGGACGCCAAAACCGGGGCGTTTGCCGGCTGCGCGTTCGTCAAGATGGCCACGGAGGCCGAAGCCAGGGACGCCATCGTCACCCTGGATGACGCCCTGCTGATCAACCGCACCATCCAGGTGGTCGCGGCCCGTCCGCAGAAACCCAAGCCCCGACCGGGAACCGGCAGCCCCCGGACCGGCAGACGCCCACCCCGCAGCGGGAGCGACCGGTCCCGTTAGTTTTCGTTCAAGCCTCCATGTCCTGCCGGGATTCCCGCTCCGCCACGCTGCTGGTCGTCTGCTCCGCGCACTTCCTGATGCCGTTCATGATGTCCGCTGTCGGCGTGGCGCTCCCCGCCATTGGCCGGGAGTTTTCCGCCACCGCCCTGCAGTTGGGGTTGATCGAGACGACCTACGTGCTGTCGGCTTCGATCTTCCTGCTGGCGATGGGGCGACTCGGCGACATTTACGGGCGGCGCCGGGTCTTTCAGTACGGCATCGTCCTGTTTACCCTGGCCGGCGGGATGATCTCACAGGCCTGGTCGATCGAATCGCTGCTGGTCCTGCGTTTCCTGCAGGGGATGGGCGGCGCCATGGTCATGGCCACCACACTTGCCATGGTGGCCTCGGTCTTCCCCCCGGAGGAACGCGGCAGGGCGTTGGGGATCGCCATCGCCAGCGTCTATGCGGGGATCTCCTGCGGCCCGTTTCTCGGCGGGCTGCTGGTTACGGCGTTGGGCTGGCGCTGGATATTCTACCTGTGCGTCCCGCTCGGCAGCGCCACGTTCCTGGTCACCCTGGCCCGACTGCGCGATGAATGGGCTGATGCCAGAGGGGAACCGTTCGACTGGCGGGGGAGCCTGCTCTACGCGACGGCCCTGACCCTGCTGACCGCCGGGGCGGCCAACCTCGACGCGGGCGGATGGGCCTGGGGGCTGCTTGCGGCCGGCCTGCTCGGCCTTGCCCTGTTTCTCGCCGTCGAAGCGCGCACCCCCTACCCGATTCTCAATATCGCCCTGCTGCGCGGCAACCGGGTCTTCGCCTTTTCCAACCTGGCCGCCCTGTTCAACTACGCCGCAACCTTCGGCGTCACCTTCTTCCTCAGTCTGTACCTGCAGTACGTCAAGGGACTGAGCGCCCGCGAGGCCGGAACGATCCTGATCATCCAGCCGGTCGTGCAGGCGACCCTTTCGCCCTTCTGCGGCCGCCTGGCCGACCGCTACCCGGCGGCAAAGATCGCAACCGTCGGCATGACCATCTGCGCGGTCGGCCTGGCCGTCGCTGCGACCCTCGCCCCCGGCACGCCGCTGGCGCTGGTCATGGCCATGCTCGCGCTGCTCGGCACCGGCTTCGCCCTTTTCTCCTCTCCGAACGTCAGCGTTATCATGGGGAGCGTACCGCCGCGCTACCTGGGGGTGGCGTCGGGACTCAACTCGAGCATGCGCACCCTGGGGATGATGACCAGCATGAGCATCATCACCGTCATCCTCTCCATGCTGATGGCCGGCCACCCGGTCACCCCCGATACCCAGCCGCAATTCCTGCACAGCATGCGCCTGGCGCTGCTGATCTTCTGCGTGCTGTGCGGCATCGGCATCGCCTGCTCGGCGGGGCGGCTGAAACCCTCATGACAAGGAGTCCGGCATGAGAAAAACCATCCTGATCACCGGCGCATCATCCGGATTCGGCACTGCGGCGGCTCGACGCTTTGCCCAAGGGGGCTGGCAACTGATCCTGACCGGCCGGCGCATCGACCGGCTGAAACTTTTGCAGGAGGAACTGAGGGCGACAACCACCTCGATCCTGGCGCTGGACGTGCGCCACCGGGAAGCCGTTTCGGAAGCGCTCGGCAGCCTGGAACCCGACGTCCTGCTCAACAACGCCGGGCTGGCGCTGGGACTGGAACCGGCTTGGGCCACCGATCCGCAAGACTGGGAGACGATGGTCGACACCAACGTCAAGGGGGTGATGTACTGCACCCGCGCGGTCCTGCCGGGGATGGTGGCGCGCAACCGCGGACACGTCGTGAACATCGGCTCGACCGCCGGTAGCTGGCCCTATCCGGGCGGCAACGTCTATGGCGCGACCAAAGCCTTTGTCGAGCAGTTCTCCCGCAACCTGCGCGCCGACCTGCTCGGTACGCGGGTACGGGTCTCCTACCTGGCGCCGGGGATGGCGCAGACCGAGTTCTCCGCGGTCCGCTTCAAAGGCGATGCCGAGCGGGCCGGGCTCGTCTACGCCGGCGCCGCGGCACTCCAGGCCGAGGATATCGCCGAGATCGTCTACTTCGTGACCAATCTCCCGGGACACGTCAACGTCAATGCCCTGGAGGTCATGTCGATCGACCAGTCCTGGGGGCACCTGGCGGTGCATCGCCGCAACGACGCCCCGACGCCGTGATCCTCCGCGCGCGGCCGGCCAGCGCCTTTCCTGAGCCTGATACGGCAAGGGCCCCTGTGACGATCGTCACAGGGGCCCTTGCCGTGATGCCGGATGCAAACGATCAGATCACGCGCACGTTGGCCGACTGCAGGCCCTTCTGACCCTGCACCACGTCGAAGCTGACGCGGGCGCCTTCGGCCAGGGACTTGAAGCCGTTCCCCTGGATGGCGGAGAAGTGCACGAACACATCGTCGCCGTTATCCTGCTGGATGAAGCCGAACCCTTTTGCATCGTTGAACCACTTGACAGTACCTTCAGCCATTGTCTTACTCCCTGTCCCCGCGGGGACATGTTATGCTGTGCAAATCCTTAATCGCCCAAAAGAAAAAAACGCACACCCAAGCAGGGTCTGCGCGTTTTGTTCGTCTAGTGACACTACGTCAACTACAGGCAACAAAAATCCACACAAACTTTCTCAGATTTCTCAATATAACCGGAAAAACGGGGAAATGCAACCGTTATTTTCCTGATAACGAGAAATTCCGCCACTTCCCCCAAAAGCCCCCTGCTCGCTTCCTCAAAACGACATTGCAGCCTCCCGGTTCTCCGCTGGGTCCGGCAGCCGCCGGACGGTCCTAGCGCACCGTGGCCGCCACGGCTCCTTCCGGCCCCGACACCGTCACTGCCGCCGGCCTGACGGCAAGGCTTCGCGCGAAAGTCCAGTAATACCTCCCCCTGGAGAGGCGCGAGAAGGTCATCGGCCCGTGTCCTTCGACCTGAAGTTGTGCCTGATCGTAGCTGCTGCTGGCGTCCACGTACAGCATCTTTTTGCGGGCATCGTATTCGGCCCTGGAGACCATAATGGTGTTGGCCGGTCTCGGCTTCACCAGAGGAAAGTCAATGGCCTGCGTCTTTCCTGAAACCGCCGTAACCGGAACGGGAGTCACAGGCGCGTAACCGGCCGCTTCGGCAGCGATGGAAAGGCTCCAATTTCCTGCCGGCTCGGTGGACAGCCCCAGCAGATACCGCCCCTGGCCATCCGTCCTGACCGTGGTCACCGCACCGGTCGGATGGGTGGCGACCACCGCAACATTGGCAACCGTCAGCCCGGTGTCATCACGCACCGTGCCGAAGACACCGGCATCGACAGGGTACACGGTCAAGGCGGGCGCGGCCGGCGTTGCCGTCGTGCCGATCACCCCGGCGCCAGCGGCCCGCGTTCCGGACAGTTCGAGGCTCCAGGGCCCCGGGGACGCCAGGGCCAGGCAGTAGCGCCCGGAGGCCCCGCTGCCGGCTTCGGCAAAGCGCTCCGAACCGTCGCGGGCAACGGCCTGCACGGGAACCCCTGGCGCCGGGAAGCCGGCAGCGGTCGTTACCATACCGCACGCGAAGGCTGCCGTTGCATCGACCGAAAGATCGCAGCCGGCAAGGTCGGTAGCGACGTCAATACTCCGCTGCGGCAGTCGCGACCCCGCATAGCCGTGACTTGCCAGCCCGTCGCCCGGCCGCGTCTCCACGAAAAGCTGATACGTTCCGTCAGCCAGCAACAACTCGTAGGAGCCATAGGCGGAGGTCAGCGCCCCGGCGAGAAAACGTTCGCCGGCCGCACGGACCATGACCCCGGCCAGACCAACGGCAGACGCCGCATCGTTCACCCGCCCCGAAACACGCCGGAAACCGGTGGTCAGAGCCAGATCGCGCACGACCGCGGCACCGGCGGCGACCCCTACTGCAGGCGATGACGTCCGGTCGAAGAGGTATCCGGGAGCCGTGGCAACAGGCTGATAGTCGCCTGGCGCTCCGACGGCGAACCGGTAGCGCCCGTCCGCGTCGGTCGTGGCAAATCCGAAGCTGCGCTCCCATGGGTCGCGCAATTCCACCAGCGCCCCGCCGACGGGCACCCCCCGGTCGTCGCGAACCACACCGGAAAGGCTTTGCGGACGCGCAACCGGAAGGACGCAGAAGCGCTCCCCGTCGCTCCCCCCCGCCGTCGTCGCCGTGAAGACGTATTCGCCCGGCGCGTGATAGCGGTCATTAACGAACCGGCCGTTGAGCACCACGGCAACCCTGCCGTCGACCCTGGCGTCGGCATCCGCCGGAAGGTCCGGATTGTCGGCCGAGCGCCCGTCGGCAACGGCGAAGCGGCGCACCACCGGTTCGCCGCCATCGGCCAATCCGTTGCGGTCAAGATCGAGAACCTGTGTCACAACAACCGTCGAGCCCGGCGGTTCGATGCCGTTGACGGTCAGCACCGTGTCGACCGCATCGTCTGCCGTCATCACCGCCGGATCGACGGCAAGAACGGGCGGCGGCGGGACGGTGCGGTCGATGGCAACCGACCGGAGCGTGGCGTTGCCGGCGGCATCGACGGCCGTGAATGTGAACGTGTTGCTTCCGACCTGCAGCAGTTCGACAGCCTGACTCCAGGCCCCGCCGTTTGAAGGGATCGGCGCAGGCGCCCCCGCCAGCCGCAACGCCGCGCCCTGTTCGACCCGACCGGTGATCGTCTGCCCGCCCAGGAACGTCGGCGAGACCACCGGGTCGACCTCCAGCAGCGGCGGCACCGCATCGACGGTGATCGTCTCGCCTTGGCAGAACTTGCCGGCACCATCTGCGGCGCAGACGGTCAGGACGTTGTCGGCATTGATCGCCAGGCCAGCCACTGCAGCCAGCCAACTACCGTCGGCATGCCGCATGACCGGCACGACGACAGGCGGCGAACCGGCCGGGGCCGACAGGCGGGCGGTGACAGTCGCCCCGGGCGAGGCGGTGCCGCCGACCAGTTGGAAGCACTCGCGGGCCGGGGACCGGAAGGTGGTGATCGCCACAGTCGGAGCCGACCGCTCGACCGGCGACGTCAGGGGGGCCAGGAACAGGTCCACGCCGGCCCCAGCCCCGCCGAAGCCGCTGTCGGCGACGCCGGCCAGATAACCCCGCCCGGTCAGCCGGGAGAAGATGAGTACTCCGCCCTGCTGGCTGACGGCATCGCCGAACTGCCGCGTCCAGCGCCGGAGGAGGTCGCCGCCGGCATGCTTGGCGACAAAGATATCCTCGTCGCCGAAACTGCGGTTGTCGTCAAGGGCCCAGCCGCGCCCGTCGGGGTCGTCGCTCCAGCCGGTCACATAGACGTCGGAAGCGGCGTCGATGGCCAGATCCAGCCCCTGCAGCGACGGGGCCGATTCCAGCGCCTCCCGCACGACGGCCCCCTGGCGGTCGTGTTTGGTAATCAGGTAATGCTCCGTGCAACCGGTATCCGAGAGGACGTAAATGCTGCCGTCCGGCCCGACCTCCAGCGTCCTGCCGACCAGACCATGGCCGGCAAGCCGGTAACTTTGCTGCCACTGCCGGGCACCGTTCAGGTCGAATTTGACCAGGCTCATCTCGCCGGCGTCGCTGACACGGCCGGTGGCATAGAGGAAACCGTCACCGGCCACCTTGACGTCCCGCAGGGTGTCGCCGGTCGGCTCATTCGAGAGCACCGTCCAGACGCGGCTCCCCTGAGGGGTGTATTTGAGGAGAAACCCGTCACCGCTGCCACCGTAGCGTTTGTTGTTGAGACGGCCCCACGTCGTGCCGGCGGCATAGAGATTCCCGGCGGCGTCGATGGCAAGGCCGTCGAGCCGGTCGACGGCACCGGAATCGAGTTCATCCCGCCAGAGCAGCGTTCCGCCGGCATCGTAGGCGGCGACGGCCACGGCATCAACGACCATCCCGGCCTGCTGGCTGTAACGGGAGACGTTGCTGGCGATTACGAATCCACCGGCCGCGGTGACAACCAATGCGGCGCCGTCGTCGTCGGCATCGTCGCCGAACCGCCAGGTTGCGACCAGCGCCCCGGCCGGGTTGTATTTGGCAACGAGCAGGTCGCGCGTGCCGTCGGCATAACCGGAGACCAGGCGGGGTGTATTGCCGAGGAGATAGAGGTTGCCGGCGGCATCCGTCCCCGCATCGACCAGCAGTTGATCGCCAGCCATCCCCGATCGCTGCACTTGCCCGAGCTCGAACGGATTGTCACCGACGGCCGCGGCCGTGGCAGTGATCATTGCCTCGGCGAAACCGACGTTGCCCGCCCGGTCGACGGCCTCCACCCGGATGCGGTTGCTCCCCGAACGCAGGCTGTCGAGCCTTGAGCCGGTGCGCTTGCGGCTCTCGTTCCCGTTGACGTAGACCCTGACATCTCCGTCGTCGGCCTCATAGGAGAGAAGCGGTCGTTCGACCCACGCACTGCCGTCGACCGGCGCGGTGATGACCACCCTCGGCGGCTGCGTATCAACGACAACGCGGGTTGCGTAGGTCAGCTCCAGTCCGTCGCTGCCGGTGACGGTGACATGCAGCCGCGTTTCCCCCTCGGCGAGCCCGGTGACGGCCATCTGCCAGCGGCGGGCATCCTCTTCATAGCGGTAGTCGACCAGCGTGCCCGCCCCCTCTGCCAGAACGACTTTGCCGTCCGGGTCGACTCGGCCGCTCAGCACAACAACGGCCCCATTGGCATAAAACACCGGCTGGTCGAAAGCGAACCCCGACCGGCGCGGATCGGCGAGTCCGGCGATTACGGTATTGCCCTCGGCAAAGTCGCCGCCAGCCAGATAGAGTGCACCGTCGACTGTGACTTCGAGCTTCGAAGCCAGCCGTGCATCGGTAGGCGCCGACCAGATTTCATTGAGATCCTCGTCGAGGCGCGCGACGTTCCCCGCGCAATCGAGAACCATAACGCCGCCGCTGCGGTCAACGGCAACCGAGGCCACACACCCCGAAGGATCTCCCGCCCGGGCGGCGATTAAGCGGCCGTCGGCGGCAAATTTCCAGACAGAACCGCCATCCGGGCCACCGCCGGCCACGTAAATGTTGCCGAATGGATCGGACGCGACATCAGCACCGTTCGTACCGTAATCGCCCGAAGCTTCGACGCCGGTTCTGTTCAGATCCGCAGCCAGTTTCCAGACCAGCAGACGCCCGTCGCCGCTGACGCCGGTGATCAGGACCTGCCCGGAAGCATCCACCGTCATGGCATCCCGGGAGACGAACCGGAAACTGCCCGGATCACCGGGTTTGCCATAGCATTTGCCATGCAGCCAACGGAACTGGCTGTCGTATTTGGCAACGAACATGGTCGCGGGGTCCGACCGGACGGGACCGAACAGATCGTTGTCGGTATCACCCGCGATGTAGACCTGATCGCTGTCGTCGATGTGCACCGACTGGATCCGCACGTTGCCGTACAGCATCCCGGTATCCAGCAGCACATGATTGAGAGGGGTGCCATTGGCGTCATACCTGGCCAGAACACTGTAGTAGCGCGAAACGTAATAGCCCCACCCCACAACGTAAATATTTCCATGGGAATCGACGGCCAGCCCCTGAGGCTCGATATCGACCCAGTTGCCCCCCCAGATATTGAAATAGCTCGACCTGGTCACGCGCCAGAGTTCGTTTCCTGCGGGGTCGAACTTGACGATGTCGAATTCCCGCGCGGCCTTCCTGGCCAGCAGGTAGGCGTTCCCCGCCCGATCCACGGCCATTCCGCCGTAGCTTCCCGCAATCTCCCGCGGCCACCCTGCGGTTACCCGGCATGGCGGCTCGGCACCGGTCGACACGGCAAAGGACACTTGGGCGGCCCCGGTGTTGCCGACCGCATCGGTCACGGCAACCCGCAGATGATGAACACCATCGCTGAGCGGCCCGGCGGCCGCTCCCGAAGCCGCAGCCGTTTCGACGCCGTCGAGCCAGACCGTGGTCTGGCCAGCTTCATCGCTGTGCCACGACACCACCGGCCGGCTTTGGCGGGTGTAGCCGTTGCTCGGGGAGAGAATCTCGACTCCCGGGGGACGGGCATCGACCTGGAAGACCGCCCGGGTCGAACTTTTGGTCCCGACGGCATTCCAGGCATCCACCGTCAAGGTGTGACTACCGTCCGTCAGCGGGCCGAGCATCGTCCCCGCCGCACCGGCTATCGGCGCCCCATCCAGCCGGACTTCGACTCTGGCCGCCGAGGTTACGACATAGTCAAGCCGGGAAACCGGGCCGGTCACGGCACCGGGCAACGGCGCGCGCAGGGTCACTACCGGCAGCGCCGTATCGACGATGAAGGCGACCTCAGCGGTGGTCGTCACTCCGAAGCTGTTGATGGCGGCGACCTCGACGAGGTGAGGCCCGTCAGACAGCCGGTCGAGGAGGTCTCCGGAACTTTTGGCGACAGGCATGCCGTCGACCTTCACGCTCAGGGTGCGGCCGGTTGTCGTATAGAGCAGCCGGGGACGGTCCACGCCGACCGCCCCGGCCGACGGGGAGCTGACAACCAGGGCCGGAGCTTCATCGTCGCGGATGGTGAGGAGATGGCTGGCGATCGCCAAGTCCCCCCGGGTCGGAGCGGCCAGTTCGATCAGCACGGTTTCGTCGTGCTCGGCAACCCGATCGTCAAGAACGGTCAGCAGGATGGTTCCGACCGTTTCACCCGGGGCAAAATCGAGGCGTCCTGACTCCGGGAGATAATCAAGCGCCGGCAGGGCCGTACCGGCCTTGATCGTATAACCGACCGAGATCGGTTCCGGCCACGGATAGTCCAGACGAACCACCACAGGAACCGCCCCCGACGCTTCGGCCGGCATCGAAGCGTCGGAAGCGAAACCGACCGGCGGCGGTGACAGCGCGGCCGGCAGGATCTGCCTTGCTGCATTGTTCCATTCGTTGGCCTCGGCAACCAGATTTTCCCCGTCGACGACGACATGCAATTCGTGAAGGCCTGCGGCCTCGACCGTGAGCGGGAAACTGACCGACGAGTTGCCAGGACCAGCCACAGCGACTGATTGCATGCCGAGCAGCCGTCCGAAGGCGGGATCGCCGTCATAGAGGGAGAGATCCGCGCGGGGGACGTCGCTACGGCCGAGATTGCGAAGTGCGACAGTTACCGAAACCTCTGCCGGCAGGGTCGCAACCGTTGCCGGCAAACAGGCGATATCGGCGGCGGTCACCGCCAGGTCGGGAGCGATCAATCCGGCATGCAGCGCTTCGACGGCGGCCGCGGTCTGGAAGACGCTGCCATTCCAGCTGCCGTCTCCGGACTGCCGGGCCAGCAGCCAATCGGTCGCCCCATCCGTTGCGGCGGGAGCGCCTCCTGCCGCCTTGAGGGCATGCAGGGCGGCGGCGGTTTCGCCGACGGTGGATGTGCCGACCCCGAACCCGCCGTCGGCATTGCGTTGGCTAGCGAGCCAGTCGAGACCGTCGCTTATCACCGGTTCGAGCGGATAGTCACGGCGGAAGCCGTTGAGAGCCGACAGCGCCTCGGCCGTCGGCAGCACCATGCTGCCGGCAGGCGCGGCACCCCAGCCGCCTTCAGGAGCCTGAGCGGCGTGCAGCCAGTCGATTGCCGGCGAGAAAACTGCGCCGGCGCCCGGACTTGAACCGAGGGCGTGCAATGCCAGCGCCGTGTCGAGGGATGCGCTGAAAAAGCCGGCGGCACTTCCCCAGCCGCCGTCGGCATTCTGCAGCGCCTTGAGGGTGCCTGCCGCGGCGGCATCGCCGGCGAGCAGAACCCGCGCCAGATCGTCGTTGTTTTCCGGCCGTGCACTTTTCAGCCAGTCAAGACCGCGAGCCGCCGCGGTCAACCCGTCGGGGAAGAGCCGGAGCGCCCTGACCGCCGCCGCCGTGTCGCGCACGACGGTACCGCCGGGAGCCCGCCAGGCGCCGTCCGGCGCCTGGGTGCTGACCAGCCAGTCGATCCCCCGGCCGACATCCGGGGACGCCGCCGGGAGGGAGGGGGCGACCGACAGGGATGGATTGACGGCGGCAGGGATGTCGTCGGCCAGGCGGGTGGACATCATCCCGGCGCCGTCGGTGAGAATCGAGAACCGCTTCTCCCATTCCGCCCGCAGACGCCCGATGGCGGCCAGTTCCCCGCGCGCGCGGGGATCTTCCGCACTCCAGCTGCCGGGGACGACGGCATAGATGAACGCCATGCGAAAGGCCTTGCGGGCATCGCCTGCGGCCGGGACGCGCTCCCCCTCGGCGGCGATGATCTCGTCGATGGTCACCGGGCGCAAGGTGCCCGGAATGGTGATCCCGGCCTGCGGGAGCTGCGTCGGATCGAGTCCCGGCGCCTCGATCAGGCGCAGGGGCGGCACCCGCTCCTTGCCGATCAGACCCATCAGGTAAAGCTCCAGCGGGCTGAAGATCCGGCCGATGCTCTCGCCGGCACGCCCCTCCGCCGGGGGGAGGCTGGTAAAGGTGCCGTCGCCGTTGTCGCGCCAGCGGTTGCCGTAGAGCGTCGAGCCGCCACTGTCGAGAAGGAAACTCCAGTGAGCACCGTCGCGGCCGAGCAGAGCGCCGCTCCGGTCGCCGCCATCCAGAAAGTGCAGGTAGGCCCCCCAGCGGTGCAGCAGCTCGTGGGTCAGCGTTCGCAAGGTGTCGTCGAACTCCGGATCGGCAGGTTCCAGTACCTGACCGGCAAGACTGCCCATGTCGATCGTCCCCTCCAGGCGCGTCAGGGGTGCTCCGTCCGGCGAATAGGTCTGCGTCAGGTCATACAGGGAGAGGCCGATCCCCTGCACATCGTTTTTAGCCGGGGCAAAGAAGGCCAGGGCCTGCGGCGACGGCATGCGGACATCGAAATTGGTGAAGATGACCAGAAAATCGTAATCGTCGCCGTGGCTGCGGTAGAATTCCCTGGCGAGGACCCGTCTGGGCTCGAGGTTGGGGCGACCGTAGGCATCGACGGCATCGAAATTGCCCGAGACCTCGATGACTGCAATATCGTCGAAATCACCGAGGGGATGAGCCTCGAACGATGTCGCGGCCCGTGCGGGGAACATGCCGGGCATTGCAAGCAGAAAGGCAATCAGGATGGCGGCGAAAAAAAGGCGGGAGACCCCGTGACGGGGCAAACGACGCAACATGACAATCCCTCCTGGCCAAAGGCCGCAAACCGGCCCGCAACGATGCGGACCAAATAAATTAGACGATTCTTAGCAGGCTTGCGCCAGCAAGGCAAGCAAAATTCGCCCGCCAAACGCCAACGGGCCGGCAAGCCGGCCCGTTGACAAGTTCATCCCGGGAAGGCGCCCTTACTTCGGCGCCCCCAGCGTTATTGCATACTCCTGGCGGTCCTCCCCGCCTTCCGGGTCGCGCACCACGATCCGCACCTCGTACTTCCCCGGCTGAACCCCGGTCAGCGGCCAGGACACCAGGCCGGTGGCGGAATCGATGGTCATCCCCTGCGGGGGGGTGTCGAGGGCAAAGATCAGCGGGTCGTTGTCCGGGTCTTCGGCCTTGACCTGATAGGTGTAGGAGAGCGCCTCGAAGCTGGCAGGCGGCTGCGAAACGATTTTCGGCGCCGAGCCGGCGACCGCCTGTACGAACGCGCGGTAGGACTCGCCCGCCTCCCGGCCGTCATGCGGGGTGACCAGCACCTCGATGCGGTCGCCGCGGCGGTTGCGCTCGGCCGGCAAAACCGGGTCGGTCAGAAACGGATCGAGCTCGCCGTTGATCGACCACTGGTAGCGCAGCTCGACCGGATCACCATCGGCATCCTCGGTCGTGGGCACGATTTCGATCGCCATCCCGCTGCGCCATTCCCGGGGGGACACTGCTACTTCGCTGACCCGCGGCGGGCTGTTGCCGATGGTGACCGACGTCGGGGAACCGGAACCGATCTTCACCGACACACGATCGCCGCGCTTGAAGAAATCGCCGCAGAGTCTCGCTTCGTTATTGGCCGGCAGCGGCTGGTCGTTGACGAACCATTGGTAGGCACCGCCGCCGCTGCCGGTGACGATGGCGTTCAGGCAGTCGCCGGATGTCGGCTGCTCGGGGATGATCCGGGCACTGCCTTGAACTACGGGGCCCTGACCGGCGCGCGGCTTCTCGCCCGGCGCATCGCCGCAGGCGGTCAGCAGCCCCAGGAGCACACAGCTACAAGCCAGCATCCATCCCGACAGGGTGCTATTCATGAGCTTACCAGCCTACCGGTCCAGTATGGTTTCCGTCCAGTAAATTGGAAATCCAAGTTTACCTAAGCTTCCTGGTTTAATATCAGTTACTTTTCCACTAGCAGCAACTTTCAGACTGATTTTGCCTTTTTTGTCAATCAAAACGACGATCCCCGACGGGATCCCTTCGCCGAGCGTGACCACCCGGTCGGTCTTCATCAGGACCGCGCCGTCCTTGCCTTTCGCCAGACTGTCTTCGGCAAGGCTCTCGTAATTGGAGTCGTTCCCCCGGTCGTAATTGACCACGGCCGTGGCGTTCTCGTAGTCCATCTGATAGAGCTGGGCGACACCGAGGTTGCCGACTTCGCAGGTGTCGAGAATCGGCGGCAGCGGCTTGTAAGTGGTGAAGAGCGCGTCACCGAAGAAGAGCACCGGATCGGCGAGCATCTTCTCGCCGCTCCCCTCCAGCCGGACATACCAGCCGTAATTCGTATCGCTCGCCAGTTCCGACAGGATCGTGCTGACCACCTGCGGATCCGAACTGTTTTGCAGTTCGTTTGCCGTCAGGTCCTTGAGGTTCCCCTCCTTGGCCGCGGTGGTCTGCCCCCGGTCCCTGATCATGTAGAGCCGGTCCTTGACCGCGCGGTTCAAGGGGTGTTCGCGGTCGCCGCTGCCGATGAAGAGCAACGGCAGGTCGCCGTCCCTGCCGACATCGGGGCGGTAGAAGAATTTCCTGCCGACCGTGCCGTCCGAACCGGGGTTGGCGTTGAAGATCATCCGCGCCGCCCACTGGTTCTTGTCGTTGCCGGTCGCCTCGTCCTTGTCGGTCAGGTCGAACGCCCACAGTTGGCCGCCGGTATCGCCGGCGTAGACCCGGTCGCTGAACCCATCCCGATCCCAGTCAAGTACTATTAAATCTGAAGGGATGGAAAAATTCATACCGGCAACTGTGGCGGAGGTGAATGCCTTTACCAAAGAACCGGCCTGCGATGCGTCGAGAGAGTAGGCTGTCGCCCCGCCGGCGCCGGTGGAACTGACGATCCTGGCGAGTTCGATAATGTAGATCCCCCGCCCCTTCGGATTGAGCTGGCTGCCGCCGCCGTCGGAGGTGACGCCCAGACCGTTGTTGTAGGTGCCGTCGTTCGAGGCAATCGTGGTGTCGGTATCGTTGGCGAAATTGCCGTCGTCGCTCCAGGTCGAAACCGGGAAGCTCTGGGTTGCCCCCCAGCGCCGGTCTTCGTTGTTGTCGTAGCCCGCCCCGACGAACATCGCCAGCTTGGCGATGGTACCGTCCTTGACCCAGCGGATCACCGGCTGGCTCCAGGTTTCGCCCATTTCGCCGAGACCGGCGTTGTTGCTGCTGATCTCGCCGAGATACTGCGGGTTGCGGGGATCAGTGACATCGAGCATGTAGTAGGCGCCGCGCGATGTATTCGGCGTCAGGTAGGCATGGCCGCCGCCGCGGCGCAGGCCGAAGACCAGGATGACCTTGTCGTTCCCCTCGATGTTGCCGTTTTCGTTGGCGTCGTAAACATAGGTAGATGGAGAGGAATCTGCGTAGAATTCATGGGTGCCATCGGGGAGGTTCTTCAGTTTGTCGAGCAGGATCGGGGGGACGAAGGCCCACAGTTCCGAGCCGTTGCAGTCGTTGAAGGCATGCAGCATGCCGTCGTTGACACCAACGTAGATGACCGTGCTGTTGAACTTGGCGTAGCCGGTGGCCGCATCGTACATCGAACCGGGATTGCTTTCGTCGTAACAGGTGCTCTCCTGCTCCTCCTTGTACTTCCAGTAGGAGCGCACCAGCGGCTTCGAGTGCAGGATGTCGCCGAGCATCCACTTGCGCTTGTCAACGGCCTGCCCCTCGACGGCATAGGTCGTGCCGTAGGAATCGTAGCCGTAGAGGAAGTCGATCAGCTGGCTGCGCTTGAGCGTCTCGGCGGCCTCGAAGCCGAGCTGCGTCGGCGTCAGCCCGTAGGAGACGGCACCGTTGGCCGCCTTGGTGCGCAGGTAGACCTTGCTGTTGCCGACCACCGTGAAGATCTTGCGGGTCGACGGGTCGCGGGCCAGCAGGGAGCCGCCGACCCCGCCGGCGTTGACGATGCCGCCGTCGCCGCCGTCGGGATCGAAACTGAGCGGGTTGCCGTTGGCGTCGTAGCTGGGTGAGTAGGTGTCGGGAACCACGTTGCGATCCCCTTCGGCGGCGCGGATGACGGTCGTGGCGACGCCGTTGACGTCAACCGTCCCGGTCCCCCAGAACGACTGGGAGTAGATGAAGTCGCCGGCAGCATTGGTCGCACGCTTGCCATGGACATCGAGCAGGTCGTTCTCGCTGCTGAGTTTGTACTTCTTGAGGTTCCCCTGCCAGGTCGCATTGGTCTGCGGTTTGAACAGACCGAGGTAGACGCGCTCGCCGCTGCGGGTCCGGTTGGTCGAACTGGCCGGGACGACCGGGGCCACGAAGGCCGTGTCCGCCTCCTTGACGATGTTGGCGAGGATGTTGAGCAGGGCGTTGGACAGCCCCTGGGTGTCGAAGACGTTGTAGAATTCGCCGCCGCCGACCCGGGCGGTGTTGCGCAGCAGGGTATCCTCGGCCTGGAAGGCCAGCACCACGTGGGTGGTGACGTCGCCGGTCTTGCCGTCGCCGTTGACGTCCGCCTGGTTCTGCAGGTAGGCGGCGACGTCGTCGAGCAGGTGGGTGCCGAGGCCGTAGACCGTTTCGTCACCGTAGTTGTCGCCGTCCCAGTCGCCGAGGTTGGGGGTGCCGGAGTCCTTGTTGGGGAGGCCGTTGGTCAACAGGATGATGTGGTTGTAGCCGCACAGGTTGGGGTTGGGCACCTGGCTGGTGAGGTTGATGCTCTGCTTGTTGGGCGCGCTGCCGTCGGTCTTCTTGTAGGTCGCCTTGAAATAGTAGCCGGCATCGTAGAGCGCCTCCGACTGCGGGCGGTTCGGCCCCGAAGCGATCGTGTCCGGGCAGGTCCAGACGTTCCAGCTGGCGCCGGTACCCCGGCTGCAGGTCGACATCTTGGGGAGCTTGTCGATCAGGGCCTGCACCTCGGAGGCCGGCGCCGTGGGCGAGAGGATGTCCTTGCCGATGACGGCCCCCTGGTTGTTGGGGTTGTAGGTGACGAAGCCGAAGTTGACCGAGGAGCTGGCCCCCTGGATGACCGGCACAAGCGCATCGTAGAAGGACTGGCGCTGGGTCTGCGGCGTCGCCGAAGTCTGCTCGGTGTAGAGGTCCCAGGACCAGTAGCCGATCGGTTTGGCTCTGACTGCGCCGCTGGTCACACAGGTGATCTTGAGAACCGGATCGAGGCTGAGGAGGCCGACCTTCCAGCCGTCGCGGCCGGTATAGCCGGCAACGAACTGGCCGGCGGCATTCACTTCGTGGGTAATGGCCGTGGTGTCGGTCTTGGCAAGGAGAGTCCAGTATTTCTCCCAGTCGGCGCCGACGCCCGGCTGCTGGGCTGCAACGGACGAGCCGACGATGTTGCTGATCAACTTGTATTTCTTCGGCTTGGGCGACGCCCCGCCGCCGGGCCAGACCCCGAGCTTGATGACTACGGTGCGGCCGTCGCAGGTCCCGGTCGCCGGCGAGGTGGCCGCCGCCGTGGTGTAGTTGAGATAATGTCCGGTGGCGTAGACCGCGCCGTTGGGAGCGGTATCGCAGGCGCCGGTGTTGCTCAGGTTGGGAGCCTCGACGGCCCCTGACCCGGAATAGGTGCCGTAGGTGCTCAGCGTCGCCTTGACGTCGAGCACGGTGGCGCCGGTACCGTCCTTGACCACGCAGGACACGCCGCTCACGAGGACCGGACTGTTCCCACCCAAAGCCTTGCTCGGGGTGAAATCCCCCTGCTGGTCGCTGTAGTAGATCCGGTTGGCGACATAGGTGCCGGTATTGTACTCGGGATCCGCCGGATTGTAGCGCTTGCCGGGGGCGGGGCTCAGGGTCGCCTGGCTGGTGTCGATGATCAGCAGGATGTTCGGCTTGGGGCGCTCCCCCGGGACCCCGGTATAGATGGCCGCGTCGCCGAGGTAGTCGTCCGGCGGCAGCGAGGCCGCGAAGGCGCTGGTTGACAGCAGCACGGCGAACAGCAGACCGGCAAGGAGAGCCGGCAGGGAAAGGACGGGGCGCAAGGGGTTCATACTCGCTCCTCAGGGGGCCTCAGCCGCAGCACCCAAACGGGAAATAACTCGGTCGCCGAACTCTTCAGGCTTCTTTTTCATAAACGAAAATTTTGGCAGAACGTAAGCAGCATCAACATTAATTCGAACAGGGTTGATAAGATCTACTGAGCTTACCGCCTGGATTTGATACGCTATCCCTGTCAACGTTGAATCGTCACTGACTATTTCAGCCGGCGCAGAAGCAACCTCACATGGGCCTATATAAGTAACCGTACCAGACTCCATATTAGACAATGCATCTCCCAATTGCTCAATTCGCCAAGACAATCCTATTGCAACGTCTGCAGCATCTGGATCGTCTTGAACAATTTGATTTTGAGCCATTGATATAGCACGGTCGGCAGTATAGAAAGCTTGATTTGCTGGATTAATCCGTCCTGAAGCACGCAAGCTACGACCAGCCAAATCGAGCACTGTGGCACCAAGGATGCTTAGCAACAACAACATCGCTATCGCCAGAAAGAGAGCCATGCCGCGCTGAGTATTTCTTTTATTATATTGGAATTTGGCAAAAAAAGTTAAAACACACATATTATCACTCCGCATCAAAGATCATTTCGGATAACCGCGGTAGCACGCAGTATCCTAGTCTTGGCATCTGCCAAGCCATCGCCGACAGCAGCAGCATTCGGGTTGTAAGCTTCGGTTCTCCCGGTGATAACAATGTCAACTTGATTGTTATTTGGATAAGCAAAAGTGACATCAAAGGTTTTTCTCAAATCTGCACCACGCGGAGGGTCGCCACCGAAAAGGATCTGACCTGGCAGCACACCATTGATGATACGTCTCAGGGTTGCACGCGGTCCGCCCGAGGCAAGCAAAGCCGGGTCATTATCGTTGGGATTGAATGTATAAGTAATAAATTGAATATCATTGGGAAGAGCAGGCGGAGGGGGGGCAGATAATTTAACCATATAAAGCACCACATCGGGATCAATCCCAGCCATATTCAGGTTAGGATTAAAAGTCACAAGATTATCATTAAACCGCGCCTGATTATTGGTATCCCCATCATTACCCGCCACATCGACGATCGTTAATATATAATCAGAACCTGCTGGGAGAGGAATTTCCGGCACAACAGCATCGTAAAGCCTAACCGTTTCACCACTACTAAACTCACCAGTTAAAATGGGGGGCTCAACCCTATAAGTATCGGGAGGTAGCGGCGCAACAGGAAGGTTAGGAGTGACAACTGGATCATAGAGGGCAGGCGGAGAAAATCGCGTAGAAACGATTCTCGCGCCCGACCCCTCAAGCGAACGAGTCCGAATCGTGAAAGACGTCGCCGTCGGAGCCCCGACGCCGCCCGGACCGGTAATCGCGTTGCCACCGACCAACAGACCGGCCATGCGCACGTCCCTGGTCATCCGGTCGAGGGCCAGGCGCATGGTATCCTGCATGTCGACGACGCGGCTTTGCGTGTAGGTCGATTTCTGTACCGGGAGCAGCAGGCTGTAGACGGCGCCGACCACCACCCCGAGGATCGCGGTCACCACCATCAGCTCGACGAGGGTGACCCCCCGGCAGGAACGGGAACGGCGCAGGACGCTGCGGAGAACGTCAGTGTAACGGGTAGGCAACATGCGCGGGCTCCTGTCAGTTCCAGTTCTTCAGGGTGGTCAGCGTCAGATCCGCCCGGTACTTGGTTTCGGTGTTATTGACGATGCGGATTGTTAATTGGCTAAGATTGGGGCGCCCCATATAGCTAGGGTCATTCCAGTATTGGACGCGATAGACGCCAGCCCCGGGGACGACCACATTTTCAAATCCGGGAAGCGCGGCATTGTCATCTTCATCGACCGCTGTTTCAAAGATCGCGTCACCCATGGGTCGGGCCACAAGCTCCTCAAGAATCTCCTGCCCCAAGGCGTTGGCTGCAATTAGCCCCTCCGAGTGGGAGTTGGCCTGGATCGCCGTGACCTGCAGCTGGGCAAGGCCGAGCAGGCCGACGGCAAGGAGGACGACTGCTATCAGCAGTTCGACCAGGGTGAAACCTGCCTGGGATGTCATTTTCTTCCGCATCGTTTCCTCCGCCCGTTGCGGGCCTTTCTCCTCGATCCCTTTTCGAGCAATTCCCATACCAAGCCGCCTCGTCCGGACAGGACTGCTAACTGACCGATATCGCGTAGAGAAGCAGTTAATTGGTGGGCGCTGACGGGCGCTGTCATGCAAAATTTGCATGCGTGCTCCGCAAATTGTCTCTATTCGCCGTATTCCTTGAGCTTGTACAGCAGGTTGCGCAGGCTGATCTCCAGCAGCCGGGCCGCCTGGGTGCGATTGCCGCCGGTCGCGGCCAGAGCGCGCCGGATGTAGTCGCGTTCCAGCTCCTCGGTGGCCTTCTTCAGCGACAACTCTCCCGGATCGCTGTTGGTCAGAGGGGTTGCGCCGATGAGGATATCGCCGGCATCGACCGTCTCCTCGCGACACAGGACCAGGGTCTTTTCCAGCACATTGACCAGTTCGCGCACGTTCCCCGGCCAGGGGTGCCTTTCGAGCGCCTGCAACGCGGCGGCGGTCAGCGTCGGCACCGGCCGCCCGAACCGGGCGGCCAGGCGCGGCAGCAAGGCCTCCACCAGGGGGAGCAGATCCTCCGGCCTGCGGCGCAGCGGCGGCAACTCCAGGGTCACCACCGCCAGTCGATAGAAGAGGTCCTCCCGGAAGCGCCCCTGCGCCACCGCCTGACGCAGGTCGACGGCGGTCGCCGCCACCACCCGCACATCCACCGGCTGGGCCCGGCTGTCGCCGACCCGCCGCACTTCCCCTTCCTGCAGGACCCGCAACAGCTTCGGCTGCAACTCGAGGGGCAGGTCGCCGATCTCGTCGAGCAGCAGGGTACCCCCTTCGGCGGCGCCGAACAGGCCGGTCCGGTCGCGATCCGCACCGGTAAAGGCACCGCGGACATGGCCGAACAGTTCGCTCTCCAGCAGCCCCGCCGGAATGGCACTGCAGTTCACCGCCAGGAACGGCCGGTCGCGGCGCGGGCTTTCGGCGTGCAGGGCACGGGCCACCAACTCCTTGCCGGTACCGGTTTCCCCAAGCACCAGCACCGGCACGGAGGTTGCCGCAGCCTTGCGAAGCGTGTCGAGCAGTCCGGTCATGACGGCGCTGCGGTGAACGATGGCCGCCGTGCCCTGCGGGCGGCCGCTGCGCTGCAGATCCTCGCGCAGGCGCACGTTTTCCTGGCGCAGTTGCAGGCGTTCCTCGGCCTTGCGCACGGTGAGCAGGATTTCGTCGGGGCGGAACGGCTTGGATACGTAGTCGTAGGCCCCCTGCTTCATGCACTCCACGGCCGTATCGATGGTGCCGTAGGCACTCATCATGATCACCGTGCCGCCGTGGCCGAGCCGCACCTTTTCCCCGAGAAACGCCAGACCGTCAAGTTCCGGCATGCGGATGTCGCAGAGGATGAAATCGTATTCGGCCGCGCCCAGGCGGTCGAGCCCTTCGCGGCCGCTGGCCGCCTCGGTGATCGCGTAGCCGTCGCGCTCGAGCACCAGCCGCAGCATGTGCCGCAGCGCCGCTTCGTCGTCGATCACCAGAATCTGTCGTTTCAACCTGGCCATCAGGCCCCCTCGCTGGCCAGCGGCAGTCGGAGGTGAAAGCGGCTCCCCGCTCCCGCTTCCGACTCGACGTCGATCCGGCCGCCGGCCTCGACAATCAGGCGCTGACAGACGGCCAGCCCGAGTCCGCGCCCTTTCCCCGGGTCCTTGGTCGTGAAGAACGGTTCGAAAATTTTTCCGAGGTGCTCGCCGAGGATCCCCTCGCCGCTGTCGGCGACGGTCAGCACCAGCATGTCGTCCCGGCGCTCCGCGGTGACCACCACTTCGCCTCCGCCGGGCATGGCGTCGCGGGCATTGAGCAGCAAATTGACGCAGACCTGTTGGAAACGGCCGTAATCCATGCGCACCAGGCCGAGCCGCTCCGGCGCGCGATCAACGATGCGCACCGCGTCGAGCGCCCCCTGGTTGGTCAGCAGCGCCACGGCATCCCGCAGGACGGCGAGGGGATCGAGCGGCTCCCCGGTGGAACGGGCCGGCGAGGCGTAATCGAGCAGATCCCTGACCAGCCGGTCGATGCGGCCGGCCTCGAGCAGCGAGCGTTCGGCCAGATCCCGTTGGCCGGGGTCGGCCAGTTCGTCGCGCAGCAGGTTGAGATAACCGATCACCGCGGAGAGCGGGTTGCCGATCTCATGGGCCATGCCCGCCGCCACATGGCCCACGGACGCCATTTTTTCGGCACGCACCACTTCGTCGCGGGCCTGCTGCAGGGCCAGATTGGCATCTTCCAGCGAACGGATGTGGGCGGCGGTCTCGGCACGGCTGGCCTGCAGGGCAGCGATCATGCTGTTGAAATCCTCGGCCAGTTCGCTGATCTCACCAGGGCCGCGGGCCATGTCGATCGGGGCCAGGTCGCCGGCCGCAACGCCGGCGGTTGCGCTTCGCAGCCGCCGCACCGGTTCGACCACGTTGCGGTTCAGCACGAAGATGCCGAACGCGCTCAACACGGTGCCGTACAGGACCACGTAGGCCAGGACCAGCCGCTGGGAGCGGTGCACCTGGGCAACCAGAGACGCCAGGGAAAAACGCAACTGCAAAACGCCCCCGGCAGGATCGCCGGCCGCCAGGGTAAAGTCGAGCCAGCTGGGAGGAGGCTCACGGAACGGGTTCCAGAGTGACGAATAGGTCAGTGTTTCCGTAAGGCTCCCGTCTGGAACGGAGGCGGCGGGCCGATCGTCCGGCAGGGGCGCCGATTCCAGGGAAAAACTGAGGACGGGGACGAGATCCGCGGCATACAGCCGCCAGGCGACCAGTTCACCGTCGCGGGTCAGCGGCACAAGGACGGTGGAAAGAGCGTTTGACGATGGGCTGGCGGCGGCAATCAGCCGGACCGTCCGCTGCAGGGAGGCCCGCCGCTCCTCAAGCAGTTCGCGTTCGGTGAGTTTGACCAGCAAAAAACCGGCAAACAGCAGCGCCGCACCCAGCAGAAGGACGGTGCTGATGACGATTTCGGTGCGCAGTCCGGTTTTCATCGCCATGATGGCGGCCAGTATAAATCTGTCCGGGACGATTGGCAAACACCAAGTAATAACTGGTTTTCAGCCGCGATTCCTGCTATGATTGCGCAGATTTTCGAGGGAGGCTGCCCAATGGCCAGGATTCCGGCTGTAGATACCGACTGCTGCATCGGTTGCGAGGTGTGCACCCAGATCTGTCCGGAAGTTTTCCGCATGTGCGGCGACGAGCATCACAGCCATGCTCACGGCCACGATCACAAATCGGAGGTCTACAACCCCACCGGCGCCCCGGAAGCGAAGATCGAACTGGCGATGGACAATTGCCCGTCAGCCTGCATCTATTGGGCATAGGCTGCTGAAAAACGCCCGTCTGCGGCGTTGCCCGCGACCTCGTCGTTGCAGCGTACCGATCGGTACGCCTCACTCCTTGGCCTTCGGGCGCCTTGCACCTGGGCATTTTTGATCAGCCTTGACTCGTACAACCCCCTCTGACAACCTTCCGCTCCTCAACCTTTTCGCCTTCCTCAAGATGGCCCTCTTCCCGATGGCGGTCATCACCCTGTTCTGGAAGGATCAGATCGGCCTGAGCCTTGCCGACATTCTGCTGCTGCAGGCCATCTTCTCGGTGGCCACGGTGGTCATGGAGTACCCCTCCGGTTACCTGAGCGACCGTCTCGGCTACCGCTTTTCCCTGCTGTTGGCCTCGCTGCTGGGGGTCACCGGCTGGGCGACCTATACGGTTGCGGGCAATTTCGCCACCGTTTTGCTGGCCGAAATCCAGCTCGGCATCTCCTACGCCTTCATCAGCGGCGCCGATAGCGCCCTGCTCTTCGAAACGCTGCGCAGCCAGGGGCGCGAAGAGGAGTACCTGCACCACGACGGACGCATGACCGCCTGGGCACAGGCCGGCGAAGCGGCGGGGGCGGTCGGCGCCGGCGTCCTCTACGCCTGGCTGCCGCTGCTCCCTTTCATCCTGCAGGTGGCGGTCTGGCTCGTTGCCTGGCAGGTCTGCCGGCAGCTGCGCGACCCGGGAGTCCACCGCCCGGAGGCGATCGCCTCCCACTGGCGGGAGGCCCGCGACATCGCCCGGCGGGCCCTGTGCGACTCGCCGCCGCTGCGCTGGGCCCTGTTGTTCGGCGCGCTGCTCGGGCTGGCTTCGTTCTTCCCGGTCTGGCTGATCCAGCCCTACATGCAGCAGCAGGGGGTGCCGCTCGCCTGGTTCGGCCCGATCTGGGCCGTGGCCAACCTGACGGTTTCGCTCGGCTCGATACTCAGCGCGCGGGCGCAGTTCCAACTGGGGACGCGCGGTGTTGTCTGGCTCTGCCTGGCCCTGACCGCCGCCGGCTACCTCGGACTGGCCGCCACCGGTGCGGTGTGGGGATTCGCCTGGTACTTCCTGCTGACCCTGATGCGCGGGCTGCAGGGGCCGCTGCTGCGCCTGCACATTCAGCAATGCAGCCGGCGCAGCGAGCGGGCCAGCACCCTCTCCCTGAAATCGCTGCTGTTCCGGATCGGCTTTGTCGCAGCAGCCCCGCTGGTCGGCGGCATGGCCGATCGCGCCGGGCTGCCGGCCACCTTCCTGGCCGTGCTGACCGGCCTCGCCGTTCTGCTCGTCCCTCTCGCCATCTGCTTCCTCTCCGCGGCGACTGCCGGCAAAAGCCCTGTTGCCGAAGAGACGAACCGTGTATAGTCTGAGACGGCAGCAACTGCCGACCGTCCGATACCGCAAGAGTCCCGAACCGATGGAATCCTGGCTGCAGCAGATCATCGCCCTGACCCCGAGCGGCAACGTCTTCGTGGCCATCATCGGCGGCGTCGCCCTGCTCGAAGGGATCGCCGGCCTCGGCCTGATTTTCCCGGGGGCGATCATCACGGTCTTTAGCGGCTTTCTGGCCTATCACGGGCAGGGCGACATCACGGCCATCATGCTGGCCGCCGGCATCGGCGCCACGATCGGCGACATCGTCAGCTACGTGATCGGTGCCCGCTTCGGCAGCCAGCTGTGGGGGCGCGGCCTGTTCCGCAAGCACATGAACCTGGTGCGCAAGGCGGAGCTGTTCTTTTTTCATCACGGCGGCAAGAGCATCTTCTTCGGACGTTTCGTCGGCCCCCTGCGCGGGCTGGTGCCGTTCATCGCCGGAGCGGCGCGCATGCGCCCCCTGCCCCTGGCGGGATGGGCCTTGACCAGCGGCCTCCTCTGGGGGATCGCCTACCCGGGGCTCGGCTATCTCGGCGGCTCGAGCTGGGAGCTGGCGCGGGATCTGAGCGGCGGCTTCGGCGCGGCCACGCTGCTGGCGGCGTTGGCGGTCGGTTATGCCCTGTACCGGCGCCATCGGGCACGGCACCCGAAACCATGACACGTCACCCGGAAACCGTTTATCGACTGACGGACGACACCTGGCGCGACTTCGAACGCGCGCACGTCTGGCATCCCTACGCTCCGCTGCAGGGCGCGCTCCCTCCTCTGCCGGTACAATCGGCGCAAGGGGTGCGGCTGCGCCTCGAGGACGGCCGGGATCTGATCGACGGCATGTCGTCGTGGTGGTCGGCGATCCACGGCTACAACCACCCCGTGCTCAATGCCGCGGTCGAGGATCAGCTCGGGCGCATGGCCCATGTCATGTTCGGCGGCCTCACCCACCGGCCGGCCGCCGAACTGGCCGAACGCCTGGTGCGCATTACCCCCGGGCCGCTGCAGAGTGTGTTCCTGTGCGACTCCGGCTCGGTCAGCGTCGAGGTGGCGATCAAGATGGCCGTCCAGTACTGGCAGGCCCGCGGCCGTCCCGGCAAGCAGCGACTACTGACCGTCCGCCGCGGCTACCACGGCGACACCAGCGGGGCAATGGCGGTTTGCGACCCGGAAACCGGGATGCATCACCTCTTCACCGACATCCTGCCGCAGCACCTGTTCGCCCCGGCGCCGGCCTGCCGCGACGACATCGAGTGGGACGAAGCCGACATCGCCCCGTTCCGGGCTCTGATCGAGCAGCACCATGACGACCTGGCCGCCGTCATCCTCGAACCGATCGTGCAGGGCGCCGGCGGCATGCGCATCTACGCGGCCGAGTACCTTCGCCGGGTCCGTGCCCTCTGTGACGAGCACGGCGTCCTGCTGATCCTCGACGAGATCGCCACCGGCTTCGGCCGCACCGGCACCCTGTTCGCCTGCGAGCAGGCCGGCATCGCCCCGGACATCATGTGCCTGGGCAAGGCATTGACCGGCGGCTACCTGACGCTGGCCGCGGTCCTGACGACCGGGGAGGTCAGCGCCACCATTTCCGCCAACCCGCCCGGCGCCTTCATGCACGGGCCGACCTTCATGGCCAACCCGCTCGCCTGCGCCGTGGCCTGCGCCAGCATCGACCTGCTGCTGGACAGCCCGTGGCGGGAACGGGTGGCGATGATCGAGGCTGCCTGCCGGCGGCATCTGGAGCCGTGCCGTGCCTGGGCAGGCGTCAGCGATGTGCGCGTCAAGGGGGCGATCGGCGTGGTCGAACTGGAGCGTCCCGTCTCCATGCCGTCGATCACCCGGCGCTGCGTCGAGAACGGCATCTGGCTGCGCCCCTTCGGCCGGCTGGTCTACCTGATGCCCCCTTTCATCATTTCCGGCGAGGATCTCGACCGGCTGCTGACGGCGATGACCGCCGTGCTGGCCGGGGAGCTGGCCGACTGATACCCTGGATACAGGAGAACCGCTGCCATGTCCGAAACCCTGCACTTCCTCTCCATGCCCAACGCCCCCGTCGATGCTGCCGACGTGCTGGTCCTGCCGGTCCCGCTGGAGCGGACCGTCTCCTTCAAGCCGGGGACCGCGCTTGCGCCGGCGGCGATCCTCAAAACCACCGACCAGCTCGAGTTCTTCGAGGAAGATGCGGGCTGGTCGCCGTTCAAGCACATGACCATCAGCGTCCTGCCGGAATTCGCCGACAACCCGGCGTTGCCCGCCGACGCATGGCATGACGCCCTCAGCCGCCACGTCGCCGCCCTGCCCAAGCAGAACCTCTTCACCGCGCTGGGCGGCGAGCATTCGCTGACGCCATCCCTTGTCGCCGGGCGCATGACTGAACCGGGGACGGTCCTGTTCCTCGACGCCCACGGCGACCTGCGCTCCAGCTACGAAGGGAGCAAGTACAGCCACGCCTGCCCGGTCTACCGCCTGCTCGAACAGGGGCACCAGGTGGTCATGGCGGGGATTCGCTCGGTGTTCGAATCGGAGGTCGAACTGATCGACCGCGAACCGCGCATCACCCTGTTCATGGACTGGGATCTCAACGGTCAGGGGCAGTGGAACGCATTTCTCGACAAGGTCCGGTCCCTGAACGGGCCGCTCTACCTGTCCATCGACATGGACGTCTTCTCCCCGTCGCTGGTGACGGGGGTCGGCACCCCGCAGCCCGGCGGTTTCTCCTGGTACCAGATGATCGAAACCCTGGAAGCCCTCTTCAGCCGGCCCGGAATCGATCTGCGCGGTGTCGACCTGGTGGAACTGGTCCCCGAACCGACGCGGGTCTCGGAGATGGTTGCCGCCAAGTTGCTGCAAAAGATCATTTCGTTCTGGGGAAAGGCGCGCGGCTTCGACCGTAAACCGCAAACCGGCAGCCAGCTGCAGGTCGAATACGACTGAGGCGGCGAACCATCGCAGAAATTATCCTTTCTTGTTTGACGCGACAAAAATCCGCTGTAGATTTAAGGAGACCAATAAAAGGACAACGAAGCGTCACTGAAACGGCCAAACCCATCGCGAGATGGGGGCGGAAAGCCACGGGTCTTTGCGGAGACGGCCGGGTTGCCAGTGGGCAAGCCGCCTCACCATCACCGGCAGCAACGGAACCCGACAGGCGCGATCCATGACGGGCAAAACCTTCAAAGTCCGGCTGACTCCGTTCAATATCGCCCTTCTCTACACGATCCTCGGCGGCAGCTGGATTTTCTTCTCCGACCTGATCATCGCCGAGTTTCTCGCCGACCCCACCCTGCTCGGCCGCTCCAAAATCATCAGCCACTGGCTGTTTCTGGTCGTATCGTCGCAGGCACTCTACTGGCTCATCCGGCATCGCGAGACGATGTTCGAGCGCTCCCAGGAATCGCTGTTCCGGGTAAACCGCGCCCTGCGCTTCTTCAGTGAGTGCAACAAGGCGATCACCTGGGATCGGGAAGAGCCGGAACTCCTCCGGAAAATCTGCCGAATTCTGGTCATGCTGGGCGGCTACCGGCTCGCCTGGGTGGGCCTTGCCCGCCACGACCGGGACAAGAGCATCGTCCCCGTCGCATACTGGGGCCGGGACGAAGGCTATCTCTCCCAACTCCGGGTCACCTGGGATGAAAGCGATACCGGGCGAGGGCCGGCGGGAACGGCGGTGCGCACCGGGCAGACCACCGCCGTGCAGCGGATCGACAGCAATCCAACCTTTGCGCCCTGGCGCGAGGAAGCCCTCCGGCAGGGATTCGCGTCAGCCATCGCCCTGCCGTTGCGCGAGGGACGGGAGACTTTTGGCGTCCTGGTGATCCTGGCCGGCGAACCGGATGCCTTCAACCTCGACGAAATCAGCTTGCTGGAGGAACTGGCCGACGACCTGTCCTCCGGAATCGCCACGATCCGCCGGCAGAAGGAGCAGGACCGCCTCAAGGAAGAGCAGATGCTGCTGGCCGCGGTAATCGCCCAGGAAGCCGAGGGGGTCATGACATTTGATCCGGACGGCACCATCCAGTACGTCAACCCGGCCTGGGAGACGATCTGCGGGGTGCCGGCCGCCGATCTGGTCGGCAAGGGGATGCACGACCTTGACTGCTCCCGGAGCTGCCGCGAGCTTTACCGGGCCATGCAGCAGGCGGTTGAGCGCGGAGAAACCGTTGCCGGCACCTTTGTCTGCCACCGTCCGGACGGCAGCCGGTTCGAAATCGATGCCCGGATCTCGCCGGTGCGCGGGCACGCCGATGCCGTGGTCCGTTACGTGGCCGTCATCCGCGACGTCACTCACGAAGTGCAACTGGAAGAGCAACTTCGCACCGCCCAGAAAATGGAGGCGATCGCCACGCTCTCCGGAGGCATCGCGCACGATTTCAACAACATCCTGGCCGCCATCATCACCAACACCGAATTGATCCTTGACGACCTCCCCGAACACGGCACCGAGCGGGAGCATCTCAGGATCGTCCTGCAGGCCGGGTTGCGCGGCAAGAATCTGGTCAAACAGATCAGGGCCATCAGCCAGCAGCCTTGCCACGAGCGACAGCCGGTCAGAGTGGAGCAGGTCGTCGAGGAGTGCCTGCTGCTGCTCCGCCCCTCCCTCCCCGCCATCATCGAGATCCGCACCGTGGTCGCCCCAAACCTGGCGACGGTTTCGGCGGACCCGACCCAACTGCACCAGGTCATCCTCAACCTCTGCACCAACGCCGCCGAGGCGATGCAGAACGGAGACGGCCTCCTGGAAATCCGGGTCGAGCCGTTCCATCATATCGCCCCCTGCCAGAAGGATTATCCCGGCCTGCCGACCGGACATTTTCTCTGCCTCACCATCCGTGACACCGGTCACGGCATGGAGCGGGCCGTATTGGACCGGATTTTCGACCCGTTCTTCACCACCAAGGGTCAGGGTAACGGAACCGGGCTCGGGCTCTCCGTGGTTCACAGCATCGTCAGAAACCACGGCGGCACCATCACGGTGGACAGCGAACCAGGTCGCGGGACCACGTTCCGGGTATTCCTGCCACAACTGGAACACCCGTCGCGCCCGGAAACGACTACGATCCGCCCGCCGGCACAGGGCGGCAACGAATGCATCCTGCTGGTCGATGACGAGGCGGATCTGGTTTTTGCCGGCCGCAAGATGCTCGAACGACTCGGCTACGAGGTCGTCACCGGCAGCGACGGCCGGGAAGCCTTCGAACTCTTCATCGAGCAGCCGGAACGCTTCAATCTGGTCATCACCGATCAGGCCATGCCCTACATGACCGGCGAAATGCTGGCCAGGGAGATCCTCAACGTCCGGGCCGACCTGCCGATCATCCTCTGCACGGGCCGGGAAACCTTGCCCGACGGCGGATCATCCTGGCAAAAGATCCGGGAAATCGGCATTCGCGAACTCGTTGCCAAGCCCTACGAACGCGAGGAAATGACCCGTATCATCCGCCAGGTCCTCGACGGGCCGGCGCCCGCAGACAACACGTCATGGCCCGTATCCTGATCATCGACGACGACCACCTCATGTGCGACACCATGACCCGCCTCGTCAGGCGCAACGGTCACGATCCGCTCAGTGCCGTCACCCTGCGAGACGGGCTGGCGCTTGCGGCGGCCCACCCCTTCGACGTGATCTTCCTCGACGTGCGGCTGCCGGACGGCAACGGTCTGGAGACCCTGCCCGGCATCGAAAAGCTGCCGTCGGCACCCGAGGTCATCATCATGACCGGCTTCGGCGATCCGAACGGCGCGGAGCTGGCCATCAAAAGCGGGGCCTGGGACTACATCGAGAAAAGTGCCTCGGTCAAGGAGATCACCCTTTCGCTCGAACGTGCCCTTCAATATCGCCTGCAGAAATCGGCGGTGGCCCGCACACGCAAGGTGTCGGCCCTCAAGCGCCCGCGGATCATCGGCAGCAGCCCGGCGCTCGGCGCCTGTCTCGACCTGGTCGCCCAGGCCGCGGAAAGCGACATCAGCGTCTTCATCACCGGCGAGACCGGTACGGGGAAGGAGCTCTTCGCCCGTGCCGTCCATGAAAACAGCCGGCGTTCCCGAGGAAATTTCGTGGTGGTCGACTGTACGGCCCTGCCTGAGACACTGGTGGAGAGCCTGCTGTTCGGCCATGAAAAGGGTTCGTTCACCGGCGCCGAAAAGGCCAGCGACGGGTTGGTGCGCCAGGCGCACGGCGGCACCCTGTTTCTGGACGAGGTCGGCGAGCTGCCGCTGACCCTGCAGAAGGCCTTTCTGCGCGTGCTTCAGGAGCACCGCTTCCGGCCGCTGGGAGGCAACCGCGAAATCGAAAGCGATTTCCGGCTGGTCGCCGCGACCAACCGCAATCTCGACCGGATGATTGAGCAGGGGCAATTTCGCGAAGACCTGCTGTTTCGACTGAAATCCTTCGTCATCGCACTGCCGCCGTTGAGGAATCGCGTCGAGGATCTCCAGGATCTCGCCCGCCATTACGCCGATCGCTTCTGTGAACGTTATGGCCTGGCACCCAAAGGCTTTTCTCCCGAATTCATCAGGCATCTGCGCGATTATTCTTGGCCGGGCAACGTTCGCGAGTTCGTGCACGCCATGGAAAGAGTGCTGACCGCGGCGCGCTTCGAACCGACCCTGTTCACCAAGCACCTTCCGGTCGAGATCCGTGTGGAAGTCGCCAGGGCGGCCGTCGAACACGAACCGGCATTCGGCATGGTGCCCGGCGGCAGCGTCATTGACCAACTCCCGACCCTCAACGATTACCGGGAAGCGGTTTACCATGACGCCGAGAAGAGCTACCTGTGCGATCTGCTCGCCGCGGCCGACCGCAACATCTGCAAAGCCTGCCGGATTTCCGGATTATCCCAATCCCGCCTGTATGCGCTGCTGAAAAAGCACGGCATCACCCGCCGCCCGTAAACGGCAAAACCCTTCCCGCCTGGCGGGAATCTTCCTGCCGGCCAGGAATGCTCGCCGGCAGCGACATTCGCAGCCCCCCGGGCATAAATCGATAACACTCCGAAATCAAAAGCGGAACATACCGGATTCCGGGTTGGCACAAGTCCTGCTATTTCTGCAAGCAAAGGACTTTTCCTCCCGCGACATGGACTGACCATGAACCGCACCAGACATCTAAACGGCGACAGCTTGCGCCCCCCCGAAACAGGACTGCTACCCCGGCCCCCGGCCCATGAAGCCGGAGATGACCCTGCAGAGTCAGGCGAAGCCCCCCTGACGAGTCTTCGGCACACAAGCCGGTCGCAGGGAGACAGCCTGCCAGGACTGCGGGAATTCCGCCGGGACGTCCTGTTTCGGGCCGAATGCCTGTATCTGCATGCACTGATCCGACTGACCGGCAACAACCTCGTCAGAGCCTGCGAGATGTCCGGGCTGTCCCGCTCAAGACTCTACACCCTGCTGAAGAAGTATCAGCTCGGCACCCCGTACCAGTTGCTCCGGCGCTGAGCATCACGTCCTTCCCCTCCCTCCGCCATCCGAGTTCCTCTCCGGCAGGAATTTTTTCTGCGAGGCAGGACAATTCCTGCGCGGCAGGAATTGCGGGAACTGCGCCGCACTCGACATAGAAAGACAAAACCCTGATATCACTAGACAAAACTCAACAGACGCCAAGACTTCCCTTTGGTATGACGGTTGCTCTTGACAGAAAGCAAACGGGAAATCTGCCAAGGAGGCTGCCATGAAAACCGCCAAATACATCAATGCCCTGATCCTCGTGATAGTGGCGTCCGGCACCGCGCTCGTCGCCATGATCGGCGATGTCTCCCGCGGCTCGGAACCGCTGCAAACCGTTTTTTTCGCTTTCGTCGCGGCGATCATCGCCATCCAGGTGGTTCCGGCCCTGATGCTTCTCGGTTACCTGGTGAAGGGATTGCTGACCCGGCCAGCAAGGGAGTCGGAACAGTAAACGTGAAAGGGGAAAACCGATGACAACCAAGTCGATTATCACAATGCTGGGTGCCCTGCTCCTCTCACCGACAAGCCTGGCCCTGGCCGAAGCCGGCGCACGGCAGGATCACAGTCAGTTGCTGGTCTGGGCATTCCTTGGGATGTGCGCCCTCATCGTCATCATTCAACTCATGCCTGTGGTCATGATCGCTTTTGGACTGATCAGGGGGCTGGTCAAGGACAAAGCGCCGCAGCCTCAGGCACAAGCCGCGACGGACGAATGAAGCCGCCACTGAAAGGAGAGTCGCCATGAAACTCGGACGAACCCTCATCCTCCTCTGGGTGGCAAGTCTCACCCTCTTCGCGGCAACCGGCATTGCCATGCTGGCGACCCCGGAACTGATGAACGGCCTCCCCGGCCTGGCCATTCGCTTCTTCCTCGGCTACTGCGGCCTCATCGTGGTGGCCCAGGTGCTCGCGGCAATGCGGGCGATCCGTCAGCTGTTCAGCGAGGCGGCGGCGAAAAAACCGGTCTCCCTGCGGCTCCTGTTACGTTGAGCGGGGCGTAATTCCATTTCCAGGAGGAACCGAACATGTGCATCCATCGCGAGCCCGCCTTCCTGCCGATCCTGCTGTTCCTGACTTTCGTGATCCCGGCCGTCGCGATCGCCGGAAACGCCGACTGCCTGGTCTGTCATGCCGATGCCGACGCAGTCGGTGAAACGTTCCGCATCGACCACCTCACCTTCGACACCACTGCACACGCCGCACTCGGCTGCCGGGAATGCCACACCTCGGTTACAACCGATCATCCGGGTGACGGCATTGCCCCGTCGAAGGCCGACTGCCGTGGGTGCCACGAGGCGATCAGCGCCGAGTACGCCCGCAGCACTCACCAGGCCAACGCCGATTGCCGGGACTGCCACAACCCACACGTAGCCCGCGGGCCGGCCGCCGTTTCCGGCGCCGACATGAACCGGCAGTGCGAAAGCTGTCACGGCCGGCTCGACACCACGCTCAGGCACGCCGAATGGCTCCCCCAGACCGACCTGCACATGGCCATGCTGCCATGTATCTCCTGCCATACCGCCTCGGAGGAGAATGTTATCACCCTGTATATCATCAGGCGGTCGGACACCCTGCTGGGAGACGGGCAGAGGCTCGCGACCTACCCAGAATTGAAGGAACTGGCGGAGGGCAAAAGCATCTCCAGCCTGATCGACCGCAACGAAGACGACTACATCTCGCTGACGGAACTGCGGATGTTCAACAGCGACCCCGAAAACCGCATGCTGCGCCTGCAGGGGATGATCACCCCGGAGGCGGTTACGCACGACTTCCGGACCCTCGACAATCGCTGGGACTGCAGTTTTTGCCATGCCTCGGGGCCCGGGGCACGCCAGACCAGCTACGTCTCCCTGGCCCGGGAAGACGGCAGTTACCTGCGCATCGCCGCCGAGAAGGGGGCGGTCCTCGATGCCCTCTACGGCACGCCCGATTTCTACATGGTCGGCGCAACCCGTAGCAAAGTGCTCGACGTTATCGGCATGGTCATCATCGCCGGCGGGATGGTCATGCCGGTCGGCCACGGTACCCTGCGTTTCCTGACCCGCAAGAACCGGGAGCACAAGGAGGAGGAATAGCCATGGAACCCGCCCGCAAGGTCTACCTGCAGCCCACGCCGGTCCGCATCTGGCACTGGCTCAACGCCTTCGGCATCGTCACCCTGATCGTGACCGGCGCGCAGATCCGCTTTCCCGAATACATCCAGCTGTTCTCCGGCTACAAATCGGCGATCCTGCTGCACAACACCGCCGGGCTAGTGGTTGCGGTCTCTTTTTCGCTGTGGTTCTTCTACTACGGGGTGGTGGCGCGCAACATGCTGAAGATTTATGTCCCCAGCAAGGATGATCTGCGCTTCGGCATCGGCCGCCAGGCAAAGTTCTATCTGCTGACCTACTTCCTCGGCTGGCCGAATCCGCACCATCCGACTCCGGAGAACAAGTTCAATCCGATGCAGAAGTCGGCTTATCTGGCCATCATGTTCGTGTTGATGCCGCTGATCGCCCTGACCGGCATCCTGCTGACCAACGTCAGCCCGCTGCGTGAACTGGTCATCCTGATCGGCGGCCTCAAGATCCTGGTCGCCGCCCACTTCCTGCTGGCCTGCTGTCTGTGCGCCTTCCTCTTCACGCACGTCTACCTGGCCACTCTCGGCCGGACGCCGCTGGCCTACATCAAACCGATGTGGACCGGCTGGGAAGAGGAGGAACCGGACAGGCACTCGCATCCGGCCGCGTAATTCAGCCGCGGCATGTCGATGCCATGGAGGCGACCATGAAATCCCCGGCACCCGGCACAGACATCGGACGCAGTCGGAACTCCTGCCCGCCGTCAACCCTCATCGCCGCCGTGAATCGCAGTGGCCATCCCGGTGCGGCGGCCATTGCCGGCGAGGGCCGCCCCCGCCCGGCCGACGCGCTGCGGGCCGCGCAACGGGGCAGCCTGCGGAGTCTGCAACTGTTCCTGGCGATCAGCCTCACCGCTTTCCCGGCAAGGGATTACAATCTCTACAACACGCTGCCGGAAAGCCTCCTGCACATCCTTGGCGCACCGCCCCAGCCGATTCTGGTTCACCTCGCCCTGGCCGGTTACGTTTTTACCGTTCTGACGCCACTGACCATCCGCCTGCTCAACGGCGACGCACCGGCATTCCAGTGGCGACATCTCGGCTACCGGAGCGCCTTCTACGCGTTCTACCTCTTTTCGGCAGCCCTGGCGGTCAATTTCATCGTCGTGCTCGTCATCGGGGTGAGTCTCTATCTGCTGGAGCAGGCAATTCTTTGTCTCGCCATGACCAGAGCCACCTCCGGCGGCCCAGTTGCCGGGTGATTGGCTTCCCGGAAAGTGCAAAGGCCGCCCAACCGGGCGGCCTTTCTCGTCGTTCGGCACCGATCGCTCGGCGCTGCTTTCAAAAGCCCATCGGCAGGAATGCCGCCGATGACAGCGCCCCCTGAAACAGACGGCTGATCCCCCGGTCAAGCTTGCTGGTCAGGATGAACGCCATCATGTCCTGCATGGCGATCATTTTACCGAACTGGCGCTCGAAGCTCAGGTTCGCCTCCTCCCCTTCGCAAGCGTTCGTCAGCAGCAGCAGGTTGCCCTTGTCGTCGCGGCGGTTGCTCAGCCGCCATACGAGAATCTCCAGGTTGCGGGCACTGTCGAAAAACTTCTGGGGATCAAGGGAATCGATGATGAACTGCTCTTCCTGCCAATTGAAACTGCTGCGCACCATCGCCGTCAATCCGACCATCACGGCAAAGACACGATCGCCGTCAAACGTCGGATCGAACGCGAGATCCAGGGCTTGAGTCCCCTGCCGGTTATCGAGCTCCGGGAAGACCAGGCGGCCGGGAACAGAGAAAATCTGCCACTGGCGCTGCTCCACCGTAATTCCCGGGGCCTTGCGGAGTTCCCGGGGATTGCGCTTGTAGAGTTTCGCCATCAGGCCCTGCAGCAGGCGATTCATCTCGCGAAGATGCGCATCGGCGACGAAATCGCCATCGGTCTTGGCCAGATTCTTCAGGAAGCGATTGTCGCCGGAACAACCCGACAGGGCCGGAAGAACCAGCAGCAGGGCAAGCAGAAGGATCGGCAGGCGCATGTCAAACAGCGTTACACGAAATATCGCCGCATGTAAACAGGCCGCCGCCAATCATTCGCACCCTTTCAGCAGGTTCTCCTGGCAGCGGCCGGCCTTGGCCAGCGCCTCTTCGACCTGACCGGGTGTCATCCGGCTTTCGATCCTGCGTCGTTCGTATATCGCCTCGACATGGCCCCCTGCGGCACCGATGGACAGCCACATGTAACCAAGCACGGCATCCTGCGGCACGCCACGCCCCTCCCCGTACATCGTCCCCAACTCAGTCTGCGCAGACGCATGTCCCTGCTCCGCCGCCAGCCTGAACAGCCGGGCGGCTTCGGCCTCGTCCGCCGGAACGCCCGTCCCCCGGCGACACAGCATGCCCAGAGCGAACTGCGCAGTCGCATCTCCCTGGTCCGCCGCCAACCGGTACCACCGGGCAGCTTCGACGGAATCCTGCGCCACCCCTCTGCCGGCGGCATACATTCCGGCAAGATGAGCCCTGCCGGAGACATGTCCCTGGTCGGCAGCAGTCTGGTACCACTTGACGGCAGCGACATCGTCCCGGGCTAGCCCCCGGCCTTCGGCAAACAGGGTGCCGAGGCGATCCTGCGCATCCACATGCCCCTGCTCCGCGGCACTCCGGTAATATCGCGCGGCCGCACCATCGTCGCGCGGCACCCCCTCACCCCGTTCGTACATGCCGCCGAGGAAATATTGCGCGCCGGCGTGCCCCTTCTCAGCCGCCACCCTGAAGTGGCCGGCCGCCGCCGCGAAGTCCTGGGCGACGTGCAGCCCGAAGTAGTAAATCATCCCGAGGCCGTGCTCGCCGAACGCATCCCCCTGCGCGGCAAGCCACTCGTAAAGGGTGCGGGCGCCGCGGTAGTCGGCGGCATCGTGCGCAGCCTGCGCCCGCTGCCGTAGCACATCAAACTGTGCGGCATATCCTCCCCGGGCGGGACAGCAGAAGATCAGAGCAAGCAGTGAAACAAACGTCACACGTCGAACCATGCCGTTCATAATCTGCTCCTTGCAGCATTAAGGGCACCCCTGATCCCGGCATGCCTGATGCCGGGGGAGGATTTTGCCGGTGGCCTGCAGGAACTATATCCTGAAACGTGCGCAAGTCCATTTCACGGGGAACGATGCACCGGTACGCTGTTTACTGCCAATAATGAAAGAAAGCCGCCGGGCTACACCCGACGGCTTTCCGCTTATGATGGGGGGATCCCTACTCCTTGCACTCGATCAGCATTACGTACTTGTCGGCCAGCTTGGTTTCACCACGGAAGGAGATGGTCAGGCCCGAATCCAGCCTGGTAATGCCGAAACCGGTCGGGCAGCGCTGCTGAGCCTCCGGATAGCAGTTTTCCGGGCGGTCCAGACATTCGACGTAGTAGGCGCTTCGCCCGTTCGGCCCGATATACTGCTTCCCGCGATTAAGACCGCAAGCGGAAAGCATTACCGCCAAGAGGATAACAGCCGCGATCTTCATTTTTACTCCCCTTACCCCCCAAAAGGCCACATGCAGGAGATGCTCTTACTTTACTGGTGCCCGGGACCGGGATCGAACCGGTACGGCCAAGGCCGAGAGATTTTAAGTCTCTTGCGTCTGCCAGTTCCGCCACCCGGGCATTTTTCACGCAGATCGGTTATTATTCGGGTTGCCCGCCATCCTGTCAATGGAGAGATCAATGAAGGAAGAGCTTGCCTGCCCGAAGTGCGGTACGCGCGTGATCCGCTACCGCAACCCCTTTCCGACCGTCGACATCATCATTTGCGACGGCGACCGGATCGTCCTGATCGAGCGCCGCAACGAGCCGCTCGGCTGGGCACTGCCCGGAGGATTCGTCGATTACGGCGAGGCCCTGGAGGCCGCGGCCGTCCGCGAGGCCCGCGAAGAAACCGGTCTGACCCTGCAGGATCTGCGACAGTTCCGCGCCTACTCCGACCCGGGGCGCGACCCCCGCCAGCACAACATCTCCATGGTCTTCATCGCCCGCGGCATCGGCACCCTGCAGGCCGGCGACGATGCCGGCAACGCCTGCTGGTTTCCCCTTGATGCACTCCCTTCGCCCCTCTGCTTCGATCATGCGCAGATTCTCGCCGATTACCGGGAAGCCTTCAGGGGGCAGCCGACGGCTAATCGGTGAAACGGAGCTGCGGTTCCTCGTCGAGCAGGCCGTATTTGCAGCAGAGGGAGAAGAAGCGCCGCAGACCTGCCAGGTGGTCATCGGTCAGTTCATAGGACATGCTGTCCCGCCAGTACCGGACCAGTTCGGCGGCGGAGAGACTTGTCTGCGGGGCAACCGCCGCCGCCACGTCATCGAGAGCGGCGAAGGCCCGGGCCATGGACCGGTCAAGCCGGCGCCGGAATTCGCGAATGGCCTCGGGCCATTCGGCAAAGGCCCGTTCACGCACGATCCACAGGGCAAAGACGAACGGCAGCCCGGTAAAGCGGTACCACAACTCGCCGAGATCGTAGACCTGCGTTCCCGCGGGCAGACTGCCGGCCAGGTGCAACGCCCGGTCGCCGATGAGCAGGGCACTTCCTCCCGCGGCGACGACCCCTTCCGTCGCATCACCCGCGACCCGGAAGACAACCTCCCCCGCCCCGCAAAATTCCCTGAGCAGCACCTGCAGAAGGTTGACCGAGGTGGCCGATTCCCCGGTCAGGACGATCTCGCTGCCGGCAACGGCTTCGAGCGGCTGCCGGCTGAACAGGAGCACGCTGCAGACCGCCCCCCGGCTGCTGATCGACAAACCCGGCAGCAGCCGGTAGTCCCGCCAGCTGCGGGCATATTCGAAGGATGACGACGGACTGAGATCGATCCGTCCGGCGGCCAGGCTGGCATTCAACTCCGCCGGCACGCCATCGACGATCCGTGCAGGCATCCCGGCAAGGTCAAGATGGTGGAAGAACGGAACGGTATTCAGATAACTGATCCGGCCGATCGTCAGGGTCATAGGCCAGCCCGCCAGAAGGGACTATTCATCGGCGCGGACCCCCGGCCCGCCCACGGTCCACGCGTGGTTGCCGTACCATGCGTCACACAGCCGTGCCGCAGCCGCAACCTCCGCCGCGCAGGGCTCGTCCGGAACCAGCCTTGCGCCAAGCTCTTTCGTAAAGCTGTCGACCAATGCCGACTCGACCTCGTCGATCGAGAGCGGCCGCGGCGCAAAGCGGTTGAGCCAGCCAATGCTGCGGAAGCGTCCGGCCGGATCCTCGCCGGGAGCCGCCGGCATCAATCGCTGCAACAGGTCCAGATCGAGGTCGAGCGGAATCGAGCCGTGCTGCAAAAATGCTCCGCCGCGGCGCTTTTGCGCACAGCCTGCCACCTTGCAGCCTGCAATCAGGAGTTCGTGCTGGGCAGGGGCCGTGAAGCAGACCGCCCGTCCGGTCTGTCCGCGCATCTGGCCGGGGACCAGTTCGGCCGGCAGGCCGAACCGGCATAGCGCCTCCTTGAGCACCCCGGCAATGACCCGGTAGCTTTCGGCGACCGTGCTGCCGAAACGGCCGCCGACCGGCGCGATGACCGCATACGTCACCTCCCGGTCGTGGAAAACCGCCCGCCCCCCGGTCGGTCGGCGGACCACGTCGATACCGGCGGCCCGGCAGGCGGCTGTATCGACACTGTCGACCACCGACTGGGCGTAACCCAGGGTAAGGGTCGCCGGCCGCCAGCGATACAAGCGCAGAATCGGCCGCGACACACCCTCCGCCACCGCATGCAGCAGGGCATCGTCGAGAGCCATGTTCATGGCTCCGGACAGGTAACCGGAGCGGATCAATCGCCAGTCGCCGATATCCGTCATGGTCGTCGCCAAGCGAAAGGGCCGGTTCCCCCGGCCCTTTCGACTGTTACAGTTTGATCCGCTCGAGGAAGCCGGTGTCGATATCTCCCTCGATGAAATCAGCGTTGTTCATGATCTTCTGATGGAACTCGATGGTGGTCTTGATGCCACCGATAATGTACTCGTCCAACGCTCTGGCCATGCGCTTGATCGCCTCCTCGCGGGTATCGGCGTGCACGATCAGTTTGGCGATCATCGAGTCGTAGTTGGGGAGCACCGTGTACTGATCGTACACCGCGCTGTCGATGCGCACGCCCAACCCCCCCGGCGGATGGTAGCCGTCGATCTTGCCGGGAAACGGCGTGAACTTGACCGGATCCTCGGCATTGATGCGGCACTCGATGGCATGCCCGTGAAACTTGATGTCCTTCTGCTTGTAGCGCAGCGGCAGACCGGCAGCAATCCGGATCTGCTCCTTGACGATGTCCACTCCGGTGATCGCCTCGGTGACCGGATGCTCCACCTGGATGCGGGTGTTCATCTCCATGAAGTAGAAATTGTGGTCCTTGTCGAGCAGGAACTCCATGGTGCCGGCACTGTTGTAGCCGATCGCCTTGGCGGCGGCTACGGCACAGTCGCAAAGCCGCTTGCGCACCTTGTCCGGCAGCACCGGGCAGGGAGCCTCCTCGATCAGCTTCTGGTGACGGCGCTGAATCGAGCAGTCGCGCTCGCCCAGGTGGATGATGTTGCCGAACTTGTCACCGAGGATCTGGATCTCGACGTGGCGGGGGCGCTCGCAGTATTTTTCGATGTAAACGTCGGCGTTGCCAAAGGCGGCCTGGGCCTCGGCGCGCGCCATGGCAAACTGGTTCGGCAGCGACGCCGGCGAGTGCACGACCTTCATCCCCTTGCCGCCGCCGCCCGCCGTGGCCTTGATGATCACCGGGAAGCCGATCTTCTCGGCGATCTTCTGGGCTTCCTCCACAGACGGGACGTTGTCCTTGGTCCCGGGGAGAATCGGCACGCCGGACTTGATCACCGACTGGCGGCCGGCGATCTTGTCGCCCATCAGTCGAATGTTTTCCGGCGTCGGGCCGATGAAGGTCAGGCCGCAGTTCTGGCAGATCTCGGCAAACTCGGCGTTCTCCGAAAGGAAGCCATAGCCGGGATGAATCGCCTCGGCATCGGTCACTTCGGCCGCGCTGATGATCGCCTTCATGTTGAGATAGCTCTCGCTGCTCGGCGCCCGGCCGATACAGATGCTCTCATCGGCCAGTTTGGCGTGCAGGGCATCCTTGTCGGCGTCCGAGTGGACCGCAACCGTACGGATGCCGAGTTCCTTGCAGGCGCGAATGATGCGCAGGGCGATCTCCCCGCGATTCGCGATCAGGATCTTGTGAAACATGCTCGCTCCTTGGGCTTAGAGACGCTCGACCTTGAACAGCGGTTCACCGAACTCGACCGGCTCGGCATCGTTTTTGAGAATCTCGACGATCCTGCATTTGAAATCGGCCTCGATCTCGTTGAACAGTTTCATCGCCTCGACCAGGCAGACCGTCTGGCCCTTTTCCACGACACTGCCGGCCTCGACAAAAGTCGGCGCTTCGGGACTCGGCTTGCGGTAGAAGGTACCGACGATCGGCGAGTTGATGGTCTCGTACTTGTCATCGACGACCGGCACCGGCGTCGCGGCGGCCAGCGGCGCGGCGCCGCCGGTTGACATGACCGGCATGGCCATGGGCGCCGCCATGGCGGCAGGAGCGGCCATCTGGATGATCTGTCCGGTCGGTCCGCGCTTGATCACGATCTTCTCGTCGGCATTTTCCATTTCGAATTCGGTGATGTCGGTTTCGGTCACCATTTTGATCAGGGTTTTCAGATCCTTGACATCCATGATGCATCTTCCTCCTGTGGTCGCGGCGGGCACTGCCGGAGCCCGCGCTGTGATAGGCTGACAATCAGGCCAAAAGGTTACGGAACTGTTTGGGAATCCGCGTCAGCACCCGGGCGCCGGACGCGGTGGCCACCACGGTATCCTCGATCCTCACACCGCCGCGCCCGGGCAGATAGACACCGGGTTCGATGGTGAACACCATCCCTTCACGCACTGCGGACTTACTGCGCATCGAGACGGTCGGAGCCTCATGAATGGCCAGCCCGACGCCGTGCCCGAGGCCATGCCCGAAAAAGGCGCCATAACCGGCCGCCGCGATGTGATCCCGGGCGATGCGGTCCAACTCGGCCAGCGGCACACCGGGCATGACGGCGGCCAGCGCCAGATCATGGGCAGTCAGCACGGTATCGAACACCTGCCGCAACTCGCTGTCGACGTCGCCGAGGGCGACGGTAACCGTTTCATCGGAGTGGTAGCCGTCGACCCGGCAACCGAAATCGATCGTCACCAACTCCCCTGCGGCCAGCCGGCGATCGGCGGCAACGCCATGAGGGAGGGCACCGCGCGGGCCGGAAGCAACGATGAAGTCGAAAGCCTTTTCCTCGGCGCCACGGCGCTTCATGGCGAATTCCAGGGCGAGGGCCAGATCGCGCTCGACGGCTCCGGGGCGGATCAGCGGCTCGACTTCCGCAAAGGCCTCGGCATTGAGCGCGGCCGCGGCGTCCATGGCCGCGACTTCTTCGGCCGACTTGACGAGCCGGAGGCCATCGAGTTCCTCCCCCAGCGGAAGCCACTCCCACCCTGACTCCCCCTTGGCACGCAGGTCGCTGACTTTACCATAAGACAGGCTCGACTCGAAACCAATTCTTCGCACCCCCGCGTCACGCAGTGCAGCGATAACGCCGTCGCCCTGCAGACGGTACTCTTCGACCCGTGCCGCCGTCACTTCGGAGCCGGCCTGGGTCGTATAACGGGAGTCGGTCAGGAACACCGCGGCCGCTGCCGTCAGAAGCAGGACACCGTCGCTGCCGGTGAAACCGCACAGATGGCGGAGGTTCTCGCGCGTGAAAAAAAGGAGAGCGTCGAGATCGCGCTCAGCAAGGAGCGCAACGGCCCGCTGCTGTCTGTCAACGTGCATCATCGGGGAGAGAGAATGGTCAGCCCTTGAGGCGCGCGACCAGCCCGCGCAGGGCAAGACCGTAGCCGGCAGCGCCGAAACCGGCGATCTGGGCGACGACCACCGGCGCGATGTGCGAGCGCCGGCGGAACGATTCGCGCGCATGGATGTTGGAGAGGTGAACTTCGACGGCAGGGATCGCCACCGCCGCCAGGGCATCGCGCAAGGCGATGCTGGTGTGCGTATAGGCACCGGGGTTGATCAGGATGCCGGCGATCCCTTCCCGGGCCGCGGCGTGAATCCGGTCGATCAGCGCGCCCTCATGGTTGGACTGAAAGCTCTCGATGCTCACGCCGAGTTCTCCGGCCAATCCGGCAAGTCCGCCATCGATGTCGGCCAGGGTCGCGCGGCCGTACACATCGGGTTCGCGGGTACCGAGCAGGTTCAGGTTCGGGCCGTGCAGGACGAGGAAACGCATCGGCTCAGGACAGCGCCGTCGCCAGGTTGCCGGCTTCGCGGGTCAGCAGGTAACGGGCCTTGCCGAAATTGCCGTCGCGCTGCAAGGTCATGGCGACGAAATACTCGGGGGTGATGATGCGCACCACGATGTGGAAGCGCCCGGTCCGGATCGAGACCTCCTCCATGTCGCCGACATTGAGGATCTCCGCAGTCTTGCGGATCTCCTTGAGGACGTTGGCATACTCGATGGCAATCATCTGCAAATCGACCTGCTCGCCCGAAGCAAAATACTGATCGATGGCGATACCGTCATACCCCATCAGCACGGCACCGACGCCGCCGCCGGTCTCCTCGACGATCCGCTCCAGAATTTTACTGAACATGGGCTCTCCTGATCTGAATCGCCTGCAGCCAGCGCTCGAACACCTCCAGCGGGCTGAGGCGTTCGTGCGGGCGCGGACGGGCAACCTGCTCCGCTGCGGGGGGCTCTGCTGCGACCGGCGCCGCCGGGGGGCTGCCGCGCAATTCCGCCAGGCGCCTGGCCACAGCAGCATTGCCCGGCTCGAGCCGAAGAATTTCCTCGTAGACATGGACCGCCTGCTCGACCATCCCCTGCTTGGCGTAAATCTCCGCCAGCGTCGCCGTCGGAATCGGTTCCCCGCCGGCCGGCGCGGCAGCCGGTTCATCGGCCACAACCGGGGCCACCGGCGGTTTCGAGGGCGCGGAGACTTCGGCAACAGGCTCAGCGACCTCCACCACCTCCGCCTCCATCCACGGGCGCGGCAGATCGAGGGCGAGCAGCATGCTTTCGATCATTTCGTCTTCGGGATGGAATTCCGCAGCCTGCTGCAAAATCTTGCGTGCCATGTCGCGCTCGCCGCGCACCAGGTGGAGCCGGGCCAGGCCGATCAGGGCCGACTCGCTCTGGCGGTCGATGCTCAAGGCGCGGGCGAACGCACTCATCGATTCGTCGAGCCGCCCCATCTGGCCGAGAATCCGACCGAGCGTGGCGAAACCGGGGCTGAAATTGGGCAGCATGGTGGTCCCGAGGCGGGCGGCTTCGAGGGCGTCGTCGAGCAGGCCGATCTGCCGGTAGGCTTCGGCCAGCGGCACAAAAGCCGTAGAGTGCGGATCCTTGCTGACAATCTGCAGGTAACTGCTGATCTTGCCGATCAGGTTGCCGCTGTTCCTCGGATGGGACATGCCTCTTCCTCGCAGACGGGTCAGGCCAGAAGTTGGTCGAGCAACCGGTCGGGAGCATCGGCCTGGTGCAGGTCGGCCGCACCGATACCATGGTTCAGCACCAGACGCAGGCTGCCGTCACGCACCTTCTTGTCATGGCGCATGACCTCCAGATAATCGCCGACGGCAAAGTCCGGCGGATTCACCGGGAGGTTGAAAGACTGCAGCAACCGGGAAATCCTGTCGGCGTCGCCGGCGGTACCGAACCCCAGCAGCGCCGATGCGCGGGCGGCCATGACCATCCCGATCGAGACCGCCTCGCCATGCAGAACCACCCCGTAACCGGCCAGCGTTTCCACGGCATGGCCGAAGGTGTGGCCGTAGTTCAGAATTGCCCGTAATCCCTGCTCATTTTCGTCACTTTCTACAACATCTGCCTTGATTTGGCAAGAGATCATGACAGCATGCTCAAGCGCTTCGGGGGAACGCGCCAGCAACGCCTCACGCTCCCGCTCCAGCCAGGAGAAGAACCCGGCATCGCGGATCACCCCGTATTTGACGATCTCGGCAAGGCCGGCGGCATACTCCCGCGGCGGGAGCGTCGCAAGCATGCCGACATCGCAGTGGACGTAGCGCGGCTGATAGAACGCACCGATGAGATTCTTCCCCCGCGGGTGATTGACCCCGGTCTTGCCGCCGACCGAACTGTCAACTTGGGCCAGGAGAGTGGTCGGCACCTGCACGAACGGAATGCCGCGCATGAAGGTGGCCGCAGCAAAACCGGTGAGATCGCCGATCACCCCGCCGCCAAGCGCCAGCAGACCGCAGGAGCGGTCGAACCGCCAGTCGATGAGCGTATCGTACACCTGCTCGAGAGTCTCCAGCGTTTTGTACTGTTCGCCATCGGGAATCTGGATGACGTGGACCTGGCGGTTGCCGGCACACAGGGCGGCGGTCACCCGTTCGCCGTAAAGGGCGCCGACCGTCGGATTGGTGATGATGCCGATGCGACGGGGAAAACCGACCGCATCGAGTGCCTCTTTGAGTTTCGGCAGATGGTCACAACCGATCCAGATCGGATAGCTGCGCTCGCCGAGGCCAACCGTAACCTGCTTCATGATGTCTTTCCCTCTTGATCCAGGTGTGCCGCAATCGCCCTGACGACGCCATCGACCGGCAGCCGGTCGGTGTCGATCACGATATCGGCTTCCTCATACCATGCCAGACGGCTTTCCCACAATGCGCGGATCGCCGCCATCCCCTTTTGGGGATCAGCCAGGGGCCGGCCGCTCTCCCTGGCAAGACGTTGCTCGAGAACCGGCCACGAAGCCCGCAAATACACGACGATTCCGCGTTCCTTCATCAGCAGCCGGTTTTCGGCACGGCCTACAATCCCGCCGCCCGTTGCGAACACCGCCCGGCTTGACCGGCCCAGTCCGGATAAAACCGCCGCTTCGCTGTCGCGGAAGGCTGCTTCCCCCTTCCGGGCGAAGATCTCCGGAATCGGCATCCCCTCCCTGGCGACGATCAGGTCGTCAAGATCGGCAAACCGGTAGCCGAGGTGCCTGGCCAGCCGCCGCCCGACCGTGCTCTTTCCCGCCCCCATGAATCCGACCAGAAATATATTGTGGTCCATATCCGTCCCATATGGAAAAGGACAGGGATGTCCCTGTCCTTTTCCATCCCGTATGCGGAGATAGCGTCAGCGAGCCACGGACGCGACGGGCGGCGGCTCGAGAGGCGCCAGGATGCGCGGGGTGATGAAGATCAGCAGTTCGCGGCGCTCCTTGCTCTTGCGGGTCGACTTGAACAGGTACCCCAGATAGGGGATGTCCTTGAGCCAGGGGACGCCCGATTCGGAGTCGTCCGTGATGTCGACGTAGACGCCGCCGACCACCGTGGTGTCGCCGCTGTTCAGCATCAACTTGGTCTTGGCCTTCTTCGACTCGATGGAAACCGCCGTTCCGCTTCCGGTCGGGACGATGGCACCGGCGCTGTCGTTGGAGATGTCCAGATCGAGGATCATGGTGCCGTTCGGGTTGATCTCCGGGGTGACCTTCAGTATCAGCTTGGCATCCTTGAATTCGGTCTTGGCGCCGTCGTCGCTGATCGTGGTGTAGGGGATCGAGCGCCCCTGCTCGATGGTTGCCTGGCTGCCGTTGAGGGTGGTGACCTTCGGCGTCGAGACGACCTTGCCGTCCCCGGAGCTTTCCAGTGCCGACAGCCGCACGTCGAGGGTCACCGAGTTCACCCCCAGGGTGCCGAAGCTCATCCCGAGGACCGAACCGGCTCCGCCGATCCCGGCGGCGGGGGGGGTCAGCGCAAAGGCTCCGCCGAGACCGAGATTGGCGTTGTTCAGGGTGTTGCTCTCGGTGGTGGCACCGTCGTTGTCGTAATGAATCCCCCAGTTGACCCCCAGCTCGCGCAGGAAGTTGGTCTTCGCCTCGACGATCCGCGCCTCGATCATGACCTGCTGTTCCGGCCTATCAAGATCCTCGATCATGGTGACCAGATCGTCAAGCTGCGAACTCGGGCCGGCCAACAGGACCTTTTTCGACGCCTTGTCGAAATTGGCGGCGATCTTGGCGCCGTCCTTGCCGGAAATCTTGCTGTAATCATCGACCACCGACTTCACCCGATCCATGTTGATGTACTGGATCTGCACGGTGCGCCGGGACGTTACGACGTTCTCTGCCTGGGCCTGTTCGACGCGGGCCTTCATCTTCTCGGCGTGGCGCTGCGTCGCTTCCTTGACGGTCATGATGCGCAGCACGTTCCCTTCACGATCCTGGCGCAAACCGGCCGTGTCGAGAACCAGTTCGAGGGCCTGATCCCACGGAACGTCGATAAGGCGCAGAGTCACCTCGCCCTTGACGTCATCGCTGGCAATGATGTTGAGCCCGCTGACATCGCCGATCAGCTGCAGAATGCTGCGGATATCCGCGTTATCGAAAACCAGGGAAATCTTCTGCCCGGTGTAGCGCGGCCCCTGCGGTTCGTCAGCCTTCCTGCCGTTGGTTGCGGTTGGCGCAGATTTGGCGCTGCCGGCGGCAACCACCTCTTTGGTGGTGACGTCCGGGGGCAGCGCTTCGGCATAGGCCCCGTCGTCGATGACCATCTTCACCGTCGTCCCTTCATCCACGAGGGTAAACGGCACGCTCCCCTTCAATTCGATGGCGATGCGCACCCCCGGCTTGCCGTCATCCTTGACCACATAGGGGGTGACCGACTTGACTGCACTCGGGAACGCCGAAGCGTCGATGGTTCTTCTCAGGCTGCGGCTGATCGTCGCGTTCCTGATCTCGAAACGGACCAGATTGCCGTCCTGAACCGGCTTGGAGAGGCTGGCCGCGCCCGTCAGGGTCGCCACCACGTAGCTGCGCCCTTCCCGGTTGACGAACTCGAGATTTTCGACGGCGACCTGACGCCCGACCGGCGCGGCTTTCCTGGTGGCCTTGGCCGGCGTTTCCCCGGCCGCCGGCGCGACGACCGCCGTTGCTGGCGTTTCCTGAGGGGCCCCGCCCCCCTGAAGTCCGCCTACCCAGGAAACCGCCACCCCGTCGGAGAGCTTCTCGACCGTATGCTCCGGCAAGGCCTTGCCGTCGGCATCGAAGACAAAACGCACCTTGTCGCCGTAGGCGCCGACCCGGACCTTTTTCATGCCGCCCGCGACATCGAAAGTCCGCTGTTTGAAGCCCGGCAGCAGGCCGTACAGATCGACGACCAGTCGCGGCGGATTCCCCAGGGTGAAGTGCTCATAACGACCGACGCTGCCGTTGGTTGCAAGCAGAACCCGGCCGGGAGCCGTCGTTACCTCGCGAATGACCGTGGCAGCCTGCCCGACCGGCGGCTTTTCGGCTGCAGCGGCGGGTGCGGCCGGCACCGGGGCTACCGCAGCCTGAGCCTGCTGCGGCTCGGCCGCGCGGGGAGGAGCCGTTGCGGCCACCAGCCCCGGGAACACCACCCGGAAGTTTTTCCCGTCCAGCGCCACCTGATAATCGGCGGCGGCACCGAGAACGATCTCCACGCGCGCCAGTTTGCCCGACGCAAGGTCGAATTTTGCGACCTTGAGTTCCTTGAGCGGCGCGGGGCCGGCAGGAATCGATTCGACAACCGCCTCCGCCGCCATGCCCGGGAAATCGATGACGACGCGGACCGGATCGAAGGAGTCGTAGACGGTATAGCGATAGCCGACTGCCTCAGCCGTCTGGATGAGAACGGTGGGGGACGCCGCCCCCTCTTCCATCTTCACCGCCAGCAACTGGTTGGGCACCTGGGCTCCCAGGGCATTGCCCGCCACCGCCAACACCCCGGCAACGCAGCAGAGCAGCATGCCGAGCACCCCGTACGTGCGACCGGCTCTCCGGACCTTGTCCGCCATTATCTTCACCCCGTTCATCGATCAGACTCCTTCCCGCTTGGGAACTTTGATCTCCTGGATATTGGTATGCGTCATCCCGGACAGATCCTGGTAGCGTTCCTCCACCAGGATCCGTTCGCGGCTGATCTCGCGGACAACGCCATTGCTCTTGCCGATCCGGACACCCTTTTTGAGGATGTAGGACTTGCCGTCAGGAGCGACCACCATCGCCTTCGGCTCGCCGAAACCGATGATCACCCCCTTGAGCTGGTACTGGACCAGGTCGTAGGCCTCGAGCGGATTTTCAAACTCGATTCCGCCCGTTTTCCCCTTCATGGCCAGCAGCGGCAAGAACGGATCGCGTCGGCCCTCGACCTGGTAGACGAACTTGACCTCGGCGGGCGCTTCAGCCGGAGCCGCGGGGGCCGGAGCCTTGGCCGCCGGCGGCTTGGCCCCGGTCTTGGCAGCCGGAGCGGCCGGCTGAGCAGGCTTGTTGTCGTTGCAGCCGGCCAGCACGGCCATGAGTGCGGCCAGCATTACCAGGGATCCCGTCAGCAAGGCAAAACGTTTCATGTGTGGCGTCCTATTTGGAGTCGACGAACCGGAAGGTCAGAACCTTGCAGCTGATCCCCAGCACGGCATTGTTCCCGGAATACTTGGGGCTCGCCAGCGTCAGGGTATTCAGGTTGACGATCCTGGGGAGATCGCCGACGGCACTGGCGAACAGGGCCAGTTGGTGATAGGTGCCGCGCAGTTTCAGGTCGGCAGGAACTTCGGCGAAGAAGCCTCTCGGCACTTCGGCCCCCGGCTTGAAGCTCTCGACTTCGAGACCGTTGCCCTTGGCCAGCCCGGCCAGGTTGGTCAGCAGCGTCGGAATTTCGCTCTGGTTGGGGAGGCGGGTCAGGGCCTGCTGCAGCTGCTGCTCCATCTTCGCCAGCTCGGCCTTGAACTTTTCGAGGTTACCGGCCACCAGTTTTTTCTGGGCGATTTCCCCGTCCAGTTTCTGCGCTTCCTGCTTGAGGCGGGTCAGCTCCTGGTACTTGGGCATGCCGAGGAACCATACCCCCGCACCGACAATCAGGACGATGACCGCGCCGAGCAAGGCCAGGCGCTGCCACAACGGTCTCTTGAGAAACTTTTCGATTTGCGGATTCATGAACGAACTCCCGTCCGTAAGTCCCGATGTTTACTTCTTCGCGTCCTTGGCCGGCGCAGCGCCCTTGGCGCCCTTCGCCCCCTTGGCGGCCGGCTCGTCGAATTCAAGCTTCGGCTGGTTTTCCAGGACGCAGTCGATGTCGAACTTGTGGGTCTTGGCTCCCTCGCTGGACACCTGCACGATCTCCTTGAGGACAACGTTGGCAAACTCGGGGGACGCTTCCAGGTTGTGCATGAAAATGGCCACCGTCTCTTCGTTCATGCTGATGCCGGTCACGACCATCTTCCCGCCGCCCTCCTTGATTGCGGTCAGCCAGAGCTGGTCGGGCATGGCCCGGTAAAGCTGGTCGAGCATCAGGACCGGGCCGCTGCGCGATTTTTCCAACTTGGCCAGGACGTCGAGCTTGGCCCGCAGGTCGGTCTGGCGCTTCTCGAACTGCTTGACTTCCTCGATGACCTTGTCGAGCCGGACGATCTCCTGTTTTTTCCGGTCCACGCCGGCCTTGGCATCGTTGACCCAGCCAAGCAACTGGAAATAAGCCAGGGCGCAGAGCACCACCGTGACAACGACAGCGCCCAGTGCAGCGAAAAGCTGGCCCTTGAGCTTTTCCTTCTTCTGGGTCGCCTTGACGGGAAGCAGATTGATGCGGATCATTTGTCGCCCACCCTTCTCATGGCCAACCCGACGGCAACGGTAAAGAGCGGCCCCATGGCCTGCAGGTAGTCGGGATCGAAATCTTTCTTGTTGTAGCTGATCTGCCGCCACGGATCGATCAACTGCACATCGACGCCGAGACGCTGCGACAGCGAGGTCCGGATGGCCTGCACCTTCGAAACGCCGCCGGTGATGAAGACTTTCCTGGGCCGCTCGTCGGCCGAAGAGGCCGAAAAGAAGTCGAGAGAGCGCTGGATGTCGGTGGTCAGAGCCTCGGTGGCATCCTCGATAATCGCGGCGACGGTTGCCGGCGGCACCCCGCCGCTTTCGTCGCCGAGTTTGATCCGTTCCGCATCCTCGCTGCTCAGGCCGAGGCGCTTCTGCAGTTCTTCGTTATAAACGTTCCCGCCCATCTGGATATCCCGGGTGAACACCGACATCCCGCCCTTCAGAATGTTGACGTTCAACGAACTGGCGCCAAGATCGATCAAGGCGACAACCTCGTTCTCGGCCACCCCGTAGTTGGCCTCATAGACGTTGGCGATGGCAAAGCAGTCGACGTCCATGACCAAAGGGGTGAGACCGCACTCGCGGAACAGGGCGACATAATCGTTGACGAAATCCTTTTTGGCCGCGACCAGGATGACGCTCATCTGCGATGGATCGTTGGCATCCGGCCCGAGGATCTGGAAGTCGAGATTGACCTCCGAGATTTCAAAGGGGATGTACTGCTCGGCCTCCCACTGGATCGAGGCCTCCATCTCCTCCTCGGTCATGATCGGCAGCAGGATCTTGCGGATGATCACCGAATGGCCGGAGATCGAGGTGGCGACATTTTTTGTCTTGATCTTGTGGCTTTCCACCAGTTCACGGATCACGCTGACCACGGCGCTCGAATCCATGATCGCATTGTCCACGATGGCTTCGGGCGGGAGCATTGCCATCCCGAGATTGGTCAGCTGGTAGCCGCCGCGCACCTCCTTGAGCTGCACCAGCTTCACGGAACTTGACCCGATGTCGATGCCGACCAGATCTTTCTTGCGCTGGAACACTATCGTTCTCCCCTGAGCACCCGGAATGTTGAAGTTTCAGAAACGTCGTCAAGCGTGAATTAAACCTAGCAAGCTGCGTACCATTTCAAGACGGATTCTCTCCTTCCGGAAAAACCTTGTCCCGCTCGGAAAGCTTGAGACCAAGCGCGAGGATGATTTTCCGTTTGGTCGCCATGCGGCAGACGGCACCGCCTTCGATCCGGTCGATGGTCACCGGCGAGACGCCTGCCTTGCGCGCAAGTTCGGCCTTGCTCATCAACTGGGATTCGCGAATTTCTCGTACCTGATTTCTCATGTTTGCATCCAAGAAAGGTCAAGGTTGCACAATTATACGAAATTAAGTGTAATTATTTTCAAATTAAACTCAATGTCAAGCAATTATACTGATGATTCAGAAACGTAAACCCACGATTTATCAAGAGAAAAACCTGAAATCCACAATATGGTGGGGTCAGACCAGGTGAGAGCCACTAGATGGAGGGGGGAACAAATAAAAAAAATTTGTAAAAATTGTTTTCAGTCCCGAGCGAGAAGTGCTGAGCGACGAGTCAAGGCTAAACGCTAACCTTCGGGCAAAACCAGCTTTAACCAACGTTTTTTCGGGTTGAGCCCTTCACTCATCGCTCATCGCTTTTCACTCAGCACCTGGCCCTAAAAAAGGCTTCGCCACCAGAAAACGAGGGCCTCGCCATACCAGCGCGCCACCGGCTCGATCGTCGCAACGAAGTACAGGTAGACCAACGCCGCCGCGGCCAGAAACGGACCGAACGGCAAGGCCAGCCGCCGGCCGGCCCGTTTGACCAGCATCAGCGGCACACCGACCAGCGTCCCCATGACCGAAGCCAGAAAGATGACCGGCAGGATCGCCGGGGCCCCAAGGAACGCGCCGAGCATCGCCAGAAGCTTGACATCGCCAAACCCCATACCTTCTTGGCCGGTCAGCCATTCGTAGCCAAGAGCAATGGCCAACAGCACGCCACCGCCCAGCAGCATGCCGAGCAGCGACGACTGCCAAGAAACCCAAGGGAAAGCAAACGAGCAGAGAAACCCGATCGGAATGCCGGGGAGGCTGATCACATCCGGAATGATCTGATGGTCGATATCAATGAAGGTGATCGTCACCAGCGTTGCGACCAGCAGCCAGGCCGCGAGGGTTGCGGGGTGCAGGCCGAAGCGGTACAGGAACAGCGCGAAAAGCAGCCCGGTCAACGCCTCGATCAGCGGGTAGCGCACCGAGAACGGCGCCCTGCAGTAAGCACAGCGCCCCCGCAGCAAAACCCAGCTGAGAACCGGCAGGTTATGGTACCAGCGGATCGGCGTCTGGCAGTGCGGACAACGGGAACGCGGAGCGACGACCGACTCCCCGGCGGGGATACGGTAGATGCAGACGTTGAGAAACGAGCCGATGATGGCGCCGAGAAGGAAGGCGCTTGCCAGGAGGATCAATATCTGAGTTGACGACATCCCTGTCTCCGAAACATGAGGCGGCAGACCGACCACGACTGATCGTCATTTAAGGGGTCTGAGCAACCTGAGGCGCGGCGGGATCCACAGCAGTTCGAACTCGCTGCCGATGTCCGGGAGCCTGCTGAAATACTCCGGGACAAGATCATTTAGATGCCGGGGCGGTTGGCCGTACTTTTGCGCGTAGGCCTTGGTCGCCTCCTGGATGCCAATAGCCTGTTTGAATATCTCGATGTCCCTTGCATAGCGCGCCTTGGAATATTCGTCCTCTTCGGTGGCATGCATGACCTGCAGGGAAAGAAGGCCGGCATACAATTCGCCGTCGCGGGCGGAAAGAACCGCCGCCAGGTGCCCGAGCCAGCTTGGCGCCTCCGGGTGCTTGGCTAGTTCGGCAAAGATCTCGGCCGCATGCGAAGCCTCGTCACGATAATAGTAGTGATTAAACCCCTGAAAGAAGGGGAGGATCAGATCGTCCGGATACGCCGCGACCCCCCTGTCCAGCAGTGTAATGGCATGACCGGCATACTCCGGGGAGATATGCGCCAGACTCGACTGGGCGAGATAGTAGCCATCCTTGAACTCGGGGTAAAGCTCGGTCAGAACATCGAAATTCTGCCGGAGAGCCTCGGCTGACTCCTCCTCCTTCGGGCGCAGATCGGGGTGAGCCCCCAGGAAGACTGCGGCCTTGACGTACAGCAGCTCGGCGCCGAGGTGCCGGAGAAAACCGAGGGCCACCCGCTGCACCACGGCTGGAAGAGGCGCCTGAATTGTTATCCGGGCTTCCCTAAAATACTGATCGGTGATCGCGAAAAGGGTCAGATAACAAACCAGGGCCGCGGCCGGGAAGCCAATCTTGACCCCTTTCATTTCAGGTCACGTCCTTGGTAGATCACGCATGCGGCCCACAATGCCAGCACTGCATAAAGGATCAAGACCCCGTATTGATAAAGCAATATCGGCAACCCTGGCAAAGCTTGTGCCGACACCACGTACAGCTTGTAATCGACCCGGCTGAAGTCCGGGAAAAGCGCTGTCGCCCATTTCAGCAGAGTTGCAAGCCCCTCGTTTTCTCCGGGACGCGATACCAGTGCCTGCCGCACCACCGGCAGGCCGTTGCAGATGAAATAGTACGAGAGCGTCATGAGCAGAACGGTAAAGTTCCCTCTCACCATCCCCGAAAAAAGCATGATCACGGCAAGCAGCGTCAATTCGACCAGGTAAATTCCCGCCCACGTCAAAAGGAAATGGCCCAAGGAAAATTGCGGGAAGTAATCAGCCGACACCATCTGCTGGATGATCTTCAGCACGCCCCAACCCAATCCGCCCAGAAGCAGGTTCAACAACGCCAGCAGGGCGCCCAGCCCGACGAAAACGCCGACGACATATTCGGCTCTCGAAATGGGCCGGGCCAGGAGGGTGTGGATGACCCGCCGCTCCTCCCCCCAGGCCATGGCCTGAACCGCGTGGAAGAAGAGAAAAATCATCCCGGAGAGCCAGCTGACCGAGAAGATGAAATCGCTGGAAGCCCGGCCGATGTCTCGCGGAATGAACCCGAAGAAGAACAGGCCGCCGCACTGCAGGGCCAGAGCCAGCACCACCAGACCGATCAGAGCGTGCCGGCGCATGCCGTCAAGCAGGGACAGCCGGGCCACGGCCTGAATACGCTGCCATCTAGCGAACATCGCCCCTCCCCCTTTCCACCAGACCGACAAAAGCCTCGACGATGCTGGCGGCATTCTGTTGCCGGCAGAAGTCGGCGGGCAATCCTTCGAACTGCTTTTCGCCAAGGTGCAGCACAAGAATGCGGTCGGCCAGGCGATCGACGTCCTCGAGGATGTGCGAGCAGAACAGGATCGTCTTGCCGGCCTGCTGCAGTTCCTTGACCAGGGCGATGATTTTGGCGCGCCCGAGGGGGTCGAGACCGCTCATCGGCTCGTCGAGGATCAACAGGTCGGGATCGGTGACCAGCGCCAGGACGAAGTTCGCCCGCTGCTGCATCCCCTTCGAATAGCCGCGCAAAGGCCGTTTGCGCACCTCCCACAGGTCGAGGAGCCGCAGCCAATGTTCGGCGCGGCGGTCCAGCTCCGCCTTCGTCAAACCGCTGGAACGGGCAACAAAGCGGAGCAGATCGAGAACCGTCAGGTTGGGGGGGAAGTTCGCCACTTCCGGCAGGTAGCCGACCCGGCGACGCACATCAGGTTGCCGGGGGGACATTCCAAACAGGGAAATCCGCCCCCGGTCGGGGCGGATGAAGTCCATCAGCAGCCGGATGCAGGTACTCTTGCCGGCGCCGTTGGCGCCGACCAGCCCCAGCGTCTCCCCGGCGCCAAGAGAAAAGGAGAGCCCTTTCAGCGCCGTGTGGGCCGGCGAACCGAGTTCCTTGGTATAGGTCTTCCAGACGTCTTCGAAGACAATCACGCTGATCTCCGGTCAACACGCAATAGAAAACGGGGCGCCGGCAGAAGAGCCGGCGCCCCGGGAGGTACGAAACTACACCGTCATTCAGCAGATCAGGTTAGCGGGCCGCCCAGTTGCCGATCGCGTAGGGAGCAGCCTGACCGGTGAACTCGTCGGCGCCGGCAGCCGGAACCGGCAGGTCAGCAGCCGCCAGGTTCTGGCCGATGCGGGCGGCGTCAACCCCGAAGAAAATCGAGGTGGTGTCGGAATCGACGGCAAAGTAGGTGTCGCCCTGGAAATGCTTGGCCATGCCGTTGAAGGAGTCGCCGGGGGCCGTCGTCGAAGCGATGATGTCGATCGAGTTGCCCAGGGGGATCTGGAGGCCGCGGGCTACAAGCTGCGTATCGGTCCCGGTGATGATCGGAATCTGGCCGGCGGTCGGGGTGATGACGTTGCCGCCACCGAGGTTACCACTGCCCGGCAGAGCCACCGCAAGCTCGGTGGTGCCGAAGATGCGGAAGTCGGAGAAGAACGCCGCTTCGGTGGTGTTGAGGTTGCGCACGTCGCTCTGGGCCGAGGAGTTGAAGCCACGGACACGATAGGCGGCGAACTGCGGGATGGCGATGGCCGCCAGGATGCCGATGATCGCCACGACGATCAGCAGCTCGATCAGGGTGAAGCCCTGCTCGCTCTTACGGAACTTCTTCAGCATGGTCAGTCTCCTTTCTGGGTCGACACGTACCCGGCTAAGTTTGCCGGGCATGAATTGGATTTGATCGACTACATGAGCAAGCCATATGCCAAGTTCGTAGCAAAGACGGTTCCTTGAAAAAACAACAGATTGCAAACCAGATCTAGCCTCACGGCCGGCGCCACCCCAAAAGCATCGCCCCTCATGGGCAAAGCGGGTGACAAAAAAGGTCAGCCGCCCTGATCCTCCTCGCTCTCGTCGCCGTAACCGAACTTGGCCAGGCGATAGCGGATCGAGCGAAAGGTGATGCCGAGCAGTTCGGCCGCCGCCTTGCGTACGCCGTTGGTTCGGGCCAGCGCCTTGAGGAGGATTTCCTTCTCGATCTCGCCCAGGTAGGCATCGAGATCCATCCCTGTCTCGGGGATGTCGGTCAGCGGAGAGACGCCCCCGGCCACCCCGGTCAGCAGGTTGGGCGGCAGGCAGTCGAGAGTGATCCGCCCTTCGTGGCCGAGAACCGTGGCGCGCTCAATGACGTTTTCCAGCTCGCGGATGTTCCCCGGCCAATGGTAGTCGATCAGGCGGCGCATGGCGTCTTCGGCCACCTGGACCTCCTTGCGGCCGGTAAAGCGCTCCCAGAACCAGTCGATCAGCATCGGGATGTCCTCGCGGCGGCTGCGCAGGGGCGGCAGATCGATGCGGATCACGTTGAAGCGATAGTAGAGATCCTCGCGAAAGCTGCCGTTGCTGACGGCCTCCTCCAGCTGGCGGTTGGTGGCAGCGACCACCCTGACATCAACCTGGATCGCCCGGGTGCCGCCGACCCGCCGGAACTCGTTCTCCTGCAGGACGCGCAGCAGCTTGACCTGCATCATCGGCGGCAACTCGCCGATCTCGTCGAGGAAGATCGTCCCGCCGGAGGCCGTCTCGAACAGCCCCTGCTTCTGGCTGATCGCCCCGGTGAAAGAACCTTTCTCGTGGCCGAACAGTTCACTTTCGAGCAGGTTCTCGGGGATCGCCCCGCAGTTGATCGGCACGAACGGCTGATCGCGGCGGTCGCTCTGGAAATGGATGGCGCGCGCCACCAGTTCCTTGCCGGTGCCGCTCTCGCCGGTGATCAGCACCTTCACGGGGCTGGCCGCCACCTTGCGGATCAGGGTGATAACGTCCTGCATCGCCTTCGACTTGCCGATCAGCCCCTCGAAGGAGTAGCGCTTGCCCAACTCCTCCTTGAGGGCCAGGTTCTCCTGGCGCAGTTCGCGGCGCTCTAGGGCGTTCTTGACGATGAGACGGATCTCCTCGTTCTGGAACGGCTTGGTGATGTAGTCGTAGGCCCCCTGCTTCATCGCTTCGACCGCCTCCTCCGTGGTGGAAAAGGCGGTCACCATCAGGACCACGGTCTCCGGCGCGCGCTCCTTGATGTGGCGAAGCAGTTCCAGCCCCCCCATGCGCGGCATCTTGATGTCGGAAATCACCAGGTCGTAGGTATGGTCGCGCAGGTGCGCGGCCGCCTGAAGCCCGTCGACGGCGGTATCGACCTGGTACCCCTCGCGATGCAGCATGATGCTGAGGAACTCGCGCAGGCTCTCTTCGTCGTCGACGATCAGGATGCGGTGTTTTTTCGGGTCGGTCGGCATATCAATGCTCCGGTGTGCAGTCCTGCCGGCACTCCTCCGGCAGTTCGATCATGAAACAGGCGCCCCCCAGCGGCGACGGCTCGACGAAGATGCGGCCGCGGTGCGCGTCGATGTTGGCATAGACGTTGGCGAGGCCGAGGCCGGTCCCGCGGTCCTTGGTGGTGAAAAACGGCTCGAATACGCGATCCTTGGCCTCGGGAGCGATCCCCGCGCCGGAGTCCTCGATCCGGATCTCCCCCGCTGCCGCGTTGGCGCTGATCCGGACCGTCCCCCCGGACGGCAGGGCCTCGACGGCATTGATCAGCAGATCCCAGACCGCCTGCCGCAACTTCTGGCGATCGACACGCATGATGACGGACGGCTCGTAACAGGTCTCGAACCGGACGCTGGAGGCCTGCCCGCCAGCCCGCAACAGTTCGACCAGTTCGTCGAAAAGCCCGGCGATATCGACGCACTCGGGCTGCAGCGGCGCAGGACGGGCGAAGTTGAGAAAATCGCTGAGCAGCAGATTGAGCCGATCGACTTCGCGGATGACGATCCCCATCAGCCGCCGGTTTTCCTCACCGATCCCGGCATCCTCGCGAAGCAGTTGCACCGAGCCGCTGATCGAGGCGAGGGGATTGCGGATCTCGTGGGCCAGCCCCGATGCCAGCCGTCCGACCGCCGCCAGCCGGTCGGCTCGACGGAGCTGCTCCTCGAGCGCCTTGACCTCGGTCAGGTCCTGGAACGCCACCAGCAGGCCGAGGTCGCGCTCCTGCGGATCGCGCACGTGGCTGGCCGAATAACCGAGGATCAGTTCGTTGCCGCGGCTGGTCTTGACGACGGCCTCGCCGCGCTGCAGCGAAAGCGTCAAAGCGTGGTCGAGGGCGGCAAACGGCGGGAAGAAGATCTCCACCGGCCGGTTGTAGACCTCCTCAAGCCGGTAGCCGGTGATCCGGGCCGCGGCCTGATTGAAGGAACGGATCCGCCCCTCCGGGCTCACCAGCATCAGCCCGCTGGTGATATTGACCAGGATCGCCCGATTCAGCTGCTCGAGATCGCCGTAATCGATCTCGCGCTGTTCGCGGGCCGCTTCGCTACGCCGGACGCGTTCGGCCAGATAGCCGCTCAGCAGCGCCGTCAGGAAAAAAGCGCCGACATGGATGAATACCGCGTAGAACACTTCGGCGGCGCGTACTCTGGTCGGAAAGTCCTGACCGCCGAACATCGGCAGGTAGCGGTAATACTGGAGATCGAGCAGGCTGCCGTAGAGGATGGCGGCCGCCGAGGTGACGATCAGCAGTTGCGGCCTGGGGAGAAAGACGCTGGCGGCGACGATGACCAGGATGAAGAGAAAGGTGTAAAGGCTCTCGACCCCGCCGGTCAGGTAGATGACCGCCAGAGAGAACAGCAGATCCCAGGTCAGCTGCCCATGGATGAAACGCTCAAACCTGCCGAGCCTGACGAGGATCAGCGCCGAGATGACGGTCTGGACCGTGGCAACGGCCACCAGGGTGCCGAGCCAGACGACCAGGGCCGGCGACATCCCGTGAGCGGCGCGCAAGTGATAGATGGTGGCGCCGCCGAGAAAAAAGACGACGACCGCCAGCCTGATACCGAGATACCAGACCAGCAGCCGTCGGGTTTGCGCGCTGTCGGCCCGCGGTGCGAAGAATGACGCCATGCAGGGGGGGGTGCGTTAGCCGCCGACCGCCCCGGCCAGTTTGAAGATCGGCAGGTACATGGCGATGACCAGGCCGCCGACGGTGGTGCCGAGGAAGAGCATCAACAGCGGCTCCATCATCGCTGTCAGGTTGCCGACCGCATCGTCGACCTCGTCGTCGTAGAAGTCGGCAATCTTGTTGAGCATGGTATCGATGGCGCCGGACGACTCGCCGACGGCGATCATCTGGCAGACCATCGACGGGAAGACCCCGGACTGCTCCATCGGCTCGGCGATGGTCTTCCCCTCGCTGATGCTCTGCCGGACCTTGTAGACGGCATTCTCGACGATCTTGTTGCCGGCGGTCTTGGCGACGATCTCGAGACCGTCGAGGATCGGCACGCCGGAGGAGATCATGGTGCCGAGAGTCCGGCTGAACTTGGCCACCGCCACCTTGCGGATCAGCGGCCCCATCACCGGCAGTTTCAGGAAGATGGCGTCCATCTGCAGCCGACCGACAGGCGTCGCATAATATTTCTTGAACGCAATATTGAGGACGATGAAGAAGCCGATGATCACCAGGATATAGCGCTGCAGCAGGTTACTCAGGTTGATGACCACCTGGGTCGGGGCGGGAAGTTCGCTGCCGAAGTCGGCAAACATCTTCTCGAAGGCGGGGATGACGAAGATCAAAATAACGGCGATGACGATGACGGCAATGCCGATGATGGTCGTCGGATAGGTCATGGCGCTCTTGACCTTCTTCTTGAGCTTCATGGCCTTCTCGATGTAGGCGGCGAGGCGGTTGAGGATGGTGTCGAGGATACCGCCGATCTCGCCGGCCGCGACCAGGTTGACATAGAGTTCGTCGAAAGCCTTGGGATGCTTCTTCAGGGCATCGGCGAAGGTCGAGCCGGACTCGACGTCCTCCTTGACCCGGACGAGGATGCTCCGGAAGGTCTTGTTCTCCTGCTGCTTGCCGAGGATGTCGAGACACTGCACCAGCGGCAGGCCGGCATCGATCATGGTGGCGAACTGGCGGGTGAAGACCACCAGATCCTTGGTGGTGACCTTCGGCTCGAAGCCGGGGATCTTCAGTTCGACATCAAGCCCCTTGCCGCGCTCCTTGATGGTGCCGGGCTGAATTCCCTGACGGCGAAGCTGGGCAATGACGGCTTCCGCGTTGGGGGCTTCCATCTCCCCTTTCAGCGTCTGGCCGGAACGGGTGACACCATCCCAGGCAAATTTGGCCATGAGTTCGTCCCTTCCTAGCGTTTCTGGATGCCCGTCGGCACACCGCGGCGCAGGGCCGCCTGCGGATTGGCAATCATCTCCTTGAGTTCCTCGATGTCGGGCGACCGGGACATGGCATCTTCAATGGAGATGATCTGCTTGTGAACCAGGCTGAACAGGCACTGGTTCATCGTCTGCATGCCGTACTTTTCCTGCCCCATCTGCATCTGCGAATAGAGCTGGTGAATCTTGTCGTCACGGATCAGCGCCCGGATCGCGGTGTTCGGCACCATGATTTCGAGGGCCAGGACTCGCCCTTTGCCGTCGCGCCGGCGGATCAGCGTTTGCGACATCACCCCTTCGAGGACAAAGGCGAGTTGGGTCCGCACCTGCTGCTGCTGGTGGGTGGGGAAGACGTCCACGATACGGTTGATGGTCTGCACCGCCGAGTTGGTGTGCAGGGTGGCGAAGCACAGATGGCCGGTTTCGGCGATGGTTAGCGCCGCCTCGATCGTCTCCAGGTCGCGCAACTCGCCGAGCAGGACGATGTCCGGGTCCTGGCGCAGGATGTACTTGAGGGCGTTCTTGAAGGAGAAGGTGTCGGAGCCGACTTCGCGCTGGTTGACCACGCAGCACTTGTGCGGGTGGAGGTATTCGATCGGATCCTCGACGGTGATGATGTGCTCGTGGCGTTCGGAGTTGATCTTGTCGATGATCGAGGCCAGGGTCGTCGACTTCCCCGACCCGGTCGGCCCGGTCACCAGCACCAGCCCGTTGCGCTTGCGGGAGATGTCGGTGACCACCGGCGGCAACCCCAGTTCCTCGAAGGAGAGGAACTTGTAGGGGATCAGGCGGAAAACGCCGCCCAGGGCGCCGCGCTGCATGAAGATGTTGCCGCGGAACCGCGCCAGGTTCTTGACCCCGAAGGAGAAGTCGAGCTCGTTGTTCTCCTCGAACTTGCGCTTCTGGGCCTCGGTGAGAATGCTGTAGCAGATGTGCTTGGTATCGGCCGGCATCAGCGGGCGCATCTTCATCGGCGTCATGTGGCCGTTGATGCGGATCTGCGGCGGGGTGCCGGTGGTGATGTGCAGGTCGGAAGCACCGGCCTGCACCATGGTGTGCAGCAGTTGCTGGATGGAAAAATTCTCGGTGTTCGCTGGAGCTTCGGTCATAAACGATCCTTCCACCCTTCAGGCACGCCCGGGACCGCAACAGTCCCCGTCGTGATCAGTCGTCGGCGATGGTGCAGCGCAGCACTTCTTCGAAGGTCGTCACCCCTTCGATCATCTTGGTCAGCGCCGCCTGGCGCATGGTCTTGACGCCGAGGCGCATCGACTCGCGCTTGATTTCCGCAGTATTGGCCCCGGCGAGGATCATCTCGCGCAGTTCCTCGAACATCGGCATGACCTGGTAGAAACCGACGCGCCCCTTGTATCCCGAACCGTTGCAGGTCGGGCACCCCTGCCCCTTGTAGCAGACCACGCCGTCAATATCCTCGGGCTTGACTCCCGCCTGGAGCAGCGTCTCACGGGGGATATCCTCGGGCTGCTTGCACTCCTGGCAGACACGGCGGCCGAGCCGCTGGGCGGTGATCAGGTTGACCGCCGAGGCGACCAGGAACGGCTCGATCCCCATGTTGAGGAGGCGGTTGATGGTTGCCGGGGCGTCGTTGGTATGCAGGGTCGACAGCACGAGGTGGCCGGTGAGCGCCGCCTTGACGCCGATCTCGGCCGTCTCGAAGTCGCGGATCTCGCCGATCATGATGATGTCCGGGTCCTGGCGCAAAAAAGCGCGCAGGGCCGCGGCGAAGTTCAGACCGATCTCCTCGTGCATCTGCACCTGGTTGATCCCGGCGAAGTTGAACTCGACGGGGTCCTCGGCCGTGGAGATGTTCTCGGTCACCTTGTTCAGTTCGGCCAGCGCCGAGTAAAGGGAAACCGTCTTCCCCGAACCGGTCGGCCCGGTCACCAGCACCATGCCGAAAGGCTTGTGGATCTGCTCCTTGAACCACTTCAGCGACTGCGGTTCGTAGCCGAGCTTGGTCATGTCGAGCTGCAGATTGGACTTGTCGAGGAGCCGGAGACAGATCTTCTCCCCGAACAGGGTCGGCAGGCAGTTGACCCGGTAGTCCATGTCCTGGCCGCCGGGGAGCTTGATCTTGATGCGGCCGTCCTGCGGGAGGCGGCGCTCGGAGATGTCCATCTCCGACATGATCTTGATACGCGAGGTAATCGCGTTCTTCAGCTTCATCGGCGGCTTCATGACTTCCTGGAGCACGCCGTCGATGCGGTAGCGCACGCGGAACGACTTCTCGTAGGGCTCGATGTGGATGTCCGAAGCGCGCTTCTTGATGGCGTCGGTGAGGATCAGGTTGACCAACTTGACGACCGGGGCATCCTCGGTCGCCTTCTCCAGCGCGGAGATGTCGATCTGTTCGTCATCGTCGACCACTTCCAGGTCGATATCCTCGATGCCGCCGATCACATCGTCGAAGCTGGCGCTCTGATCGTAGTACCTGTCGATGGCCTGCTTGATGCTCGCCTCGGCCGCGACCACGACTTCGACGTTGTAGCCGGTCATGAACTTGATGTCGTCGATGGCGAAGATGTTCGACGGGTCGGCCATGGCGACGATCAGCGTGGAACCGGCGCGGTTGACCGGAACCAGCTGGTACTTCTGGGCCACATCGTTCGAGACCAGCTTGATGACGCCGGGATCGATCTCGAACTCGTTGAGGTTGATCGACGGCACGCCGTACTGGCGGGAAAGAAAAGCGGCCAGCTCCTCTTCCTTGATATAGCCGAGTTTGACCAGGCTGGCGCCGAGCCGCCCCCCCTGGGCACGCTGCTCCTCAAGCGCCTTGGCCAGCTGCTTTTCGTCGATCAGCTTGTTGCGAACCAGCAGTTCGCCGAGTCGGTTGGTGGCCATAGAAAAGTCGCCATCCCCTCTTGGACATAAAGTTAACGTTTCATTTTAGCCATCCGGACCGCTGACTGTCAAGCAGAACCGGAACGAACACCACAACGTAACAGGCTGAAATAAAAGGCTTATCAGAAACTACCCGTGATTGCGCCGGTGTTCGAGAGCGGCGCGCATCGCCCCCGGCGGCGGCGCACTCGAAAACCAGAGGCGAAACGCCTCCTCCCCCTGCCCGGCCAGCATGCCGAGGCCATCGGCGGCCGCAAGGCCGGCGGCCCGGGCCGCAACGACCAGAGCTGTCGGCTCACGCCCGTAAACCATGTCGTAAACGGCCCCGTCCGGGCGTACACACCCGCCCACGGGCAGGTCGAGGGGCTGTCCCTGCAACCCCGCCGCCGAACTGTTGATCAACAGATCCACCCCCCCGTCCAACCGCCCGGCCAGCCCTTCCAGCGGGAAGGCAGCAAAAGCCGTGCCCGTCAGCTTGGCCGCCAGTTCGGCAACCAGTTGTTCGGCACGCCCGGGCGTCCGGTTGGCCACCCCGATCCATGCCGCCCCGGCCCCGGCCATGGCAACCATGGCGGCACGCGCGGCGCCGCCGGCACCGACAATCAGCACGCGTTTGCCGCGGCTATCGACGCCAAGGTCTTCCCTGACGGCACGCAGCAGGCCGGCTCCATCGGTGTTGTAGCCGAGCAGCCGCCCTTCGCGATTGACGATGGTATTAACCGCGCCACTCAGTTCAGCAACCGGGTCGAGCTCATCGACCAGCCGGCAGGCCGCCTCCTTGTGGGGGATGGTCAGATTCACCCCGGCCAGACCGAGGGCCCTGATGGCACGCACCGCGTCACACAACTGTGCCGCACCGACATGAAACGGCACATAGACTGCGTCAATTCCCGCACCCTGAATCGCGGCATTCTGCATCAACGGGGAAAGCGAATGGGAGACAGGATCGCCGAAAATGCCGACGACACGGGTTGAGCCGCTGACGACGATCATGGCCGGACTCCGCAATCGAAAGTTTCCTTGTAGACCAGCACCCTGGTGCTTGCCAGAACGGCCCTGGCTCTGGCGATGTCGTCGCGGACAGCGGCCTGCAGTGCCGCCACCGAGGGGAAGCGACGCTCGTCGCGCAACCGTTCGACGAAGTAGATCCGCAGGCGCGCACCATAGAGATCGCCGGAGAAATCGAGCAGGTGGATTTCCAGCGAGGCTCCCGAACCGGCGAATGTCGGGCGCTGGCCGAGATTCACGACGGCGTCGTACATGCGCCGGCCATAGCGAACCCGAACGGCATAGACGCCATCGCGGGGGAGCAGTTCCTTGGCGGTCAGCAGGTTGGCGGTCGGGAAGCCGAGCTGCCGGCCGCGCCCTTCGCCGGCCACGACCCGACCGTCGAGGGTGAAATGGCGGCCGAGGACCCGCACGACGCCGGCGACGTCGCCAGCCAAAAGGGTCCGCCGGATCCTGGTGGAGCTGTAGACTTCCTCGCCGGCCTTGAGCGGCGGGAGAATCTCGAGGGTGAAGCCGTGCTCGGCGGCCGCCCCGCCCAGGAGGGTCGCGTCACCCTCGCGGTTGCGGCCGAAGGCATAATCGTAACCGATCACCAGGTGCCGGACGCCGAGCCGGCCGACCAGGATGTCGCTGACGAAACGGGCGGCGGGCAATGCCGCCAGCTTCCGGGTGAACGGCAGAACCACCAGGAGATCGATGCACGACGCGCGGATCAGGCGAACCTTTTCCACGGGGGTATTGATGCGCGGGGGCGCCTTGTCCGGCGCGAGCAGCCGCAGGGGATGCGGCTCGAAGGTCAGGACCGTGGCCGCGCCGCCGCGGGCGCGGGCTTCGCCGACCACGCGCCGGAAGATCTCGCGATGCCCGAGGTGCACACCGTCGAAGTTGCCGATGGTGACCACCGTCCCGCCGGCCGGCGGGCGGAGCCCGTTCAGGCTGCGAACGATCTTCACCGGTGCCTCCTGCGGGGAACACCTTTAGTGCCGAGCGATGAGCGATGAGTGCTGAGTGAACCCCGTTTTGCTTGTTGAGAGAGGCGACGGGGCGGCGGGGGTGGCTGCTCGCCGGCCAGACGGAAGTCGATTTCGCGGCGGTCCGGATCGACACGACGCACCGACACCACCACCGGGTCGCCGACGGTGAAGCGGCGCCGCCGGCTCATGCCGGTGAGGCTGTGGGTGGCTTCATCGAACTGGTAGTAGTCGTCGGCGAGACTGGAGACATGGACCAGCCCTTCGACAAAGATCTCCTCCAGTTCGACGAAAAACCCGAAGGGCTGCACCGCCGACACGAAGCCGCGACATTCCTCGCCGATCCGGCCCTGCATGAACTGGCACTTCTTCAGGCTGACGATGTCGCGCTCGGCCTCCATGGCCCGCCGCTCGCAGAAGGACGAACGCTCGGCAACCTCTTCAAGGGACGCCGGCAGGCGATCGAACCCGCCCGGCAGCTGCAGCTGGCGACGCAGCAGACGATGCACGGCAAGGTCGGGATAGCGGCGGATCGGCGACGTGAAATGGCAGTAACAGTCGGCGGCCAGGCCGAAATGCCCGCGGTTCTCGACGGCGTAGCGGGCCTGGGGGAGGCTGCGCAGCAGGACGTGATTGATCAGCTTTTCCTCGGGCAAACCGGCCACCCGTTCGAGCAGTTCCTGCAGCAGCTTGGGCTTGACCCCTTCCACCGGGATCGCCAGCCCCTGGTTGAAGTGCGCGATGAACTCCTGAAAGGCCGCCAGCTTTTCCTCGGAGGGCGGCTCGTGAATGCGGAACACGACGGGGCTGCGCTGCCGGTCGAGCCACTCGGCAACCGCCTCGTTGGCCGCCAGCATGAACTCCTCGATCAGGCGGTGGGCCAGGTTGCGCTCCGAACGCACGATTTGTTCGGGACGGCCGCGCAGGTCGAGGACGATCTCCGCCTCGGGGAGATCGAAGTCGAGACTGCCGCGCTCATGGCGGCGGGCGATGCGCAGCCCGGCAAGGTCGCCCATGACCTCGAGCATCCCGACCAGCGACTCATGGGCGGCCCGCAACTCCGGATCGCGATCGACCAGGATGGCGGCCACCTCCGTGTAGGTCAGCCGGGCGCGGCTGTGGATCACGCCGGCGTAAAAGCGCGCCTGGTGACGTTTACCCAGGCCGTCGAAGTCGAGTTCGGCCACCATGACCAGGCGGTCGACCCGCGGGTTGAGGGAACAGATGCCGTTGCTCAGACTTTCGGGGAGCATCGGCAGGCAACTGCCCGGGAAGTAGACGCTGGTGCCGCGATTGAGCGCCTCCCGGTCGATGACGCCGCCGGCCGCCACGTAATGGGAGACGTCGGCAATCGCCACCCACAGGCGAAAAGCCCCGTCAGGCAAACGGGCGACAGCCACCGCATCGTCGAAATCCCGGGCCGTCTCGCCGTCGATGGTCACGAACGGCAGGTGGCGGAGATCTTCGCGATTGGCCAGGTCGGCCTCGTCAACCCGTGCCGGCAGTGCGGCGGCTGCAGCCTGCACCGCCGGCGGAAACAGGTACGGCAGGCCGAAACGCTCCACAGCGACACGAATCTCGACCCGGGGGTCATCGGCGGCACCGAGCACCTCGACGACCCGCGCCGTCGCCGCCTGGACCCGGCCGGGGTAGGTTTCGATCCGGGCAATGACCACGTCGCCATCGTCGGCCCCGCCCTCCCCGTCCCGCGCAACCAGGAAAGATTCGCGCAATTCCGGGGCCAGCGGCACGATGCGGGCGACGGACTCCGTCCTCTCGAAGCGGCCGAGCAGCGTGGCGTGCGCGCGCTCGACGACGCGCACCACCCGGCCTTCCGGCCGGCCGTCGCGCGGATTGCGGTCGATGCCGACCAGCACGCGGTCGCCATCCATGGCCGGCCGCACGAAGCGGGCGGGAACGAACAGGTTGTCTTCACCGCTGCCGTCGGGTGAAACAAAGGCATAGCCGTCGCGGTGCAGGGCAATCCGGCCGGTCATCATGCGGCCGTGACCGGCGAGAGCATAGCCGCCCCGCTTGCCGGTCACCAGCACGCCGTCACGCTCCAGTTGCTTGAGATGACGTGAGAGCGCCTTGCGCCCGCCGGCGTCGAGATCAAACGCCGACTGCAGGTCGCGCAGGGTCAGGGATTTGCCGCGGCGACGCTCGAGAAGGGCCAGAATTTGCTCGGTTGTGACCATGCCGAAACCGGCAGCGCCCCCGGAACACGGGGGCGCTGGGAAGATGGTATCAGGGCGTCGCCGGGGTTGGCGCAGCCGGAGCGGGTACCGCGCCCCGACCCCAGATGTGCTGCCCGAACTTGCGATAGCCCTGCACGTTGTAAAGACGCATGTCGAGCTTCGGATCGATCGACAGCACCTCGCCGTTGAGCAGCGGCTGAAGGTGACGGGCGAGAACCGCGCCGCCGCCGCCGGTGATGATGATGGCATCCATGTCCCAGTCGTCGGCCCAGAGGCGGTCGATCTCGTTGGCCACGGCAGTCGCCAGCTGGCCGAAGACCTGTTCGGTCATCCCCTTGAGGTCGTAGACCTTGCCGCGGATCTTGATGTTGCCGCGGTCGATCGCTTCGTAGAGACGGTAGAGTTCGACGTTCACGCCGCTGCTCTCGCGCAGCTTGGTGGCGATGACGTTGAAGCCGCGGGCGATGCCGGAATCGGTAGTCCGGCTGCCGCGCTCCGAATAGCGCATCTTGTCGGAAATGGTGTAGTCCGCCGTCCGGAAGCCGACATCGATGATGCCGATCTTTTCGCGGACCAGACGTTTATCGGCCAGATCCCCCTGATCGTTGAGCATGTGGTTGAACAGGGACCCGAACGGCTGGGGGATGACCCGCACCTTGCTGATGCTGATCGACTTCTCCTCGCGTTTCCCCGCCGCGTCGACCAGCACGACCTGGTGTTCGCCGAGCAGCAGCTTGGCCAGTTCGTCCTTGTGCTTCTGATAGGCACCGATCGGCAGGCCGGTGACCAGGTTAACCGGCACGAAACCCTTGACCAGACGGGCGGCGGCCGCCAGTGCCAGAACCTTGGCGAAACGACCGATGAACTGGGCCTGGTCGAGGGTGAAAAACCGTACGTTGCTCTGGCGTTCCGCCAGTTCGCCGACGAAATACGACTTGCCGTCGATTTCGATCTGGAGGTAATCCTCGTCTGCCGCACCGGCGGGGAGCATCTGTTCGCGGAACTGGATATCGGTCGATTCGCCAAGCACCGACTTGAAGATCAGCTCCTGTTTGCCATTGGTCGCCTTGGTAAAGCCGAAACCGATATCGATCCCCAGAATCTCCAAGATACACCTCCCTTTGAAAGCTCCCGCGGCATGCCGCCGCGACTCCGCCAACGCAGCGAGCGCGTCCGCGACGGCCCGCAAATGCCTATCACTATAGGGAAAGGAATAGCCGGATGCAAGGAGGAAAGCCGCTGTCGGCGCGGGGCTATTCCTGCCCCCTGCGAACGAAAATCTCCCCGGCCAGTTCCTCGTCGACAGCGAATTCGGACTGCCCCACCTTGAAGATGTAGGTCGGGTAGGTCCGCAGCAGCAGCACCGAGGTCCCGGGGAGCACCCCCATGCTCATGAGCTTCTGCATCTTGCGGACATCGCCGGCCGCCAGATAGGCGATCTCGCCCGGGTCGCCCGGCTTCAGTTCGGTCAGGGCGACGACGCCGACCCTGCCGTCGAGGCGCGCCCGATCGCAGCACTCGCCGGGGGGGATCGGCTTGCCGTGGGGGCAGGTGGTCGGATGATTGAGCAGGGTGCAGATCTTGGTATCGACCCCATGGTGGAGCAGGTGTTCGAATTCGCACGCCCGGTCGTCGCCAGGGGCCCCCTGAATATCCAGGATGTCCATCATCAGGCGTTCGGCCAGGCGGTGCCGGCGCACGGTCATGCGCGCCTCGTCGCGCCCTTCCTGACGCAGGCTGACCAGCCCCCCCTCCAGATCCACGTAGGAAAGGCCGAGCAGCTCGACCAGCCCCTGGTCGTCCGCCTCGACGCCCAGCACGGCGAGATCCGCGGCGGGCATCCCCTCCTCTTCGGTCGCAATCCACAGCGCTTCGAGGATCTCCTCTGCCTTGGCCGACACTCTCATGATTTGCTTCCTTTCCCCTCGTCGGGCCTGTCACTTTTGAACAGTCTATCGAAAATTCCGGGCACGACGGAATTTTCCTGGCCGCAATACGGACAGTGGATCTTGCGGCAACCGCCGGCGCACGCACCACAGCCCTCGTCGCGCAGCATCTCCGCAGTCAGCTCATGTTCGCAGAAGCTGCATTTCATCCCGGCATCCCCGTCACCAGCAGCAACCGGTTGAGTGCCCAGCCGGCGCCGAAAGCCAGAGTGGTGACCAGCGCGAAGATGATCAGCGCCACCCGCCAGCCGCGCTCCTTCTTCATGATCAGGAACTGGGCCACGCAGGGGACGAAGAGCGTCAGGGTCACGGCCGCCACGGTCAGCTGCACCGGGTCGAGCAGGCCGTTGGTCTGCAGGTCGTAAAGCCCGGCGGCGCCGAAGTCGCGGCGGAAAAAGCCGAAGATGAAGGCCGCCGCCGTCTCGTGCGGCAGGCCCAGCAGCCCCATGACCGGCTGCAGGGCTCCCACCAGCCAGTCGAGCGCGCCGCTCAGTTTGCCGGCCCACAGCAGCACGGAGGCAATCATGAACAGCGGGAAGATCTCCAGGAAGTACCACTGCATGCGGGTCAGCGTCTTGACCAGCACGTTGCGCGGCTGCGGCAGGCGCATCGGCGGGATCTCCATGTAAAACATCGGCCGCTCCCCCGGCACGATCCTGGCGGCCAGCAGGCCGACCAGCAGGAAGATGCCGGTCAGAGTGACGACCCACACGGCGAGAGCCCCCGGCACCCCCGAAAGGAGCGCGAGGATCACCCCCATCTGGGCACTGCAGGGGATGACCAGGGCCAGCAGCAGGGTGGCGAGGATACGCTCGCGCACCGTCTCCAGGGTTCTCGTCACCACGGTGGCCATGGTGTCGCAACCGAAACCGAGCACCATCGGGATCACCGCCCGACCGTTCAGTCCAAGGCGCTTGAAAACCCGGTCCACCAGCATGGCCAGGCGCGGGAAGTAACCGCTGTCCTCGATCATGGCGAAGGCGATAAAGAAGGTGCCGACAATCGGCAGCACGATCGCCACGGCATAGCGTACGCCAAGGGTGAACAGGCCGTACTCGCCGACCACCAGTTCGCGCAGCCAGTACCAGGGAACATGCCGCTCGAACCAGGCGATGGCCCAGGGGTTGAGATTTTCCTCGAAGATCGCGCCTTCGAGCAGATCGACGACGGTCCCCGCCCCGAACCCGCCAACGAACTTGTACAAACCGAAGTAGAGGACCGCCAGCAGCAGCGGGATGCCGGTCCACGGGTTCATCGTCAGGGCCGACAGCCGTTCGGCAAAGGCCGGCCCGCCGCCGGCCCGCTGCGAGATCACGCCGGCCAGCAGCCCCTTGCAGATGCGTTTGCGTTCCAGGCTGATGCGCAGGTGCAGATCGACACGGCGCTCGAAAACCACGGCATTGACCGTCTCGGCGACGGCAGCGGCATTTTCCCCTTCGCCGGCGCGCATCAGCTCCTGCAGCTCTTCGTCGCGCTGCATCAGCAGCAGGGCAAGACTGCGCGCCGCCAGACGATACCGGCCGCGCATCAGCCCGGCGATGCGCTGGATATCCTTTTCCAGGTCGGCGGCATAGGCGAAGGTCGCCGGCCGCGGCTGATAGCTGGCGATCGCCTGGCGCAACTCCCCCAGGCCGCGTTTGCGCCCGATGGCCGCGCCAACCACCGGGATGCCGAGTTTCTCGTCGAGCAGCGCGATGTCGATGTGCATGCCGATCCGCTCGGCTTCGTCGATGATGTTGATCAACAGCATCACCGGCAACCCGGCCTCGATGAGCTGGATGGTCATCGGCAGCATCCGCTCGAGGTTGCGGGCGTCAACCACGTGCAGCACGACGAAGGGGTCTTCCTCGAAGAGGATGCGCCGGCCGACGCGTTCTTCTTCGGTGATCGGCAGCAGGGAGTACATCCCCGGCGTATCGAGGACCTGGTAGCGCTCGCCGGCGATCTGGCAATGTCCGCGGGAGACCTCGACCGAAGTCCCGGGATAGTTGGAAACCGTCGTGTAGGCCCCGGTCAGGCTATTGAAGACGACGCTTTTGCCGACGTTGGGACAGCCGACCAGTACGATCTTCCGGTCGCTGCCGTCTTCCTTATGCAGAACACTCACGTTGATGACTTTCGCTGTTATTGACAATCATTTTCACGATTAGGGGGAAGAATCCGGCCCGGGCAACGGGATGCCGCTCTACCGCTGACACTCCCGGCAGCGTCCGTACAATTCCAGGCGGTGGCGCTCGATGCGGAAACCGTGCTGGCGGGCGACCGACTCCTGCAAGGCCTCGATCTGGGGGTTTTCGAACTCGACGATGGCCCCGCAATCGGTACAGATCAGGTGATCGTGGTGTCCTTCCGCGCCACACGATTCATAGCGCGTCTGGCCGTCGCCGAAATGGCGCGGTTCGGCGATGCCGCAGTCGGCGAAGAGCTTAAGGGTGCGATGAACCGTGGCGTAGCCGATGTGCGGATGCTGCTCGCGCAGGCGCAGGTAGAGCTCCTCGGTCGACAGGTGCGCGCCGGCACGCAGAAACTCGTCAAGTATCAGGTCACGCTGGCGGGTCGACTTCAACCCTTGCGTGACCAGGTAGGAGCGGAAATGCTCCTTGGGGCTGTGCTGTGTCATGGCCGCTCCGTTGAAATCGATTTTCAAATTACCGGAAAAGCGCCGCCGCTGTCAAGGCCGTCAGCCCCGGAGAGCGGTGGCTACCCCTGCATGGGCAGCCACTGGTACAGCTGCGTGGTCAGCCAGCCGAGCTTGCCGAAGAGCAGCAGCAGGCCGACGGCCACCAGCAGGGCCCCGGTGAAAATTTCGGTCAGGCGGATATGCCGGCGGAAATTCTGGAAGAAGCCGAGGAACTGGTGAAACAGGAGGCCGGCGATCAGGAACGGGATGCCGAGACCGACCGAGTAGACGGTGAGCAGCCACAGGCCGCGTCCAGCCTGTCCGGAAGTTGCCGCGATCATCAGGATCGAGGCCAGGATCGGCCCGATGCACGGCGTCCAGCCGGCGGCAAAGGCCAGGCCGACGATGAAGGTGCCGAAGAAACCGGCCGGTTTGTCGTGCAGATGGACGCGTTTTTCACCGAGCAGGACCCCGAAGTGGAACAGACCGGTCAGATGGATGCCGAAGAGGATGATCAGCAGCCCGCCGAGGCGCTCGACCCAGACCAGTCCGGAGCGCAGGTGCTCCTGGAAGTTGGCCGACGCCAGGCCGACGATGCCGCCGAGGGTGATGAACACCACGGAAAAACCGAGGATGAACGTCAGGGAGTGCGCCACGACGATCAGGCGAACACGGGCGCCGGGGTGCGCCTCCTGCAACTGGCCGAAGGAGAGTCCGGTAATGTAGGTCAGGTAGGAGGGGATCAGCGGCAGCACGCACGGGGAGAAGAACGAGAGAATCCCCGCGGTCAAAGCGATCCAGACGCTGACATCGGTTCCGATCGAGGGCATCGGCTACTCTTTCAGCAGCTTGCGGAAATATTCCACGGTCTGGGGATGGGCCCAGTCGATCGCGCCGATGACCTTGTCGTCGATCACGCCATCCTTGCGGACCACGAACGACTCCGGGAACTTGCTCACCCCGTAGCGCTTCTGGACCTCCTCCCGGTCATCGATCAGGATCGGAAAGCTGTGCGGACTGGACGCGAGGAACTTCGGGACCGTCTGCCGGCCGTCCTTCTCGATGTTGATCGCCAGCATGACCAGCCCCTCGTCGCCAAGCTCCCGGTGCAACTGCTCCATCGACGGCATCTCGGCACGGCAGGGAGGGCACCAGGTCGCCCAGAAGTTGACGATCACCACCTTGCCGCGCAGGGCGGCCAGGGTATGGGTGTTCCCCTGCAGATCGCTCAGGGTGAAGTCGGGAGCGGCCTGACCGACTGCCGGCGGTCCGGAAACGGCGGGTTGGCGGGCGCTGTCGGAACAGCCGGACATTCCGACGCAGAGCAGAAGCAGCAAAGCAAAGGCGATCGTATGGCGCATGGATACTCCGCGGGAGATTAGTTGTTCGTTTCGTTGTAACGCCGGCAAGCGGCGCGAGTCAACTGCCGGCAGGGTCGTCGAAGCCCTGCCCCCGTGCCACGCGGAAGACCGACTGGAAACGCGCGACCACGATCCCGCGTTCGTCATGCAGTTCGGCCTCGCCGCGGAAGGTGCGGCCTTCGGGGCCATGGACCCGGGCCAGGGCCACCACCCTCCCCGCCTGCACCGGGGCGAGAAACCGGGTTGTCAATTCGGTGGTGGCGAAGGTGGTTCCGACTGGCAGGAGGCTCTTGATCGCCATCGCCACCGCGGTATCGGCCAGGGTCACCAGGGCGCCGCCGTGCATGACCCCGCCGCCGTTGGCCAGGCAGACGCGGAAGGGCATCGACAGGCGCGCCTCGCCGGCCGCCGCCGACTCGATGGTCAGGCCGACATGATCCTCGAACGGCGCCGTGGCGATCCACCCTTCGAGCCGAAACTGCAAATCGTCCGGACGGCGGGGGTCCTCGCCGTCAGCCAGCATAATGGCCATGCAGCAACTCCTTTACCGACTCATCGCTCAGCACTCATCGCTCAGCACTGATTTCAAGGTTTTTGGATCCCGTACTTTTCCATGCGGTAGAGCAGAACATGCCGCGGGATGCGCAGAAAGGCGGCGGCCCGGCTCTGGTTCCACCGGCTGCGCTGCAACGCCTGCAGGACCGCTTCGCGCTCCAGCGCCTCGAGAGAATAACCGGCTTCGGGGAGTTGCAGGACACTGTCCGTCGCCCCCCGGGCGCCCGGCGCCTCATCGCGAATCTTGGCCGGCAGGTCGTCAACGTCCAGCCGGTCGCCGCGCCGCAGGACCACCATCCGCTGGATGGCATTTTCAAGCTCGCGCACATTGCCGGGCCAGGCATAGCGGCCCAGCAGCGCCATGGCTGCGGCGCTGACCTGCAACTCCGCCGCGGCATGCTTGGCGAGGAAATGCCGGACGAGCAAGGGGATGTCGTCGGGCCGGGAACGCAGCGGCGGCAGTTCGACGGTGATCACCGCCAGCCGGTAATAGAGGTCCTCGCGAAAGGCTCCGGTACTCATTGCCGACTCGATGTCACGGTTGGTCGCCGCGACCACGCGCACGTCGATCCGCTTCGCCAGCCCTCCCACCGGTTCGATTTCGTGCTCCTGCAATGCACGCAACAGCTTGGGCTGGAGGGCGGCGGGAAGCTCACCGATTTCGTCGAGGAACAGCGTACCCCCGGTGGCCCGTTCGAACTTGCCGGCGCGGTCGCTCACCGCTCCGGTAAAAGCCCCGCGGACATGCCCGAACAGCTCGCTCTCGAGCAAGTCGGCCGGGATCGCCGCACAGTTGACCGCCACGAACGGCCCGCTGCTGCGCTCGCTGGCCTGGTGGATCGCCCGGGCGACCAGTTCCTTGCCGGTGCCGCTCTCGCCGGTCAGCAGTACGGTCGCGTCGCTTGGCGCCGCCCGGCGCACGATCTCCAGCACCTGGCGCATGGCATCGGAGTTGCCGACCAGGTGGCTGAACTCGACGCGGTCCGCCAGTTGCTCACGCAACCGGCGGTTTTCCTCCTGCAGACCGAGCAGCCTGCACGCCTTGTCGACCACCATCAGCAGCGCATCGCGGCTGACCGGCTTGGTCAGAAAATCGTGGGCGCCCTTCTTCATGGCATCAACCGCCTGCTCGATAGTCCCGAAGGCGGTGATCACAATGACCAGCGTCTCCGGCGCCAGGGCTTTCACCTGGTCGAGCACGCCGAGCCCGGAGAGCCCGGGCATCTGCAGATCGGTGATCACCAGCGCCGGGCGCTCCTCGCGAAACACCTTCACCCCTTCCAGCCCGTCGGCGGCGGTCAGAACCCGGTAGCCGGCCTGCTCGAGGTGGTATTCGGTGACCCGGCGCAGGGAGGCATCGTCGTCGACCACGAGAACAGAGGTTTTTGCCGGCTTCCCGCCGGCCCGGGCAGAACCGCTCATGGTGACGTCTCCTTCTGCAGCGGCAGCGCCACGATGAAGGTCGCACCGCCGCCGGCCGTTCCGGCCACGCGGATCTGTCCGCCGTGCGAAGCGACGATGCGCTGGCTGATCGGCAGCCCCAGCCCCGTGCCATCGGCGCGCGTGGTCACAAAGGTCTTGAAGATCCGCTCCTCCTCGCCATCCGGAATCCCCGGGCCGGTATCGGCGACGGCAACCTCGACGGTCTCCGTCCCGCCTCGCGTCGTTACCGTCAACTGCCCGCCGGCCGGCATCGCCTGCAAGGCGTTGAGCACGAGGTTGAGCAGCGCCTGGCGAATCTGCCCGCCGTCGCCGGGAAGGCCGGGCAACTCGGCGAAGTCGGCAACCACCGCGACGTCGTTGCGCTCAGCCTGGCGCCTGGTCAGGTCGAGCACCTCGCGCACGACGGCGTTGAGATCGAAGATCCCCCGCTCCACCGGCGCCTGGCGGGCGAAGCGCAGGAAATCCTCGAGAACCCGATTGAGCCGGTCGACCTCCTTGATCAGGATTTCGGCAAACTCATGGCGCGGATCGTCAGCCGCCACACCGTCCTTGAGGATTTCGGCGGTGCCGCGGATCGACCCGAGAGGGTTGCGGATTTCGTGGGCCAGTCCGGCGGACAACTCGCCCAGCGTGCTGAGCCGGTCGGCCCGGCGCAACTGTTCCTCGATCTCGAGAATCTGGTCGGCCTGGGCACTGAGCGTGCGATAGCTCTCTTCCAGCCGCAGGGCAGCGTGCTGGTGGGCACGCTTCTGTTCGAGTTCACGACCGGACAGGAAGCCGGTCAGGCCACCGATGATGTTGTAAAGGAGGATTTCCAGATACTGCTCCGGCTGGGAAACGGGGTGGTGCCCCCATTGCAGGACGACATGCGGCAAAAACAGCAGCGAGGCGGCGATCGCGGCTCCCAGCCCGCCGCGCAGGGTGAACCAGAGCCCGCCAAGGACGATCGGCACATAGTAGAGGCGGCGATAGATGTCGTGCGCATGCTGATGTTGCAGCGTCGTCAGGTAGTGAAGGGCGGTGATCCCCGCCAGCAGACCGACGATCACGGCGATCCGCAGGGAGAAGGACCGATCCGGCGTCCCGTTGTGCATGCAGGCTTACACCCTTTCCGGCTTCGTCTATTGTTGAATATTATACACGGCAGCCCTTACCAAACCAATGGTAAACGGCGGGGGCGGCCACGCAAGGAAGCCATTGAACCGTCGGCGCCGCTACGTTATCCTGCCGCGGCCATGAGTTTCTTCATCGAAATCGTCAACATCGTCCTGCCGGTTTTTATCGTCATCGCCCTGGGTGCCCTGCTCAGGCGCATCGCCCTGCTCGACACCGGCTTTCTGCAGCAGACCAACCGGCTCGTTTACTACGTCTGCCTCCCCGCCCTGCTCTTTTACGAGATCGGCCGGGCCGATTTCCTGGCAAATTTCAACGGCAGGCTGGTCGTCGGCTCGATCCTGGCCGTTACCGTCACCTTTCTGGTCAGCTACGCCTACACCGTCGTGCGCCGCTACCCGCCCGCAGCCCGCGGTGTTTTCAGCCAGGGGGCGTTTCGCGGCAACATCGCCTATGTCGGCCTAGCCATCGTTTTCAACGCGCTCGGGCAGGCCGGCCTGACGCGCGCCGGCATCCTCATGGGCTTCATCGTCCCCTTCCTCAACCTGTACGCCATCATCGCCCTGACCTGGCCGCACCGCGACGGCAGCGCCGGACAGGGGTGGGGGCTGCTTCTGCGCCGGGTGGCCTTCAACCCGCTGATCCTCGCCTCCTTTGCCGGAATCGCCTGGAGTTTCCTGGCCCTGCCGATGCCGCTGCTGCTCGAGCGCAGTCTGAGGATCACGACGGGGATGGCCCTGCCCCTGGCGCTGCTGGCCATCGGCGGCGGGTTTTCGCTCGAACGGCTGCGCGGCGACCTGTTCACCGCAGCCCTCGCCGCCGGCGCCAAGCTGGTCTGGATGCCGCTGCTGGCCGCAGCCATCCTCATCGGCATGGGGGTCGGCGGCAGCGATCTCGAGATCGGCGTCCTGATTGCCGGGACCCCCGCCGCCACCGCCAACTACATCATGGCCCAGCAGCTCAAGGGTGATGCGGAGCTTGCCGGAACCATCGTGATGCTCTCCACCCTGCTCTCCGCCTTCACTTATACCGCTGCCCTGCTGATTCTGCGCAGCCACGGCGCATGAAACCGCGTGTTTCCGTGCTGCTGCCGGTGCGCAACGAGGAGCGCCTGCTCCCGGCCGCACTGGCCTCACTCCAGCGTCAGACCCTCGCCGACTGGGAACTGGTCGCCGTCGACGACGGCAGCAGCGACGGCACCGGGGCAATCCTCGACGCCGCCGCGGCGACGGACTCGCGCATTCGCGTGCTGCACCGCCCGCCATCAGGGCTGGTCACGGCCCTCAACGCCGGGTTGGCGGCGTGTCGCGCCCCACTGGTGGCACGCATGGACGGCGATGACGTCTGCCATCCCAATCGGCTGCAACTCCAGGCCGGACATCTTGCCGCCCACCCCGGCACCACCCTGGTCGCCAGCCGGGTGCGCCACATTCCCCGCCAGGGACTCAGCGACGGCATGCGTGCCTACGAGGCCTGGCAAAACGCTCAGCTCGACCACGACGCCATCATGCGCGACCTCTACGTCGAATCGCCGTTCACGCACCCCAGCGTCATGTACCGCCGCGATGCCGTCCTGTCCCTCGGCGGCTACCGTGATTGCGGCTGGCCGGAGGACTACGACCTCTGGCTGCGGCTCGCCCAGGCCGGCGCACGCTTTGCCCGCCTGCCGGAGACGCTGTTGTTCTGGCGCGACCGCCCCGAGCGGATGACGCGCACCGCGGCCGAGTACGCACTGAACGCCTTCCGCGACTGCAAGGTCCATCACCTCGCGCAGACGTTCCTGGCCGGGACCGGCGAGGTCACGCTGTGGGGGGCCGGCATCGAAGGGAAGGCCTGGCGCCTTGCTCTGCACGCAAAAGGGCTCGCCGTCAGGCGCTGGCTCGAGGTGGACCCGCGCAAGATCGGCCAGGTCATTCACGGTGCCCCGGTTGTCGCCGTCGACGTCCTGATTCCGGGAGACGGCTTGACCCTGGTCACGGTCGGCGCCAAGGGCGCTCGGGAGCAGGTGCGGGAGTTCGCCCTGAACAAGGGGTTGGTCGAGGGCACGGATTTTCTTTGTGTGACATAATACAAATGATGAGTGGATTGTTGCGGGGGTTTCTGGAGAAAGGAGTCGATAATGGCGAGATTGACGGTTTTACTGCTGCTGGCCGTGTTGCTGCAGGGGTGCGTGCTGACCAAACTGGTGTCGGTGCCGATGCGCGTCGGCGGCGCGGTGATCTCGATCATCCCGGTGATCGGCAACCCCGCCCACGATGCCATCGATACGGCGGCGGAAGTGGTTGACGACGTCCCGATTTAACGCAATTCGCGGACAGAAACGTCAAGGGGCGGGCCATTTGGCCCGCCCCTTGACGTTTGCATGATGGATCGCGGCGCGCTTACGGCAGCAGCGCCTTGATGTACTCGCGGTTGAGCTTGGCGATGAACTTGACGTTGATCCCTTTCGGGCACGCCGCCTGGCACTCGTAGTGGTTGGTGCAGTTGCCGAAACCGCAGGCCTGGGCTTCCTCAAGCATCGCGTTGACGCGCCGCTTGGCTTCCACCGCACCCTGCGGCAGGACCGCCAGCTGGGCGACCTTGGCGCTGGTGAAGAGCATCGCCGAGCTGTTCGGGCAGGAGGCGGCGCAAGCCCCGCAGCCGATGCACTCGGCCGCATCCATGGCGTAGTCGGCCGCGTCCTTGCCGATCAGGATGGCGTTGCCGTCGGAAACGCCGCCGGTGTGGCAGGAGGTGTAGCCGCCCGCCTGGATGATGCGGTCATAGGCGCCGCGATCGACGGCAAGATCCTTGATAACCGGGAAGGCGCGGGCCTTCCACGGCTCGATGAAGATCTCGTCGCCGTCCTTGAAGCTGCGCATGTGCAGCTGGCAGACGGTGGTGCGGTCCTGGCCGCCGTGCGGCACGCCGTTGATGACCTGCGAGCACATCCCGCAGATCCCCTCGCGGCAGTCGTGATCGAAAGCGATCGGATCCTTCCCTTCCTTGACCAGCACTTCGTTGACCTCGTCGAGCATCTCGAGGAACGACTGGTCCGGGCTGACGTGATCCGCGTCGTAGGTCTCCATTTTCCCCGGAGCGTTCGGCCCCTTCTGGCGCCATACGTGCAGTTTGAGTTTCATTATTTGTAACTCCTTACGGCAAGGTGGACATTGTCAAACTTCAAGGGCTCCTTGTGCAGTTCGGGCTCTTTGCCCGCGCCCTTGAACTCCCAGGCCGCCACGTAGCAGAAGTTCTCGTCGTCACGCTTGGCTTCGCCGTCCTCGTACTGGTGCTCGGTACGGAAGTGACCGCCGCACGACTCCTCGCGGACCAGCGCATCCTTGGCCAGCAGTTCGCCGAACTCGAGGAAGTCGGCCAGACGGCCGGCGTTCTCCAGCTGCTGGTTGAACTCCTCGCCGCTGCCGGTGATCTTGACGTTGTTCCAGAACTCCTCGCGGATCTGCGGGATGACCTTGAGGGCCTCGTTGAGGCTCTCCCGGCTGCGCGCCATGCCGACGTTGTTCCACATGATCTTGCCGAGCTCGCGGTGCAGCTGGGCCGGGGTCTTCTTGCCGTTGATCGACAGCATCTTGTTGATCTCGGCCTTGACGTCCTCGGCCGACTTCTTGAACTCGGCGTGGTCGGCCTTGATCGCCCCCGGCTTGACGGTCGCCAGGTAGCCGGCGATGGTGTAGGGGATGACGAAGTAGCCGTCGGCCAGCCCCTGCATCAGCGCCGAGGCGCCGAGGCGGTTGGCGCCGTGCACCGAGAAGTTGGCCTCGCCCAGGACGAACAGCCCCGGAACGTTGCTCATGCAGTTGTAGTCGACCCACAGCCCGCCCATCGAGTAGTGCGGGGCCGGGTAGATGCGCATCGGCCGCTTGTAGCCGTTCTCGTCGGTGATCTTCTCGTACATCTCGAAGAGGTTGCCGTAACGCTCGGCGATGGTATCCTCGCCGACACGGTTAATCGCCGTGGAGAAGTCGAGGTAGACGCCGCGCTTGCCCGGACCGACGCCGCGATCGTCGTCGCACTGCTCCTTGGCGGCGCGGGAGGCGATGTCACGCGGGGCCAGGTTGCCGAAGGACGGATACTTGCGCTCCAGGTAGTAGTCGCGATCCTCTTCGGCGATGTCGTTGGGGAACTTGTCGCAGTCTTCCTTCTTCTTCGGCACCCAGCAACGGCCGTCGTTGCGCAGCGACTCGGACATCAGGGTGAGTTTCGACTGATGTTCGCCGGTCTGCGGAATGCAGGTCGGGTGAATCTGGGTGTAGCAGGGGTTGGCGAAGAAGGCGCCCTTCTTGGCGGCCTTCCAGGTGGCGGTGACGCTGCACCCCATGGCGTTGGTCGACAGGTAGAAGACGTTGACGTAGCCGCCGGTGGCCAGCACCACGGCATCGCCCCAGTACGACTCGATCTCGCCGGTGCAGAGGTTGCGGCAGGTGATGCCGCGGGCCACGCCGTCAACCACCACCAGGTCGAGCATCTCGCGGCGCACGTACAGCTTGACCGTCCCGGCCTTCACCTGGCGGGAGAGCGCCGAGTAGGCGCCGAGCAGCAGCTGCTGGCCGGTCTGGCCGCGGGCGTAGAAGGTACGGGAGACCTGGGCGCCGCCGAAGGAGCGGTTGTCCAGGTAGCCGGCGTAATCACGGGCAAAGGGAACGCCCTGCGCCACGCACTGGTCGATAATGTTGTTCGACACCTGGGCCAGACGCCAGACGTCGGCCTCGCGGGCGCGGAAGTCGCCGCCCTTGATGGTGTCGTAGAAGAGGCGGTAGATGCTGTCGCCGTCGTTCGGATAGTTCTTCGCGGCGTTGATCCCGCCCTGGGCGGCGATCGAGTGGGCGCGGCGGGCGCTGTCCTGGTAGCAGAAGGCTTCGACCTGGTAGCCGAGCTCGCCCAGGGTGGCGGCGGCGGCGCCACCGGCCAGACCGGTGCCGACGACGAGAACCTTGTACTTGCGCTTGTTGGCAGGGTTGACCAGCTTCGTTTCGAAGCGATGGCGATCCCAGGAAGTTTCAATCGGTCCTTTCGGACATTTGCCGTCGAGAATCATTCACTACCCCCTTACCGGACGATGCCGAGGATGATCAGCAGCGGAATGGACGCATAGCCCGCCAACAGGACCACCCCGACCAGCTTGCTGACGTTGACCATGACCGGGAGAGTCCGGTCGTTGCTCAGCCCATAGGTCTGGAACATGCTCTGGAACCCGTGGCTGACGTGAAGGAACAGGAAGCCCATGCCGATCACGTAGAGCAGGACGGCGAAGAGCTGCTGGAACCCTTGGGTCACCATGACGAACACGTCGACCATGCCGTGGCCGCCTTCGATCGGCACGTAAATCTCGGGGTTGGTCACCCGCACGGTGAAATGCAGCAGGTGGTAGACGACGAAGGCCAGCAGCACCAGCCCCGAGACGACCATGGTCTCGGCGGCGAAGCCGGTCTTCAGGCGCTTGATCTGGACGTTCTTGTCCGGCGTGGCGGCCTTGTTCTCGATGGTCAGCTGGATGCCGAAGATGATGTGGATGGCGAAGACGCCCAACATCACCAGACGGAAGATCCAGACCACCGGGCCAAGGCTGTGCAGTTTCTGCGCGTAGGCATTGATCGCCGCGCTGCCGGCGAAAACCGACAGGTTGCCGAGCAGATGCACGCAGATGAACGCGATCAGCATGGCACCGGTCACGGCCATGATGATCTTTCGACCTACAGAGCTTTGCGTCACTTGCATGTCTTTGTCCCTTGCGATGAGATGAGGTGGATATTTCAGTCCTGCCGGCCGCGTCTGCGGCAACGACAGAACAGGCCATTCAGAGCCTGCCGTTCCTGGGCGATGCGGGGGGCCCCCGCCAACCGGGCGACAGTCGCATTAATGCACCCTCGATGCGTCTTTGGGAGGGACAGGCCGGGAAGCCGTCCGCACATCTGCATACTGTATACAGAATGCGGCATCTTAAACGGCGTTCGAAAAAAAATAAAGGGAAAAGTTCAGGAATTTTCATCCCGGTCGCCGCAAACACCGCAGCGACGCGGGTTTGCGAGTGCGGCGACCACCTGGCGCAAGGCCTGGCCGCGGTGGCTGACGCGGTTCTTTTCCGCCAGCGGCAGTTCCGCCATGGTGCGGTCGAAACCGTCGACCAGAAACAGCGGATCATAACCGAAGCCACCGGTGCCGCGGGGGGCGGCAAGGATCCGCCCGGCGACGCGCCCCTCGAAGAGACGGGTCGGCTCGCCGGGGAGACACAGGGCCATGACACAGCAGAACGCCGCCTGGCGCCGCCCATCGGGAACCCCCTCCAGTTCCCGGAGCAGGCGGGCGTTGTTGGCGGCGTCGTCGCCCTGTCTGCCGGCGTACCGGGCCGAATGGACCCCCGGCTCGCCGTTGAGCGCCGCGACCGTCAGGCCGGAATCGTCGGCCAGGCAGGCACGCCCGGTGAGCCGGGCGATCGTTTCGGCCTTCTTGGCGGCATTGGCAGCGAAGGTATCGCCGTCCTCATCGACTTCGGGGAGTTCTGGGAAGGCGTCCAGGCCGAGCACCTCGACCCCCTCCCCTTCGAGCAGGTGGCGGATTTCCCTGAGCTTCCCGGCATTGCGGGTGGCGACCACCAGTTGGCGCATCACCCCTCCAGCGCCGCGCGCTGCAGGGCGGCCAGTTCGCGGCAGCCGCGACGGCCGAGTTCGCGCATGGCTTCGAGTTCGGCATCGGTGAACGGCTCGTCTTCGGCGGTTCCCTGCAGCTCCACGAAGCGGCCGTCGCCGGTCATGACGATGTTCATGTCGACCGCCGCCCCGGAGTCCTCGCTGTAATCGAGATCGAGCCGCGCCTCCCCGGCGACGATGCCGACGCTGACCGCGGCCACGCTGTCGCGCAGCGGCGACCGGGCCAGCCGGCCGTCGGCCACCAGGCGGGCGACGGCGTCGGCGAGCGCCACCCAGGCCCCGGTGATCGAGGCGGTGCGGGTGCCGCCGTCGGCCTGGAGCACGTCGCAGTCGATCACCACGGTCCGCTCGCCGAGGGCCTCGAAATCGACCACCGCACGCAGCGCGCGGCCGATCAGGCGCTGGATCTCGTGGGTGCGCCCCCCCTGCTTGCCGCGGGCGGCTTCGCGCGGCGAGCGGGTCTGGGTGGCGCGGGGGAGCATGCTGTACTCCGCGGTCACCCACCCCTTCCCCTGCCCGCGCAGGAACGGCGGCACGCTCTCCTCCACAGAGGCGGTGCACAGGACACGGGTGTCGCCGAAGCTGACCAGCACCGAACCTTCGGCATAGCGGGTAAAGTTGCGTTCGAAGCTGACCGGGCGCAGTTGGTCGGACCGGCGGTTACTGCTGCGCGGCAGGCGGGATTGGCTCATCGTGTGACTCCTGGAGGTCCTGGAATATCTTCTGGAAGGCTTCGATGCCGTTGAACAGCACCTGGGCCAGCATCTGCTGCTGGGCCGGGTCGCGCAGCCTGGCCAGGTCGCCGGGGTTGCTCAGGTAGCCCATCTCGACCAGCACCCGCGGCAGGTTCCCCTGGCCGAGCGGGAGAAGCGGCCGCTCCTCGACGGGAGCCACCCGGTAGCCGGCCGAGACGAACGCGGCATGCAGCGCTTCAGCCAACTGCCGGCTGGCGTTGACCGCCGGCACGGCCGCCGGCGCGCCGTCCTGCGGCGGCTCGCCAGCCGTATCCGGCGCGATGAACAGCATCACCCCCTGCGCCGCCGGCGAAAACCCGGCCTGCGCGTGCAACGACAGCAGGAGATCCGCCTGGCCGCGCGTGACGGCCTCGAGACGCTGGGCCGGGCTCACGGCATAATCGGCGTCGCGGGTCATGACCACCGGGGCGCCGCGACGCATCTTGAGCAGCTTCTGCAGATTCCGGGCAACCGCGAGGTTGACGGCCTGCTCGGTCGTTCCGTCCTTGCCGATGGCGCCCGAATCCTGGCCGCCGTGGCCCGGATCGATACCCACCACCCACTGGCTGTCGACGGCCGCCTTGGGCCGCTGCAGCAGCAACAGGGAAAACAGCTCGTCGAGCGGGGTCTGCGGCGGCGGCGGGGCGGCCGGATTGAGGTTTTTGACCTGCAGGGGGAGATCGAGCAGCGGGACGAACTGCCCGGTCAGGAAGGCGTCGGAAACCCGCAGTTTGCCGTCGATAAAACGCGGCTTCTGCTCAACCCGGACAGCCCGCTCGCCGTAGCGGAGGTAGCTGCTGCCGGGGGAGATGACCGCCACGCCGCGGGGGGTGGTGATCCGGTAGAGATGGGCGACGTTGTCCCATTCCCCGGAAAAACCGAGGACGGCCAGGACCTCGTCGATGGCGATGAAAGACGCCCCGTCGCGCTGGTAGACGTCCTGGATGACAACGGGCGAATCGTCTGCCCGGCGCAGTTCGATGGCGGCCACGGCCGGCATGGCACAGAGCAGGCCGATGGCCGCAAACAGCACGATCGGTTTCAGGGAAGGGATCCGCATGGCGCCCGTTTATACCGTCACACCGCCGGGAGTGTCAATGAAGCGAGTGCCGGGCGATGAGTGCTGAGCGATGAGAAAACCCTATTTCCCCCAGGGACGCTGACCCGGCACTCATTGCTCGTTGTCCGGCACTGCTACAATCATTCAGGCAGGAGCGGGCGCGGCGGCAGCGCCTCCTTGCCGAGCGCGGCGAGGAAGCGCTGCACCAGGCCGGCCTTAAGAGCGGCACGGCCGGCGGGGGCGGCGGGGAAGCCGGGAAGCTGCCCCCCCGCGACCAGGTTGTGGCCCCCGGCCGAACCGGCACCGGCCACGACCTGCTGGATCAGCACCCCGGCATTGACGGAAAAATCGCTGGTACGCAACGACAGGACCCCCTCCCCGTCGCATTCCGCCATGCCGAGCACGGTTTCGACCCCCTCGGCGCGCAGCAGGAAATCGGCCATCTCGGCGACGATCTCCGGCTGGTCGACTTCTCCGAGGTCGAAAATCAGGGCGTCGTCGTAGATCCGGGCGCTTTCCAGGGCGGTGTTGACCCTGGCGAAATACCCCTGGGGGAGCGACGGATGCGTGATGCGGTAGAGGATCCGGTTGTTGCACAACGGCAGCAGACTGCGATAGGCATCGCGGTCGGCGGGCCCCCATTCGCGACCCAGGCTCTGGGTCTCCGACTTGATGGCGTAGAAGAGGCTGGTCGCCAGCCTGGTGGCGATGATCAGGTCGTGGGCCAGCAGGTACTCGAAGAGGATGCTGGCCGCGGCCCCGTATTCGGGGCGCACGTCGACCCAGCGGCAGGCGCCGGTCGCCTCGCGCAGGGGGTGGTGGTCGATGACCAGATCGACCCGGCAGGTCGCCGGCAGCGAGGTGTTGCCGGTTCCCGGCTGGGCGTCGACCATGCAGACGACGGCGAATTCATCGAGGTCGAGGGTGCCGAGCGCGACCGTTTCGATCTCGAGTTCGCGAACCATCGCCCGGTTCTCGCTGCGGCCGATCATGCCGTCGAACGCGATCACGGCCGACTGGCCGGTCTTCATCAGGATCAGGTGCCGCAGGGCATAGGCGGTCGCCAGGGCATCCGGATCGGGGTGGTCGTGGGTGACGATGAGAATCGGCGATTTGCCGCGCAGCCATTCGATGAAGCCGGCGGAAAACGCCGCCGAACGGGTCAGGTCGATGCTCACGGGGCCTCCGGAACGAAGAGAGAAAGGCGGCGGAACCGGCCGCAACATGTCACGTTATCACGTGGCGGCGTTCCTGAAAAGGCGCCGCGGCCCACGGTTGACTTGCCCCGCCCCCCTCCCTATAGTGCCCGCATGAGAGCCGTATTCCTGGCCGATGCGCATCTGCGCCGGCCCGACGACGACAATTACCGGGCGCTGCTGTCCTTCCTTGCCGACCAGGAAGGGCGCACCGACCTGCTCGTTTTGCTCGGCGACATCTGCGAATTCCTGGTCGGCTATCCGGATTCGGTCTTCCCCCCCTACGTCCCCCTGTTCGAGGCGCTGGCCCGCCTGCAGCACGGCGGCACGCAGCTGGTCTACGTCGAGGGGAACCACGATTTTCACCTGGAAGCGGGTTTCCGCAACCGGTTCCCCTGCCGGGTGCTCCCCGACGGCGGCGTCATCGACCTCGACGGCCGGCGCGTCCTGGTGGTTCACGGCGATCTGGCCAACCCCGCCGACCGCGGCTACCGGCTGCTGCGCGCGATCCTGCGCAGCGCCGCCGTGCGCCTGCTGATCCGCCTCCTGCCCGCCGCCTGGACCTGGGCGATCGCCGAACGGATGAGCCGGGCCAGCAGACGCACCGGCAACGACAAGAGCCGGCGCTGGCCGGCTCGCGACATCCTCATCCCCTATGCCGAGACGCAACTCGCCGCGGATGTGCGGGCGGTCGTCACCGGCCACTTCCACCAGCCGCTCCACGAGCAGCTGGCCGGCGGGGAGCTGATCGCCCTCGGCGACTGGATCACCCGCTATTCCTACGCGGTATGGGAAGACGGCGCGTTCCGGCTGGAATGCTACCACCCCGCCCGTCGCTCCTGACGGACATCTCCTAAGGCAGCTCCTCGGCCTTCACCCGCCGCACCGGCAGGCCGAACGACTCCAGCACCGCACCGTTTTCGTCGGGCGCGCCGACAATGATGATCTGCTGCCGCTCGGGATGCAGGAACCTGAGCGCCACCCGCTGCACGTCCTGCGCGGTCACCGCGGCGATCCGCTCCCGGTAGCGCTCCAGGTAGTCGGCCGGATAGCCGTAGAAGTCGAGCTGCATGCGCTGCACCACGACCGCGTGGGGATCGGCGAAGCTGAACACGAAGGAGTTGACCAGGCTTTCCCGGGCCGTACGCAACTCGTCCGGCGTGACCGGCTGCTCGCGCAGCCCGGTCATGATCCGGCGGATCAGGCCGAGCACCTCGACGGCCGAAGCGTTCTTGGTCTCCGTCCCGGCCATGACCGGGCCGGGGTAGCGCCGGCCGATCTGGAACTGCGACCAGGCCGAATAGGCCAGCCCCCGGTCGGAGCGGATTTCGCGCATCAGCCGCGAGTTGAAATCGCCGCCGCCGAGGATGAAATTCAGTACGCGGGCGGCATACTGATCCGGGTCTTCCTTGGTCAGCCCCAGGTCGCCGAGCAGAATGGTCGCCTGCGGCACCTCCTTGCCGACCACCTGCAGCAGTCCGGCCCGGGGCGGGTTCAGCGGCGGCAGAGCGGCGACGGCCGGCCCGCCCCGGGGCCAGTCGCCGAGCAACTGTTCCAGGAGCGGCTGCAGGTCGGCGCGACGCACGTCGCCCGAGACCGCCACCCAGAGGTTGTCGGGACGGAAATGGCCGCGATGGAAGGCCTGCAGATGTTCGCGGGTCACGGCGTCCAGCGAGGTCAGGGTCGGCGAGGCCCCCAGCGGATGACCGGGATAGAGGGCCGCCGACAGCAGGCGCGAGGCGATCTCGTCCGGATCATCGTTGCGGCGCCGCACGGCCTCCCGGGCGCTGCGGCGGGCGAGTTCCAGCTTGTCCGACGCGAAATCCGGCCGGCGCAACAGGTCCGCCATGATCCCCAGTCCCTCGGCCAGATCGGCGCGTCGCACCGACAAGCCCAGCTGGGTCGCATAAGGCCCCATGTCGCCGGCGAGATCGGCGGCCAGCAAGGCCAGCCGTTCCTCCAGGAGAGCCGCCGGCATGGCGGCAGTGCCGCCGGTGCGCAGGGTCGCGGCGAACAGACCGTCGAAACCGGTCAGGTCCGGCGGCGCCGCCAGGGCGCCGGATCCGATCATGGCGGTGATCTGGACCAGCGGCAGTTCGCTGTCCTCGCGCAGGTAGACGCGGACGCCGTTGGCCAGTTCGAAACGCTCGACCGGCGGAATGCGGAACTCGAGCGGCGGGTAAGCCAGCTGCTCCGGCCGCTGCGGCAGGGACGGCGCACACGCGGTCACCAGCAGTGCCAGCAGACTGCCACACCAACCGAGCGTTGCTCGCAGCAACAACTTTCCCTTCATCCCGTGCCTCTCCCGAGATTCACTCATCGCTCAGCACCGCCTTTACGTTGCAACGTCACCGCCGTGCGGTTTTTCGATGTAAACCAGCGCTGCGCGGTCGCGCGGAGATCCTCGGCCGTCAGTTCGCCGATCCGGGTTTCGTAATCGACGAGGTAGCGCCAGTCGCCGGCCAGCACCTGATAGGTGGTGAGCATGCGCGCCAGCCCGCTGTTGCTGCGCAGCGCGCGCAGGTTGTCGGTCAGCAGGCGGTTGCGGGCCCGGGTCAGCTCCGTCGCGCTGACCGGTTCGTTCTTCAGCCGCTCGAGTTCGTCGAGGATGGCCGCCTCGACCTCGGCGGAGGTATGAGGGTGGCGCGGGACGGCTTCGATCACGAACAGGTTGGGATAGCGCGATCCCGGCGCCCCGTAGACCGCAACCGCGGTCGCCAGCTGCTCCTTTTCGACCAGGCGCCGGTACAGACGCGAGGTCCGCCCCTGACCGAGCACCTGGTCGATCAGGTCGAACGCGTAATCGTCGCGGTCCGGCAGGGTCGGCTTGTGGAAGGCGATGGCCAGCTGCGGCTCGGCATCGAACTCGATCGCCACCCGTTTCTCGCCGGCCTGTTCCGGCTCCACCGCCGCTACCGCCGGCACCGGTTCACCGGGAGCGATGCCGCCGAAGTAGCGCTCGACCAGCGCCACGGCTTCGGCCGCGCGAAAGTCGCCGACCAGGGCGATCGTGGTATTGACCGGGGCGTAGTAGCGGCGCAGGAAGTCGCGGGTCTCGGCCAGGGTCAGGTTGGCGATGTCGGTATGCCAGCCGATAATCGGGTTGCGGTAGGGATGGACGGTGAAGGCGGTCGACACCAGCGTCTCGTAGAGCAGACCGTCCGGGTTGCTCTCGTAGGAGCGCCGCCGCTCTTCGCGAACGACGTCGCGCTCGGTGTAGAACTCGCGGAGCACGGCGTTCTTCATCCGGTCCGATTCGAGCAGCGCCCACAGCTCCAGCTTGTTGGCCGGGAGGGAGACCAGGTAGGTGGTCATGTCCTTGCTGGTGAAGGCGTTGAAGCCGACCGCGCCGCTTTCACTGTAAAGCTGGGCGAAGGCGTCCTTGACCACGAAGGCCTTGTGCTGCTCCTGCAGCGTCTTCAGGCGGGCCTCCAGATCGGCCACGCGCACCGGGTCGGCGGCCGGCTGCAGGCGCAGACGGTCGAGTTCGCTGCCGACCTGTTCGATCTCAAGGAGCAGCGGCTCTTCCGCCCGGTAGTCGGTGGTGCCGAGGGTCGTCGTCCCCTTGAACAGCATGTGTTCCAGCAGGTGGGCCACCCCGCGGGTTTCGCTGCTCTCGTGGACCGAACCGACGCCGAGGGTGATGTAGGCCGACACCGTCGGCGTGTCGTGGCGCTCGACCATCAGCAGGCGCAGGCCGTTGCCCAGCCGGTGTTCGACAACCTTGTCGGCCAGGGGCGTGGCCAGGGCCAGCACGGGGGCGAGCAGAACCGCAGTCAGCAGGAACAGGCATCTGGTCAACATGCAGGCATCTCCCGGGACAGGACGTCCGGGTTCCATTCTAGCCTTGCCGGGGGGAGCGCGTCGAGCCCGGATCAGGGGGGCGGGAAGAAAAATCCGGCGGAGACCTCGCTTCCGGGTGCCGGCGCCGCAAGAGTGCCGGCCGTTCTGGCCAGGGCCGCCTGCAGAATCTCCGGCAGGCTTTCGACGAAACGGATCGTCAGCCCCTCCCGCAGCGATTCGTCGACCTCTTCGAGGTGCTCGCGGTTTTTGCCGGGAAGCAGCACGGTGGTGACCCCGGCACGACGGGCCGCCAGCACCTTCTCCTTGATCCCGCCGACCGGCAGGATGCGCCCGGACAGGGTCAGTTCGCCGGTCATGGCCACATCGCGTCGCAGCGGGATTCTGGCAAACAGCGACACCAGGGCGGCGGCCATGGCCACCCCGGCCGACGGCCCGTCCTTGGGGATCGCCCCCGACGGCACGTGGATATGGACATCCTGCTCGGGGAAGCTTTCGGCGGCCAGGCCGAAGGCCGCGGCGTTGGCCTGGACGAAGGAGAGGGCGGCGCGGGCCGATTCCTGCATGACCTCGCCGAGACTGCCGGTCAGGATCAGCCCGCCCTTCCCCGCCATGCGGGTGGCCTCGACGAAGATGATGTCGCCGCCGGCCTCGGTCCAGGCCAGCCCGGTCGCCACGCCGACCCGGTCTTCCTCTTCGGCGACGCTGGCAAAGAAGCGCCGGGGGCCGAGAAACGCCTCGAGGTCTTGGGCGCTGACCCGCCTGGCGGGCTCGTCCCCCTGGGCGATCTGCTTGGCCACCTTGCGGCAGAGCGAGGCGATGTGGCGGTCGAGACCGCGAACCCCGGCCTCCCGCGTGTAGTCGCGGATCAGGCGTTTCAGCGCCGCCTCGTCGATGGTGAATTCGCGGCCCGCCAGACCGTTCTCCTCGACCTGCTTGGCGATCAGATAGCGGAAGGCGATCTGTAGCTTCTCCTCCTCGCTGTAGCCGGGGAGAGAGATGACCTCCATGCGGTCGCGCAGCGCCGACGGCACCGGATCGAGGACGTTGGCGGTGGCGATGAACATGACCCTGGAGAGATCGAAGGGGACATCCAGGTAGTGATCGGTGAAGGTATCGTTCTGCTCCGGATCGAGGACTTCCAGCAGCGCCGAAGCCGGGTCGCCGCGGAAATCCTGGCCGATCTTGTCGACTTCGTCGAGCATGAACACCGGGTTGTTGGCCTCCGCCCGGCAAATCTCCTGGATGATCCGCCCCGGCAGAGCCCCGATGTAGGTGCGCCGGTGGCCGCGGATTTCGGCTTCGTCCTTCATGCCGCCGAGGGAGATGCGGATGAACTTGCGCCCCATGGCGCGGGCGATCGAGCGGCCGAGCGAGGTCTTGCCGACGCCGGGCGGACCGACGAAGCAGAGGATCGGCCCCTTGGTGGCGGCCCGCAGCGAACGGACCGCCAGATATTCGAGAATGCGCTCCTTGATCTTCTTCAGATCGTAGTGGTCCTCGTCCAGCACCTGCTGGGCATAGGCGATATCGAGCCGGTCCTCGGTGGCCTTCCGCCACGGGACGCTGCAGAGGTACTCGATGTAGGTCCGCGCCACGGTGTACTCAGGCGATGCCGGATTGATCCGCTCCAGGCGCCGCAGCTCCTTCTCGGCGATGGCCAGGACGCTGTCCGGCATGCCGGCATCGCCGACCTGCCGGCGCAGCTCGGCGAACTCCGCCTGGCGGGGATCCTCTTCACCGAGTTCCTCCTGGATCTGCCGCATCTGCTCGCGCAGGATGTACTCCTTCTGGGTCTTTCCCATGCGCCGCGCCACCTCCGACTGCACCTCGCCGCGCACCTGCATCTTCTGCACCTCGCCGGTCAGCTGCAGGTAGACCTCCTTGAGCCGTTCGAGGGGATTGAGCGTCTCCAGGATCCGCTGTTGGAAAGCCACGTCGAGATTGAGGTAGACGGCCACCAGGTCGGCCAGCCGTCCGGGGTCATCGATCTGGTCGATCATCTTGAGCACGTCCCCGGGCAACGGCCGGCCGTAGGCCAATGCGATCTTGAGCAGGGCGTTGACGCTCTGCACCAGCGCCTCGGTCACCAGCCCGGCGCTCGGCTCGTCCTCGACCACCTCGATCACCGCCAGCAGCCAGGGCTGCTCCTGCAGCGCCCCCTGCAGCCGGATGCGCAGCAACCCCTCGACGATCACCTTGGCACCGCCCTCGGGGAGTCGCACCATCTGGCGGATCCGGCAGAGCGTGCCGATTTCCGCCAGATCGTCGTAGCGGCAATCCTCGACCGCACGGCAGAAAACCAGGCCGATCAGGTGGTCGCGGTGCATCGCCTCCTCGATGACCGCCAGGCGCGCGGCCTTGACGAACAGCGGAAAAACCATGTGCGGGAAGACCACATGCTCGTGCATGACATAGATCGGCAGGCTGGACGGAATCTTCAGGGTCGGCTCGGACATGGCCTTTCGGGCACCTCTCGCGGCAATGCCGCGCAAATTGAAACTTTATATTGTCAGATTAACAACTTAAGACGGACTGTCAAGCCTGGCAAGACTTTGACAAAGCCGGGGCAAACTGCTTTACTTACTCAGACGGGCCGGCGGGAATGGCCACCGCGGGGGAAGTCAGGAGACGGAGGGATTATGAAACGACTGGCGGTTTTGACCAGCGGCGGCGACTGCTCCGGGATGAACGCCACCATTCGTGCCGTGGTGCGGGCGGGGCTGGCCAACAACATCGAGGTGGTCGGCATCCAGAAAGGTTACCAGGGAGTGCTCGACCGCAATTACCAGCTGCTGACCACCAAGTCGGTCAGCGGCAAGCTGCAGCTCGGCGGCACGTTCCTGCAGAGCGCGCGCTGCCGGGAGATGCTCACCGAACCGGGCCAGCGCCTGGCCGCGGAAAACCTGCAGGGGCTCGGCATCGAAGGGCTGGTAGTGATCGGCGGCGACGGCTCGCACCGCGGGGCCCAGACGCTGCGGCAGCGCGGCATCCCGGTCATCGCCATCCCCGCCTCGATCGACAACGACATTCCGTTCACCGACATGTCCCTCGGCGTCGATACCGCGCTCAACAACATCATCCATGCCGTCGACTGCCTCAAGGACACGGCCTCCTCCCACGACCGGACCTTCGTGGTCGAAACCATGGGGCGCAACTGCGGCTACCTGGCCCTCGCCGCGGCGGTGGCCAGCGGCGCCGAATACGCCCTGGTCCCCGAACTCCCCTTCGACATCGACCAGATCTGCACCGCCCTGCGCCGGCGTTACCAGGAAGGACGCGACAACTCGATCCTCATGGTGGCGGAAGGCGCCGGGAAGGCCGTGGAGATCGCCGACCAGATCAAGGACCGGATCGGCTTCGAAACCCGCATCATGGTCCTCGGCCACTACCAGCGGGGCGGGTCGCCGTCGACTTTCGACCGGCTCCTGGCGGCGCGCTTCGGGGTGGCGGCGGTGGAGGCGCTGCTGGCCGGGGAAAGCGGCAAAATGCTCGGCCTGCGCTGCGGCAGCCTGGTGCTGACCGATCTCGAGGAGACCATCGCCGCCGGCCGCAAGCCGCTCGACCCGGGGCTGCTCAAGCTGTCGCAGACGCTGGGGATCTGACCCCTCCGCGCAGCCGCCGCCCCGCCACCGCCGCCTGACCGAGCGCGATGCCGCCGTCATTGGGCGGCACCAGCGAATGGGTCAGGACGGTGAAGCCGGCCCGCATCAGGCGCTCCCGCACCAGCGTCGTCAGCAGAGCGTTCTGGAACACCCCGCCGGAGAGTACCGCCACGTCCAGCCCCCGGCGCGCCCGGACCACCAGACAGACCTGGCGAACCATTTCGGCCAGGGTGGCGTGGAAACGGCCCGCACACCGTGCGGCCGCCTCGCCGGCCGACACCGCCTCGACCAGGGCCCGCACCAGCGGCCGCGGATCGAACACCAGTCCGTCCGCTTCCATGTTCAACCCGAACGGATAAGGAGTGACGGCCTCCGGGTCGGCGATCATCTCCAGTTCCATCGCCGCCTGCCCTTCGAAACTCACCGTATTGCGCAGGCCGACAATGGCGGCCACCGCGTCGAACAGCCGGCCGCAGCTTGACGCCAGCGGGGCGTTGATCCCTCTGGCCAGCGCCTGCCGGACCAGCGCCAGTTCCGCCGCCGGCACTGCGGCGAGACAGTCGAGTTCGGGGAGTTCGTCCCCGCAGGCCGCCAGCAGGTAACTCAACGCCATCCGCCAGGGGTGCAGGGCCGCCAGATCGCCGCCGGGAAGCGGCAGGTAGCGGAAGTGCCCGACCCGCTCGCAGCCGTCCAGGTCGCCGGCGAGAAATTCCCCGCCCCAGAGCGTGCCGTCGGCACCGTAGCCGAGGCCGTCGAAAATCACCCCGATCGCCGGCTCCTCGCAGCGGTTCTCGACGAGGCAGCTGGCCATGTGCGCATGATGGTGCTGGACGGCGACCGCCGGCAGGCGTTCCTGCTCCAGGGCGTAGCGGGTTGCCAGGTAGTCGGGGTGGAGATCGTGGGCGACGGCGACCGGCCGGGTCTCGACCAGTTCGCACAGCTGGGCGATCGCCGCGGCGAACGCCGCGCCGGTTTCAACGTTCTTCAGATCGCCGAGGTGCTGGCTGAGAAACGCCCGGTCGCCGCGCGTCAGGCAGACGGTGTTCTTCAGTTCGGCCCCGACGGCCAGCACCGGCACCTGTTCGCCCGGCAGCGGGATGCTCCGCGGCACGTAGCCGCGCGAGCGCCGCAGCAGCAAAGCACGGCCGTCCCGCACCCGCGCCACCGAATCATCGACCCGGGTATGGATCGGCCGATCGTGCATCAGGAAGGCGTCGGCAATGCCGGTCAGCCGCAGGCGGGCATCCTCGTCGCGATAGGCGATCGGTTCGTCGGAAAGGTTGGCGCTGGTCATCACCAGCGCCAAAAAGTCCTCTTCCAGCAGCAGGTGGTGCAGCGGGGTGTACGGCAACATCACGCCAACATAGCGGTTGCCCGGCGCCACCTCGCCGGCCAGCAGGAAGTCCGGCAGCTTTTCCAGCAGGACGATCGGCCGTTCGACCCCTTCGATGAGCGTCGCCTCCGCGGTCGAAACGGCCGCGAACTGTTCGACCGCGGCGAGGTCGGCGGCCATCACGGCGAAGGGCTTTTCGTCGCGGCGCTTGCGCCGGCGCAGCAGGCGCACCGCCCCGGCATTGACGGCATCGACCGCCAGATGATAGCCGCCGAGCCCCTTGATCGCCACCACCGCGCCCTCGCGCAGCAGGCGCACCGCCTGCACCAGCGGATCCCCCGGGTACGGCCGGCCGGCACCGTCCACCAGGGAAAGCCGCGGGCCGCAGACCGGGCAGGCGTTCGGCTGGGCATGGAAGCGCCGCGAGGCCGGATCCCGGTACTCGGCCAGGCAGGCCGGGCACATGGCGAAGGCGGCCATGGTGGTTTGCGGGCGATCGTAGGGGATGCCGGTGATGATGGTCAGGCGCGGACCGCAGTTGGTGCAGTTGATGAACGGGTAGCGGAAACGGCGGTCGGCGGGGTTGCGCAGTTCGGCCAGGCAGTCGCCGCATACCGCCGCATCGGCGGGAACCTGGGCCCGCGCCGCCTGGTCGGCGCGGCTGTCGAGGATGGCAAAACCGGGCTCGCCGCTAACCGGCAGCTCGCGGCATTCCAGCCGGGTGATCGTCGCCAGGGGCGGTTTTTCCTCCCGCAGGGCGGCAGTAAAGGCCGCCAGCGCGGCCTCGCCGGCCTCCGCCTCGATGGTCACGCCGCGACTGTCGTTGCGTACCCAGCCGGCTACCCCGAACCGGGCGGCCAGGCGAAAAACGAAGGGGCGGAAACCCACCCCCTGAACGATCCCTTCGATGTGAATGCGCTGTCGCGGCATGACCGCTCCCGCCGCCCGTCGTCAATCGGCCTTGATGATGGTTTCCTTCTGGCTGGCGACGATGTCGCCGATCAGCAGATCCTTGACCAGCGCATGGAGTTTCTCGGCATCGCTGAGAGTCAGCCGGTCGAACTTGATGGCGACACCGACTGCTCCGTTTACGGCGCTTTTGCCTTCACGGATGTAGATGACCTGGCCGCCGACCTGGAGGGTTTCGTCGGCGGAGAGCGTGAGTCGGATCTCGACATTGCTCCCCTTCGGCAGCGGCTGCGGCATGCGCACCATGATCCCCCGCTCGGAAAGCGTCACGGCGTTGAGAAACTGGCTGCTGCCGCGGCACAGCAGTTCGACCTGTTTCACGTAGGGCGCGCGCAGATAACGGCGCTTCCCCGCCGGATACAGGTTGCAGCGCTGCAACGCCTGATGAAAGCGGTTCAGTTCCAGGGGCTTGTCGAGCACCTCGATGCAGCCGAGGCTCATCGCCTCCCAGACCTGCTGCTTTTCACGGACGTCGGTGATCATGATGACCGGGATATCGGCCAGCTCCGCATCGGCATGGAGGGTCTTCAAAAACGCCAGGCTGTTCATGTCCGGCATCTGCATGTTCAGGGTGATGACATGGGGACGGGCGACCCGGGCAAGATCGATGGCATCGCGCGAACTGGTCACCGGCAGCACCTCGAAATGGAGACGCTCAAGCAGAACGGCCAGGGTGCCGAGAAACTGGTGATCGTTATCGATGGTCAGGACGATGGGGCGGTCGGGCATGCGCAACTCCTGCAGGGCAGTGATCGACGGCCGTTGCCCGTCGTCTGTCCCGGGGGAGAATTATATCAGAAAATACCGGTACGGCTGCAAAACACATCTCACTTGCAGCGCAGTACCACGTAATCGGCAAGTTCGCACAGGGCGTCGCGGATCTCGCCCGCCGGGAAGACCGCCAGATGCTGCTTGGCGCGCTCGACCAGCTCGCGGGCGCGCTGGCGGGTGTAGGCGATGCCGTCGTAGCGTTCGATCAGCGCGATGATCGCATCGAGATCGTCCTGGGGGAGATCGTCGCCGGCAACGACGTCCTCGACGCGGCGGCGCTCGTCGGCCGTGCAGCAGCGCAGGGCATGGATCAGCGGCAGCGTCACTTTCCCTTCGAGCAGGTCGTGCCCGCGCGCCTTGCCGAACTCCGCCTGATCGGCCACGTAATCGAGCGCGTCGTCCATGAACTGGAAGGCGATGCCGAGGTCCATGCCGTAGGCGGCCAGGGCTTCTTCCCGTTCCGCCGGCACCCCGCCGAGGATGGCGCCGCAGCGGCAGGCGGCCGCCAGGAGCACGGCGGTCTTGTTCTGCACCACCTCGATGTAGCGCTCCTCGGCCAGATCGAGGTCGCAGGTGCTGACCAGCTGGAGGACCTCCCCTTCCGCCATCATGGTGGTGGCATCGGAGAGGGCCTGCAAAACCGCCAGACTGCCGCCGCGCACCATGATCGAAAACGACTTGGCAAAGAGGAAGTCGCCGACCAGCACGCTGGCCTCGTTCCCCCAGACCGCGTTGGCCGACTCCTGGCCGCGCCGCAGCACGGCGCTGTCGACCACGTCGTCGTGCAGCAGCGTCGCGGTGTGAATGAATTCGACCACGCTGGCCAGGCCGATATGGGCGTTGCCCTGGTAGCCGGACAGACGGGCGCTGAGCAGCACCAGCATCGGGCGGATGCGCTTGCCGCCGCTGGCCAGTACGTATTCGCCGACCTTGCGGATGAGCGGCACCTTCGAGGCGAGATCCTCGCGGAACTGCAGCTCGACGCGGCGCAGATCGTCATTGAGCAGGGAGAGAACGTGATCCATCAGAGAATAAAAATGTAAGCACCCAAGTAAATTTTATCTATCCTAAAGAGTTCGCGCGAACCTTGTCAAAGCTATTTTTCCCCGCCGGCTGCCGGCAGCCTCACACACAGCCGCGCCCCCCCCAGCCGCGACGCCTCGGCATGGATCGAACCGCCGTGCGCCTCCACCAGCTTGCGGCAGAGCGCCAGCCCCAGTCCGGTCCCTTCGCCGGGCCCCTTGGTGGTGACAAACGGCTGGAAGACGGCTTCCAGATCCCCGGCGGGAATCCCCGGCCCGCTGTCGTCGACCGCGAGTTCGACCTCCTCTCCCGTCCGCTTCAGGGCCACGGCCAGGCGCCCCCGCCCCTTCATCGCCTGGGCTGCGTTGAGCAGCAGGTTGACCAGCACCTGGCGCAGCTGGTCCGGGTCGCCGGTCACCTCGTTTCCGTCCGCGACCAGATCGCATTCGACGACAAGGTCGCGGAACAGCTTCTGGGGCCGCAGCGACGCCAGCGTATCCTCGACCAGGACGCGGAGGTCGACGCGGTCCCGCTGCGCCTGTACCGGCCGGGCGAAACCGAGCAGGCCGCCGGTGATCCGCTTGCAGCGCCGGCATTCCGCAACGATCGCCAGCAGGTCGTCGCGGCGCGGATCGCCGGCGGGGGTCTCCTCGAGCAGCAGTTCGGCCAGGCCGAGGATGATTCCGACCGGGTTGTCGATCTCGTGGGACACCCCCGCCGCCAGCTGCCCGATCGCTGCCAGCCGCTCGCTGCGCAGCAGCTGCTCCTGCATGTCGCGCAGGTCGTCGTTGGCCCGGCGCAGCGCGGCATTCTTGCCGGTCAGCTCGTCCTGGCTGCGCGCGAGGCTTGCAGCCATGTCGTTGAACGTCTCGGCCAGCGTACCGATCTCGTCGCGGCCGGCCGGGGGGATGCGGATGGCCAGATCGCCGTCGGCAATGGCCCGGGCCGCGCCGGTCAGCGACTCGATCGGCTGCATGATGCGCCGGGCGGCCAGGCCGACCAGCACGACGCACAGCAGCACCGCGGCCCCGGCCGTCGCCAGGAACCGCAACCGGAAATCGGCCACGCGGGCATCCACCGAGTCGTAGGAGATCAGGTAGCGGACTGACAGGACCTGCTGCCCGGAAGGGCCGTAGGCCGGCTCGAGCAGATCGAGAACCCGCCGGTTGCCGGGCAGCTTGTGGGTGCGCACGCTGCTCCGGCCGCTGGCCACGCGGTCGCCGAGCTCCGCCGTCGCGACGGCGCCGAGGTCCAGATCGGCGAAGGCCGCGAACGCCGGCGACTGGTAGAGGCGCCGACCGCTCGGCGAGACCAGGGAAAACTGGATCAGGTCACGGTTCAGCGCCAGCGACTCGGCCATGGCGGCCACCTCTTCGGAGGCTTCCGGCGGAAACGTCCCGCGGAAGCGCTTGAGCAGCTCCGGGGTCGCCAGCCGGGCGAAGGCGAGGCTCTGGGTGTAGAGATAATCGTTCCAGGCCTGGGCCTGGCTGCGCTCGAGGATCAGAAAGGCCACGGACAGGAGCACCACGATGATGCTGCCGGTGGAGAGAAGCAGTTTCCGGCTGAGTTTGGTGCGCACGCGCACTCCTTGGCGGGGGAAGAGGCAGGTTGCTGTTGCGACCGCATCATAGGCAGGCGGCTCGCGCACTGTCAAGACAACCACGCCGGACACACGGTCAATTTCCTGTTGACAGGCGGTCACGCCGCCCGTATATTCATGACCGTTTTAGTAATCATTAGACCGCCTTGACAATATTTTGTTTCACCTTAAACTTCCTGGAATCATTCCAGACTTCTCCAAGGAGGCACCATGGAGACCCCGTCCTACAATTATGCGATCGTGCGCAGCTTCATCGCCTGGAGCATCCTCTGGGGGGTGGTGGCGGTGCTGGTCGGCGTGCTGATCTCCTTCCAGCTGGTCCTCCCCGACCTCAACCTCGCCCCCTACCTGACCTACGGCCGGCTGCGCCCGCTGCACACCAATGCCGGCATCTACGGCTGGGGGATCGGCAGCTTCTTCGCCCTCTTCTTCTTCATGGTCCAGCGCCTCTGCCGGACACCGCTGTGGAGCAGTGGTCTGGCGAAGTTCCAGCTCTACCTGTTCAACGCCACCATCATCGCCGCCGCCGTCACGCTGCTGCTCGGCTACACCACGTCCAAGGAGTACCACGAACTGGAGTGGCCGGTGGACATCATGGTCGTGATCCTCTGGGTGGTCTTCGCCATTAACATCATCATGACCGTGGTCAAGCGCCGGGAAGAGCAGATGTACATCTCGATCTGGTACATGCTGGCCGCGCTGGTCGGTGTGGCGGTCCTCTACCTGGTCAACGCCGCCGAGGTCCCGGTGTCGCTGTTCAAGTCGTACTCGGCCTACGCCGGCACCAACGACGCCAACGTACAGTGGTGGTTCGGGCACAACGCCGTGGCCATGGTGCTGACCGCCCCGCCGCTGGCGGTGTTCTACTACTTCCTGCCCAAATCGACCGGGGTGCCGATCTACAGTCACCGCATCTCGATCATCGCCTTCTGGTCGCTGATCTTCATGTACCTGTGGACCGGCGCCCACCACCTGCTCTGGACGCCGGTCCCCGACTGGGTCCAGACGCTGGGGATGGCCTTCTCGGTGATGCTGATCGCGCCGAGCTGGGGTTCGGTGTTCAACGGCTACCTGTCGATGAACGGGCAGTGGCACCAGATGCGCGAGAACTATCTGGTCAAGTTCCTGATCCTCGGCATCACCTTCTACGGCCTGCAGACCCTGCAGGGACCATCGCAGGCGGTGCGCACCTTCTCGGCCTTCATCCACTACACCGAGTGGGTGCCCGGCCACGTCCACATGGGGGCGATGGGGTGGGTGTCGATGATCCTGTTCGCCGCGATCTACTACCTGGCTCCGCGCCTTTACGGCCGGGAGCTGTACAGCATCCCGCTGGCCAACCTGCACTTCTGGCTGGTGCTGATCGGCCAGCTGATCTACTCGATCAGCATGTGGATTGCCGGCCTGCAGCAGGCCGGCATGTGGCACGCTCTCAACAACGACGGCAGCCTGACCTACACGTTCATGGAGGTGTTGGTCGAAATGTATCCGTACTGGTGGATCCGCGCGGCCGGCGGGGTGATTTACCTTGCTGGCGTGCTGGTCTTCATCTACAACCTCGTGCAGACGGCGCGCAGCGGCAAACCCGCGGCCGACGCCGTGGCCGCCTGAGAAAGGAGGACCGCCGCCATGTGGGAGAAGAAACCGGTCCTGTTCCTGCTGCTGGCCACGGCAGCCATCCTCGTCGGCACCATCATCACCATGGTGCTCCCCTTTGCCTGGGTCAACACCGAAGGCGACCGCATCGCCACGGTCACCCCGTACACGCCGCTGCAGCAGGCGGGGCGCGACGTCTATATCCGCGAGGGGTGCAACAACTGCCATACCCAGACGGTGCGGCCGCTGGTGGCCGACGTGCTGCGCTACGGCGAGTACTCCAAGTCCGGCGAGTTCGTCTATGATCGCCCGCACCTGTGGGGGTCGCGGCGCACCGGTCCCGACCTGGCGCGCCTCGGCGGCAAGTACCCCGATGCGTGGCATTACCAGCACATGGCGGCGCCGGTCAGCATGATCCCGAAGTCGAACATGCCGGCCTACGCCTTCCTCAAGGACAATCAGCTCGATCCCGGCTACATCCGCAAGTGCATGGACGTGCTCGGCTTCCCCTACACCGAGGCCGAGATCAGCGCCCTGAACGGCAAAACCGAAATGGACGCCATGGTGGCCTATATGCAGAAACTCGGCACCGGCATCCCGAAAGCGGCGGCCGCCGCGGTCATCGGCGATCTCAAGAATCCGTTCCCGAAGGACGCGACGGCGATACGCGCCGGCGAACAACTCTTCGCCCAGAACTGTGCGGCCTGCCACGGCGAACACGGCGATGGCGGGATCGGCCCGGAACTCGAACCGGAGAGCTACCAGGATGCCGAGCTGTTCCAGATGATCTACAGCGGCATCACCGACAACGGCATGCCGGCTTTTTCGGCGCTGGGCAGCACCAAGGTCTGGCAGCTGGTCAACTACGTCAACTACCGCAAGGAACACTGATGGATTGGGCCTCGGTTCTCTATCTCGGCACGACCTTCGGCCTGCTGGCGATCTTTCTGCTGATCGTCCATCGCACCTGCAGCCGCCGCAACCGCAGCCGCCTCGAGGAACCGAAGCATCGCATGATGGATGACGATTAACGTCGGGAGAGCGCCATGGCCAACCAGGAACATCATGATTTCGACGGTATCACCGAGAACCGCGAGCAGCGCCCGCCGGTCTACTTTACGGTCCTGTTCTACGGGCTGATCGTCTGGGGGGTGGCGTTCTGCGCCTTCTATCTCCTGTCGGGCTGGAGCTCCCAGGCGGAGTTTCAGCTCAAGATGAAGGCTCACGAGAGTGCCGGGCAAACGGCATCCGCGCCGCCGGCGGCCAAGCCGGCCGAACCGGCCCCGGCCAGGCCGGCCGCGCCGGCCGTCGCCCCGGTGGCAGCGGCCACCGCCACCGTCGCCCAACCCGATGCCGGGGCGCTGTTCGAAGCCAAATGCACCGGCTGTCACGGCCCCGGCGGCAAGGGCGCCTTCGGCCCCGACCTGACCGCCGCAGCAGACAAGTTCGAATACGGCAAGACCCGCCAGGCCCTCTACATGAGCATCGAGGAAGGGCGCGGCAACGGCAAGATGCCGGCCTTCAAAGGTCAGCTCCGGCGCGAGGAAATCTACGCCATCGCCGACTACATCCTGACCCTCAGGTAATTTCCCGCGGCGCTTTGGCCGCGCCTTGCCAGCCAGGGGACAGAAGTTGATTCTGTCCCTTTTTTCATCGGTTCGGATCACAGCCTTTGACCAGTTGCCCAACACCGACAATGCACCACCCCGCAAAACCGCGGCTTTTATGGCCATGGCGGGTCGCCTTCCAGTGGCTGTGCAGCGCCTCTCTTCTCATCGTGCCGTTCGTCCGGATCGAGGGGGCCAGCCTGCTGCGCCTCGATTTCGCCGCGCTGACCGTCCACGCCGGCGGGCGGGTTTTCCCGCTCGAGAGCCTGTGGCTGTTCCTGCTGGCCGGGCTGGCCCTGGTCATGCTTTTCCTCCTCGTCACCATGGCCTTCGGCCGGGCGTGGTGCGGCTGGGGGTGCCCGCAGACCACCCTCGTCGACCTGGTCGAATGGTCCGCCCGGCGGCTCGGCATCAAGGTCGCGGCCGGCAGGCTGACTGCCACTGTCCCGCAAGGGCTGCTGCTGCACGTGGTTTGTCTCGGCATCGGGCTCCTGGTCGGCATCAACCTGGCCTGGTACTTCGTGCCGCCGCACGATTTTTTCCCGCATCTCGCCGCCGGCACCCTGCACTGGGCCGCCTGGGTATTCATCGCCGCCGCCTCGGCGGCCGTCTATCTCGACCTGGCGTTTCTGCGCCGCCTGGTGTGCCGGGAATTCTGCCCCTACGGCCGGTTCCAGACGGTGCTGGTCGATGCCGGAACCCTGACCCTGAGCTTTCACCCCGACGAGGCGGCGCGCTGCATCCGCTGCGGCGCCTGCGTACGCGCCTGCCCGACCGGCATCGACATCCGTCGCGGCGATCAGATCGAATGCATCAACTGCGGCCGCTGCCTCGACGCCTGCCGGAAGGTCATGGCCGGCCGCGGCCAGCCCGGAATCATCCGCTACACCTTCGGGCTCGAAGGCCGCGGCGGGCGGGCGCTGCTGAACCCCCGCACGGCGCTGGTCACCGTTGCCCTGCTGGCGATCGTCGCCGTACTGGCGACCGCCACCGTGCAGCGTGCCCCCCTGACCCTCAAGGCAGCGCGCAGCGCCACCCTCCTCCCCCGTATCGTGGAGGGCGGCGGCGTGGTCAACTTCTTCACCGTCTACCTGCACAACCGCAGCGACAGGGAGCAGACCGTGCGCTTCGCCATCGGCGGCGGCTTACCGGACGTGCAATGGCGCGGCCCGGCCGAACGGCAGCAGCTTGGCGCCGGCGAGCACCGCCGGATCGATTTCGGCCTGGTGACCGCAGCCGGCAACCTCGGGAAGCCGCAACCGGTTGAACTGGCGGTACTGGACGACAACGGCGGGGTTCTCGCCACCACGACCCTCACCCTGGTGCCGCCCCTGGACACCGCCGGGGGACATTAGGCATGATATTCAGCAAGCGCGCGCCATCGGCTCACCCTGCAGGAACGGTCGCTGCCGGGCGCATCGCAACTTTGGGAGTGCCCATGCGCAAACGCAACCACTGGCCGCCGTTGATCGTGCTGCTCATTGCCGGGTTCCTGGCCCTGAGCGCATGGTCGTTCCAGCAGGCGGCCCGCGGCGTAAGTGCCGTGACCGACAGCGATTATTACAGCCACGGACTGCGCTACGACCAGACCCGGCTCGAACAGAACAAAGCCCTGTCCCTCGGCTGGGACATGCAAATTGCCCTCGATGGGCGTCAGTTCAAGGTCAGCCTGCTGGACAGCCGCAGGCAACCGGTCGATGGAGCGCAGGCCGAACTGACCCTCCCTGCAGCGCCCGGCAGCGTACCGCTGCGCCTGCCGCTGAGTGCAGCGACCGGCGGAACCTACCTCGGCCGGATCCCCGACGCCTTTCACGGCGAGCAGACGGTCCGCATCGACATCGAACGCGAGGGCGCCCGCCTGAGCCGCCACCTGCTGCTCGCCATCCCCTGACGCCATGGCCGACGCCTCGTCGTTCAGCACCCCGCCGCAGACTGCCGGCGAGGCCGTCCGGGAGCAGATCTGCATCCACTGCGCCCTGCCGATCCCGCCGGCCGACCTGGTCGTCGAAACCGTCGACGGCGTGGAGCGGCAGTTCTGCTGCCAGGGGTGCCGGGGCGCGTGGCTGATCATCACCGGTGCCGGCCTCGACCGGTTCTACCGTCAGCGCCACTGGCAGGAACCGGGGCTCCCCGAAGGTGCCTTCGAAACCCCCTACGACGACGGCTACCTGGCCCGCTTCGTGGAAACGGACGGCCATACCGGCGAATTGAGCTTCATCGTCGAGGGGTTGCGCTGCGCCAGCTGCGTCTGGCTCAACGAAAAGATCCTCTCCGGACTCGACGGCGTGGAGAGCGCCCGCGTCAACTACGCCACCCATCGCGCCCGGGTCCGCTTCGACCTCGAGCGCCTCGGGCCGGCCGATCTCTTCGCTGCCGTCAGCAGTCTCGGCTACCTGCCGCGCCCCTTCACGCGCGATGCCGCCCACCAGGCGCGCGAGCGCGAGCGGCGCTCGCTGCTGATGCGTCTCGGCGCCGCCCTGTTCCTGTCGATGCAGCTGATGGGCTACTCCCTGGCCCTTTACGCCGGCTACTTCCAGGGGATGGAAGCAGGCGCCAAGAAGCTGCTGCAGCTGTTCTCCGCGCTGGTGGCAACCCCGGTGGTCTTCTACAGCGGCTGGCCGTTTCTGCAGGGGGCCTGGCGGAGCCTTCGCCACCGCAGCCCCGGCATGGACCTGCTGGTCGCAACCGGCATCCTGGCCGCCTGGGGGGCCAGCCTCCACGCCATGTGGGCAGGCGGCGAAGTTTACTTCGACACGGCGGCGATGATCGTCACCCTGCTGCTGACCGGCCGGCTGTTCGAAAACGGTGCCCGGCGCCGGGCGGCCAGCGGCGTCGACCGGCTCCTGCAACTGGCGCCGGATACCGCCAGGCGACTTGATGACAGCGGCGCGGCGATCACGGTCGAAAGCGCCGTCCTGCAGCCGGGCGAGCGCATCCTGGTGACCCCGGGCGAACGCTTTCCGGTCGACGGCCGGCTATTGGAGGGGACCACCGAAGTCGATTGCTCCGCCGCCACCGGCGAACCGTTGCCGCAGGCCAGGCAGCCCGGCGATCCGGTCCTGGCCGGGACGATGAACCTGCTCGCGGCGGTCACCCTGACCGTCGAACGGCCGGCCGCCGACTCCTTTGTCGCCCGGGTGGCCCGCCTGGTCGAGGAGGCCCAGGCGCGGCGCGCGCCGATCCAGCAACTGGCCGACCGGGTGTCCGCCTGGTTCGTTCCGCTGGTCGCCGCAATGGCGGCCGCGACCTGGCTCTTCTGGCAACTGTCCGCCAGCCAGGAGGTTTCGCCCCTGCTGGCGGCCGTCGCGGTGCTGGTCATCGCCTGCCCCTGCGCTCTCGGCCTCGCCACCCCCACCGCCATCCTGGTGGCCAGCGGCGCCGCGGCCGGACGCGGCATCCTCTTCCGCGGCGGAGACATCATCGAAGCGGTCGCCGCCGTCGAGGTCGTGGCCTTCGACAAAACCGGGACATTGACCGAAGGGCGGCCGCAGCTTGTCGCCATCGAACCGGCGGAGGGAACCGCCGACGAACTGCTCGCGCGGGTTGCCTGCGCCGAAACCGGAAGCAATCACCCGCTGGCCCTCGGCGTGCAGGCCGAAGTCCGGCGGCGCGGGCTGTCCCTTGCCCCAGCGATGACGGGCGTGCGCACCCTGCCGGGGCTCGGGCTCACGGCCGACAGCCCGGAGGGGCTGCAGCTGATCGGCAGCCGGCAGCTGCTCGTCGGTCACGGCATCATCCCGCCGCTGCACGAAGACACCGCCGCCACGGAAATCCACATCGCCCTGGCCGGGCGTTACCTCGGCCGGCTGCTCTTCAGGGACACGATCCGTCCCGGCGCCGGGGAGTTGGTGACGGCCCTGCACCGGCTCGGGATCCGCACCGTCCTGCTCAGCGGCGACAGCCAGGCGGCCGCCGAGCAACTGGCGGCCCGGATCGGCATCGACGAAGCCCGGGGCGGGCTGCTCCCCGAGGGGAAGTGCGCCCGACTGCAGGCCGAACGCGACGCCGGACGACGGGTCATGATGGTCGGCGACGGCATCAACGACGCCCCGGCCCTGGCGCTGGCCGATGTCGGGTGCGCCCTGGCCGGCGGCACCGACATCGCGCTGACGACATCCGACCTGGTGCTGACCGTTCCCCGCCTGGACCGGCTTCAGGAAGCACTGCAACTGGCAAGGTCAACCATGTCGATTGTCCGTCAGAATCTTTTCTGGGCATTCGTCTACAACCTCGCCGCCCTGCCACTGGCGGCCGCGGGCGGGCTCGCCCCGATTCACGCCGCCGCGGCCATGGCGTTGAGTTCGGTCTGCGTGGTGGCGAATTCACTGCGCCTGGGGAGAAAAAAGTCCTGAAAGGAAGGGGCGCGGGCGGCTCCCCGGGCCGGCACTTGAGTATTCCGGGACAGACGGTACAGTAACCTGTGGAAATCATTCTCGCGGGGTGAGCACATGCCGACCGAAGGACTAGCCATCAGCGGGCAACTGGCCGCGTTGAACCAGATCCAGACCAAACTGATCGATCTCGGCTTCGAGTTCGGACCCCGGTTGTTCGTGGCCGCCCTGATCCTCGCGATCGGCTACTACGTCGGCCGCTGGGTCGGGCGCCTGCTCGACAAGGTGCTGGTGCGCCTGGACCTGGACGTCACCATCCGGCAACTGCTGATCCGGACGACGCGGCTCCTGGTGCTGGTCCTGTTCCTCATCCTGGCCCTGCAGAACCTGGGGGTCGATCTCCTGCCGCTGATTGCCGGCCTGGGGGTCGCCGGAGCTGGCATCGCGCTCGCCATGCAGGGGGTCCTGTCAAACCTGGCCGCAGGCCTGACCATCGTCTTCACCCGCCCCTACCGGGTCGGGGAGTACATTTCGATTGTCAACGAAGAGGGGCTGGTGGAAAGCATCTCCCTGTTCAGCACCACGCTGAGTCATCCCGACCTGTCGCGTGTCGTCATCCCCAATCGCATGATCGCCGGGGAAATCCTGCACAATTACGGAGAGATCCGGCAACTGAGCCTGGCGGTCGGCGTTGCCTACGATACCGACATCGGCCGGGCCCTTGCTCTCGTCGAGGAAGTGCTGTGCGCTAATCCGCGGGTTCTCCGGGAGCCGAAACCGCTGGTTCAGGTCGCCACGCTCGCCGATTTTTCGGTGAGCATCGCCGTCCGGCCATGGGTCAATGTCCCCGACTTTGCCGAGACCATCGGCGAACTGAACCGTTCGGTCCTTGAAACGTTTCGTGTCAACGGCATCAGCATCCCCGTCCCGCAGCGCGAAATCCGCCTGCTCGGGACCGGCAGCCAGTTGCCCCCCGCCTGACACCGATGACCCTGTCGACCATCGCCCTGATTTTCCTGTCCCTGTGCGTCGGCGCCGGCGTCTGGCTGGTCTTCCTCTGGGCCGTCAGGCGCGGTGAATTCGACGACCCGGAGGGGCCGAAATTCAGAATGCTCGATGATGACGATGACGACGAAAATCCTTCACGCAAGAGGTGAGCAGATGCCTTTCAAGCTCTTTTTTTTCATGGTATTTTCGCTGGCGGCTGTCGTTCTCCATGGGGAGGTCTGCGCCGCACCGGTCCGGATTACGGCCGCGGGAACCCCGGCCGGCAGCGCGACCCTCGAGTTGCAGGCTGACGAACTCGTGACCATGACGCCGATCCCGTTCCGCCTCCTGGTCAGCGACGGCGCCGGCCGCCCCGTCACCGGAGCGCGTGTCAGCTGCGACATGATCATGCCGTCGATGACCATGCCCGAGAACCGGCCGAGGATAACGGAACGCGACGGCGCCTATGTCGGCGAAATGATCTTCACCTGCGCCATGGGGGCCTGGCGGATCAACTGCCTGGCGGAAAAGACCGACGGCAGCCGGCAGGCCATGTCCTTCGACATCGAAACGGTGCGGATGAAATGAGCGATCCGCTCATCGTGATGGGATTTACCACGGGGCTGCTGGGCGCCGGGCACTGCATCGGCATGTGCGGCCCCCTCGTCGGGGCCCTGGCGCTGACAGCCGGCGGGCGGCCCGGCGGCTGGCTCTTCCCCCTGCTCTACAATGCCGGGCGGGTGGCCACCTACACGCTGATCGGCGCGCTGGCCGGCTGGCTCGGTTCGGCCCTGGCCTACGCCGAAGCGTTCCGTGACGTCACCAGGATCCTGCTGATCGGTTCTGACCTGTTCATCATCGCCGTCGGGCTGGGAACCGCCGGCCTGTTCGCCGGGCTCAACGTCGCCCGGCTCGACTTCCCCGGGCCGTTCCGGGCCATGACCAACGGGGTTCAGCACCTGCGACGCCTGCCGGTCTGGCTGGGCGCGCTCCCCCTGGGGCTGCTGTTTGGGCTGCTCCCCTGCGGCTATCTTTACGCGGTAGCGATCACCGCGGCCCAGGGCGCCGACCCGCTGCTCGGTGCCGCGACCCTGTTCGCCTTCGGGCTTGGCACCGTGCCGTCCCTGCTGCTGGTCGGCAGTGTGACCCAATGGCTCGGCATCCGGGCCCGGCAGTGGATGCTGCGCACCGCCGGGGTGCTGGTGACCGGCATGGGGGTCGTCAACCTGGTGCGGCATCTGCGCCTGCTGGGTTGGCTCGCCTGAATTTACGGCATTGTCCCCGTGCGGGCTTTTTGCTATACAGGGTTTATGGGCGGGGAAGATCACCAGAGGATGAAGGCATGAGCCGCTTCGCCCCGCCGCCGCAGCCCCCCCGCGATTCCTTCCTGAAGGCCGTGATGGATGCGTCCCCGACCATGATGTTCGTGGTCGACGAGGATGTGCGCATTCTCGACTGCAACGCTTCGGCACTGCAGCTTTTTTCCGGCGGCCAACCCCCCTTTCAGCGCCGTGGCGGCGACGCCCTGCAGTGCCTGCTGGCGTCCGAACAGCCGGAGGGGTGCGGACATGCCGCAGGGTGCCGCGACTGCGCCGTCCGCAATGCCGTCACCCAGGCGATGGCCGGCGAGAAGACCTTCCGCAAGCGGACGGTTCTGGAACTTGCCGCCGGCGAGAGTTCCATCGATTTCTATGCCCTGATCACCGCCGTGCCGTTCGATTACGACAGCCGGCGGCTGGTCCTGCTGACCCTGGAGGACATCAGCGAGTTGGCAGAGTTGTGGCGCATAGTGCCGATCTGCTCGTGCTGCAAGAAGATCCGCGCCGACGATCGCAGTTGGGTCAGCCTCGAGGAGTATTTCCGCAGCCACTGGGATCTGCGCTTCACCCACGGCTACTGTCCGGACTGCATGGGCCGGCAACTGTCCGGCCGGACCGGCGGCGCAGCCACCTGAACCGGCACGCCACCGCTGCCGATCAAGCAAAATAAAAAACGGGGCTGCTCGACGCAGCCCCGTTTTTTATCCGTTCGGCAGAGTCGGTCTACCTCAACCCCGCCAGTTTTGCCAGACTCCGCTCCAGAATCACCAGCTTTTCCTCGGCTTCCGCCAGTTTGCCACGGTCCTTCGCCAAAACCTCCGCCGGGGCATTGGCCACGAACTTCTCGTTGGCGAGCTTCTTGCGGAAAAACTCCACGTCGGTGCGCACCTTGGCGATTTCCTTGCCGAGACGCTGCTCCTCTTCGGCAATATCGACCAGCCCGGCCAGCGGCAGGCAGATTTCGACATCGCCCGCTACCTGGGTCGCCGCCTGAGCCGGACGGGCCAGATTCTGGCCGATCTGCAGGTCGCTGACCCGCGCCAAGGCCCGAACCGCCCCCTGCGCTGCCTCCAGGATCGCCACCGACTCCGGCGAGCCGCACAGCAACAGGGCACTGATCTGCTTCCCGGGCGGGACATCCATTTCGCCGCGGATGTTGCGAATGGCGCGGATCACCTCCATGACCAGCTCCATGCGCGCCGAGGCGGCCGCATCGGCCGGTACCGCCGCGGTCTCCGGCCAGGCGGCCAGCATCAGCGAGGCGGTCGGCCGGGTTCCCGGCAGGGCCTGCCAGATCTCCTCGGTGATGAACGGCATCAACGGATGGAGCAGGCGCAGCAACTGCTCCAGCACCGTGAAGAGCACCCCCTGCACCCGGCGCTTCGCCTGCGCGTCGCCACCGTGGAGCGCTTCCTTGCTCAGTTCGATGTACCAGTCGCAGAAACTGTTCCAGGTAAAGGCGTAGAGCGTCCCCGCCGCCTCGTTGAAGCGGTAGTCGCCCAGTGCCCGGGTGGTCTGCTCGATGGTCTCGCTCAGGCGGGTGAGAATCCAGCGGTCGGCATCGGAGAGTTGCGGGTCGTCCAGATCGATCCCGGTCGCCGGGTCGAAGCCGTCGAGATTCATCAGGGCGAAGCGACTGGCGTTCCACAGCTTGTTGGCGAAGGCCTTGTAGCCGGCGATCCGCTCGGTGGAGAGCTTGATATCGCGCCCCATGGCGGCGAAGGACGCCAGAGTGAAGCGGAAGGCATCGGCGCCGTACTCGTCGATGACGTGTAGCGGATCGATGACGTTCCCCTTGCTTTTGCTCATCTTCTGCCCCTGGGCGTCGCGCACCAGGGCGTGGATGTAGACGTCGCCGAACGGCACCTGATCCATGAACTTCAGCCCCATCATCATCATCCGTGCCACCCAGAAGAAGAGGATGTCGAAGCCGGTGACCAGGCATGAGGTCGGGTAGAATTTTTCCAGGGTCGCGGTCCGCTCCGGCCAGCCCATGGTCGAGAACGGCCAGAGTGCCGAGGAGAACCAGGTGTCGAGCACATCGTTGTCCTGGCGGATCGCCGCACTGCCGCAGTCGGCGCAGACAGCGGCATCCTCGCGGCTGACGGTGATGCCGCCGCAATCCTCGCAGTACCAGGCTGGGATGCGGTGCCCCCACCAGATCTGGCGGCTGATGCACCAGTCCTGGATGTTGAACATCCAATCAAAATAGGTCTTCTCCCACTGCGCCGGGACGATGCGCGTGCGGCCGTCCTGCACCGCCTTGATCGCCTGCTCCGCCAGCGGGCCGACCTTGACGTACCACTGCAGCGACAGGTACGGCTCGATGACGGTCTTGCAGCGGTAGCATTCACCGACCGCGTTCTGGTGGTCGTCGATTTTGGCGAGCAGCCCCCGGTTTTCCAGGTCGGCGACCACGTTGGCGCGCGCCTCGTAACGCTCCTGGCCGGCATACGGCCCGCCGTTCTCGTTGATCACCCCGGATTCGTCGAGGATGTTGATCGCCGGCAGGTTGTGCCGCCGTGCCACCTCGAAGTCGTTGAAGTCGTGGGCTGGGGTGATCTTGACCACACCGGTGCCGAACTCGCGGTCAACGTATTCATCGGCAACGATCGGAATCTCGCGATTCACCAGCGGCAGCATGACGGTCTTGCCGATCAGGCCGGCGTAGCGCTCGTCCTCGGGATGGACGGCCACGGCGGTGTCGCCGAGCATCGTTTCCGGGCGGGTGGTGGCAACCACCAGATGCCGGTCGCTGCCGGTCACCGGGTAGCGCAGGTGCCAGAGGTGCCCCTTCTTCTCGTCGTGCTCGACCTCGAGGTCGGAAAGGGCGGTGTGGCAGCGCGGGCACCAGTTGATCAGGCGGTTGGCCCGATAGATCAGCCCTTCATCGAAGAGGCGCACGAACACTTCGCGCACCGCCTTGCTGAGCCCCTCGTCCATGGTGAAGCGCTCACGCTCCCAGTCACAGGAGGCGCCGAGCCGCTTGAGCTGCTGGATGATCTGCCCCCCCGACTCTTCGCGCCACTGCCAGACCCGTTCGATGAAGCCGTCGCGACCCACGGCGTGGCGGTCGGTCCCCATGGAGGCAAGCTGCTTCTCCACCACGTTCTGGGTGGCGATCCCGGCATGGTCGGTACCGGGCATCCACAACACCTCTTTCCCCTGCATGCGCTGCCAGCGGCACAGAATGTCCTGCAGGGTGTTGTTCAGCGCGTGCCCCATGTGCAGCACGCCGGTGACGTTGGGCGGCGGGATGACGATGGCGTAGGGGGCTTTGCCGGAGCGCTCGTCGGCGCGGAAATATCCGTTGGCCTCCCAGACTCCGTACCACTTGCGTTCGACGTCGTGGGGCTCGTACCCCTTGGAAAGTTTCGGCTCGCTGCTCATTGCTGCTCCTTACGAAAAGAAATGGGGATTGGCCCAATCCCCATTTCGCATCTGAATTGTCAGGGAAACTGCCCCGATTAAGCGGCGGCGTCCTTGATCTTGCGGATCTCTTCCTTGATCAGCGCCTCGGCGAGATCAGGCACGACCTCCCAGGCGACCCGTTCCAGCACCGAACCGGCCAGCCTTTCGATAACCTTGCCGACGGCCCGTTCGACGATCTGCTCAATTTCGCCTTCGGTCAGGGTGGCGACGCGCTGTTCCACGGCAGCGGCCGCAGCGGGGGCAGCAACCGGGGCCGCCACGGGCGCCGGGGCAACCGGGGCCGCGACAGGCTCAGGTGCAACCGGAACAACGGGCGCCGGGGCAGCCGCCGGGGCCAGGCTGGGCACCGGCGGTGCCGGCGGCGGCTCGATCGGCGGGGCAAACGTCAACGGCGGCGGTTCGGTCAGGGCCTCGAACGACTCTTCGAGAGGTGCGGCTTCGCGCGACCAGGGGGAGAGCGTCGGCATCTCGCCGGCCGGCTCGAGATCCTCGGCACCGAGGATGTCGTCTTCGCCGAGAGCCATCACCTCTTCGGAAGCGGCAAAGATATCGAGGTCCGCGGCCGGAGGCGCGGGGGTTTCGAACGCCAGGGGCTCCGCGGCCGGCGGGAACGGTTCGGTGGAAAATTCGAAGACCGGCGGGGCCGCTTCGACCGGCGGGGCAGCCACCGCCCCCAGATCGCTCCAGTCGTCGGGGGGCGCAGCCGCCGGGGCGACAGGCTCTTCAAAGGTGATGTCGGCAAACGAATCGACCGGGGTCGGGGCCGGCGGCGGAACCGCAGCAGCCGCCGTCGCAGCCGAGGGCGGAGCGGCAGCCGCAGCCGGAGCCGCGCCGAGCAGCGCCGCCACCTTGTCGATCAGCGCCTGGGACTCGAACGGCTTCTCGATCCAGGCATCCGCACCGCAAACCCGGGCCTTCCCCTCGTCGAACGGCTCGAACGAGCCGGCAAGCAGCAGCACCGGAACGTGCTTCAGCGACGGTTCCGCCTTGATCGCCGCGCACAGCTCGTAACCGTTCTTGCCGGGCATGTAGACGTCGGCCAGCACCAGGTCGGGCATCAGTTCCCGCGCCCGGGCAAAGGCGCTGTCACCGTTGTCGGTGATCGACAGCTCGTAGTTTTCATGGGCGAAGGTGATCTGGATCACCTTCTGAATGGTGATGCTGTCATCGGCCAACAGCAATTTCTTGCTCATGCGCATCCTCCTCGGCGACCGGCGGAACATCGCGCGGGACGTCCCGGCCAAACCGTTTGAAACGCTATCATACGGCATTTCCGGGTGTCAAGCGGCGAACCTGGAAATACCCAGCTTTTTCCCCCTCTTAGAGCGCGCCCCGATTTGGTCCGAGAGCGCGTCACGCAACCTCACAGGGCCTTCCACGGCTGGGGGAGGAAAAGCCGCTGGTAGAGGTTCATGGCATAACGGTCGGTCATCCCGGCCAGGAAATCGGCAACCGCCACCTCCACGCCATCCTGTTCGGAGGGGCGGCCGCCGCAGGCCGTCAACTCGCCGGGATGTGCGAGGAAATAATCGAACAGGGCGCGCAGGACATGGCTGGCCTTGTGAAAGTCGGCGGCGACCGATTCCGCCTGGTAGACATGGCGAAACAGCCAGTCGCGCAATTCGGTCACCGCTTGGCTGACCGGTTCGGAGAGGCGAATGGAGGCGGTCCCCGTCGCCAGCGACGTCGCGATCATGTCGACCACCATGGTATTGATCCGCTCGCCATGCCAGCTGCCCAGCACCTCGCGCAGCGGGGCCGGAACGGCCTCCCCGGAGATGAGCCCGGCCCGGATGGCATCGTCGAGGTCGTGGCTGACATAGGCGACGATGTCGGCAAGACGGACAACCTGCCCCTCGAGAGTGGCCGGAAGATCGCACTCCCCCTTGCCGAGCAGTGCGCCGCGCCCCTTGGAATGGTGCAGGATGCCGTCACGCACCTCCCAGGTCAGGTTGAGCCCCGCCCCGTCGTTTTCGAGGAGGTCGACCACGCGCAGGCTCTGCCGGACATGGTGGAAGCCGTCCTGCAGGAGTTCGTCCAGAACCCGTTCGCCGGCATGTCCAAAGGGGGTATGGCCGAGATCGTGACCGAGGGCGACCGCTTCGGTCAGATCCTCGTTGAGTTGCAGGGCCCGCGCCACGGTCCGCGCGATCTGGGACACTTCCAGGGTGTGCGTCAGGCGGGTCCGGTAGTGATCCCCCTCCGGGGAAAGGAACACCTGCGTCTTGTGCTTGAGGCGGCGGAACGACTTGCTGTGCAGAATCCGGTCCCGGTCGACCTGATAGCAGGTACGGACCGGACACGGTTCCTCGCTGCGGGGACGCCCCCGGGAGGAGCGGCTGCAGGCGGCCCGCGGCGACAGCAGGGACTGCTCGCGCTCTTCGATCGACTCTCTGATCGTCATCACCCGCGCTTCCTCGGTCAAACCGGCAAAAATCCTTTGATTTTCCCTCTATGCTGACGAACCGTTATCGACTAGTATTGGCGGCTGCTTCACCAGTTCAATTAACGGACCGACTGCACACCCATGAAATGCCTGATACTCGCCGACGACCGGCTCGACCTGCTCGCCACCCTGGAACCGATTCTCAAGCACTGGGGCTACCGGGTCCTTACCGCCACCGAAGCCGAGCAGGTCAATGTCTTCCTCGCCGGAAGCTCGCCGGCCATGCTGATGATCGGCAGCCATTTCCTCAGCCGCATCACGCTGCCGCAGGCGAAAGTCCCCCTCCCGGTCCTGGTGCTCAGACACCCCGACTGCCCCGTGGAGGAATCCGGTCCGGATGCCGCCCTCAATGTTCCGATCGACATCTTCGAACTGTTTGCCATCATCCAGCGCCGTGTCGAGAAACACCCCCGCCACAACCTGCGCCTGCGCCTGCAACTCCCCGGGATGTACCGGACCAGGGGGGAAGATTACGTCCTCGCCGAAGTCCTGAGCCTCAGCATGGCCGGGCTCTTTTTCCGCTCGCCGCTGAAACTGGCGAAAGGGGACCGGATCTCCGCGGTCTTCCCGCTCCTCGGCCACAGCAAGGAACTCGAGGTTGAAGGCACGGTGCTCTACGTCATCGAACCGGCACCCCAGAACAACTACATGCAGGGCTTCGGCCTGGGCTTCACGTCGCTCAACACCGAACAGGCCACTTTTCTGGAACGCTTCATCGAGGAGAGCTTCCTCAACGAAGTCGCCGCCTGCCAGCCCGGCGTCGGCGATTTTTCCGCAACGCAACTGAAACGCTGAGGACCGGCGACGGACGACGAGCCGGGCACCGCCCCTAGGATCGGTAATCGGCATTGATCCTGACGTACTCGTACCCCAGATCCGACGTGTAATACCAGGCACTCCCCGCGCCAAGACCGAGATCGACGGTGACGGTGAATTCCGGCTGCTTGAGGATCGCGGTGGCCTTGCCTTCCTGCTCCATCCCCAGGCCGAGGCCGCTTTCGACCATGGCCACGTCGTCGAACAGGATCCGCACCCGCTGCGGATCGACTTCGACCCCCGCATAGCCGGCAGCGGCAATGATCCGCCCCCAGTTGGCATCCGCCCCGAAGAACGCGGTCTTGACCAGGGCCGAGGTCGCAACGCTGCGGGCGACGGCCAGCGCATCCGCCTCGCTGCGGGCCCCTTCGACCTGAATCCGCACCAGTTTGGTGGCGCCCTCGCCGTCCCGGACGATCATCTTCGCCAACTCCTGCAGCACCTCTTCCAGCGCCGCGGCGAACCCCCGACTGGCGGCGTCGTCCCCGACGATTGCGGTCCCCCCGGAAGCGCCGCTGGCGAGCAGCAGCACCGTGTCGTTGGTCGAGGTGTCGCGATCGACCGTGATCCGGTTGAAGGTCCGGGAGACCGCCGTCCGCAGCAGGCTGCCGGCCGTGGCGGCATCGAGCACGGCATCGGTCATGACGAACGCCAGCATGGTCGCCATGTCGGGATGGATCATGCCGGCCCCCTTGGCGATGCCGACGATGCGGCACGGCCGACCGCCGACGACGACCTGCCGCGCCGCGGTTTTCGGGAACGCATCGGTGGTCCGGATCGCCTCCGCCACCGCCTGGGCCTGCTCGCCGGACAACTGCCGGACCAGAAGCGGAACGTGCTCCTCGAAGCGGGCCATCGGCAGCGGCACGCCGATCACCCCGGTGGAACAGACGGCAACCAGCTCCTCGTCGATTCCGAGGGCTTCGGCCGCCAGGGACGTGCAACGCCGGGCATCGGCCAGCCCCTGTTCACCGGTACAGGCGTTGGCGTTGCCGCTGTTGACCAGGATCGCCTGGCAACGGCCGGAGGCGATGCGTTCCCGGGTCAGGACGACCGGGGCGGCCACCACGCGGTTGGTGGTGAAGGTGCCGGCACAGGTCGCCGGACGGTCGGCCACGATCAGGGCCAGGTCGGGCTTTCCGGATTTCTTGACGCCGGCGGCACAGGCGGCATAACGAAATCCTGCCGGCAGATCAGACACATTCAGGTGCGACATGAGTGACCTCCTCGCAATGGGACCGGACGGGGAACAGCACCCCGAGGCAGGTTCCTTCCCCGCGCACCGGTTCAAGAAAGATCGACCCGTGCATCTGGCGCAGGATGGCCCGGCAGGTTGCCAGGCCGATCCCGACGCCGCACGGTTTTTCGGTGTTGATATCCCCGAGTTGCGAATACTGCTGGAAAATCAGGTCGGCCTGTTCCGGCAGAACCTTGTGCCCGTCGTTGGCGATGGCCAGGTAGGCCCAGCGGCCGCCATCGGTCTGGCGATTCTCGGTGCGAATCCGAATCCCCCCGCCTGCACGGTTGAACTTGACCGCATTGTCGATCAGGGCATCCAGCAAAATCAGGAGCTTGTCGTGATCGGCCCAGACCGGTGCCAGATCCGGGGCGATCGTGCATTCGACCACGAGATCCTTCTCGGCAACGGCAAGCAGGTGCCCGGCAAGCGCTTCGTCGAGGCAGGCCGGGAGCGAAACGTTCTGCCACTGCCAGTGCTCGCTCCCCGAATCGATGGCGAACAGGCGCAGCATGCCGTTGAGCAGACGCTCGAGATGGAGGCTTTCGCCATGAATGCGCCCCAGGTAGTCACGCACTTCCCGTGGGCCGAGCTGGTCGAAGAAACCGACCAGCAGATCGGCGAAGCCGAGGATCGAGGTCAGCGGCGTTTTCAGTTCGTGGGAGAGGCTGCAGACGAACCGCGTCCGATCGCGGTGCAGGTGCAGCAGTTCGGCATGGGTCTTTTCCAGCTCCCGCGACTGTTCCTGCAAGCGGCCGACCAGCTTGAGATTCTCGATGGCCAGCGCCGCCTGGTGGGCGATCATCGCCAGCAGGTCCTGATCCGCCGCCGTAAAGGAGTCGCGGTCGTGCTTGTTATTGACGTTGAGCACGCCGATGACCCGGTCCTGGGTGCGGATCGGCACGGAGAGCAGGGAGCCGCTCCGGTAGCGCCCGGCCTTCTCGCTCAGCCGGAAGCGCCCGTCGCTGGCGAGATCGTCGATCAGCACGGGTTCGCCGCTGACCAGAACGTGGCCGGCGACCCCCTCGCCGGGCGCGACCCTGACCTCGGCGACGACCTCGGCCGGCAAGCCGTGCGCCGCGCGGATTTCGAGCTGACCGGCATCGTTGCAGAGCATCAGCGAAGCGATATCGACCCGCAGGGCGGAGCGGATGGCCTCGACCACCCGCTCGAGCAGGCGCTGCAGGTTCTCCTCGCTGCTGGTCGTGGCGCCGATGGCCCGGAGCAGGACAAGGTCGTCGAGGGAGCGGGCGGCCTGGCTCTGCTGCTGCAGGTGAGCCTGCTGGCTGTCGCCCAGACGGCGCACCCGCGCCATCGCCCGGGCGATCTGGTCGGCCTCGAGCGGCCGGAACAGCACGTCGGCGGCGCCGTGGCGGAACGCCTCCAGCGCCGCATCAAGGGCCCCGCCATGAATGACCGGCAAAACCGGCAGGTGCGGATGAACGCGGCGAATCTCCTCGAGAAGCCGCATCCCGCGCTGATCATCTTCAGGGTGGTCGCAGAAGACCACGCCGACCCGTTCGCGGGAGATCAGGTCGGGAGCCGCATCGCGCTGATCGAAGGGGAGCACGATCACACGCCATCCCGAAAGGTGCGCCCTGACCGGGTCGAGGCTGCCGGGCGTCTGTTCGATCAGCAGCAGCGGCGCCGAACCGACGGCAGCGGGCAAAGCCGTCACATTGGCTCCTTGGGCCTCACTGGCCGCAGCACTTCTTGTACTTCTTGCCGCTGCCGCAGGGGCAGGAATCGTTGCGCCCGACAGTGGCGGCATCGCGCCGGGTCGGCGCCTGCACCGCCGGAGGCGGCCCGCCGGCCTTGGCCAGGGCGTTGCGCTCGCGGCGCTGCTCCTCCTCGAGGCGGCTGACTTCATCTTCGCGAACCAGCTGGACGCGGAACAGCTTGTTCACCACCTCCTGGCGAATCCGCCCCATCATCTCCATGAACAGGCCGTAGGCCTCGCGCTTGTATTCTTCCTTCGGGTTGCGCTGGCCGTAGGCGCGCATCCCGATCCCCTCCTTGAGGTGGTCGATGGAGAGGAGATGATCCTTCCACTGTTCGTCGATGGTCTGCAGCAGCAGCACCTTCATGAGATGCTCCATGACCGGCTCGCCGAATTCCTCGGTCCGGGCGGCCAGCTGCCGGGCAACCTGTTCGCGCAGGTTCTCAACCAGCTGGTCCTGGGTCAGTCCGGGCGCGGCCGCACCGGGCAGGTCGGCGGCAAAGCTGAACTGCCCGCCGAAATCAACGAACAGCCCCTCCCAGTTCCATTCGGCCGGCGGCGTCTTTTCCGGGCAGAAGGTCGCCACCATGTCCTGCACGGTCTCGTCGAGGATCGAATCGATCGTGCCGCGGATGTTTTCGCCGGCCAGCACTTCCTTGCGCTGGGTGTAGATCACCTCGCGCTGCTTGTTCATCACGTCGTCATAGTCGATCAGGTGCTTGCGGATCTCGAAGTTGTGGGCCTCGACCTTCTTCTGCGCATTTTCGACGGCCCGCGAGATCATGCCGTGCTCGATCGGCTCCCCTTCCGGCATCTTCAGCTTGTCCATGATGAAAGCCACCCGGTCGGAGCCGAAGATGCGCAGCAGGTCGTCGTCGAGAGCCATGTAGAAGCGGCTCTCGCCGGGATCGCCCTGACGGCCGGAACGGCCGCGCAGCTGGTTGTCGATGCGCCGCGACTCGTGGCGCTCGGTGCCGAGGATGTACAGGCCGCCGAGTTCGAGCACCTCCTGCTTCTCCTTCGCGCAGGCCTCGCGATACCTGACCAGCGCCTGGGCATAGGCCGCCTCGGCATCTTCGGCGCCAGCCGCCTCGCGCCTGGCCAGCATCTCCGGATTGCCGCCGAGCACGATGTCGGTGCCGCGGCCGGCCATGTTGGTGGCGATGGTCACCGCCCCCTTGCGCCCGGCCTGGGCGACGATCTCGGCCTCGCGCTCATGCTGCTTGGCATTGAGGACGTTGTGCGGGACGCCGCGCTTCTTCAGCAGGTCGGAGAGCACTTCGGACTTCTCGATGGAGATGGTGCCGACCAGGACCGGCTGCCCCTTTTCAAAGCGCTGGACGATGTCGTCGATGGCGGCCTTGAACTTCTCCTTCTCGGTCTTGTAGATGACATCGGCCCGGTCGAGGCGGACCATCGGCCGGTTGGTGGGCATGACCACCACGTCGAGCTTGTAGATCTCGCTGAACTCGGCCGCCTCGGTGTCCGCGGTGCCGGTCATCCCCGCCAGCTTGTCGTACATGCGGAAGTAGTTCTGGAAGGTGATGGTCGCCAGCGTCTGGTTCTCGCGCTCGACCTTGAGCCCTTCCTTGGCCTCGATCGCCTGGTGCTGGCCGTCGCTCCAGCGCCGCCCCGGCATCAGGCGCCCGGTGAATTCATCGACGATGATCACCTCGCCGTCCTTGACCACGTAGTCGACGTCGCGCCGGAACAGGGCATGGGCCTTCAGGGCGCAGTTGACATGGTGCAGCATCGTCATGTTGCGCGGATCGTAGAGGTTGTCGACCTTCAGCAGCTTCTCGACCTTGGCGACCCCTTCTTCGGTCAGCGTGGCGGCCTTCGACTTCTCGTCGACCGTGTAGTCGCCGGTATAGTTGCGCACCACCCGCCCGAGGCCGCCGCTGTCGCGGTCCTCCTTGACCTCCCCCTTCTTCAGCATCGGGATGATCCGGTCGGCGGCATAGTACAGTTCGCTGGAGGCGCTGCTCGGCCCGGAGATGATCAGCGGGGTGCGGGCCTCGTCGATCAGGATCGAGTCGACCTCGTCGACGATGGCGAAGTTGAGGTCGCGCTGGACGTAATCGGCCAGGGCGAACTTCATGTTGTCGCGCAGGTAGTCGAAGCCGAACTCGTTGTTGGTGCCGTAGGTGATGTCGCTGCCGTAGGCCTCCTGGCGCTGGGCATCGGTGAGCCCGTGGACGATGCAGCCGACCGACATCCCCAGGAAGCGGTAGATTTTACCCATCCACTCGGAGTCGCGCCTGGCCAGGTAGTCGTTGACGGTGATGACGTGCACCCCCTTGCCGGCCAGGGCATTGAGATAGACCGGCAGCGTCGCCACCAGGGTCTTCCCTTCGCCGGTCTTCATCTCGGCGATCTTCCCTTCGTGCAGGACCATGCCGCCGAGCAGCTGCACGTCGAAGTGCCGCATGCCGAGCACCCTCTTGCCGGCCTCGCGGGTGACGGCGAAGGCCTCGGGGAGCAGGCTGTCGAGGGTCTCGCCGCGGCCGAGACGCGCGCGGAACTCTGCGGTCTTGGCGGTCAGCTGGGGATCGGAGAGCGCCTGCATCTGGGGCTCGAGAGCGTTGATCTTTTCCACCAGCGGCTGCAGCCGCTTCAACTCACGGTCGTTCTTGCTGCCGACGATCTTCTTGATGATCGAACCGATCATTATCGACTCCGTTTCCGGGTGGATTTGGCCTGGCGCAGGGCGGGCCTGACAAGCGGGTAATGTTAGCACAGCGCCGGAGGGTGCTCAAGGCGAAAGGGTCCGGCAGCGCTTTTGACAGCGGTGGGCAAAGAGCTATGCTTGAGCAGAGGAACCGGCAACCACACGCTTCCAAGGAGGAGACCATGAGGACGTTCTGCAAAGGCATCATTGCTTGTCTCGTCATTTTCACCCTCGGCAGCTGCACGACCATCCCCGAGGAGCACAAGGGCGCCGCGGCCGGCGCAGGGATCGGGGCCGCCACGGGGGCACTGGCCGGCGCCGTCCTGGCCGGCGAGGGGTCGCGCACCCAGGGGGCGCTCATCGGCGGCCTGGTCGGCGCGCTGGTGGGCGGCGCCATCGGCAACTACACCGTCGACCGGCAGAAGACCGCCGAGGAAACCGCCAGCCACTACAACTACCAGGGGACGGCCGGGGTCTCGATCCGGATCGAAAGCGCAACCGTCAGCCCCGGAGCCATTTCGCCCGGAGGCAAGGTCGATCTGCTCTGCACCTACGCCGTGATGGCGCCCCAGGCGAACAGCCAGGTGAGCCTGACCGAGATCCGCGAAATCCGCCTCAACAACGAACTGGTCGGCAAGCCGGAGGTCACCTCGACCCGCACCCCCGGCACCTACAACTCCAACGTGCCGCTGTTCCTCCCCGCCGACGCCAAGCGCGGCACCTACAAGGTGATCACCACGATCCGCAGCGAAAGCAGCAGCGACTCGCGTGAAACCAGCTTCACCGTCCGCTGACCACCATGCGGCCCCTGTGCCGCCCGCTGCCCCATCCGACAAAAAAACCCCGGCCGCACGGCCGGGGTTGTGTTTTTTACCTTTGGGGAGAACCGCCTACAGGTACTTGTCCGGGTTGACCGGCACGCCGTTGACGCGCACTTCGTAGTGGACATGCGGACCGCTCGAGCGGCCGGTGTTGCCGGCGGTGGCGATCACCTCGCCGCGCTTTACACGCTGGCCGATCTTGACCAGAATGCGCGAGTTGTGGCCGTAGGCGGTGGAAAAGCCGTGTCCGTGGTCGATGACCACCAGCTTGCCGTAACCCGGCTCGGTGCCGACCTCGCGGACGATCCCGGCAGCCGTGGTCATTACCGGCGTCCCGGTGCGGGTGGCGATATCGAGCCCTTCGTGCATGCGCCGCTGACCGTCGAACGGATCGCGGCGGACGCCGAAATCGGAGGTCACCCAGCCACGCACCGGCCAGCCGGCCGGCCGCGAACCGAGCAGCGAACGCTGATCGTTGAGGAACCCCTGGATCTCCTCCTGGCTGACCCGGCGCAGATCGACCTCGCGCCGCAGGTTGTCGATCTGGTCCTGCAGACTGGACAGCTTGTCGACCGGCCCGTCACCCACCGCCGGCCCGCCGACGCCGTCAAGGTTCTCCGTCTTCGGCTTGGTCAGCTTGTTCATGATCCGCAGCTTGGCATCGTTCTGGGCCATGACCAGCAGTTCCTTGCGCAGATCCTCGAGCTTGGCCACCAGCTGATCCATCTCCTGCTGGTGGACGCGCGACTGCTCCCGCAGCCGCTCGAACTCGCGCCGGTCGAACCCCGACTTGACGGCATAGACCGCCAGGCCGATCACCAGCAGCACGCAACACGCCACCCCCGCCGCCGACCACTTGATGGCGGAAAGCTGAAGGGCAAAGCGGCGGACGCGATGCGACCCCTCGGGGATGATCAGGATGGTGAAGCGTTTGGACAAATCGTTGCCTCTCAAGACACGTCGGAAGAAGCCATCGCCCCTTCCGAAAATTCCGACCCGGCTCGCGGGAGTGTAACTGTTACCGAATTCGCCTCGTGATGTCAACCCCTTGTCAACACTCGAGGTCGATGCTGAGCGCGATCTCGTCGCAATCCGGGAACTTCGCGCACTTCATGCAGTCCCCCCAGATCTTGTGCGGGAGCTGCGATTTTTCGATTACGGCGAAGCCGAGCTTTTCGAAAAAAGCCTGCTTGTAGGTCAGGGCGAAGACCCGGCGGATGCCGAGGCGGCGGGCTTCGTCGAGACAAGCCAGCACCAGCTCCCGGCCGGCGCCGCGGCCGTTGTAGTCGGGATGGACCGCCAGGGAGCGCAGCTCGGCGAGATCCTCCCAGCAGATGTTCAGCGCCGCCGTGCCGACCACCTTGCCGTCGGCCTCAAAAACGTAGAAGTCGCGCAGGGACTCGTAGAGCTCGGCCAGGGACCGCGACAGCAGCAGGCCGTCGCGGGCGTAATCGAGCAGCAGGCGGTGGATTTCCTTGACGTCGGGGATAAGGGCTTTGCGGATCATGGGCCTGACTCCTTGCGGGCTACCCCTGGGCGGGCGCCCCGATCAGTTCGCGGGCGTGGGCGAGGGTGCGCTCGGTCACCTGGGCGCCGCCGAGCATGCGGGCCATCTCCCGGACGCGCTCCTCGCCGTCGAGCCGCGCGATGGCGGTCACCGTTCGCCCGGCCGCCTCACGCTTGCTCACCAGGAAATGGCGGTCGGCACCCGCCGCCACCTGCGGGAGGTGGGTGACGCACAGCACCTGGGCCGTGCGGCTGACGGCGCGCAGCTTTTCGCCGACCGCGGTCGCGGTGGCGCCGCCGATGCCGGCATCGACCTCATCGAAGACCAGGGTCGGCACCCGATCGAGCCCCGGAGTGATGCGCTTGAGTGCCAGGAGGATACGCGACAGCTCGCCGCCGGACGCGATGCGGGCCAGCGGCAGCAGGGCTTCCCCCCGGTTCGGCGCCAACAGGAATTCCCCCCGCTCCAGTCCGGCCGGGCCCGGTTCCGCCAGCGGTGCCAGCTGCAGCTCGAAAAGGGCACCGGCCAGCGACAGATCGGCCAATTCCTGCCGCATGGCCGCCGCCAGGCGCTCCCCCGCCTCCCGGCGCGCCGCGCCGAGCCGCCGGCCGGCCTCGAGCAGCGCCGCCTGTTGCGCGGCACGCTCCTGTTCCAGCACGGTGCGGACCTCCTCGGCGTGCTCCAGTTCGTCGAGCTCCGCGGCCAGGGCCGCCTGCTCCGCGACGAGACCCTCGATCGTCTTGCCGTGCTTGCGCTTGAGAGCGGTCAACAGGGCCAGCCGCTCCTCAACGGCCTCCTGCCGGCCCGGCTCGCTGGCGATCCGGCCGAGCTGGCTGCGCAGCTGTCCGGCAACGTCTTCGAGCGCATACAGCGACTGCCGCAACGTCTCTGCCGGCGGGCCGAATTCGGGGGCGACCCCGGCCAGCCCTTCCAGTTCGCCGGCCAGGCGGCCCAGCACCGAGCAGACCGCACCGTCGGCGGCATAAAGCGCCTCGTACCCGCCGTTCGCCGCCGCCGCCAGCCGTCCGGCATGCTGCAGGCGGAGGCGTTCGGCAGCCAGCTCCTCATCCTCGCCGGGGCGCAGTTGCGCCTCCTCGAGCTCGCGCAGCTGGAAACGCAGCAGATCGAGGCGCCTGGCCCGCTCGCGCTCGGCCTCGCTCAGCCGCGCCAGGCGCTCGCCGGTGGCCCGCCATGCGGCATAATGCTGCCGGTATTCGTCGTTCAGCGCCGCGTGGCCGCCGAATGCATCGACCAGCGGCAGATGCGCCTCGCGCCCCATCAGCGCCTGATGTTCGTGCTGGCCGCAGACCGACACCAGCTGTTCGGCGAGCGGCTGCAGCTGGGCCAGGGTCGCCAGTCCGCCGTTGACGTAGGCACGGCTGCGGCCGGCACGACTGACCAGCCGCCGCAGGATCAGGTCGTCGCCGGCGGGGAAGCCGGCCTCGGCGATCAAAGACTGCAGGTCGGGGCGGCCGGCCAGATCGAAGAGCGCCTCGACGGTCGCCTCCTCGCAACCGGCACGGATCAGCTCCGGGCTGGCCCGGTCGCCGAGCAGCAGGCCGAGCGCGTCCATGACGATCGACTTGCCGGCGCCGGTCTCCCCGGTCAGCACGTTGAAGCCGGGCCCGAACTCGACGTCCAGCCGGTCGATGATGGCGAAATTCGAGATAGAGAGAGTCAGGAGCATAGTCAATTCTAAGTACTGAGCGACGAGCGATGAGCGATGAGTAAACCCCTCAAACAACAGATATAGAGATTTTCACTCATCGCTCAGCACTCATCGCTCATCGCTGTCTTTCAGATTCTGCACTCAGTACTCAGCACTATCTTTCCCCCCATTTCAGCTTGGTGCGCAGGATCTGGAAGTAGTCCTTGGTCGGGCTGAGAACCAGTACGGCGGGATGCGCCGAGCGGCGGATCTCCACCACGTCGCCCCCCTGCAGCGGCATGCCGACCTGCCCGTCGGCGGTGAGCACCACGTCCTCGTCCTGGAACTTGACCTCGATGCGGATCAGCGCCTCGTCGGAGACGATGATCGGGCGGTTGGTCAGCATGTGGGGACAGATCGGCGAAATGACCAGGCAGTGCACCGTCGAGGAGATGATTGGCCCGCCGGCCGCGAGATTGTAGGCGGTGGAGCCGGTCGGCGTGGCGACGATCAGGCCGTCGGCCTTGAAGGTCGTCAGGTAGCTGTCGTCGACCCACGCCTCCATGTCGATGATGCGGGCCAGGGCCCCCTTATTGATCACCAGGTCGTTGAGCACCCGGTAGCGGGCCAGTTCCTCCCCGTCGCGGCGGATGGCGACGTCGAGGCGCAGGCGCTCGGAAACCGGCAGTTCGCAGGCCAGCAGGCTGGTCAGGACGGGATCGATTTCGTCGCGGGTGATCTCGGTGAGAAAGCCGAGGCTGCCGAGGTTGATGCCGAGGATCGGCGTGCGGCGGTCGCCGACCAGACGCGCCACCGAGAGCAGGGTGCCGTCGCCGCCGAGGACCACGAGCAGGTCGGCCCGACTGGGAATCTCCGCCGGCGGACAGCCGAGGGCGTAGGGGACCTCGGCCACCAGCGCTTCATCGACCAGCGTCACGATTCCGCGGCTGTTGAACCAGGCGGCGACCTCCCCGGCAACCCGCACGGCGTCCTGATGACGCCGCTTGACGAAAATCCCGATTGATTTCAAGGCGGACCTCCTTGGGCAGTGCCCGGAAAGTTACCACAGCATCCCGACGATGTCCACGACCGGCCGCCACCAGGCCGCGGCCGGTTGTCGTGCGCGGATCGCTGTGCTAACGTTTGAGCGCTTGCTCCGGGAGTCATGCCGATGGACCTCTTTGCCGCCACCGCCGCCACCCTCACCCCGCCACCGCTCGCCGAGCGGATGCGGCCGCGCGCCCTCGACCAGGTGGTCGGGCAGCGGCACCTGCTCGGCGAAGGGAAGGTTCTGCGCCGGCTGATCGAAACCGACCAACTGACCTCGGTGATCTTCTGGGGCCCGCCCGGCACCGGCAAGACCACCCTCGCCCAGGTCATCGCCGCCACCACCAGATGCCGCTTCGCCGCCTTTTCGGCGGTGCTGCAGGGGGTCAAGGAGGTGCGCGAGATCGTTGCCAGGGCCCAGGAGGAGCGCGGCTACCACGGCCGGCGCACGGTGCTGTTCGTCGACGAGATTCACCGTTTCAACAAGGCCCAGCAGGATGCGTTTCTCCCCTGGGTGGAGCGCGGCGACGTCATCCTGATCGGCGCCACGACCGAAAACCCGTCGTTCGAGGTCAACTCGGCGCTGCTGTCGCGCTCGCGGGTCTTCGTCCTCGAACCGCTGTCCGCCGACGATCTGCGCATCCTGCTGGAACGGGCGCTGACCGTGCCGGAGGGGTTGGGGGAGCGCCGCCTGAGCGCCGAGGCGGAGGCGCTCGACTTCCTGGCCGAGATGGCCCACGGCGATGCGCGCGTCGCCCTCAACACCCTGGAGCTGGCGGCCAACCTGGCCGAGGACGGCTCGATCCGGCTGACCACGGTCGAGGCCGCCCTGCAAAAGGCGCCCCTGCTCTACGACCAGGGCGGCGAAGAGCATTACAACGTCATCTCCGCCTTCATCAAGAGCCTGCGCGGCTCCGACCCGGATGCGGCAATCTACTGGCTGGCGCGGATGATCGAGGCCGGCGAGGATCCGATGTTCATCGCCCGCCGGATGATCATCTTCGCCGCCGAGGACGTCGGCAACGCCGACCCGCGCGCTCTGCAGGTGGCGGTCGCCGCCCAGCAGGCGCTGCATGTGATCGGCCTCCCCGAAGGGCGCATCCCGCTGGCCCAGGCCGTGACGTACCTCGCCACCGCGCCGAAGAGCAACGCCTCGTACGTGGCGATCGACGCGGCCCTGGCCGAGGTCCGCAGCAGCGGCGCCCTGCCGGTGCCGCTGCACATCCGCAACGCCCCGACGAAACTGATGAAGGAGCTCGGCTACCACCAGGGGTACCAGTACGCCCACGACCGCCCGGACGCGGTGGTCACCCAGACGCACCTGCCCGATCGGCTCAAGGGGCGCACCTTCTACCGCCCGAAGGAAAGCGGCTACGAGAAGACCATCGCCGAACGCCTCGCCTGGTGGGCGGCCAGGCGGCAGGAACGGACGGAAGACGACTGACCCGATGCCCGACCTTTCCGTCCTCCGCGAAATCTTCACCCTGCTCGCCCTGGCCCTGGCCAACGCCTGGCTCTTCAGCCGGCTGAAGCAGTCGCCGATCGTCGGCTACCTGGTAACCGGCCTGCTGGTCGGCCCCTATGGCTTCCACCTGGTCAAGGGGGTTCACGAAGTCGAGATCGTCGCCGAAGTCGGCGTCATCCTGCTGCTGTTCACCATCGGCCTGGAGTTCTCGGTTTCACGCATCCTGCGCCTGAAGGAGGTGCTGCTCAAGGCCGGCACCGTGCAGCTGGCCGCCACGGCCGTCGCCGTCGGCCTCGGCACCGCGCTGCTCGGCGAAGGGTGGCGGAGCGCGGCCGGACTGGGGATGGCGATGGCGCTCTCGTCGACCGCCATCGTCCTGAAGCTCTTGCTCGAGCGCGGCGAGATCGACTCCGCCCATGGCCGGATCGCCCTCGGCATCCTGCTCTTCCAGGACCTGTGCGTGATCGTCTTCCTGGTCGCCCTCCCCCTCCTCGGCAGCCGGCCGCAGAGCTTCTCCTTCTGGACGGTCTTACATGCCGCCCTGATCATGGGAACGCTCTACCTTTTCGCCCGCCACCTTCTCACCCCGCTGCTGCGCGGCATCCTGCGCACCCGTTCGCCGGAGCTGTTTAGGCTGACCATCCTGGCGCTGGTCCTCGGCACCGCCTGGGCTACGTTCGAGGCCGGCCTCTCGCTGGCGCTCGGCGCCTTCCTCGCCGGGCTGGCGCTGGCCGAATCGGATTCCTCGCACCAGGTCCTGTCCGACATCATCCCGTTCCGCGATGTCTTCCTGGCCGTATTCTTCATTTCCGTGGGGATGCTGGTCGACATCCGCCTGCTGCTGGCCAACTGGGGTCAGGTGCTGATCGGCCTGCTGCTGCTCGGCCTGGCCAAAACCGTCGCCGGCACCCTCGGGGCGCTGGTCTGCCGCTACCCGCTGCGCACGGCGCTGATCACGGGACTGATCACCTTCCAGGTCGGCGAATTTTCCTTCATCCTGCTCAAGCAGGCGCAGATGCTCGATGTCCTGCCCCAGGCCACCTACCAGCTGGCCCTGTCGATCGTCGCCCTGTCGATGATGTTCACCCCGCTGGTCTTCGGCCGCGCCGAGGCGATCGCCACCACGGTCTCCGGCTGGCTGGGCCGCCCCGACCGGCGAAACGGCGAAGGGGAGCGCGAGCGCACCGGCAACCTCGAAGGACACGTAATCATCGCCAGCTACGGACTTTCTGCCCGCAACGTGGCGAGAGTCCTGCGCGAATTCTGCATCCCCTACATTCATATCGAGGTCAACGGCGATGCCGTGCGCCGCGCCCGGATGGCCGGGGAGATCATCATGCACGGCGATGCCAGCGCGCCGGCCGTGCTGGAGGGGGCGGGGATTCACCGGGCCAGGGCCCTGGTGCTGGCGATCAACGACCCGGCGGCCCAGGCCCGCGCCATTCCCGCGGCCCGCGAACTCAACCCCCGCCTGTACATCCTCGCCCGCACCCGCTACGTCGCCGAAATCGACGACCTGCTCAAGGCCGGCGCCGACGAGGTTCTCCCCGACGAACTTGGCGCCGGCCTGGAACTGGCGACCTTCCTGATGCAGCACTGCCGCGCCAACGAGGGCCGCCTGCTCAAGATGCTCGACGAGATTCGCGACGAACATCATCTGCGCTATCGCAAACCGGAGACCCAGTCCGGCAAGCTGTCCAGCTATCTCTCGGTGATCGGCGGCGGAGAGATCGAGCTGCAGGCCGTCCCCCAGGACTCGCCGCACTTCGGGCGCACCCTGGCCCAGCTCGACTTCCGCGCCGCCACCGGAGCCAGCGTGGTTGGCATCATCCGCCACGGGCGCATCACCTACAACCCCGGTCCCGGCACCCACCTCAATCACGGCGACACCCTGATGCTGCTCGGCGATGAGGAGAGCATCCACAAGGCCCGCGAACTGCTGCACGGTCACCCGGTTTAGCTCCCCGTCGACACCTCCCTGCCAATCGCGAAGGCGGACCCGACCTGCGGTCCGCCTTCGTCATAATTTTATACAATGTTTATACAAAAGAGATTTAATTGCTTGACAATTACCTTCAATTATAAATAAATTCATTCAAATTTAACTTAATTATATTAACCAAGGGCCTTATGGACCCCCAGGCATTCAAGGCTTTGCCTTTCCCCGACACGCCTGCGGACCGCCCCCGCCGACTCCCCCGCGGGGAGTTGCTCAACGCTCTCAATCTGCTTAATTTCCTTGGCGAACCGATCGCCATCACCCTCCGCCACCGGCACTTCGACCAAACCATCACCCTCCCCGCCACCCCCGGTGTCTGCCTTGGCGACGAGGTGGAGTGCCGCTGGCTGGAGCCGCTGTCGCCTCTGCGCCGGGAGAACTACCGACCGGAAAGCTTCGTGGTCGATGACGGGCACAGACCTCTCCGCGTGGTTCCCGAACTGCTTGCCTGCGATGCCGAGCGGGTGACCTTCCGGCTCCCTGCTTCAGCCGACGCCCTCGCCGGACGCCGGCTCACCAGGTATCGCTGCGCCGACGTTGACGCCACGATCGTTGCCGGGAGCACCCCCTTCGAGGGGCGGCTTGCCGATTTCAACGCCCGCTTTCTCAAGGTCGAACTCCCGCACCGCGGACCCTGCCGACTGGAATCGCTGCACCCGCAGGTTCCGGTCAACCTCACCCTGACCGCCGAAGGTGCCGGAACCATCTATTCCGGGGAGTGCCGCATCCGCCGGCAGGCCGGGCAGCCCGAACACAACGAACTGGTTCTCGAACCGCTGCGCCAGCAGACCGCCCGTTTCCGCCCCCGCGAGTTCCGCTCGGAACGCCAGGTCTGGAACCCGAGTCCGCACGTGGTGTTTCGCCATCCGGTTACCGGCCGGACCGTAAGCCTGCCGGTTCTTGACATCTCCGGCACCGGCTTCGCCGTCCAGGAGCCGGCCGACAAGCCGTTGATGCTCCCCGGCATGATCATTCCGGAACTGAACCTGCACCTGACCGCCGGCATCGGCCTTGCCTGCCGGGTCCAGGTCATCTACCGGCGCGAGGCCGAAGCCGGCAGGATCGCCCGTTGCGGGCTGGCGATCCTGCATATGGACGCCCGGGACCACCTGCAGCTGCTGTCGCTGGTGCAGCAGGCCCGCAACCCCGGCACCTACCTGGGCAATCGCGTCGACCTGGAGGACCTCTGGACCCTGTTCTTCGACGCCGGCTTCATCTATCCGGGGAAATACACCCGGATGGGCGACCGCAAGGACGAATGCAAACGTACCTACGAAAAGCTCTATCGTGACAGTCCGACCATCGCCCGGCACTTCGCATTCCAGGAAAACGGCCGCCTGCTCGGTCACGTCGCCATGCTGCGCCTCTATCGACGCACCTGGATCAGCCATCACCATGCCGCCGCGTCGAGCAACCGCAGGAAGGCCGGCTTCGTCGTGCTCGACCAGCTGTCGCACTACATCAACGACAGCCTGACCATCGACGCCCTCAATCTCGGCTACATCGCCGGTTACTTCCGTCCCGAGAACCGCTTCCCGATGAAGTTCCTCGGCGGCTTCGCCGACGCCGTCGCCGACCGGCGCAAATGTTCGGTCGATCCGCTGGCCTTCATCCCCTTCGAGTTCGACGGCCGCGACTGGACCGCGCAGGATCGCTGGGAGCTGACCAGGGCCGGTGGCGAGGACCTCGAAGAACTCGGCGCCTTCTATGGCAGCCGGGGAGGCGGCCTGGCCCTCGAGGCCCTGGATCTCGTACCCGCCCCGCAGCACGACCGGGCCATCGACGAGGAGTTCGCCCGCGCCGGCTTCCGGCGCGAGCACCATGTCTTTGCCGTACGCAAGAATTACCGGCTTGCGGCGGTGGTCTCGATCACCCTCACCGACTTCGGCCTGAACATGTCGGAACTGACCAACGCCGCGACCCTTTTCGTTCTCGATCCGGATGCCTTCCACCGCGACGACTTCGAGCTGCTCCTGTCGCTGCTGTGCGTCAAGTTCGGCCTGGGGCGCATCCCCGTCTTCGTCTTCCCCGACGAACAGGCGGACCGCTGGCAGCTGGCCCGCGAGAAGACCTATCGCCTGTGGGTGCTCGACACCCGGCACACCGACGACTACATGCGCTACATCCGTGAGTTCATGCGCACGGCGAAGCTCCACTGACCGAGGTGCTCCATGCAGACACCACTTTACAACAGCCGACTGATCGACACCTTCGTCAAGCTGCTGGCCGACCGCTATCCCGAAGTCGATCCGGCCCCGCTCTTCGACCATGCCGGCATTACCCCGTGGGAGGTGGCGGACCAGTCCCACTGGTTCACCCAGGAGCAGGTCGATCGTTTCTACCTCAAGGCGGTCCAGGCCACCGGCAACGACTACCTGGCGCGCGAGGCCGGGCGTTACGCCGCCCGTCCCAACACCCTGGGGGTGATGCGGCAGTACGTCCTGAGCCTGCTCTCGCCGCGCCACATTTTTACCCACATGGAGAAGACCGCCCGGAACTTCACCCGTTCGGCACGCTTCACGTGCAGGGTCCTGTCCGATCACGCGGTGGAAGTGACGGTAACCCCGCTCCCCGGCAGTGAAGAGCGTCCGTACCAGTGCGAAAACCGCAAGGGGTTCTTCGAAGCGATGGTGATGGTGTTCAACTATGCCGCCCCGAGCATCCAGCATGTCGAATGCCTTTTCATGGGCGGATCCTGCTGCCGCTACGTCATCAAGTGGAAACCGAACCTGGCCGGCCACCTGCTGCGGCTGCGCGGCTATGCGGCGGTGACGGTGCTGCCGGCGGCCCTGGCTCTTTCGGCAGTCGAACCCCGCTTCGCCGCGGCCGCCATCCCCTCGGCCCTGAGCCTGGTCCTCACCCTCACCTGGCTGGCCGAGCGCGGGGCGCGCCGCGAGGTCCAGAACAGCCTCGACAACCTGGTCATCTCCCGCGACCTGCTGATGGAACAGCTGGACGCCAACTACAACAACGCCCAGATGTCGAACGAGATCGGCCGGGCCGTCAGCACGCCGACCGATATCGACCAGGTCCTCGCCCAGGTGATACAGGTTTTGGAAAAGCGCCTCGACTTCGACCGCGGCCTGATCCTGCTGGTCACTTCAGACCGTTCGCGGCTGCAGATGCGTGCCGGCTTCGGCTACGATCCCGACATCCGCCGCATTCTCGATCAGGCCGAATTCCATCTCGACCGTCCGGAAAGCAAGGGGGTCTTCACCGAGGTATTCAAGGCCCGCAAACCGCTGCTGATCGACGATTTCGAGCTGTTGCGGGAGCGCCACTCCTCCCACAGCCTGAAGATCGCCAGACTGCTCGGAATCCGCAGTTTCATCTGCTGTCCGATCATCTGCGGGGGCGAAGCGATCGGCATCCTCGCGGTCGACAACCTCAAGAGCTGCCGGCAGCTTCAGCAGAGCGACATGAGCCGGCTGATGGGGATCGCGCCGGTGATCGGCATCGCCATCCGCAACGCCGATCTGCTGGCCGTCAAGGAGAAGCAGTTCCGCTCGACCCTGCACGTCCTGGCCGCCAGCATCGATGCCCGCGACCCGCTGACGGCCGGACACAGCGAGAAGGTCACCGAATACACGGTCGCCATCTGCGAGGAGCTCGGCCTGGCGGACAGCGACCGGGAGCAGATCCGCGTGGCCGCCCTGCTCCACGACTACGGCAAGATCGGCATCCCCGACACGATCCTGAAGAAGCCGGGGCGGCTGACCGAGGAGGAACACCGGCTGGTTCGCGAGCACACGCTCAAGACCCGCAGTCTCCTCGAACGGATCCATTTCGAGGGAAATTTCCGGGATGTTCCGGAGATTGCCGGCTCTCACCACGAGAAGTTCGACGGCAGCGGCTACCCGCAGGGGCTGGCGGGAGATGCCATCCCGCTGGGAGCCCGAATCATCGCCGCAGCCGATTTCTTCGAGGCGATCACCGCCAAGCGCCACTACCGCAGCCCGATGCCGTTCCGGGCCGCCACCGAGCAGCTGCGCAGGCACGCGGCGAGCCACTTCGACCCCGCCGTCGTCGAGGCGTTCCTGAAGGTTCTCGCCCGGCAGGGGCAGGAGGAGGACGGCGAAACCTTGCGCAACGGGCGCATCCCGTGCGAAACGCCGGTGTCGCTGCGCAAGAACGGCCATGCCATCGTCGGCCGGACCCGCGATCTGAGCGAGCAGGGGCTTTACGTGGGGATGCAGGATCTGCTCGACGAAGGACTCCAGGTGCAGGTCATCTTCCACCTGCCGGGGCTCCATGCCCAGCCGATCGAAGCCTGGGGGCGGATCGCCTGGACCAACGACCCCTCCCGGCCAGTCAAGCCCGGCTTCCCGCCGGGGTGCGGGATCGCGTTCACCCGGATCGAAAGCGGCGAGGAACTCCTCGCCGACTGGGTCCGCAACGCGCTGGGGTCCGGCGAGGACGGGCTGCGGCAGGTCCTGCACTGACCGGCACGGCTCAGAACCGCCCCTGGCGTGCCACCGCCTCCGGCGGCTTGCGGCCGTTCGGTGCTTCCCGGGCCGCGACGTCGGCCGGCAGCGCTTCCCGGTCGCCGCGATAACCGACCGCCACCGCGGCCATGATATCGTACTCGTCCGCCGGCGCCCCGAGAATTTCATAAGCCTTCTGCCGGCTGAAGCCGGCCATGGCGTGGGCATGCAGCCCCAGCTTGCGGGCCTGCAGGGCCAGCGCCATCCAGGCGGCGCCGGCATCGAAGGCGGCGTGGCGGTTGTCCTTGCCGTCGTGGGCGAACTGTCGGCGGCAGAGCAGGAACAGCAGCAGCGGTGCGTGCGGTGCCCAGACCCGGTTGGCCGGCAGCAGCGCCTCGGCGAAGCGGGCGCGGTCCTCGGCGGTGACGGCGTAGACGAACAGCCAGGGCTGTTCGTTGTAGCACGACGGCGCCCAGCGGGCGGCCTCGAACAGCGCCGCCAGCTGGGTCTCGCTCAGCGGGGTGTCGGCAAAAGCGCGCGGCGACCAGCGGTCGGGGAACTGGCTGTCGACATCGGCGGCCGGAATGCGCGGGTTGCTCCGATCGATCATGGTTGTCCCTCCCCGGCTGTTCATCCCAGGCCAACCCCGGCCACCGCCCCGCCGCACAGGCGACAGCTCCCGTCCTGCACCTCCAGCGTCTGCAGCCGGAACCCCTCGCGCCGGATGACCACCGCACCGCAATGGGGACAGCGGGTGTCCTCCCCGCCTGGAACCGGTAGATTGCCGACGTAGACGTACTGCAGCCCCGCTTCCCGGCCGATGGCGGCCGCGCGCTCCAGCGTGGCGGCCGGGGTCCGCGGCCGGTCGAGCATCCGGTAGGTGGGGTAAAAGGCCGAGACGTGCCAGGGAACTTCCCGTCCCAGTTCCCTGGCGATGAAGCCGGCGAGCTGTTGCAGCTCGTCGGGCTCGTCGTTCCAGCCGGGGATGACCAGGGTGGTGACTTCCAGCCAGATCCCCAGGCGACGGTAGTCGCGCAAGGTATCGAGCACCCCGGCCAGGGTGGCGCCGGTCACCTCGCGGTAAAACCTCTCGCTGAACGCCTTCAGATCGACATTGGCCGCATCGAGGTACGGGGCGATCGTCTCCAGGGCGGCCGTGGTGGTGTAGCCGTTGGTGACGAAGACGTTCTGCACCCCGTTCCGACGGGCGAGCACCGCCGCATCGTAAGCGTATTCGAAGTAGATGGTCGGTTCGGTGTAGGTGTAGGCGATGCTCAGGCAGTCGCTGCGCCTTGCGGCATCGACGATCGCCTGCGGCGGCCGGTCGTCGCCGGGGATGCCGTCGCGCTCGTGGGGCCACTGGGAGATCTCAAAGTTCTGGCAGTGCAGGCAGCGGAAATTGCAGCCGACGGTCGCCAGCGAATAGCTGCGCGAGCCGGGGTGGAAGTGAAAAAGCGGCTTCTTCTCGATCGGGTCGACGTGCTCGGCGACGACCTTGCCGTAGGTCAGGGCATACAGCGTGCCGTCAACGTTCTCGCGCACCCCGCAGCGGCCGCGCCGCGCCGGCGCGATCAGGCAGGAAAAGCGGCACAGCCCGCAGCGCACCCGCCCATCCCCGGCCTTCTCCCAGAACATCGCTTCGTGCATGATCGCCTCCAGACATATGGCAGGATAGCGATCATTATATCAATGACTCGGCACTCGGCACTCAGCGCTCGGCATTTTAAAACATGAACCTTCTCATACTGACATTCAGCAACAAGCCCACCCCGGTCATCGTCGTGATCATGCTGGTGCCGCCGTAGGAGAAGAGCGGCAGCGGCACGCCGACCACCGGCAGCAGGCCGATGACCATGCCGAGATTGACGACGATATGCCAGAAGAGCATGGCCGTGACCCCCAGCGCCAGGTACATGCCGAAGCGGTCGCTGGCCCGCCGCGCGATGTACAGCCCCCACAGGACGATCAGCAGGTAGAGGGTCAGCACCACCAGGCAGCCGGTAAACCCCCATTCCTCGGCGAACACCGAGAAGGCGAAATCGGTGTGCCGTTCGGGGAGGAACGACAGCTGGGCCTGGGTCCCCTGGCGGAACCCCTGGCCGAACCAGCCGCCGCTGCCGACGGCAATCTTCGACTGGATGATGTGGTAACCGCTCTTTAAGGGATCGCTTTCCGGGTTGAGGAAGGTATAGATGCGCCGGCGCTGGTAGTCGTGCAGGAGGAACCACCCGCCCCACGCCGCGACAATGCCCGCCAGCCCAAGGATCGTCAGGGTACCGCGGCGGATGCCGGCGAACAGTGCCATGGTGCCGCCGATGGCCAGCAGCAGCAGGGCCGTGCCGAGATCCGGCTGCTTCATGACCAGCAGCACCGGCGCGATGAGCAGCAACCCCGGGCGCCACAGCTCCTTGAGGGCGAAGCCGAGCGGCGTGGCCCGTTCGCTGAAGTACCTGGCAAGGACAACGATGATGGCAACCTTCATCACCTCGCTCGGCTGCAGCCCCACCCCGCCGATGCTCAGCCAGCGGGTCGCCCCCATGGTGGTGCGGCCGATGGCGAGCACCGCCAGCAGCATCAGCAGCGCCACCCCGTAGAAGGGGTAGCCGAGATCCGCCAGGTGCCGGTAGTCGAACAGGCAGATGAGGAGGATGATCCCCAGTCCCAGCCCGAACCACGACATTTGCTTGAGATAGATCGGCGTCGCCGGACCGCTCCAGGCCGCGGTGGCGCTGTACAGGTTGACGATGCCGATGGCCGCCACCAGGGCGACCTGCAGCAGCAGGATCCAGTCGTAATGGGTGATCAGGCGGCGATCGAACATGACCGGGTTACTCCACGGGAGGACGGATGGGGGGAGACGCCATCGGTTCGGCCGGCTCCACCGGCGGGGCGGCATCGGGGCTGGCCACTCCCGGCGGGATCGGCGTCCGGTCGCTCTCCACCTCGGAGGAAGGGACCTCGTCCGCCGCGGTTCCGGGCTGCGTTCCTTGCGCCGGCAAGGTCTCTTCCAGAATCTCGACGGTCGGCGGCGGTTCGCGCTTGATCCCGAAATAGGCCTCGAACATCGCCTTGGCCACCGGCGCGGCGGCACTGCCGCCGTGACCGCCGTGTTCGACGACCACCGCGACGGCGATCTCCGGAGCCACCGCCGGAGCATAGGCGACGAACAGCGCATGGTCGCGGTGCTCGTACTTGCTGGTGTCCGCCTCCTTGGCTCCCTTGCGGCCGACCACCTGCGCGGTGCCGGTCTTGCCGGCAAAGCGCACCTCCGGCAGGCGGCTGCGGTAGGCCGTCCCGCCCGGTTCGTTGACCACCGCCTCGAGGGCGCTGCGCAGGGCCCGCAGGTTGGTCGGCGACCATTGCGATTCGACGAGCTTTTCCGGCTCCGGGGTCCACAGCAGCTCGCCCTGCAGACTCTCGATGCGTTTGACCAGCCGGGGCTTCCAGACCGTCCCGCCGTTGGCCACCGTGGCCGTCATGGCCGCCAGCTGCAGCGGCGTGGCCAGCACGTAGCCCTGGCCGATCGAACAGATCACCGTCTCGCCGTTGTACCAGTCGGTGCCGAAACGCTTGCGTTTCCACGCACGGTCGGGGATCAGACCGCTGCGCTCGCCGCCGGTGGGGAAGCCGACCGGCTGGCCAAGCCCCAGGCGGTGGCACATTGCGGCGATCCGGTCGATCCCCAGCTGCATGCCGACCCGGTAGAACCAGACGTCGCAGCTCTCCTTGAGAGCCCGGTGGAGATCGACCGCGCCGTGCCCGCCCTTGTTCCAGCAGCGGAACTCGTGGGAACCGAGGGTAATGCCACCGGAGCAGCTGATGGTGGTGTCGGGGGTGGCGATGCCGGCTTCGAGCGCCGCCAGCGCCACGGCGATCTTGAAGGTCGAGCCGGGCGGGTACTGGCCGCGCAGGACCCTGTTCTGCATCGGCTTGAGCGGGTCTTCCATCAGCGCCTTCCACTCGGCGCCGCTGATCCCCCGGGCGAAGTGCGCCGGGTCGAAGGCCGGCCGGTTGATCAGGGCGAGGACGTCGCCGTTGCGCACGTCAAGGGCGATGGCGGCGCCCGCCTGGTCGCCGAAGGCTTTCTCGCCCGCGGCCTGCATCGCGGAATCGAGCGTCAGGATCAGGCGCTGCCCCGGCGACGGCTTCTGGGTGGTCAGCTGGCGCAATTCGCGCCCGCGGACGTTCACCTCGATCAGACGATAACCGTCCTCGCCGCGCAGCTTCTCTTCGAACAGGCGCTCCAGGCCGGTCTTGCCGACCAGGTTGCGCGGCCGGTAGCCGGCGAATTCGGGGCGGCGCAGATCCTCCTCGGTCATCTCGCCGAGGTAGCCGAGCAGGTGCGGCGCGACCGCCCCCTGCGGGTAGGCGCGCAGCGGTTTCCCCTCGACGATGACCCCGGGGAGTTCGATGCCGTGCTCCTGGACGATCTCCATGGTCGCCCGGTCGATGTCCTCGAGCAGCGGCAGCGGCTGATAGTCGGGGACCGACTGGCCGGCCCGCCAGCGGGCCTCGAGCTGGCGGGGTTCGATGCCGAGCAGCTGCGACAGGCGGGCGAACAGGGCCTGCCGGTCGGTCACTTCCTGGCGGAGCACCGACACCGTAAAGGCCGGGCGGCTGTCGACCAGCATGACGCCGTTGCGGTCATACATGGTGCCGCGCGGCGCCTCGATGTGGATGAAGCGGGTCCGGTTACGCTCCGAAAGTTCCCGGTAGCGCTCGTCGTTGACGATCTGCAGGTGCCACAGGCGCAGCAGCAGGATGCCGAACACCCCGACGGCCACGGCTGAAATGACGATGAAGCGGCGACGCAGGCCGGGGGTCGCGTCGGGGGCCGGGTTAAGACTCATGGCGGCGCGGGAGGAGGCCGGGCGGGAGCTGATCGGCGAGCTGTCGGCAACGGCGGCCGCTATTGTGCAGAAGATAGGCGAAGAGCAGGTTCAGGAGCATCTGCGCGGGGAGGCAGTTCAGCACCACCGCCCAGAACCGGCTGGTCTCGGCAAAGAACTCAATGGCAAACACGGTCAGCGCAGCCTGAAGCAGCGTTCCGCCGCCGACCAGGCACCAGATCAGGGGGAGGCTTTCGGTGTTGAGCCGGGTCGCCATCCCGCAGACGGTCAGGAACACCGTCAGCAGCACGAAACCGTGCAGCCCCGGGAAGGTCCCGGCGTAGGCGTCGTACACCCAGCCGAGTCCGTAAACCAGCAGGCCGCCGCGCCAGGGCGACTCGCGCAGGCCGATCCAGATGGTCAGCAGCAGCACCAGGTCGGGCTTGATGCCGCCGGGGAAGAAGGGGGGGAGGAGCACGGTCTGCAGCACCAGCGCCAGCCCGGCCAGAAGGAGGTAGCCGAGGATCTGCATCACGGCGTCTCCTTCAGCAGCACCAGCACTTCCTCGAGGTGAGCGAAATCCACCGCCGGCTCGACCTCCACGGTCTGGAACAGGCCGAACTGTTCGCGATGCACCGAGCGGACATAACCGACCACCAGCCCTTTGGGGAACACCCCCCCCAGGCCGCTGGTGATGACCCCGTCGCCGACCTGGATCGCATCCTGCACCAGGGCGAAATCGAGGGCCAGGGTGCCCCCCTGGCCGCGGCAGACCCCGCGGATCCGCTCGTCCTGGACCAGGACCGCCACCGCCGACGAGGCATCGGTGATCAGCAGGACCTGGGCGGCATGGGCGGTGCTGCGCACCACCCGGCCGACCAGCCCGGCCGCATCGACCACCGACAGCCCCTCGGTCACGCCGTCCTCGTAACCACGGTCGATCTCGATGGTCCGGAACCAGCTGGAGGCGTCTTCGGCGATCACCCGCGCCGCCACGCTGCGCCGCGGATGCTCCTCGACGAAGCCGAGCAGGCGGCGCAGACGGTCGTTTTCGCGCTTCAACTCCTCGATGCCGGCCATTTCGGCCCGCAGGCGACGGCTTTCGGCATCGAGATCGAGGCTCGATCCTCCCGGGATCACGGCATCCCAGATGCCGGCCACCGAGTAGCGGGCGCCGGCCGCGACGCCCAGCACGGGGCCGCCCGTGCGCAGGGCCAGCCCCTCGACCCAGCCGGTGCGCCCGTCATCCTTGAGCCCGAGCGAATAGGTGAGCAGGGCCGCCAGGATCAGGGCCAGACCGAACAGCAGGCTGCGATTTTTCTTCCACCATTCCCACATGGCTTACTTCACGAAAAAAGAGGGCGGCGAGCCCTCTTTTCGAATCGCGCGACGTTGACGGACACCGCGGGGATCATCGGCAAGGGCTCTCCGTCAGGAGCTGACGGTCACCTGGCGGAGCAGGTCGATCTCGTCCAGCACCTTGCCGGACCCAAGCACCACGCAGGAGAGCGGATCCTCGGCGATGACCACCGGCAGACCGGTCTCCTCGCGCAGCAGCACGTCGAGGTTGCGCAGCAGCGCCCCGCCGCCGGCCAGGACGATCCCCTTGTCGACGATGTCCGCCGCCAGTTCCGGCGGGGTCCGCTCCAGGGCGTTGCGCACCGCCTCGACGATGGCGTTGATCGGCTCGCTGAGCGCCTCGCGCATCTCTTCGGAATTGATCTCCTGAGTCTTGGGAATCCCCGACACCAGGTCGCGCCCCTTGACCTCGAAGGAGAGCTTCTGGTCACCGGGATAGGCCTCGCCGATCTCGATCTTGATCGCCTCGGCGGTCCGGTCGCCGATCAGCAGGTTGTACTTGCGCTTGATGTACTGGACGATCGCCTCGTCCATCTTGTCACCGCCGACCCGCACGCTCTTGGCGTAGACGATGCCGGCCAGCGAGATTACCGCCACCTCGGTGGTGCCGCCGCCGATGTCGACGATCATGTTCCCCGACGCTTCGGTGATCGGCAGCCCGGCGCCGATCGCCGCCGCCATCGGCTCCTCGATCAGGTAGACCTCGCGGGCCCCGGCCGACTCCGCCGACTCCTTGACGGCGCGCTTCTCCACCTGGGTGATCCCCGACGGCACGCAGATGACGATGCGCGGCCGCACCAGCGCCTTGCGGTCGTGGATCTTGCGGATGAAGTAGCGCAGCATCTCCTCGGTGATGTCGAAATCGGCGATGACGCCGTCCTTCATCGGCCGGATGGCGACGATGCTCCCCGGGGTGCGGCCGAGCATGTTCTTCGCCTCGGTGCCGACGGCCAGGACCTTCTTCTGGCCGATCCCGTCCTTCTGCACGGCCACCACCGACGGTTCGCTGACGACCACGCCCTTCCCCTTGAGATATACCAGCGTATTGGCCGTGCCCAGGTCGATGGCCAGGTCATTCGAGAACATGCCCAAAATGGCATCGAACAGGTTGATCATGCTGTGTACTGCTCCTTTCAAAACCCGGCATCGATTCCGGGCCCTTTTGGAAAATGACCGTTGACTCTAGCAAGATCACCCCGCGTTTGCAAGCCGTAAAAGGAAACGGTTGCAATTGCCGGGGCGATTGTCTAACATTCGACGCTATTCCCCGTTTACGGTGAAATTTCCTTCAGGAGATCCTTGCGCGATGCTTGATTTCGTCCGCAACAAGCAGAAATCGATCGTCATCAAGCTGGTGTTCGGTTTGATCATCCTCAGCTTCGTGATCGGCTATGCCATGCTGACCTCTCCGGGCGACAGTTCCAATGGCGGCAAACCCGCCGTCGCCGTAACGGTCAACGGCCAGGAGGTCAGCTACAGCGACTTCCAGACCGCCTACGGCAACCTCTACCAGCTGTACCAGAACATCTACCGCGAGCAGTTCACGCCGACGCTCGAGCGGCAGCTCAAACTGGTGCAGAAGGCTCTCGACGGCGTGGTCAACCAGACCCTCCTGCTGGAGGAGGCCAAACGCCAGGGGCTCGAGGTCGGCAAGCAGGAACTCATCGACGCCATCGCCAAAATCCCCGCCTTCCAGGAAAACGGCGCATTCAGCAAGGAGCGCTACCTGCAGGTTCTGAAGGCCCAGCGCCTGTCGGCAGAGGAGTTCGAGGAGATGCAGCGCCGCGACCTGCTGGTGGAGAAGGTGCGTGACGGCCTGCAGAAGAACCTCACCATCGGCGATGCCGAGATCGAACAGGAGTTCCGCAACCGCGAGGAGAAGGTCAACCTCGAGGTGGTGCGCGTCTCCCCGGCCGCTTTCGCCGCCCAGGTCAAACCGACCGACCAGCAGCTGGCCGCCTTCTTCGAACCGCGCAAGGAGGAATTCCGCACCGGCGAGACCGTCGCCCTGAAATACGTGGAGTTCCTGCCGCAAAGCTATGCCGACCAGGTCAGCTTCGACGACGCGGAGCTGGAAGTGTTCTACCGCCGCAATCTCGACCGCTTCGAGATCCCCGAACAGGCCCATGCGGCCCACATCCTGGTGCGGGTTCCCGAAGGGGCCGACGAGACAGTGCGCAAGCAGAAGCGCAGCCAGGCCGAGAAGCTGCTCGCCGACGCCAGGGGCGGCAAGGATTTCGCCGCGCTCGCCCGCGAATTCTCCGACGACAAGGCCAGCGCCGTCAACGGCGGCGACCTCGGCAGCTTCGGCCGCGGCATGATGGTGCCGACCTTCGAGCAGGCCGTGTTCGGCCTCAAGCCTGGCGAAATCGGCGGCCCGGTCGAAACCCAGTTCGGCTATCACATCATCAGGCTGATCGCCCTCAACGAAGCCAGGATCCGGCCGCTGGCCGAGGTCAAGGACGAGATCAAGCGCGGGCTGCGGGTCGAGAAGGCCCAGCAGCTGGCCTTCGAAAAGGCCATGGACGCCTATAACATCAACCGCAAGGACGGAAGTCTCGAAGCCGCCGCGAAAGCCGCCGGGCTGACGGTGCGCGAGACCGGGCGCTTCGCCCGGGACGAAGCGCCCGGCCCCCTGGGCCGCAACGAGGAACTGATCAACGCGGCGTTCCTGCTCGGCGACAACGAACTCGGCCGCCCGGTCAAGACCGACCGCGGCGTAATCCTCTTCGCCCTGAAGGAGCGCCTGCCGAGCCGCATCCCCACCCTGGCCGACGCACGCCCCCGGATCGAGGCCGCCTACCGCAAGGAGCAGGCCAAAACCATGGCCAAAGCGGCAGCGGAGCGCCTCCTGGCGACCGCCAGAAAAGGCGGCGGGCTGGCGGCACCGGCGCGGGCCGTCGGGCAGCTGGCCGAGGAGACCGGGCCGTTCAGCCGCTCCAGCAGCCCGTTCGTGCCGAAAGTCGGCACATCCGAGGAACTGGCCAAGGCCGCCTTCGCCCTGACGACGCCGGGCGCCTGCATCGATAAGGCCTACGAAGTCGACGAGCATTTCGTCGTTGCGGCGCTCAAGACGCGCGAAGCGGCCAACCCCCTGCTTCTCGACGCCGCCCAGCGCAAGGAAATCAGCCAGACGCTGCTCGAGCGCAGGAAGAACGAAGCGGTGCAGAAGCACCTCGAAGAACTCAAGAGCAGCGCGAAGATCGAGATCGCCCCGCAGGTTCAGACGCTGCTCGACAAGGAAACCCCCGAGGAGAAAAAATCATGAGCGCCGTCATCACCCATACCGACTTCCCGACCCTGAAGCTGGTCAATCGCGGCAAGGTCCGCGATATCTATGACCTGGGCAAATACCTGCTGCTGGTGACCTCGGACCGGATTTCCGCCTTCGACGTCATCATGAACGAGGGGATCCCCAACAAGGGGCTGGTGCTCAACCAGATGTCGATCTTCTGGTTCCGGCAGATGAGCGACATCATCCCCAATCATATCGTCGCCACCGAGGTTGAGGACTTCCCGGCCGAGACCCGCCCCTACCACGACCAGCTCAGGGGGCGCAGCATGCTGGTGAAGAAGGCCAGACCGCTGCCGGTGGAATGCATCGTGCGCGGCTATCTGTCCGGCTCCGGCTGGAAGGACTACAAGAAAACCGGTGCCATCTGCGGCATCCCGCTGCCGGCCGGCCTGCTGGAGAGCGACAAGCTCCCCGAGCCGATCTTCACCCCCTCGACCAAGGCCGAACTCGGCGAGCACGACGAGAACATCTCCTTCGAGGAAACGGTCCGCCTATGCGGGCAGGATCTCGCCGAGAAAGTCCGCGCCGCCACCCTGGCGATCTACCAGCGGGCCCGGGATTTCGCCTGGGACAAGGGGATCATCATCGCCGACACCAAGTTCGAGTTCGGCACCATGCCGGACGGGACGCTGATCTGGATCGACGAGGCGCTCTCCCCCGATTCCTCCCGCTTCTGGCCGCGCGACCAGTATGCTCCCGGCGGCCCGCAGCCGAGCTTCGACAAGCAGTTCCTGCGCGACTACCTGGAGACGCTCGACTGGGGGAAAACGGCCCCGGCGCCGCCGCTGCCGGCCGAAATCGTGGCCAAAACCGGCGAGAAGTACATGGAGGCCCTGCGCCGGCTGACGGGGATCACCCTCTAGGCGGGGCGCCGCGCGAGGCTTGCGGTGAGCCGCCCGTTGCTGCGTCTCCTTCTCGCCGCCAGCTGTCTGCTGGCGGGCGGCTGCGTCCTGATGGCGCGGCCCGTCGATCCGCGACCGGCCGACGTCATCGTCGCCCAGGCCGAAGAGCTGGTCGATCGCCGCGCCTATGCGCAGGCCGCCGAACTCTATGCCGCGGCAATCGTCAAGCAACCCGACAACGGCAGCTACTACCTGCGCCGCAGCGAACTCCTCGAAGCCATCGGCCACGACAAGGAGGCCCGCGTCACCTACCGCGAAGCGTTGCCCAGGCTGGCCAAGGGCTCGTCCGAGCGGATCGAGGTCATTTACCGACTCGCGCTGATCAGCGCCGAGCACATGCACGACATGGAACTGGCCGAGGAACTGCTCATGCAACTGCCGACCGGCAGCCTGCAGCGTCTCGACCTGACCGGCTACTTCTACTTCCTCACCAACCAGCACGAGGAGTCGATCCCGATCTTCAATCAGGCTCTCGTCGTTGCCCGGACCGGCGACCAGAAGGCCAGCGTTCTTTATCACGCCGCGCAGGTCTACGACGCCCTGAAGGACGAGAAGAATGCCGTGACGTCGCTTTACCTGGCGATCAACAACGCCACGCATCTCGGCCTGATCCGCGACATCAGCGCCCTCTGGACCCGGGTCAGCGGCAACCAGGTGCTGCCGAATCCGCCGGATGGCGCACAATCGCCGTGACGCGGCAACAATATCCGGGAACCAGCAGAAAAGTTGTTGACAGGCCGGCGACGGCTTGATATAAACGGCATCCGTTCTGGGGCTATAGCTCAGCTGGGAGAGCGCTTGAATGGCATTCAAGAGGCCGGCGGTTCGATCCCGCCTAGCTCCACCAGAAAAGATCAGGGGTTAGCGACAAGCTAACCCCTTTTTCTTTTGGCCGCCGGCGGGTTCCGGCTGCAAACGGGCATGACATTTGACTTCGCCCGCGTCTGCGGGTAATTTGAGTGATCTGGAAATTTTTGCGACAAAAAGGAGGCGGCTCGATGAAAGACATTATCGATCCCACGGCCATCGACGGCTACTCGGAGACCCGCGACCGCAAATATCCCACCTACATTCCGGGCGACGCGAGAATCGAGGGGTTCTGCACCTTCAGCGAACTGAAGAGGCGCATCGAGGAACTGGAGAAAAAGCTGGAGCAGGTCTGCAGCCAGATTCACCCCCCGGAGTGACCCGCCCGCCGCGCCCCAGGCCGCGTTGCCAGGGAGAGGCTTGTCGACCGCCATCCGGCTGATACAATGAGGGACAAAACCCCGACGGAAGCGACACCGGCATGACGATCTGGCAAAACCTCGGCCTGCGCACCAAGATCAACATCATCCTCTTCCTGGTGCTGATCGTCTTCCTGGGGATCAGCCTGGCCTGGCAGTACCGCCAGCAGCGGGCGATCCTCTTTGCCGAAGCCGTCGAAAAGGCCCGCATCATCACGGTCGAGGCCACCCGGACCCGCGAGTACCTCTCCAAACAACTCAAGGGCGCCAGGATCGACCTCGACCGGGACCGCTACGGATTGATCCCGGTCGTCGTTGCCAACCGGATCGGCAGGATTGTGGCCGAGGACCTGGATTACACCATCCGCCATACCTCGAACCGGTTCCGCAATCCGGCGAATACCCCGGATGCCTACGAACAGGCGGCGTTGCGCCGGCTTGCCGAGGATCCGGGACTCGACCCCATCGCCGAATTCTCGACGCTCGACGGCACCCCCGTTTTCCGCTACCTCCAGGCGGCCTACGTCGACGAGAGCTGCCTCGAGTGTCACGGCGACCCGCAGCAGGCCCCCCGCTTCCTGCGCGACATCTACCCCCCCGAACAGGACGCCTCCTACCATTACCGGGTCGGCGACATGATCGGCGCGGTGTCCGTCGTCATCCCCACCGGGCAGATCGAGAAACGGCTGGCCGCCGGCTTCAGAAGCACCCTGCTGACCACCAGCGTGTTTTTCGCGGCCCTGGTCGCCTGCCTCGGCCTCCTCATCCGCAAGACCGTGCTCGCCCCGCTCGGAACCCTGGCGGCGGCGATCGGCGCCATCAGGAAGACCGGCCACTTTGCCGGCCGCCTGCCGGTGTCCGGGCAGGACGAAATCGGCGAACTGGTGCGCGGCTTCAACGCCATGGGGGAAGAACTGGGGGCCAAGACCCTGCAGCTCGAAGAATCCGAGCGCCGCTTCCGGCTGCTCACGGAGACCGCCCGCGACGCCATCGTCGCGTTCCTGCCGACCGGGCAGATCTTCCTGTTCAATCGCCAGGCGGAGAAGCTCTTCGGCTACACGCAGGACGAACTGCTGGGCGAACCGTTCGACCGGCTCTTCGTGCCGGACGCCGACTCCGGCGGCGCCGCCCTGACGGCCCGCATCGAAACCGCGGCACCCCGCTGGTTCGACGAGCTCCACCTGCTGACCGGAAGGCGCCGCGACGGCACGCCGGTGCGGCTGGAAATGACCATGACCGTCGTCGACACCGGCGAACTCCCGTTCTACACCGCCACCCTCCGCGCTGCGCCGCCGGGGGAGTAAGCCGCGCCGACCACCTGCAAAACCCGGAAGAACAAGCACCCGAATGAAACCGAAGCACCGCCAAGGGCTGTCAGCCTTCCTTCTGGCCCTCATCGCCGTCCTCATTGCCGCTCCGGCGGCGGCCGCCGGACCTTGCGCGCCGTGCCTGGCCTTCGATCGTCTCGACAAGCAGATCCGCGACGGTGCGCTGGCGAAGACCGAGGGCAGGCGGCAGTTTGCCGCGCGGCTCGCCGACCTCGACGCCTTCCTGGGCGGGGAGACCGGCACGCCGGGGGGACGGCCGTGGGTGTTTCCGCTGCGCGGGTACACGATGGCCGTCTCCGGGCCCGATGCCGGCAGCGGCTACATAACCCGCGGCTACGACTACTTCGACGGCAACCGGCACGGCGGACATCCGTCCGTCGACCTGTTCATCCGCGATCGCGACCAGGATTGCCTCGACGATCTGACCGGGGAGCCGGTCACGGTCCTGTCGATGACCGGCGGGATCGTGGTTGCCGCCGAACCGGCATGGGCGGCGGCAAGCCCCCTGCGCGGCGGCAAGTACCTGTGGATCTACGACCCGACGGAGCGGCTGCTGATCTACTATGCCCACAATCGCGACCTGCTGGTCGGCGTCGGCGATCGGGTTGCCCCCGGCACCCCGATCGCCACTGTCGGCCGCAGCGGCCACAACGCCGCGAAGGGGCGTTCCCCCACCCACCTGCACCTGACCGTTCTCGCCGTCCGCAACGGGCTTCCGCAGCCGGACGACATCGGCCCCCGGCTGCGCGCCCTCCCCT
>VAUL01000029.1 GCA_005774545.1 Deltaproteobacteria bacterium | reverse complement strand
ACCTCAGTAGATTGACGGGGCACGGGCGGTTCCTACGAACCGCCCATGTCCCTTAACAAGGTGCTGGAATCATGTAGGGGCGGTTTTCGGACCGCCCCTAACTTTTTATGCGTGAGGATCAACCGTTGTGTTAAGGTTGTAGCCGGGAGTTTTATCAGCCGCCCCACGTGACTCGCCACCGCTGCATTATGTCCATCGATGCGTGATTTGACCTTTTCCCGCCGCCCCTGGTTCCTCTCCGCCGCCCTGGCGTCATTGGCGTTCCTGGCCTATGCCAACAGCTTCCCCGGGGCCTTTATCCTCGATGACCTGCACATCGCCAAGCACAACCCGCTCTTCGAACAGTTCGACCTGATCACGCTGCTGCGCGCCGATTACTGGTACGGCATCGAGAACAGCGGCCTCTACCGGCCGCTGACCGTCCTCACCCTGTATCTCAATCGCCTGCTGCTGGGTCCGGGCCCGGCCGGTTTCCATCTGGTCAACGTCGCGCTCCACGTTGCGGTGACGGTGCTTCTCTGGCGGCTGCTGCGTGCGTGGGAGATGCCCACAGGGGGAGCGGTCGTCGCCGCCCTCCTCTTCGCCGTTCACCCGCTCCATGCCGCCGTGGTCAATGTCGTGGTCGGGCGAAGCGAATTGCTGGTCGCGCTCTTCCTGCTGCTCGGGCTCCTGGCCGCGCACCGCGACGGGCCGAGAGCGATGGCCCTGACGGCGTTGTGCTTCCTGATGGCTCTGTTGTCCAAGGAACACGCCATCGTCCTGGTGGGGCTCCTGCCGTTGCGCGATGCGTTTCATGCCGGGACGCTGCGGGTCTGGGGCCGGCGCTGGCCTCTCTACGCCGTGCTGCTGGGGATCGCCGTCGGCTGGCTGGTGTGGCGCGAGGTCGGCCTGGTCAATCCGCTCCCCCCCTCGCGGGTCACCGCGGCGGCCAATCCGTTAATTGCCCTGGAGCCGCTGGCGCGGATTCTCACCGCGCTGCAGCTGCAGGGGCTCTATTTGTGGAAGATGCTGAGTGGCGTCGATCTGCAGGAATCGTACGCGGCCGCCGACTTGCCGGCGACGGTCGACAGCTTCCTGTCGCTGCGCGGCCTGCTGGTGGCGACGACCGCGGGGCTGGTGCTGGCGCTGTGTGCCTGGGGCTGGTGCCGGCGGAATCTGTTGGCGTTCTTTGCCATTCTTTACCTGGTCTCCTTTGCGCCGACGGCGAATGTCGTTCTGCCCATCGGCGTCCATTTTGCCGAGCGCCTCGCCTATCTCCCTTCCGTCTGGTACTGCGCCGCCGTCGGGGCCGGCTGTGCCCTGCTGATAGAACCGTCGCGCTGGCGGCGGGGCATGATGGCCATTGCCGTGTGCTATGCACTCTGGCTGGGGGGGATGCTGCTGCTGCGCAACCGCGAATATGCCGATGAGGTGACGCTGTGGGGAGCCGAGGTGCAGAACAATCCGCGCGATTATCTCGGCTGGCAGAACCTGGCGGAAAGCTATGCGAATGCCAGGCGACCAGCGGAAGCCGACGCCGCGTACCTGCGCATGCTCTCGCTGGCCCCCGACTATCCCGGTGGCCTGCGCAGTCGCACGTTTTTCCTGCTCAGGGCCGGCCGCTACGGCGAGGCATTGCAGGCGGCCAGCCATGCCTATGCCATCGCCCAACGAAGCAATGACCCGGCCGATCTGGCCATCGATGCCCTGGACATGGCAGAGGCCCACCTGGCGCTTGGCAACCATGCGACGGCCCTCGCGTTTCTCGATGGGATCCTGCTGCCGCAGATGCGTGGCCACGCGCGTTACCTGGAACTGCGCGGCAAGGCGCTCGCCAACCTTGGCCGCGATGCGGAGGCCGTCGAGGAATTCAGCCGCGTGACCATCGATCTCGTCGGCAGCGACCTGCGCTATTACCACGGCCAGAGCCTCTTCCGCCTGGGTCGGGTCACGGAGGCGCGCCAGCAGCTGGAGATCGCCGTGAAAGCAAAAAGTGACGGTGCGACCTGGAATCTTCTGGGGGTTGTCTGCGCGCAGTTGCGCGATCTGCCGGCAGCGGTCGCGGCTTTTGATATGGCTGTCGAGCTGGAGCCGGCGAACGGCTATTACCGGGAGAATCTCGAAAGAGCCCTGCGCGAGGCAGGGCTCTTTCGAGATCAGTGACCGTCCGCTACGGGGTCGGCGTCGCGCTGGCGGCCTGCTCCGTGGCGACTGCGATCATTTCCCGGAGCAGGGCCGGCGTGGCGGGGTGAAATTCGCTGGACCAGGGGAGCTGCTGCAGTTCCTGGAGGAGCGGCAAGGCCTCCCGCCCACGTTCGCGACGGATCAACTGATCGGCCTGGCCAATGCGAATGAACGGGTTGTCGGGGAATGCCGCAATGGCCTTGCTGAACAAAATCTCGGCGGTTTTCCATTGGCCCTGAGTGACGGCCTCCTCGATCAGTTCCAGGTAGGCAAGGGCATAACCGGTGTCGCTCTCCACGGCGCGGGCCAGCAGTGCGAGTCCCTCTTCAGTGCGCCGCTGGCTCAGGCGCAGAAACGCGAGGTCGTAGATGGCGTCAGGATCCGCCGGGCTGATCTCCGCAGCTTGCGCGGTCAACTCCGCCGCCTTGCCTTCGGCATACATCGCACGTGACATGCGGGCGTCGGCGCGCATCTTCCACGCCGGCGGGGCGCCGGCTTCCAGCCACTCGGGGTGCTCCAGCAGGTCGGCCAGATTGCTGATCAAAAATCGGGTCTCCAGGGAGAACTCGGCTTCCTGGTTGGAGTAGGAGAGGGTGACCGCCGCGACCGGCCAACCGGCGTCGCGGATCGCCGTAACCGTCTGGTGAAGGAGGTCGTAGAGGGGGGTCTTGATGTCGTTGACGAACAGATCCTTGAAGTACCCGAGGTCAAGGTGGACAATGACCGGGCGGTCGATGCGCGGCAACGCTTCCGGGTGTGCACAGCGGAAAGGGCGGCCGCGGACGGTGCCGCTGATCACGCCGTCCCGCTGAACCAGCGAGAGGGCCTCCTGTTCGGAGAGGAAGCCGGCGGCGAAGGCGTTGCGCTGAAAGTCCGCCAGTGACATCTTGTCCGCTGGGCGGGTCGTCGGCTGGACGTAGACCACCTCCGTAACCAGTCCGGCTTCGATGGCGGCGCTGACCGTCTGCGGCGAGGTCAGTACCGGATCGGCGACCAGGGCCCTGCCGCGGCGTACCAGTTCGGCCGGCGGTGCCTCGCGCACGAAGGCCCGGACCGTGGCGCGGTCTTCGTCATGGAGCGGCGTCAGGAAGGGATGTGCGGAGAACACGACCAGTGCCGGCTCATGACCGGCGAGCTGGCGCCAGGTGGCCAGGGCGCCGGACGGAAGTTCGTAAACCGCCGGGGTCACCTTGTCAACGAAAAGGGCGCGGGTAGCAGGAGGCGAGATAACGGGCGCCGGCGCGGTGACCGTGGCCGGCGCGCAGCCGGCAAGGCTGAACAGGGCCGTTGCCGCCAGCCAGCCGCAAGCCTTGGAAAATATCTGTCGCTGGATCATCGGTTCCCTCGAACTGGCCGTGCGTAATGGCCAAGAGATTTTGCCGTGACCATTATGCGCTATACTGCGAAAGATACCAAGTCACTATGAAGATTCTCTTCGCCACCCCGCCGGTCTCGCGAACCTTCCTCTATGGCGAACTCAGGGAGGCCGGGAGCGCCGCTCCGGCTCTCGGCCTGTTGATGCTGGCTGCTGTGGCACGCGGTCAGGGGCATGAGGTTGCGGTGCTCGATGGCGTGGCGATGCAACTGGATGCCGGGTCATTCGCGGCGCGGCTCACCGCGTTTTCCCCCGCGCTGCTGGCCTTGTCGGCCACCACCTTCACCGTGGCCGCTGCTGCTGCCGCCGCCGCGGAATTCAAGCAAAAGCACCCCGCTGGGTTGACGGTCATCGGCGGCCCGCATGTTTCGGCCGCTGCCGAGGAGACAATGGCGCGGTTTCCGGCCTTCGACCTGGCGGTGATCGGGGAAGGGGAGGCGGCGCTGGCTGACCTTCTGCAGGCGCTTGATGCCGGGGCGCCGCTGACGAGCGTGGCCGGGCTGGTGGTGCGTGTTGGCGAGGGACTGACAGCGACCGCCCCGCGCACGCCGATCGCTGATCTCGACGCCCTGCCGGCGCCGGCCTGGGATCTGCTCGAGGGCTTCCCGCAGCGCTATGCGCCCGCACCTTTCAAGGTCCGTCAGTTGCCGGCGGCCTCGCTGGTATCCTCGCGCGGCTGCCCGAACCGCTGCCTGTTCTGCGACCGCTCGGTCTTCGGCGACCGTTGTCGCTTCCATTCGGCGGAGAGCGTCGTGGCGCTGGTTCGCACCCTGCGCCAGCGCTTCGGGGTGCGGGAGGTCTGTTTCGAGGACGATACCTTCGTCACCCACCGGCCGCGCCTCAAGGCCATCTGCGAACGCCTGATCGAACTCGACCTCGGCGTCACCTGGAACTGCCTGGCCCGGGTCAACCAGGTGACGGCGGAGCCTCTCGACCTGATGCGCCGGGCCGGTTGCTGGCAGGTGAGCTACGGCATCGAGAGCGGTTCCCAGGCGGTTCTCGACCTGATCGGCAAGCAGGCGACGCTCGCCCAGATTCGCCAGGCGGTGGCCATGACCCGCGACGCGGGGTTGCGCGCCAAGGGGTTCTTCATTCTCGGTCACCCCGGCGAGACGCCGGGAACGCTGCGCGAAACGATCGATTTTGCCCTGTCCCTGCCGCTCAACGACATCAGCGTGTCGCTGATGACCCCCTTCCCCGGTACCGAGTTGCACCGTCGCGCTACCGAGTTCGGCACGCTCATCCCCGACTGGGACCGGATGAACCTGCTGACCCCGGCGTTTGTCCCGCACGGGCTGACCGCCGAGGCTCTGCTGGCGGCCCAGCGCGAGTTGCTGCGGCGCTTTTACCTGCGGCCGCGGGTTTTCGCCGACTATGCCGGCAGGGTGGCGCGCCAGCCGTCCCTGGCGCTGCCGTTGCTGCGCGGCGGGATGGCGGTCCTGAAAACGGTGCGCCATGACTGACCTGCAGCAGACCAGGGTTTCGGTCCTCATCGTCAACTGGAACGGCCTGCGCCATCTCCAGGCGTGCCTCGACAGTCTGGCGGCCCAATCGTTCCGCAACTTCGAGGTGGTGCTGGTCGACAACGGTTCGGTCGACGGTTCGGTCGCTTTCGTGCGGGAGCGTTATCCGTGGGTGCAACTGGTCGAACTGCCGGAAAATTCCGGTTTCGCCGGCGGCAACAATGCCGGGTTGCCATCTTGCCGCGGCACGTATGTCGTCACCCTGAACAACGACACGGTCACCGATCCCGGCTGGCTGGCGGAACTGGTTCGGGTGGCTGACGCCAATCCGCGGGCCGGGATGGTCGGCTGCCGGATCTGCCGCAACGACGATCCGGAGTGCCTCGACTCCCTCGGGGTCAAGGTCTGCGCCGACGGCAACTCGCGGGGTGCGTACCGTGGCGCGCGCTTCTCCGCCCTCGCCGTTCCCGAGGTCATGCCGATCCTGCTGCCGAGCGCCTGCGCCGCCCTCTACCGGCGGGCGATGCTCGATGAGATCGGTTTTTTCGACGAGGAGTTCTTCGCCTACTGCGAGGATACCGACCTCGGCCTGCGCGGCCGGCTCGCCGGCTGGGACGCCCTGCTGGCCAGCAACGCCGTGGTCCTGCACAAGTACTCGCAGACCGGCGGTGCCCTGTCGCCGTTCAAGCTGCGCCTGGTGGAGCGCAACCACTACTGGGCGGCGATGAAGAATTTCCCGGCGACGTGGCTGCTGCTGCTGCCGCTGACGACGTTGCACCGCCTGTGCTGGCAGGTGCGGCAGTTTCTGTCGGGGCGCTGGCGTGGCGGGGCCGTGGCGGAGCCGGCTGATTTGCGGGCCCTGGCTGCCGCCATGCTGGCCGGGATGGGGGAGGCACTGTCCGGTTTGCCGCAGATGCTGGCGAAGCGTCGACGTGTGCAGGCAGGGCGGCGAATCCGGCCGCATGAACTGGCCCGACTGTTGCGGGCGTATCGGCTGTCTTTTGGCGAATTGTTCCATGGATGACGGAAAGCCCATGAATGTCCTGCTGATCTATCCCGGTCTGGTCGATGGCTTCGGTTCCTATCGCTCGGGGAGCGACTGGTTCAATCACGGTGTCGGCATCATTAGCGCGGTGCTCAAGCAGGAGGGGCATCGGGTGCGCTATCTCGACTGTCGGCAGTGTCGCGACTGGGCCGATGTGCGCACCCGGATTGCCGCCGAGCCGTTTGCCGTGGCGCTGTTGTCGGTGGCGACGGTCGATTTCGACGCGTCCCGGATGATTGCCGGTATCATTCGCGAACTGGCGCCGCGGGCAAAAATCATCGCCGGCGGGCCGCATCCGACCCTGGCCACTGCCGAGATGGTCGGTCTGCCCGAATTCGACTGCATCTTCACTCATGAAGCCGAAGTCACTCTCCCTGCCTTGCTGGCCGATCTCGACCGTCTCCCCCGCCAGGTCCGGGGAGAGATGCCGATGGAACTTGATCGACTCCCTTTTGTTGATCGCGCGCTGTCTCCGGGGGGGGAAACGCCGGCGCTGTGGGGGTTGCCGCGGCCGTTCTTCACCATCACCGCCTCGCGCGGTTGCCCTTACCTGTGCACCTTCTGTCAGCCTGCCGAACGCATGGTTTTTGGCAACAAGGTGCGCAAGCGCTCGGTGACCAATATCCTTGCTGAACTGGAAGTCCTCACCGGCGAGCACGGCATGCGCTCGTTCATGATCCACGACGATTGCTTCACCCAGTTTCCCGGCTGGGTCGAAGAGTTTTGCCGCGAAAAGCAACTGCGCGGCCTGAAACAGCCTTTTGTCTGCCAGAGCCGTGCGGACATCATCTGCCAGCGCCCGGAACTGCTGGCCAGGCTGGCCGACGCCGGGCTCACCTGGGTGCTGATCGGTTTCGAGAGCGGCAGCGACCGGGTTCTCTCCTTCATCAAGAAGGGGGCGACCGTTGCCCAGAACCTCGAGGCGGCTCGCATCTGCCGGCGGCTTGGCATCAGGATTTTTGCCAACTACATGTTCGGTCTGCCGACCGAGACCGAAGAGGAGATGCGCCAGACCGTGGCGATGATCCGGACGATCCGCCCGGACCTGTATGCGCCGGCGGTTTTTACCCCGGCTCCCGGCAGCGAACTCTACGACTACTGCCGGGAGCGCGACCTGATCCTGATCGATTCGGCCGCCGGCTACCGGCGTAACGTGGGGAGCGGGGCCAAGATCCGCGGGGTCGATTATGCCTTGGTTCGCAAGATGGTCGGACAGAGCATGCGTTATGCGTTTCTCAGCCGGGCGCGACAGGCACTGCAGGTGCTGCGCAACGCCCGCTGCAGGTTGTTGGCGTGACCGTCGACATCGCCCCGCGCCTGGCGCGGAATTCCCTCTATTACGCGCTCAAGAGCGTGGTTGCCCTCGTGTCGATGCTGCTGGTCACGCCTTACATTATGGGCGTGGTGGGTCCGGAACTGTTCGGCATTTGGGCGCTAGCGGCAGTGGTCACCTCCTACGCGCAACTGAGTGATTTCGGCATCGGCGAGAGCGTGGTGAAGTATGCTGCGGAATTCCACGCCCGCAGGGATGACGAGTCCCTCAATCAGTTGGTCAACACTGTGGTCATCACCTACTTTGTGCTGGCCTTGCTGTTTGGCGGGCTGTTGCTGCTGGCGATGCCGCTGATTGTCGGTGGCCTGCTGCGAATCCCCGATCCTCTGCAGGCCGAGGCGGTCCTGATTTTCCGACTTTCGGTGGCGGTCTTCTTTGTCAACATGGTGATGGGTGTGTTCGCTTCGCTAATCGTCGCCACCCAGCAACTGGGTTATGCAACCTCGGTCAATATCGCATCGACCTGCGTAGGCGCCGCCGGCACCTTCGGCTTCCTCTGGATGGGGCTGGGCTTGCGCGGACTGGTGCTGACCAACACATTGGTGGCGCTGTTCGTGGCAATCCTCAACCTGTGGCTGGCACATCGGCTCTGCCCCGCGCTGCGCATCAATCCGCTGTTCTGGTTCGATCGCGGCATGTTGCGGAGATTATGCGGGTACAGTTGGAAGGTTCAGGCGTCAAACCTGTCGCAACTGCTGGTTTTCCAGCTCGACCGTGTGCTGCTCAGCCGCTACCTTGGGCTGGAAGCGGTGGCCTTCTATGAGATCGGCAGCAACTTGGCGTTGTATGCGCGCACCTTCATCACGGCGGTCTTCTCGCCGATGCTGCCGGCCGCTTCGGTCTTGCATGCAGGGAAGGAACGGGCCCTGCTGGTCGGACTTTATCGCCGTGCCTGCAAGTTTCTGGCCCTGGGCGCGGTGCCGTTCTGCCTGTTGGTCGTTGGTCTGGCGCAGCCGTTTATCCGTCTGTGGATGGGGGAGGGTTTCGAACTGGCGGCGCTGACTTTACAGCTGCTGATGCCGTTCTACCTTGTCAACGTCCTGACCGTGCCGGGGGTGTTCATTCTTAACGGCATTAACCGTCCCGAAGTTGCCATGCGTACCGCGCTCTGTGCCGGTCTGGTCAATATCTTCGCCGGCCTGATCCTGGTGCGGAGCTTCGGCTATTTCGGGCTGATTGCCGGGGTCGCCGGCTCCCTGACGCTGGCCTCCGGCTATTTCATGGTTACGCTGCACCGCTGTCTGGGGGAGCTCGACCGGCGGATTTATGCTGGAATTCTCATCAAGCCGCTTCTGCTGTCGCTCCCCATGGCGTGGGCGTTGCACTACTTCGACAGCCGTGTGCTGATCGATGATGTCTTCATGCTGGTGGCGGCGGGAGCCGTCTATGCGGTAGTGGTCGGAGGCCTGCTTTTTGCCGGCGGCTATCTCGATGCTTTCGAGCGGAAACAGTTGCTGGGGCTGCTCCCCTGGAAAAGGGGCGATGGCTAGCCCGTTGCTGCCGGTTGCCGGCCCTTCGATCTCCGTCTGCATGGCGACCTACAACGGCAGCCGCTTCGTGCGCCGCCAACTGGAGACGATCCTGCCGCAGCTGGCGCCGCAGGACGAACTGATCGTTTCCGACGACGCTTCGACGGACGGCACCCCGGCGCTGGTGCGCGAGGTGTGCGGCGCGCGGGTCCGGCTGCTGCACGGCGCGTTCCGCAGCCCGGTCCTCAATTTCGAGCAGGCGCTGCAAGCGGCGGTCGGCGAGGTCATCGTCCTCGCCGACCAGGACGACATCTGGTGTCCGAACAAGCTGGAACTGGTTCGCGGCCACTTCGCCGGACGGCGCGGGGAGCGGCGGCTGGTGCTGTTCGACGGCCGGGTGGTCGACGAGGAGGAACGGGAACTGCACCCCTCGATCTTTGCCCTCAAGCAGTCGCGCCGCGGGTTTTTCCGCAACCTCTATGACAGTTCCTACCCGGGATGCTGCCTGGCGTTCAGCCGCGAGTTGCTGGAGATCGCCCTGCCGTTTCCGCACAGGATCCTGATGCACGACATGTGGATCGCCATGCTCGCCGAACTGTGCGGGGAGATCCTCTTCGATCCGCACATCACCATCGGCTACCGCAAGCATGCGGCCAGCACCACCACCTTCGCCCGCAAGTTCGAACCGGTCCGGCAGATTTCGGAGCGGGCGCACATGGCCTGGAATCTGTTGGTGCGGATGTGCGAGTTGAAGTATCATAAGAAGATTTGATCCGACGAAGCGCGGGGAGTGCCGGGGCCGCCGCAACCTTCCCGCCGTCGCCAACGATAACGCCGAGGGCCGCATGAGCACGCTGGTGCTGGTGGTTGTCCCGACCATGGACAACGCCTACCACAATCTGAAGGATTTCGTGGCGATCGTTCCGCCGATCGGGCTGCTGAGCATTGCCGCCACGGCGGAGGCCGCCGGGCACCGCGTGGTCATCGTCGACGCCGACGCCGAAAGGCTGGACGCCGGTCGGGCGCTCGACCGCATCGCGGCCCTGCAGCCCGACTTCGTGGGGGCTACGGTGATGACCGCGACCATGGACCTGTGCGCGGCGTTCTTCGCGCGGCTCAAGGAGCGCCTGCCGCGGGTGCCGGTGATCGTCGGCGGCCCGCACCCCTCGAGCCTCCCCGTGCAGACCCTGCGCGATGCCCCGGCCTTCGACGTGGCGGTCATCGGCGAAGGCGACGAGACGATCGTCGAGCTGCTCAAGGCTCATGCGGCCGGTGGCGACCTGACGGCCATCCCCGGCATCGCCTTCCGCTGTGCCGGCGAAGTCACGGTCACCGCGCCGCGCGGGCCGATCCCCGACCTCGGCATCCTCCCCCTGCCGGCCTACCATCTGCTCAACCGCGACCTCTACCGCTCCTACGGCTGGAACAACTGGGTCAGCGGCCACCGCACACCGGTGGGGGTGGTTTTCGCCGCGCGCGGCTGCGTCGGCAGGTGCAACTTCTGTGCGGCCCATACGGTGTTCGGCCACGGCATCCGCTACTTCCCGCTGGAGACGGTCAAGCGCCAGCTCGACTACCTGCTGCGCGACTGGCAGATCCGCGTGCTCTACTTCCAGGACGACACCTTCACCGCCAACCGCAAAATGGTCGAGGCCCTGTGCGACTACATCGTCGCCCAGGGGTACGACAGGCAGCTGGAGATCATGGTCTCCTCGCGGGTCGACACGGTCAATCCGGAGACGCTGCGCAGGATGCGCCGCGCCGGGGTGCGCTGGATCTGCTTCGGGGTCGAGAGCGGCAACCAGGCGATCCTCGACCGCATGGGGAAGAAGATCACGGTCGAGCAGGTGCGCAAAGCCTTCCGCATGGCCCGCGAGGCCGGATTGTTCATCGCCGGCAACTTCATGATCGGCCACATCGGCGAGACGAGGGGCACGGCGCTCGACACCATCGACCTAGCCTGCGAACTCGACCAGGAGTACGCTTCCTTCGCCATCGCCATCCCGCTGCCGGGGACGGAGCTGTACGATTACTGCATCGACAGCGGCATGCAGCTGCCGGCCTGGAACGATTTCGGCAACGTCAATACCCCGCCGATCCCGGTCAATCGCGAACTGGGAGCCGCGGAGCTGGTCGCGCTGCGGAACCTCGCGGTGAACCGCTTCTTCAAGCGCCCCGGCTATTTCCTGCGCCTGCTGCTGCGGATGCGGCCGCTCAACGTGATGGCGGATTTTGTCCGCATGTACTTCGCGCTGCGCAAGGAGCGCCTGGCCAAAAGGCTCTGAGGTGACGATGCGCGCCGACACGCTGGTCATCATCCCCGCCTTCAACGAAGCGACCCGGATCGCGGCCGTCATCGCCGGCGTCCGCGCGGTGGTCCCCGCTGCCGACATCGTCGTGATCGACGACGGCTCCGGAGACGATACCGCCGCCGTGGCCCGCCATGCCGGGGCGATGGTGATCCGGCACCCCTTCAACCTCGGCTACGGGGTAACCATCCAGACCGGCTACAAGTACGCACTGGCCAAAGGCTGCCGCTTCCTGGTGCAGATCGACGGCGACGGCCAGCACGACCCCGCCGGCATCCCGGCCCTCCTGGCCCCGGTATCCGCCGGCGATGCCGACTTTGTCATCGGCTCCCGCTTCCTGAACGGGAACAGCTACCGCCCGCCGCTGCTCCGCCGCTTCGGCATGCTCCTCTTCCGCAGTATCGTCGCGCTGGTCATCCGCCAGCCGGTCACCGACTGCACCTCCGGTTTCCAGGCGTTCAACCGCGAGGTCATCGGCTTCTTTGCCAGGGATCTCTTCCCCTGCGACTATCCGGACGCCGACGTGTTGATCAGCCTCCATCTCGCCGGCTTCCGCATCAGGGAGGTGCCGGTGCGCATGAGCGCCGGCGCGGCCGGCAAGTCGATGCACAGCGGAATCAAGCCGGTTTACTACGTGTTCAAGATGCTCCTCTCGATCGCGGTGACACTGCTGCGCAGCCACCGCCTCTACCGGCGGAGGTCGTCATGCCGATAGCCCAGAAAGTTTTTGCCCTGCTGGTCTGCGTGGGGGTCTTTGCGGTGACCGTCGCCATGGTGCGGCGTCGCCAGCTGCGCGAAGAGTATTCCGTGCTGTGGCTGGCCACCAGCGCGGTGATGTTCGTCCTGGTGCTGCGCTACGACTGGCTGGTGGCCTTGACGGGGCTGATCGGGGCCGCCTTGCCGACCACCACGTTGTTTCTCGGTGCCATCATCTTTCTCATGCTGATCGTCATGCAGTTCTCCATCAAGCTCTCCGAACTGGCCGACAGGGTCAAGAACCTGGCGCAGGAGAATGCCCTGCTGCGGGCGGAGCTGCACGGCAAAGTTGCGGGGACCGACCCGTACCCGGGCGCGGAAGATGCCTCTGCATAAAGCGAGTCCTGGTGCCAGGCTCATGGCGTGGTGTCGGCAGCGGCAGCCTGCAGTTTTCGGGTCGCTGCTGATCCTGGTTACCATCCTCCCCTATCTGAATACCTTTGAGGTGCCGTGGTATTTCGACGATGTCGGCAACATCGTGGAAAACCCGCTGGTTCATAATTTTTCCGGCACGGCCCGGGATTTTTTCCTGAGCCGCGGCATCGCGCTTTACAGCTTTTCCCTGAACTATCGCTGGGGCGGCCTGGATCCGGCCGGCTATCACGTGGTCAACCTGGCTGTCCACGTGCTTTGTGTCCTGCTGGTCTGGCGGTTGCTGGCAAGGCTGCTCGGACAGGAGTCCCTGCTCTCGTTGGCAGGGGCGGCGCTATTCGCCGTTCATCCCCTGCAGACCCAGGCCGTAACATATGTCGTGCAGAGGATGACCAGCCTGTCGGGACTGTTTTTCTTTGCCGCGGTCTATTTCTATGTCAAGGCGAGGACAGCGTCCGGGCAGGAAGGCATTGCCGTAGCCTGGCGCAGAGTCAGCTATCTGCTGGCCCTGTTCTGTGGCGGCCTGGCCGTTGCCGTCAAGCAGAATGCCGCGATCCTCCCGCTGGTTCTCCTGCTCGTAGAGCATTACTTTGTGGTGCAGAGTGGGCCCCGGCGATTTCCTGCACGGTGGCTCCCCGTGCTGCCTTTCCTTTTTGCCCCCCTGCTGGTTGCGCTTCATGACGTGGTGTTGCCGTTGTCGGCGGGCGCCGAGCTCTGGAAGATAGCGAATCCGACAAGTTACAGGCAAATCTCGGGTTTTGAATATCTCGTGACCGAATTTTCGGTGGTTTGGATTTACATCCGCCTGCTGTTTGCCCCGGTCGGGCAGGTTTTCGATTACGCCTATCCGGTCGTCGACAAGATCTTGACCTGGAAAAATGTGTTGGCGTTTTCCGGTCATGCGTGTCTTCTCGCCGGGGCGGCGTTGACTCGCCGCCGTCTGCCGTTGATCTCTTTCGGAATCCTGTGGTTCTACACAACGCTTGCCGTGGAGTCGACGTTCATCCCGCTCGACCCTTACAACGAACACCGGCTCTATGTGCCGCTGTTCGGTTTCGTCCTGATCATGACCGCTCTGTTGCGGCGGCTTGCGAGTCGCAAGGCGCAGGTTTGGCTTGCGTCAGGCGTTTTGGCTCTGTTCATGGTGCTGACGGTGCAACGCAATGCCCTTTGGGCGGCACCTGCGGCCTTTTTTGAAGACAATCTGAAGAAAAGCCCGAAGAACGCCAGAGTCATGGTGATGCTCGGCAATGCCTACGCCAAGCAGGGGCGCGCCGGAGAAGCGCAGCAACTTTACGAACGGGCCATGCAGGTCGATCCGACTTTTGATGTTGCCTATACGGCCATGGGAAAACTGTTCATCGAAAGCCAGGACTACGATCAGGCCCTGTCCGTACTGCTGAAAGGGACGGATTACAATCCGGATTCAGTGCGGTTGAATGAATTGCTGGGGATCGCCTATGGCCAAAAAGGGGATTACCTGCTGGCCTTGCGACATTTCAACCGCGTGTTGATGCTCAAGCCTGATAAGGCCAACATCCATTTCAATGTGGGGATGATCTATTTCTGGAGGGGGGAGGACCAGGAAGCCGCCGGGTATTTCGGCCAGGCGCTCAAACTCGACCCGGATAATGACAATGCCCTCTTTTACTATGCATCGGCCCTGTTCGCGCTGGGAGAGAAAGCCCGGGCCCTGGATGCGCTGCGTGCGGCGGTGAAGGTCAATCCGGGCAATGCCAACGCGCTCTACGGGCAGATTTCGCTGGCGCTCGAACTCGGGTTTCGCCAGGAGGCCGGCGATGCGATCAGTGCGTTGCGGCGGCTGGGCGATCCGCGCGTACAAGAGTTTGACGGGCGTTTGCCGTAGGTAGCCAGCTGATGTCGTCTCTGCTGCTAAATCGACGCATGGAATTGCCCGCTCAGGTCGCGCTGCTGCTGTTGGCGGCAATCCTCCCTTACCTGAACACCCTCGATGTCCCCTGGTATTTCGACGACACCAACAACATCGTCGACAACCCGCTGATCCGCGATCTGCCGCGCGCCGCGCGCGACATTTTCGTGTCGCGCGGCATCGCGATGCTGACGTTCGCCCTGAACTTCCGCTTCGGCGGGCTGGACACCACCGGCTACCACATCGTCAACCTCGGCATCCATGCCGCCTGCGTCCTGGTCGTCTGGCTGCTGCTGCGCCGGCTTCTCGACCGCACGGCACAGCGCTGGGCACTCCCCGGCGCGCTGCTGTTTGCCGTGCACCCCGTGCAGACCCAGGCCGTCACCTACGTGGTGCAGCGCATGACCAGCCTGGCGGCGCTCTGTTTCTTCAGCGCGGTGCTCTGCTATCTGCTATCCCTCGATGATGCCGACCGCCGTCGGGCTTGGTACGGGCTGGCGCTGCTCGGCGGCGCGCTGGCGGTGCTGACCAAGGAGCAGACGGCGGTTCTGCCGCTGGTTCTCCTGGCCGTCGAGCGCTGCTTCCGCCCCGGTCGCGGCTGGCGCCGACAGCTGCTGAGTCTCCTCCCTTTCTGCGCGGTGCCTGCCTGGAAGGCGGTGGAAATGCTGCTGCTCCCGGTATGGCGGGGGGATGTCGCCGCCACGGTGCGGTATGCCGACCAGTTGCAGTCGATGCAGAACGTGACCCCGCTGCGCTATCTCTTCACGGAATTTTCGGTGCTGTGGCACTACCTCAAGCTGCTGGTTCTGCCGGTGGGGCAGCGGCTCGATTACGGCTGGCCGGTGGTGGATACCCTGCTGACCCTGCCCAATATCGCGGCCCTGCTCGGCCTGCTGATCATTGGCGGCGTTGCCTGGCGAGTGCGGCACGCCCGTCCCCTGGCGGCCTTCGGCGTCGCCTGGTTTTTCCTAGCGCTGGCCGTCGAGTCGAGCCTGATCCCTCTCGATCCGATCTTCGAGCACCGGCTCTATCTGCCGATGTTCGGGATGGTGCTGGTGCTGCTTGATCTCCTGCAACGTATGCCGTCGCCGAAAATGGCGATGACGGTGGTCCTGCTCGTGGTTTCGCTGCTGGCCGGGCTGACCTGGCAGCGTAATGCCCTTTGGGGCGACCCCGTCGCATTTTTCGAGGACAATCTCCGCCGCAGCCCGAACAACGTCAGGGTCATGGTCATGCTGGGCAACGCCTATGCCGCGGCCCGGCGTTCCGAGGAAGGGCTGCGCCTGATCGAGGAGGCTTTGCGCCTCAACCCCTCGTACGACTTCGCATATACCGCTCTTGGCAAGATACGCATTGACCGGGGGGAAGGTGCCCTGGCCATCGAGCCGCTGCAAAAAGGGCTGGAATACCAGCCGGGTTCGGTGCTCCTCAACGAATACCTGGGGATCGCCTACGGCGAGGCCGGTGATTACCAGCGGGCACTGCTCCATCTGCGCCGCGCCATGCTCCTCAATCCCGAGGATGCCAGTGTCTATACCAACATCGGCGTGGCCTTCTCCGCCATCGGCGACAATCGCCAGGCCGCCGGATATTTCGAGCGCTCGCTCGCTCTGGCCCCCGACAGCGAGAAGGCCTGGTACAATTACGCAGCCACTCTCTACAATCTCGGCGAGCGCCAGAAAGCGCTGGACGCTCTGCGGGCGGTCGTCGCCATCAATCCCGACAATGCGGATGCCTACTACGGCTTCGGCACCCTGGCCCTGGAGTTCGGCCGTCGCGACGAAGCCGCCGCCGCCCGCGATGCCCTGCGCCGCCTCGGCGACGAGCGGGCGGCCGAACTCGCCGCCCTGCTGGACAGGTAGCCCCGTGAAATCCGGCCCGGACCTGAGCTCTCCCCGCGCCGAATGGGGCATCGTCCTTTCGATGCTGCTGCTGGTGACGGCGCTGCTCTACGGGCACACCCTGCATGTGCCGTTTTACCTGGATGACGACAGCGGCATCGTCCAGAGCTACCCGCTGCGCGATCTGGCAGAGGCTCTCAAGGGGGTGATCGGCCAGCGCGGCCTGGCCAGATTCTCCTTTGCCCTCAACTATCGCATCGCCGGATGGTCGCTGCCGGAACTGCACCTGACCAGCATAGCTGTTCACGCGATTTGCGGCCTGGTGGTCTGGCGTTTGCTGCGCCGGATACTCCCCGGCCGGTGGCTTCCCGTGCTCGGTGCCCTCCTCTTCCTGGCCCATCCCCTCCAGACCCAGGCGGTTACCTACCTCAGCCAGCGCGCCACCCTGATGGGCACCGGTTTCTTCCTCCTCGCGTTCCTCTGCCATCTGCGCGCCCGCGCGGTGTTGGCCTCCGGGATTCCCCGCCGCGCCGCCGCCTATCTGCGTCCCTGCGGCGGGGCGGTTCTCTCCGGTGCGGCGGCGCTGCTCTGCAAGGAGAATACGGCGGTGTTGCCGCTGGTGCTGTTTGCCTGGAACCGGCTCTTCCCTTTGCCCGGGCGGCGCGACTGGCGGCAGGAGTTGGGCGACTGCCTGCCGTTTTGTGTTGTCCCGGCGCTGATGGCCGCCGGCATCTTCGTCGGCCTGACGGCCGGCGGCGAACCACGGCCTCTCTACTATCCGCTGGCTTCCCTGCAGCACAACAGCCCGCTCCACTATCTGGTCACGCAATTTTCGGTGCTGTGGATCTATCTGCGCCTGCTGGTCCTCCCGTACGGGCAGGCTCTGGAGCATGATTATCCGGTTGCCGCGCAGATGCTGACCCTGCAGGGTGCCGTCGCTCTGGCCGGTCTGGTCGCGGTGGCCTGGCTGGCCTGGACGTTCCGCCGCCAGCGGCCGCTGCTGGCTTTCGGCTTCGCCTGGTTTTTCCTCGGGCTGGCCGTGGAATCGAGCGTCATCCCCCTCGACCCGCTGTTCGAACACCGGCTCTACCTGCCGATGTTCGGTTTCCTGCTGGTTTTGCTCGACGGGGTTCCGGCGCTTCTCGGCACCCGGCGAGGGCTGGCGCTGCTGCTGGCCTTTCTGGTTGTCTGTCTGCCGCTGACCTGGCGCCGCAACGCCTTGTGGAACGATCCGATTGCCTTTTACGAGGACAACTTGCGGCAGGTCCCGGACAGCGAGCGGGCGATGATGGAACTGGCCTTCCGTTACGATGATGCCGGCCGTACCGAGGCGATGCGCAGCCTTTTGGAACGGGCGGTGCAGCTGTATCCGGACAACTACGAGTTTCAGACGACCCTGGCCGACCTCTATGCCGACCGGCTTGGGTTGCAAGCGGCCCTTGCCGTGCTCGACCGGGCCATCGCGCGGATCCCCGACAATGTCGAACTGTACGAGACGGCGGCACTGATTGCCGAACGGCATGGCCGTCGCGACCTGATTTACGCCTATCTGAATCGCGGGTTGGAGCGGGTCAACTACGGCAAGTGGCGCCTGCTCAACGATCTGGGGGTCTATTACACGCAGGACGGGGCATGGCAGCAGGCCGAGCAGGTTTACCGTCAGAGCCTGGCGCTGTATGCGGACAACCCGGTGGCCTGCCAGTACCTGGCGGCGCTGCTCTTTGCACAGCAACGCTGGCGGGAAGCGTTCGACCTGCTGCAGACCGCGCAGCGTCTTGAACCGGGCAACCCCAAAACGCTGGAGGGGCTGGCCAGAACCGCGCGAGCGTTGGGCGACGAATCCGCCGCCCGCTGGGCGGAGGAGAGACTGCGCCTGGCAGCTGTGGCCGAGCAGCGGGAACAGGGTGGGTTGCGGCCATGAAGACCGGTTTGAATCGCCCCGGATCCCTCCAGCACTGGAGCCCCGCCGCCCTGCTGCTGGTCGTGACCGCCCTGCTCTACGGGCATACCCTGAACGTGCCGATGTATCTGGACGATCACCGGGCCCTGCTCGAGAACTACCTGCTGCGCGACCTTTCCGCCACCGCTGCGAAAGTGTTCAGCCAGCGCGGGCTGACCAACCTGACGTTCGCCCTCAATTATCAACTCGCAGCATGGGCTCTTCCCCCGCTGCACCTGGTCAACCTCTGCCTGCATGCTGCCTGCGGCGTGCTGGTCTGGCGCCTGTTGCTGCGCCTGGCAAGAGGCTCATGGCTGCCGCTGCTCGGGGCCTTGCTCTTCATCGTCCATCCGTTGCAGACCCAGGCGGTAAACTACCTGGTGCAGCGGGCCACACTCCTGGGGGCCTTTTTTTTCCTGCTGGCAGCCCTCCTTTACCTGCGGGCGCGTAGTGCGCTGGCTGCCGGCACACCCTGGCGTTCGCCGGTTTGCCTGTGGCCGTATCTGGGCGCTGTCGTGGCGGGGGGGCTGGCCGTCATTTCCAAGGAAAATACCGCGACGCTGCCGTTGGTCCTCTACGCTTACGAGCGGTTGTTCCCCCATGCGGCAGGGGAGGGGCGGCGTCCCGTAATGCTGCGCCTTGTCCCGTTCTGCCTTGCCCCGCTGCTGCTTGGGACGATGCTGGCGGTTTCCCTGGCCGGCGGCAATGCGGAGCGGGTTTTCTACTACCCTCTTGCATCGCTGCAACACAACACGCCGCTCAATTACCTGGCCACCCAGCTTTCAGTCGTCTGGGTTTATCTGCGCCTGCTGCTCCTCCCTTACGGGCAGGCGCTGGAGCATGGCTATCCGGTTGTCGAGCAGGTGCTGACCTTGAAAAGCGGGTTCGGCCTGATCGGTCTGCTGGCCCTCGGCGGGTTGACCTGGCGCTTGAGGCTGTCCCGTCCTCTGTCGGCATTTGGGATAGTCTGGTTCTTCTTGGCCCTGGTCGTGGAGTCGAGCGTCATCCCCCTCGATCCGCTGTTCGAGCATCGCCTCTATCTGCCGATGTTCGGTTTTGTGCTGGTGGTGCTGGATGGCGTTTCCGCCATGCTTTCTGAGCGGTGGTCACGGTTCGTGGTTCTATTGCTCGTGCTGGGCTGTCTGCCGCTGGCTTGGCGGCGCAACGTCTTGTGGGCCGACCAGGTCGCGTTCTACGAGGACAACGTGCGGGTTGCGCCGCATAGCGAGCGGGCCGTGAAAAAGCTGGCCTATTTTTACAATCAGGCCGGACGTTACGATGAAGCGCTGCGTCTTCTGGAGGCGACTGTCGGGCAGTATCCCGGCAGCTATTTCCTCTACAACGATCTGGCCCGGCTCTATGCGGCCACGAATCAGCAGGAAAGGGCCCTGGCCTTGCTGGAGTTGGGGATGGCCGGGTCACCCGCGCACGCGGCCCTCTATGAAGCCGCCGCCGAGATTTGCGTCAAGGCCGGAGACCTGCCGCAGGCCGTTTCCTACCTGCAAAGGGGTTTGCAAGCGACCTCCGCCGACCGGAGCCGGCTCCTGAATACGCTGGGGGTTTACTACTCCGACGCCGGGGCGGAACGCCAGGCGGAAGCTGCTTTTCTGGACTCGCTGGCCAACCCGGCGGATAATGCCGCGCGGGCGACCACCTATCTGAATCTGGCCAGGGAATATTACTATCGCCAGGATTGGCCAAGGGTCAGGGAGACGCTGCTTAAAGCCCTCGAATTCAGTCCGGGCAACCCTCTGGCGCTGGAGCGTCTTGGCGAAATGGCTCTCAAGCTCGAGGACCGGGAGCTGGCATACCGGGTGGCCGCAAAGCTGGAGGATGCCGATCCGGAAACCTGGGCTCGCCTGCAGCGGGCGATGCGCAAGGTGGGCTGGTAGGGGACATGGGTCGCCGCTATTCCGACATCCTCTCAGCGTGTGCGCTCGTTGCTGTGGTGGCGCTGCTCTACGGCCATACCCTGCAGGTCCCCTTCTACCTCGACGACGAGGCGGCGATCGTCAACAAATATCCGTTGCGCGACCTGACGGCAACCCTGTTCGACCTGCTCAGCCAGAGGGGGCTGACCAATCTCAGCTTTGCCCTTAACTATCGTTTGAGCGGGCTATCGCTGGCCCCCTTGCACCTTACCAACATTCTCCTGCATGCCTTTTGTAGCCTGTTGGTTTGGCAGCTGCTGCGGCGACTGTTGCCGCAGCGTCCTGAGTTGTCGCTCCTCGGCGCCCTGCTGTTCGTCGCCCACCCCCTGCAGACCCAGGCGGTCACTTACCTGGTGCAGCGGGCAGCGCTGCTCGGCACACTGTTCTTCCTGGTCGCCTTTCTGCTGCATCTGCGGGTGAGGCAGTTACTGGCGGAAGGGTGGTCCCTCACATCCTCCCGCTGCCTCGGGTATTGGTCGGGAGCGGTCATCGCCGGGGCGTGTGCGGTTCTGGCCAAGGAGAATACGGCGACGCTCCCTGTCGTGCTGTTTGTCTTCGACCGGATATTCCCCCTTTCGGACAGGCAGCGCCTCCCCCGGGCAACAGGTTATTACCTGCCGTATCTGATCATGCCACTGCTCATGGGGGGGCTGCTGCTGGCCCGGTTGGGTGACACGGGTGGAGCCGCGGCACTGTATGCCCCCCTGGCGTCGCTGCAGCACAACAGTCCGCTGAACTACCTGGTGACCCAGTTCTCGGTGGTCTGGATCTATCTGTTGCTGCTGCTGCTCCCGTTCGGGCAGGCTCTGGAGCACGATTATCCCGTCGTGGCTGACCTGCTGAATGTGAAGAGCTTTCTGGCTCTTGCCGCCCTGGCCGGTGTCGCCTGGATTCTCTGGCGACTGCGCCAGCGCCGGCCGCTGCTGGTGTTCGGCGCGGCCTGGTTCGTTCTGGGTCTGGCAGTGGAATCGAGCCTCATCCCCCTGGATCCACTGTTCGAGCATCGTCTTTACCTCCCCATGTTCGGTTTCCTTCTCGTTGTGCTCGACGGGTGCCGGAATGTCATGGCAAAGAGGACGCTGCTGGCCGTTCTCGGAGGGGTTGTGGTGATCCATGGGATCCTGACTTGGCAACGCAATGCTTTGTGGCGGGATCCCGTTGCTTTTTATGAGGACAACCTGCGGGTCTACCCGTCGAGCGAGCGCGCCGGTGAACATCTGGCGACGCTGTACAGCGTCGCGGGTCGTTACGATGAAGAAATCCGGTTGCTGGAGAGGATGCTCAAGCTCTATCCGGAGAATACCGTGATGCGCAATAATCTGGCGAAGGCTTACGGGGAAAGGCAGCGTTATGCCGAGGCCTATGCCCAGATCGATGAGGGACTCCGGCTAAATCCCGCGGCAGCCGAGTATTATGAAACCGCATCAGCCTTGGCTAGCGTGGAGGGGGATCCGGAGCGCGCCATTGCTTGGTTGCACAGAGGGTTGACGGTCGCAGGCGTTGACCGTGGACGGCTGTGGAATGACCTCGGAATCCTCTTCTCCGATTTGGGGGAGGCGGCGGCAGCCGAAAGGGCGTTTGCCGAAAGCCTTAAGGAAGATGGCGCCAGTGCCCGGGTCTGGGTGAACCTCGGCAATCATCACTCTGCCCGTGGACAGTGGCAGGCTGCCAGTAACGCTTTTCAAACAGCCCTGCGGCTTGAACCCGGAAACCCGGAGTCCCTTGAAGGGCTGGGACGCAGCGCACTCCAACTCGATGACCGGGAGTTGGCGTACCGGGTGGCCGCAAAGCTGGAGCACGCCGATCCGGAAACCTGGGATCGCCTGCAGCGGGCGATGCGCAAGGTGGGCTGGTAGGGCACATGGACCGCCGCTATTCCGACATCCTCTCCGTGTGTGCAATCGCTGCTGTGGTGGCGCTGCTCTACGGCCAGACTCTGCAGGTCCCCTTCTATCTCGATGACACCCGGGCCCTGGTTGACAATTATGCGCTGCGCGATCTGCCTGCCACCCTGTGGCGCCTGTTCAGCCAACGCGGATTGACCAATCTGACCTTTGCGCTCAATTACCGGCTGTCCGGCTGGTCACTCGCCCCCCTGCATCTGGCCAACATCCTCCTGCATGCCGGTTGCAGCCTGTTGGTCTGGCTGCTGCTGCGCCGGCTGTTCAACGGCTGGCTGCCGCCGTTGCTGGGCGCGCTGCTCTTCGCGGCGCATCCGCTGCAGACCCAGGCCGTCACGTACCTGGTGCAGCGATCGACTCTGCTCGGGACCCTGTTGTTTCTGTCGGCCTTTCTGCTTTACCTGCGCGCCCGGGATGCCTTGGCGGCCGGGGCCGATTGGCGCTCGCGGGTTTACCTGCGTCGCTGGTTGGGGGCGGTTCTGGTCGGCGCCTTCGCCGTGCTGGCCAAGGAGAATACGGCGACGCTGCCCCTGCTGCTCTACGCGTTCAGCCGGCTTTACCCTCTGCCTGCGGGTCAAAGCCGTCAAGGGGCGCTGTTTTCCTGCCTGCCGTTTTGCCTTGTTCCGCTGATCGTCGGCGCGATGACGCTGCTGGATGTCTGGCAACAGGGCGGCGAAAAGATGCTCTACTATCCATTGGCTTCCCTGCAGCACAACAGCCCCTTGCATTACCTGGTCACCCAGCTGTCGGTCCTGTGGGTCTATCTCCGCCTGCTGATTCTGCCGTATGGTCAGGCTCTGGAGCATGATTTCCCGGTTGCAGGCCAGTTGCTGACCACGCAGAGTGTTGTGGCTCTGGCCGCTTGGCTGCTGGTCGCCTGGCTGGTCTGGCGGGTGCGGCATTCCCGGCCGCTGCTGGCATTCGGGTGCAGCTGGTTTTTCCTAGGGCTGGCCGTGGAGTCGAGCATCATTCCTCTCGACCCGCTCTTCGAACACCGTCTTTACCTGGCCCTCCCCGGTTTCGTGCTGGTGCTGCTCGACGGCTTGCCCGCACTGCTCGGAACAAGATGGAGCCGGGCAATACTGGTCAGCAGCTTGCTTGCCTATGCTCCGCTGACTCTGCAGCGCAACGCGCTCTGGCAGTCTCCAACCCTTTTTTTCGAGGACAACCTGCGGGTCATTCCTGATAGCGAGCGGGCCAGTGTGTCGCTCAGCGCCTTTTACCTCCGGGACCGGCGCTTTCCCGAGGCAAGGCAATTGCTTGATCGGGCCTTGCGGCTTTATCCTGAGAATTCCCAGCTCCATACCAACATGGTCTTGCTGCTCTCCAGGCAAAACCAGCCTCAGGAAGCCTTCGCTCACCTGGAAGGCGGTTTGCAGCAACTGCCGGCCAGTTCGGAACTATACGAAACGGCCGCCGCACTGGCCCAACACTGGGGCGAGACGGAACTCGCGGAACGTTATCTCCGGCGAGGGCTGACCAGCGAGGGCACCGACCGGGCGCGATTGCTCAACAACCTGGGGGTGCATTACGGGGAGATCGGACGCTCCGGCGAGGCTCTGGAAGCGTTGCGGGAAAGCTTGCAAATCGACCCTGGCAACCCGGTGACCTTGCGCAACCTGGGCAAGGAATACTATGCCCGGCAGCAATGGCCGGAAGCCATGGCCGCCCTGCGCAACTCCCTGCAGCTCGAGCCCGGCCATCCCGAGGCTCTCGAGGGTCTCGGGATGGCGGCGCTGCAAGCCGGCGATGCCGCTTCGGCCCGTTGGGCGGCAGCGAAGCTGAAGCACGGCGATTCGTTGGCGGCGAAGCGTCTGGAGAGTGAAATCGCCTTACGGGTGCGGCCCAGAGCAAGGTGAACTGTCAGCCATGAGTGATCATCAGGAATCCAGCCTCGCCTGGAAGCATTTTTCTCCCTACGCGCTGTTGTGCCTGGTGGGGGTGCTGCTCTACGCGCACACCCTGCAAGCCCCCTTCTATCTGGACGACAACCACGCCATTGTGGGAAATCCCCAGATCAAGGATCTGCATTTGGCTCTTCAGGGGGTGCTGAGCCGCCGCGGACTGGCCTCCCTCACGCTGGCCGTCAACTACCGGTTCGGCGAGTTGCAGGTGGCCGGCTATCATCTGGTCAACATCGCCATTCACCTGGGGGCGTCCTGCCTGGTCCTGCTGCTGATGCGCCGGATCTTCCCGGGCCGGCATCGCCTGCAGCTGTTCGGGGCGCTCCTGTTTGCCGCCCATCCGCTGCAGACCCAGGGGGTCACCTACATCGTTCAGCGCATGACCAGCCTTTCCGCGCTCTTGTTTCTGCTGGCGCTCTACGCCTTCGCCCGGGCCGGCGAGGCTCGCGCCGCCGGTGCCGCTATCGGTGAGCGCCGTCACCTTTGCTGGTATGCGGGGGCCCTGATGGCCGGCGGGTTGGCCATCCTGGCCAAGGAAATCGCCGTCGTCCTTCCCCTGGCCCTGTTGCTGTTTGCCAGGCTCTTTTCCCCGGTGCGCGACCGGCGCTGGCGCCCGGTGCTGATATACATTGCGCCTTTTGCCGTCTTCCCGATTCTGGCCGTCGTCTGCTATCTGCTCTGGCCCCTGGCCGCCAGCCAGTCGATGAACACGACGGGACATTCCGGGCTGCTGCGCAGCATGCAGGGGAACTCCCCGCTGAACTACCTGGCCACGCAATGCAGCGTGCTGTGGATCTACCTGCGCATGTTCTTTGTCCCTTATGGACAGGCTCTGGATCATGGCTATCCTGTCGCGCGCGAGTGGTTGACGCTGCAGACCGCGGCCGGTTTCTGCGGGCTGGCCGGACTTGGCGCGCTGGCCTGGCGCTTGCGTCGGGTCGAGCCGGCCGCTTCGTTTGCCATCGGCTGGTTTTTCATTACGCTGACGGTCGAATCCTCGATCATCCCGCTTGATCCGCTGTTCGAGCACCGGCTGTATCTGCCATTGTTCGGGTTGTCAGTCGGTGCCGCGGCATTGCTCGCCAGGTTCCCGCGTCCGGCTTGGCAGGCCGGGGTCGGGCTCGCCGTGCTGTTGGCGTTGTCGTTCCTGACCTGGCAGCGCAATGCCCTTTGGAACGATCCGGTGGCCTTCTATGAGGACAATCTGCGCGTAGCGCCCGACAACGAACGGGTGTATTACAACCTTGGCCAGGAATATATTGTGGCCGGGCGTCTTGACGAGGGGGAGCGGATGATCAGGGAGAGTATTGCGCTCAATCCCCGCCGGCACTTCGGGTATGCCGCCTTGAAAGAGCTGTATCTGCTGCAGGATCGTCTCGATGAAGCGATCGGCATGCTGCATTACGGGGTCGATCATGTCGAGGAAAAGGGCCCGCTTTATAACGAACTGGCATTTGTCTACGGGAAGAAGGGTGATTTTGATATGGCGATCAGGATGCTGCAGCGGGCGATCGAAGTCGCGCCCCAGGTTCCGGAAACCTATTTCAACCTTGCGCAAATGCTGATGTTCGCGGGAGACCCCGGACAGGTCGAGCGGTATCTGCACAAAACGCTGGAGCTCGATCCGCGTCATGCTGGTGCCCTGGAGATGCTTGGCAATTTCGGCGCAAGAACGGGCCAGCCGGCATCTGCCCCCACCCGGATGAATCTTCAGGAACGGCCAGGTTCAAGATGAAGCTCTCCATCGTCATCCCGGTCTACAACGAAGAGACCACCATTGCCGAAATCCTGCGGCGGGTTCTTGGCGTGTCCCTCCCCGGGCTGGAACGCGAAGTCGTGGTCGTTGACGACTGCTCCACCGACGGCACCCGTGAACTGCTCGCCGATCTTCCCGCCCTGGTCGGAGAGCTTGCCGCCGGCGCCGAAATCCGGGTGCTGCTGCAGTCGCGCAACCAGGGGAAGGGCGCGGCCCTGCGGCGCGGTTTTGTCGAGGCGACCGGGGATCTGGTGCTGATCCAGGATGCCGATCTCGAATATGACCCGGCGGACTATCCGCAGCTGCTCGCCCCGCTGCTGGACGGCAGGGCCGACGTGGTCTACGGCTCGCGCTTTGCCGGCGGCCAGCCTCATCGCGTCCTGTATTTCTGGCATTATCTCGGCAACAAGTTCCTGACGCTGTGCAGCAATGCCCTTTCCAATCTCAACCTCACCGACATGGAGTGCTGCTACAAAGTCTTCCGCCGCGACGTCCTGCAGCGCATCGCTCTCAGGGAGAACCGTTTCGGCATCGAGCCGGAACTGACCGCCAAGGTCGCCCGGCTCGGCTGCCGCATTTTCGAGGTCGGCATCAGCTACTCCGGGCGAACCTATGCGGAAGGGAAGAAGATCGGCTGGAAAGACGGCGTGCGGGCGCTGTGGTGCATCCTCAGGTACAATCTCGGTCGCTAGTCTGTCATCATGCACAACGTTTTGCACACTCCCCGCTTCCGGCGTCAGATCTTCCTGGTCGTTTCGCTGTGCCTGCTGCTGAACGCCGCAGCCTGGCTGCTCGGTGAATTCGTCCTGCTGCCGGGCTTTGCCAAGAGGGAGCGGGTGCGTGCCGAGCGGCATCTGCAGCGGATCGACAACTTCCTTGCGCGCGAGGGAACGCACCTTGGGCGTCTTGCCCAAAGTGCCGCGCTGAACCTGCAAAATGCTGAGGTCCGAAGCGGCGCGGCTTGTCCAGACTTCGTCGGGCTAGGGCTGGCGGCTGACGTCCAGAAGCTTGATGCCCTGGTTTTTCTCGACGGGGCGGGCAAGGTGCTGCCGGGGTGTGAAGCGGGCCCCCTTGCGCGCCACCTCGTCTCGTCGACGGGAACGCCTGTGCTTGGCAAGGGAGCCGTCGGCGCACGCACCGGCCTGCACGGGATCGGCAGCGACATCTGGCTGTTGGCCATGGTCTCCGTCGAGAGTCCCGGTTTCCCGCCGGTCGCGGCCCTGGTTCTCGGCCGGCGTCTCGATGCCGAGCGAATCGCCGTTTTCTCGGATGTTCTCGAATACAGCATGCAGTTGAACCTGGCCCCCCCTCCTGCCGGTGGGGAAGCCCCAGGGCAGGAGGTTCGGCTTGAACGGATCTCTCCGGAGACGCTGCTGGCGAAGGCCCTGGTGGATGATTTCGACGGCCGCCAGCGGATTGAAATCTCGCTGCGCCTCGGCCGGGAGTCGATCGAGTATGGGCGGTTGACAGTCAGGGCGATGCAGGGTTGGGTGGCCGGGTTGAGTGTCCTGTTCGGCGCCCTGGCTCTCGTGACCCTGCATCTGCTGGATCGGGGGGCGGAGCGGACCGTCGTTCTGCGTGAGCTGATGGAGCGATCCGGCGAGGCCTTGCTGCTGGTGCTCCCCGACGGTACGATCAGTGCGGCCAACCCGAGGGCGCGGCAGTTGCTTGGCATCGCTCCGTCGGCAGATGGCCAAGCGGCGAAGATCGACAAGGTTCTGTTCGGTGTCGGCGGAGAACGGGGCTCCGCGGTCATCGCTTCGCCCGGTGATTCCCGTCGGGTCGAAATCGAACTGCCGCTGTCGGGAGGGGGGCGTGCCATTCTGGAAGTCGAGACTGTCGAGGTCAAGCTCGACGGACGCGATCACCTGCTGCTGCAGTTGCGCGACGTCAGCCTGCGCCATGAAGCTGAGCGGCTGTCGCGCCTGGCTTCCCTGGGAGAACTGGCTGCCGGAGTCGCCCACGAGATCAACAACCCCGCCGGCATGATCAGGCGCAATCTCGATTTCGTAGGTGATGTGCTCGGTGATGCCCTGCCCCTGTTGGCTGAGCGTGACGATGCCGACGATCTTCTGCTGGGCGGGATCAATCTCGCGGCGGCGCGCGGCGAACTGCCGCAGCTGCTCGAGGATATGGCCCGCGGTTCGCGGCGCATCGGCGAAATCGTTCGTGACCTCAAGGACTTTGTCCGCGAGGACAGTTTTGATGGCGAGGCGCGCTTTGATCTCAACGAGGCTGCTGCCACGGTCATCCGCCTGCTCGATGGCACGCTTCGCAAGGCGACCGATCACTTTTCGGCAGAATTCGAGAAGCCCATGCCGCCGACGGTCGGCAACCTGCGCCAGATCGAGCAGGTGATCCTCAACCTCCTGCAGAACGCCTGTCAGGCACTGCCTGACCGGGGGCGGAGTCTGCGCCTGGTTACGAGTCACCATCCCGGCACGCATGTCAACCAACTGCAGGTGATCGATGCCGGTGAAGGGATCCCTCCGGAGTTGCTGGAGAGGGTGGTCGAGCCGTTTTTTACCACCCGACGCGAGACCGGGGGGACCGGCCTCGGCCTTTCCGTTTCGGCGCGAATTGTCCAGAATCACCGGGGAACGCTACAGTTTGTTTCGCAGCCTGGTCTCGGCACCACCGTCACCATGACTCTGCCGGCCGCCAAGGAGACGCCATGACCAAAACCCTCTATCCCAACTTGCCGCTGTTGCTGATTGACGACGATGAGGCGTGGCTGCGCAGCATGACGATGACCCTGGCGCGCAAGGCCGGTATCAATCACGTCATTGCGCTGTCCGATCCCCGCGACGTCTTCCCCCTTCTGGAAAAGCGCCGGATCAGCATGGCCCTGGTGGATTACACCATGCCTTACGTTTCCGGTGAAGAACTCCTGGAGCATTTTGGTCGCGACTACCCCGATGTACCGGTAATCGTCCTGACCGGTCGTGATCAGGTGGAACTGGCGGTTCGCTGCATGAAACTGGGCGCGTTCGATTATTTCATCAAGACTGTCGAAGACGAGCGCCTGTTGGCCGGGATACAGCGTGCCCTCCGGCTGACCGAACTGCAGCAGGAGAACCTGTGCCTGCAGGATGGTTACATGGATGGTGCCCTGCGTCATCCCGAAGCATTCTCCTCGCTGGTGACGCGCTCAGAGCGGATGCTCAAGATTTTCAAGTATGTGGAGGCCGTCTCTGTCAGTCGCCAGCCGGTACTCCTTACCGGGGAAAGCGGCACCGGCAAGGAGCTGGTGGCCCGGGCTCTGCACCGGCTTGGCGCTTCCGGCGGCCCATGGGTAGCCGTGAATATTGCCGGTCTTGATGATGACATGTTTGCCGATGCGTTGTTCGGTCACGTCAAGGGAGCGTTTACCGGTGCCGAACAGGCGCGCCACGGTTTGGTCGAGGAAGCGGCCGGAGGGGTGCTTTTCCTTGACGAGGTCGGTACCCTCAGTCAGGCATCGCAGGTCAAGCTGCTGCGTCTGCTCCAGGAGGGAGAGTTCCGGCCGGTGGGGAGCGACCGCCCCAGGCGCTGCGAAGCGCGGGTCATTGCCGCCACCAATCTGGACCTGTCCCGGCTTCAGGAGGCCGGCAGTTTCCGCCGCGATCTTTTCTACCGGTTGCGGACCCACCATATTCACCTGCCGCCTCTGCGCCAGCGCCCCGAAGATATTCCGCTGCTTCTCGATCACTTTCTGGAACAGGCCGCGGGCGAGTTGGGTAAGAAAAAGCCGACGCCGCCGCCCGAACTCGACCTGCTTCTTGCCACCTACGGCTTTCCCGGCAATGTCCGTGAACTGCGCGCCATGGTGTACGATGCCGTCAGTACTCATGAGGCGCGCAAGCTGTCCATGGAGGCCTTCAAGCGGGCGATGGGACGCGAGGACGAGCTGTCCGGCCTGGTGGAAGCGGGGGGGCGGGCCGCAATCACTTCCGGAGGGCTCCATTTCCCCGCCGAGTTGCCGACGATCCGCAGTGTCGTCAGCCAGTTGATTGCCGAGGCGTCCCGCCGTGCCGGCGGGAACCAGTCGATCATGGCCGGCATGCTGGGCATATCCCGGCCGGCGCTCAACAAGCGGCTTAAAAAGCTGGACGATCTCGACTGACATTGGCTGGCACCGTGATTTGGCGGGGGGTGGAATCGATCGATTCCACCCCCCGCTTCGTTTTTATGCCTGTGGGTGGCAGGCATGGCTGGCGGCAGGCTCACAAGGTGGTTGCGGGCAAATGACGGGTGCCTCTGCGGGGAAAGGCGAACCTGTGGCTGCTGGCGCAGGCAAATGATCTTCCGGGCATGCCGTCGCGGGGAAAAATAACGGTGTGCATAATCGAACACGGGGAAATGACGGTTTTGCCGGATCTTTATTGGTTTAAATACAATAAATATAGTCATGGTGTGAAAATTTGCACAGCTTTATTGTTTTTGGTGCGACAGTTAACCTGTTGATGTCGCAAATTTGGCTGTTTTTGGCACGATAATTTATTTTTTATTGAAAATCATGTGCGGCAATCGACTGATTTGTTTTTTGTATTTTGGAATAAATATTGCTCATCGGTGGTCAGCGGTGTTTTTTGTCTATCTGTTTGTGAATAGACGTTCGATAGTGATCGGTATTGATAGGTGTTTTTATGAAGTTCGATGGATTGCTGAAGGCTCTTGAGTTCGTGCGAAACAGGGTTCATCGCGAGCTGCCGCTGCAGCAGTTGCACCTGTTCCTGATTGTCGCCAGGCAGCAGGGGATTACCATGCCGGAACTGATGGCGGTGCTTGATATGCCGCAAGGGACGGTGAGCCGCAATGTCAAAGCCCTGTCGCATTACCTCAAATGGCAAAACGGCATCGCGGTGCCTCATGGCCGCGGCCTGTTGCGGACGCTGCCTTCTGCCGACAACCGCCACGTGCTGGCGGTTTACCTGACCGGTCGAGGCGAAGCGTTGCTGGAAGAGCTGGCGCGCTGTCTGGAGGGTTCGGACGAAGAAGCGGGGCTTCCTTCGTCCGGTTTTTGCCGCTGGTCAACGGTCATGGCCGGCAATCGGGAACACGCGAGGCCGTTGTCGCATCGAGCCTGGTAGCCGGCCGCTGCCGAGGCGGGGTCGTGTTTTTGACTTCCTTTGAACTGATTTCGACTGCAATCGGGAGCCGTCGTTATGAACGAAACGTGGAGTGAGGCGGGTATGAACGGACAGCTTGTGACGAATCATCGTGGTGGATACCGACTGCAAAGGGGCCGTCACGTATTCTCTGTCGCCCTGTTGCTCGGTGTGCTGTTTTTCGGCGGACTCCTCATGCCGTTGGTTGCGTCGGCGGCGGTCTCGGTTCTGCAGGCATTTCCTGCCGCCGGCGCGGCCCCGCAAATGACCGGCACCACGGGTAACATGAGTGGCACATATACGGTGTCGGCGGGCAGCAATCGGCTTCTGGTGGTTACCGTGCAGTGTTATGACTCAGCCGGCAGTTCCGGGCAGACTTTCACCGCGTCTTACGGCGGCCAAGCGCTGACGCAGGCTTTTGTCGAGAACAGCAATCGTCGCCAGACATGGATCGGCTACCTGAATGAGGCCGGGATTGCTGCCGCAGGCAATACGACCCTGACTGTTACCATAACCGGTGCTCATACCGGGGTAAGTGCCTTTGTCGGCACGTTTGCCGGGGTTGACCAAACGACACCGCTCACGGCGGCAGATGGTGCCTATACCAATAATGCAAACAACACTCACGTGACGACTGGTACGGCAACGGCACAGACCATTGCGGTCAATGCCGGTGGCTATGCGCTCTATAACTGGTCGGGGTCTCAGGCCCGCACAAGCGATACGGAGGCTTACGCCGAGCACGGCGATGTTGCCAGCGGCGGGGTGACCGTTGGCGTTGCAGAAAAGGCCTTTGCAGCAGGAGGAACCACGGACCCGATTGTTACTTGGGCGGCTAACACCAGAGGGTCGCACTGTATCGTGACGTTGAATCCGGCTCTCGGCAACACGACGACGGTGGGGAACGGCACCAACCCGGGGAACGCGACGCTGGCG
>VAUL01000028.1 GCA_005774545.1 Deltaproteobacteria bacterium | reverse complement strand
CCCCTGCTGCCGGGCACCCCGCCGCCCGGCAGGCGCCCTGATCGCTCGCTTATCGCCATCCTTCTAAAGGATTGCCGCGATTTTCCAAGGGCAAACGGGGCTGGTCAGCTGGTCGGCGGGGAAGGTGGCCCGGGGGCGGGTGGTGGTGCCGATGCCGTGCAGGATCCGGCGCTGTTGAGCTGTTCGTAGAGCGCGATCTGCTCGGCCGGCGAGAGTTTCCTGCGACAGCCGCTGCTGCTGCGCAGGCAGAGCCGGCAACGGTCGTCCCCGCACCACTGGCATTGCCGGCAATCCGGGCAGGGGTGTTTTTGTGCCGGGAGGTCCATGGCTCATTGTAGCGGATTGCCGGCATCGCCGGCAATGTGGCGGCAACGCTGCCGGTGCAGGTACCAGGCCTCGTAGAGTTCCGCGCCGATCAGCAGGGTGATGGCGACGACCGTGCCGGACGCGACCGGTGGCAGCAGGGCAAGGGGCGGCCAGCAGGCGAGGAGCAGCAGCACCTTGCAGAAGGTGGCCCGGCCGATCTCGCCGGTCAGGTGCGCGCGGGAAAACCAGCCGCGCAGCAGGTGGGTGGCGCCGATCAGCCAGGGATAGAGCGCGCAGGCGGCCAGCGGCCAGCGGATATAGGCGCGCATCCCTTCGTCCAGCCCCATGATGCCGCCGAGCACCGGGGTGTTCAGCGGCCCGGCGATCAGCAGTGTCGTGGCGCCGAGCGCGAGGCTGACCCGGTTGGAGAACCCGGTCATGACCCGGTAGTCTTCGGCGTGGCGCAGCAGGGCGAGGCAGGCCTGCTGCAGGTTGCGCATCGGGCCGGCGAGGAGGAAGATGAAGCCGCGGATCACGCCGAAGGCGGCCAGGGCCAGGGTGCCGTCGGGGAAGCGGCTGATGATGGCGTTGATGACCAGCGGCACGACCTGCTGCAGCCCCGAAGAGGTGACCAGCGGGAAGGCGAAGCGCATCACCCCGGCCAGATCGCGCTCCGCTTCGCCGCTCGCCGGGATGCGGCAGATGCGCCAGGCGAAAAAGGTGATCAGGACGGTTTCCACGGTGACGCAGCCGACCAGCGCCAGGGCGCCGAGCTGCGGGCCGTCGAAGTGGCCGTAGCCGAGCCAGAGGAAGAGGAACAGCGCGCCGATGCGCACCCCGGTGGCAAAGGAGATCAGCCCGGTGCGCCGGGTCTGGCTGACCAGCCCCTGGCAGAAGCCGCGCAGCCCGGTGACGAACGGCAGCGGCATCATCACCGCCAGGGCCGCCCGCGCGGCGTCGGCGACCGCCGGGGAGACGCCGAGCAGGCGATCGAGGACGAACAGGCCGGCGGGCGTGAATGCCAGGACGGCAAGCAGGGCGGCGATCGCCATCGACATCAGCAGGATGAATCCGGCGGTGGCCCGGAACGACTTGCGCCCGCGGACCATGGCGATGGTGATGGTGTGGTTCTGGTAGGACGGCGAGGCGACGAAGATATGCAGGACCATCGCGACCGAGAAGGCGGCCAGCGCCGTCACCGCATCGGCTGCCCGGGCCAGTGCCGCGTTGATGATCGAGTGCGAGATGCTCATCATCTGCACGTTGAGGAGCAGCGGGAAGAAGAACCAGCCGACCTCGCGCATGGTCAGGCGTGGCGCCGTTTCAATGGAATCGGGTTGCATGGTTGTCGGGCTGGTAAAGGGCGGTCAGCGCTGCGCGGAGGCAAGGAGCCCGTGCGCCGGGGAGCGAGGTGTGCCGGAAGGTCCGTTGCAGCGACCCGGCGAAGGGTCGCGTCGCTGGCGGGGGCTTTTCACCGGCCTGTGCGTTCGCCGAAAATCGCCGTGCCGATGCGGACCAGGGTGGCGCCTTCCTCGATCGCTACGGCAAAGTCGTGGCTCATCCCCATGGACAGCTCCCGCATCGTCACTCCCGGCAGCCCCAGGGCCTCCATCTCCCCGGCCAGTTCGCGCAACCGGCGGAAGTAGGGGCGGACCGCCTCGGGATCATCCAGATAGGGGGGGAGGGCCATCAGGCCGCGGACGGCCAGGTTCGGCAGGGTCGCCAACTGCCGCAGCAGCGGCTCGAGTTCGCGGGCATCGACCCCGGATTTGCTCTCCTCGCCGGCGAGGTTGACCTCGATCAGAAGCTCGGCCGTCCGGCCGAGCTTCTGCCACTGCCGGGAGATCTCCTCGCCCAGGGAGAGGCGGTCGACCGAGTGGATCAGGGCAACCTTCCCCCCCAGGTACTTGACCTTGTTGCTCTGCAGATGGCCGATGAAGTGCCATTCGACCGGTGCGGCCACGGCGTCGGCCTTGACGAGGAACTCCTGGACGTAGCTTTCGCCGAACAGCGTCTGCCCGGCGGTCAGGGCCGCCGTGACCGCTGCCGCCGGATGGGTCTTGCTGACGGCCACCAGGCGCACCGTGGCCGGGTCGCGCTTGCTGCGGGCGCAGGCGGCGTCGATGTCGGTCCGGATGCGGGCGAGATTGGCGGCAATATCCATGGCGGTCGGCTTTCGGGTCAGGCGAACAGGCGGATGGCGCCGAATTCCTCGAGGGCGGCGATGACTTCGCACAGCGGCAGGCCGACGACGTTGGGGTAGCTCCCCTCGATGCGCGGCACCATGAAGGCGCCGAACCCCTGGATGGCGTAGGCCCCGGCCTTGTCGAACGGTTCGCCGGTCGCCAGGTAACCGGCGATCTCCCGGTCGGTCAGCGCTTTGAACCAGACGCGGGTGGTCACGGCGCCGCTGCGGGTGCGGCCGGTGGCGCGATCAAGCACGGCATAGCCGGAAACCACCTCATGGCTGCGCCCGGAGAGGCTGCGCAACATGGCCTCGGCCTCGATCGCGTCCGCCGGTTTGCCGAGGATGGCGTCGTCCCGTACCACCACCGTGTCGCTGCCGATGAACCAGCGGCCGACCACCTCCCGGCGTCCCGCGACGGCCAGGGCCTTGGCTTCGCTGAGGCGGACGACGTGGGCCGTCGGAGTCTCTCCGGCGAAGGGGGTCTCGTCGACGTCGGCCGGAACGACCGCTACGTTCAGCCCGACCTGGGCGAGCAGTTCCCGCCGGCGCGGTGACGCCGAGGCCAGCACGATCTTTCTGGAGGTCGGCATGGCCGGATCACCGCCCCCTGCGGAGCTGGCCGGCAACCTGTGCTCTGGCCAGCGCCGGGTCGTACAGGACCGTGCGGTTGCGGCCGAGATCCTTGGCGCGGTAGAGGGCCAGGTCGGCGGCATGAATCAGGTCGTGAACCGTTTCGCTGTCTTCGGGGCAGGAGGCGATCCCCAGGCTGACGGTCAGCCGCCCCAGCGGGAGGTTGGTCTCGCCGGGGAAGACGTTGCCTTCGATCGCCCGGCGCAGACGCTCGGCAACGAACAGGGCTTCCTTTTTGCCGGTGTTGGGGAGGATGAGACAGAATTCCTCGCCGCCGAAGCGCACCACCACGTCCATGTCGCGGGCCGAACGCCGCATCAGCAGCGCGGCCTTGCGCAGCGCCTTGTCGCCGGCCAGGTGCCCGCAGATGTCGTTGTACATCTTGAAGTTGTCGAGGTCGGCGAGGATCAGGCTGAAGCTCTGCCCCTCGCGCTGGCTGCGGCTGCGCTCCTCGTCCAGGCGCTCCTCCAGGAAGCGTCGGTTGTAGAGCCCGGTCAGGGGGTCGGTCACCGACAGTTGCTCGAGCTGGTCGGCCCGTTCCAAAACCGCGGTCCGGTCGATCATCAGGACCGCCTGGCCGGCAAAGGCCTGGACCAGGTTGAGGTCGGTTTCGGTAAAGCTGCTGTCGTCCCGCTTGTCGGCGAGGTTCAGCACGCCGATCAGGCGATCGCGGTCCTTGAGCGGCAGGCTGATGAACGACTTGGTGCGGAAGCGCGGCCGGTTCGGGGCCGCCACGCGGTTGTCGCGCTCGATGTCGTTGACCAGCAGCGGGAAGCCGTTGCGCGCCACCCGTCCGGCGATCCCCTCCCCGAGCGGCACCGCCATGCTGCGCGCGAGCGGCGAACTCATCCCGCGGGCCGCGCTAATGTGCAGCTTCTGGCTCTGTTCGTCGAACAGCATCAGGGAGCCGCTGGTCGCCTGTGCCAGTTCGGCCGACATGTCGAGCAGGCCGTTGAACAGCTCCTCGCGGCTTCCGGCCAGCGCCAGCGTGCCGATCATGCCGATCATGCGGGTCGAGGTGTGGCGCTCCCGGCGCCGTTCCTCCTCCTGGCGCAGTTGCAGCAGGCGGGTGGCCAGGCGTCCGGCGAGGAGTTCGACGAGCACCTGGTCGCGCAGATGCAGGTCGACGTCCAGCACCATCAGCAGCCCGACATCGTGATGGTCTTCCCGCAACGGGAAGAGCATGGCCGAACGGCTGTCCGATCCGGGGAGCAGTGCGGCGAGTTCCTCGCCGGCCAGGGGACAGGGGCAGCCGTCTGCCCGCTCCAGCAGTTCGAGCAGGAACTCCTCGTCGAGGTCAAGGCTCTCTGCAGCGACCCCCATGCGGCTGTGGATGGTCGGCCGCCGCCCGGTCTGCCGCAGGAAGAGCAGGACCCGCGGCAGGTCGAACAAAACCACCAGTGCCTCGCTGAGCAGGGCGATGGCGGCACTCGCGGAAGGGCTGCGGGCCAGTTCGCGGGTCATCTCCCGGGTGGCGGCCAGCCGTTCGGTGGTGCGCATCAGGCTGAAGTCGCACAGCTGCTGGCCAAGCAGTTCGGGCAGGCGGCGGTAGATCTCGTCGGCAATCCGGCGTACCTCCAGCGGGGTGGCCGCCGCGGTTGCCTGGGCCGCCGGTGCCGGAGCGGGCGCCCCGGTGTCGGCCAGCCGTTCGCGGATGCCGCCGCCGAGCAGGCAGTCAGGGGTGCGGTCGCTGGCGGGGAAGGGGATGGCGAAGCCGAGGTAGCCGTTGGGACAGGTGGCGGTCTGCGGTCGGTCGGAGAGCAGCGCCAGACTTACCAGATCTTCCCAGGACTGCAGGCAAGCCGGTGTACAGCATTGCATCGCGGCCCCGGGCTGGCAGGCGGCGAGAATCCCGTACCGGAGGGCGTCGCGGCCGGCCTTCTCGGCATAGAGTGCAAGGTTGAGCGGGCCCGGCAGGGGATGCCGGCGCAACAGGTCGAGCAGATCTCGCAGATCGATCAGGCTGGCATCGAGCGGCTGTGGCACGGCCGGCAACTCCCCCTGGCGGCATCCTGGCGATGCACGCGGTGTGGCATGGCAAGTCGGGAAAAATGAACGACAATTTATAGCAGACTTTGTCGCGGGTGGCAAATCGCTCAGGTCCGGAGGTCGGCGATTTCCCGCTGCCATCCCGCCAGGTCCGCGAGCGCCCGCTCGGCCATGGCGAGTCGCCGGTCGGCCCGTTTGCGGTGGCGCCCTTCCAGGGGGGGGAAGAGGCCGTAGGTGACGTTCATCGGCTGGAATCCCTTGGGTGAGGCGGTCGCCAGGTGGGTCAGCAGGGCGCCCAGGGCGGTGGTCGGCGGCGGCGGGGGGAGGACGCTGCCCCGGGAGTGCGCGGCGGCAAACAGCCCCGCCAGGAAGCCGCAGGCGGCGGATTCGACGTAGCCCTCGACCCCGGTGATCTGCCCGGCGAAAAAGAGCCGCTCCTCGGTTTTGAGCCGCAGGGTCGGGGTCAGGCAGGCCGGGGCATTGAGGAAGGTGTTGCGGTGCATGCTCCCCAGCCGGGCGAAACGGGCGTGCTCCAGTCCCGGCAGGGTGCGGAAGATGCGGCGCTGCTCCGGCCAGGTCAGCTTGGTCTGGAAGCCGACCAGGTTGAAGAGGGTGGCGTGGGCGTCGTCCTGGCGCAGCTGCACCACGGCGAAGGGCTCCCTGCCGGTGCGCGGGTCGGGCAGGCCGACCGGTTTCATCGGTCCGAAGGCCAGGGTCATCTCGCCGCGCGCCGCCAGTTCCTCGATCGGCAGGCACCCCTCGAAGTGCACCGCCTTCTCGAAGTCGCGCGGCGCCACTTTCTCCGCGGCGAGCAGGGCGGTCACGAACGCCAGGTACTGTTCGCGGTCCAGGGGGACGTTGAGGTAGTCGTCCCCCCCCTTGCCGTAGCGCGAGGCGCGGAAGACGACGTCGTAATCGATGGAGTCGGCCTCGACGATCGGCGCGATGGCATCGTAGAAATAGAGGTGCTCCGCCCCGGTCAGGGCGGCGATCCGCGCCGCCAGGGCGTCCGAGGTCAGCGGCCCGCTGGCGACGATGACCGGATCCCCCTCCGGCAGGTCGAGGATTTCCTCGCGGCACAGGGTGATCAGGGGATGGCCGGCAATGGCCGCGGTCAGCTCCGCGGCGAAGCCGTCGCGATCGACGGCCAGCGCCCCGCCGGCAGGAACCTTGTTGGCGTCGGCGGCCTGCATGAACAGGCTGCCGCAACGGCGCAACTCTTCCTTGAGCAGGCCGACGGCATTGTTCATCCCCGCGCCGCGCAGGGAATTGGAACAGACCAGTTCGCCGAGACGATCCGAATGATGGGCCGGGGTCATGCGCGTCGGCCGCATCTCGAAGAGGACAACGGGGAGCCCGGCGCGGGCCAGTTGCCACGCTGCCTCGCAGCCGGCCAGGCCGCCGCCGATAACGGGGATGGGGGGAGTGTTCATCATCCTTCTCTGGAAACAGGTCGGGGCACAGCATGCTGTGCCCCGACGGTTAACCATGTGCAGGGGCGATGTCTGCCATCGCCCGGACGAGCGCCGCGGGCCGCCCTTAGGCCTTCTTCCCGGTCGTCCTGGCGGGCGCCGGCTTCTCGGCCTTTGCCGGCAACGTGCTCCAGCCGCACCCTTCCTGGGGGCACTTGCGGTAGGTGCCGTCGCGCTTGGTGGTCTTGTCCACCGTTACCGGATGGGCGCACTTCGGGCAGGCTTCGGCCACCGGCGGGTCCCACACCGCATACTTGCACTTCGGGTAGCGGTTGCACGAGTAGAAGAGCTTGCCGTAGCGCGACTTCTTCTCGGTCAGCTCCCCCTCCTTGCACTCCGGGCAGGCGACGCCGGTCCCTTTCGGCTTGACCAGCGGCTGGATATTCTTGCAGGCCGGATAGGCCGAGCAGGCCAGGTACTTGCCGTAACGGCCGTCCTTGATCAGCATGGCCGCCCCGCACTTGTCGCACTTCTCCTCGGAGAAGACCGGTTCGGCAGCTTCCGCCTCCCCCTCCTTCGCCAGCGGTCGCGTATACTTGCACCCCTCCTTGAAACCGGTGCAGGCGATGAACTTGCCGCGCTTGCCGAGCTTGATCGCCAGCGGCCGGTTGCATTCCGGGCAGAGCTCCGTGGTGACCTCGGTGGTGGCCTCGCCCTGGGCGACCTCCTGCATCTTCTGGTCGAGGCGGGCCTTGAACGGCCCCCAGAATTCGCCGAGCAGCTGTTTCCACTGCTTCTCGCCACGGGCCACCTGGTCGAGTTCCTCTTCCAGGCCGGCGGTGAAGTTGTAGTCGACGTAGCGGTCGAAGTGCTGGGCGAGATGGTCGCTGACCACCATGCCGATATCCTGGGGGACGAAGCGCTTCTTCTCCAGGACCGCGTACTTGCGCTCGATCAGGGTGTTGAGGGTCGAGGCGTAGGTCGACGGCCGGCCGATGCCGTACTCCTCCAGGGTCTTGACCAGGGAGGCCTCGGTGTAGCGCGGCGGCGGCTGGGTGAAGTGCTGTTCGGTCAGCAGTTCGCGCAGTGCGAGCGCCTCGTCCTTGTTCAACGGCGGCAGCGTTCCTTCCTTCTCCTCGCCCTCGTCATCGGTCCCCTCGATGTACAGCTTCATGAAGCCGTCGAAGCGCATGACGCTGCCGGTGGCGCGGAACACCCCGCCCGCCGCCGCTCCTGCGGCAGGGACTGAGTCGGTGCTGGCCGTCGCAACGATATCGACGCTGGTCTGGTCGAGGAGCGCCTCCTTCATCTGGGAGGCGACGGTGCGCTTCCAGATCAGCTCGTAGAGCTTGAACTGGTCGGGAGGGAGGAACGCCTTGAGTTCGGCCGGCGTACGGGTCAGGTCGGTGGGGCGGATCGCTTCGTGGGCTTCCTGGGCGTTCTTTGCCTTGTTCTTGAAGACGCGCGGCTTGGCCAGGGCGTAGTCCTTGCCGAACTGGCGCAGGATCAGCTCCTGGGCTTCGGCCAGCGCCTGGCTGGAGAGGTTGACGCTGTCGGTTCGCATGTAGGTGATCAGACCGACGGTCCCCGCCGCGCCGATCGCCACCCCCTCGTAAAGCTTCTGGGCGGTGGCCATGGTCTTCTTGGCCGAGAAGCCGAGCTTGCGCGCCGCCTCCTGCTGCAGGGTCGAAGTGGTGAACGGGGGCGCCGGGTAACGCCTCTTCTCGCTTCTGGTGACCTCGGCCACGCGCCAGTCGGCCCGGGCGAAGCGCTGCCGCAGCGCTTCAGCCGCGGCCGCGTCGGGGATGGCGAACTTGTCGAGCTTCGTGCCGTCGAGCTGGACCAGGCCGGCGGCGAACTCCTGGCCGGCATCCTTGGTCAACTGCGCGCCCAGCGTCCAGTACTCCTGCTGGACAAAGCCGGCGATCTCCTTCTCCCGTTCGCAGATCAGGCGCAGGGCCACCGACTGCACGCGGCCGGCCGAGAGGCCGTAGCGGATCTTCTTCCACAGGTAGGGGGAGAGGGTGAAGCCGACCAGGTAGTCGAGGATCGAGCGGGCCTGCTGGGCGTCGACCAGGTCCTGCGACACCTCGCGCGGATGGGCGACGGCGTGCACGATCGCCTGCTTGGTGATTTCGTGGAAGACCACGCGCTGCACCGGGATGGCGGCCTTGCCCCGGTCCAGGCCGAGGGCGGCGAGCAGGTGCCAGGAGATCGCCTCCCCCTCGCGGTCGGGGTCGGTGGCGAGCAGCAGCCGGTCGCTCTCCTTAAGGGCTTTGCGAATGGCCTCGATATGCCGCTTGCTTTCGGCGAGCACGGCATACTTCGGGGTGAAGTCGCGGGCCACGTCGACCGACCCCTGCTTGCTCGGCAGGGCGCGGACATGACCGTAGGAGGCCAGGACTTTATAGCCGGCACCAAGGAACTTTTCGATGGTCTTGGCCTTGGCGGGCGATTCGACGATGACGAGGGACTGGGCCATGATCTGTCGGTTGGAAATGAAAAGGGCCGCAGGGAGCCTGCAGCCCGGAAGTTCTAGTTGAGCAGCCGCGACCAGTCGTCCTCGAGCAGGCAGTCGAACTCGTGACGCCACTGGTGCTGGCTGCGGGCAAACAGGGCAAAGACCGCGATGGTCTTGATTTCGCGGAGGGGTACTTCTTCGTCGCTCATCTCGACCGATTTGTGGATGATCTCCTCGAACAGCTCCTCGTCGAGGATGCCGAGGTTGCGCAGGCGCACGAGGAAGCCGCGGGCGTCGCCGGAGAGCAGCCGCTGCTCCTCGGGGGAGAAGACCCGGTGGCTGAGGAGCGGCGCGCCCAGACCGTCCGCTTGCGGCGGCCGCAGGGTCTGCTCTTCCATCCAGCTGAAGGCCGCGTCGATTTCGTCTACGTCAAACCCGACGGCCAGCAGTTCCTCGACCAGATCACTTTCCGACTTCGGCTCGTGATCTTCAAGAAAATACTGGGTGATGAGGTTGACGATCGCCAGGACGCGTTCTCTCAAGCGCTCTCCTATAAGCTGCCGGAAGGATTGCGGACACGTACGTAGCGGGCACCGGGAAGCTGCTCGGCCCCCCCCAGAAGTTCCAGGTGCAGCAAAATAGCGGAAAGCTCCCCGGCAGTCAACCCCAATTCCCCGGCCAGTTCGTCGACGTGTCTGGGGGTGTGGGAAAGCCTGCCCCACACCGACCGGGCCGGTTCGTCGAGGGCGGCGGCGAACGTCTCGTCGCTTGGCGTCGGGCGCCGGCATTGCCCCGGCCGGAGGATCGAGAGGATATCGCCGGCTTCGGTGACCGGGTGGGCGCCGTCCTTGATCAGCCGGTTGGGGCCGGTGCTGGTCGGCCGGTCGATGCTCCCCGGGACGGCAAAGACCTCCCTGCCTTGATCCAGCGCCAGGTCGGCGGTGATCAGCGAGCCGCTGTCGGCGGCGGCCTCGATGACCAGGGTGCCGCGGCTCAACCCGCTGATGATCCGGTTGCGGGCGGGGAAGTTCCCGGCAAGCGGTTCGCTCCCCGGCGGGTACTCGCTGAGCAGGGTGCCGCTTTCGGCGATCTGCGCGAAGAGGCGGGCGTTTTCCGCCGGATAGACGCGGTCGATGCCGCAGCCGAGAACGGCGATGGTGTGGCCGCCTGCCGTCAGGGCGCCGCGATGTGCAGCCGCATCGATGCCGCGAGCCAGTCCGCTGACGACGATCAACCCGTTGGCGGCGATCTCCCGGGCCATGATCTCGGCGGCGACCCGCCCCGTCGCTGACGGCTGACGTGAGCCGACAATGGCGAGGGCTTCTCCGAACCGGCGCTGTCCGCGGCCGTAGAGCAGGGCCGGCGGGTCGGCGATGTTCTTCAGCGGGGCGGGGTAGTCGGCGTCGGTCCGGGCCAGCAGCCAGATGCCGAGGCGGTCGAGGCGCTCGCAGATCGCGGCAAGTCGCGGGTCGTCCGCGGGCGGCAGCCGGGAGGACGTCCCGCTGCGGACGCCCGGCACGGTTCGCCATCGGTCGGCGGCCTCGATCGCCGCCTGCGGCGAGCCGAAACGTTCGATCAGGCGGAGCAGGCCGGTCCGGCCGAGCCCGGACGTCAGCTGCAGGCGCAGCCAGCAGGAGCGCTGATCCATCCTCCCCTCCCCGGTAGACAGTGCATTATATGCCGAAGGCCGGCAGGCCGGCCTTCGACGTTCATGAAATTAAATGCAAGCTGGTACGGGCGGACCGGGCCGGGCCCGGTCCGCCCGCTGCGTTACGGTGTGGCGGTGCGCACCTGGTCGCCGCGCAGAATCGGCTGGTTGCCGACCTTCAGCAGCAGGGCGGCCGCCGTCTGGTCAAGGCACTCGATGACAATCGCTTTGCCGAGGTGGATCTCCGGGGTGGCCAGCATGAGATCCCTGTTCTCCGGCAGGGTCGCCTCGATTTCCGGGCGGTTCCGGTAGATGTCCAGTTCGTTGCCGATCTCCAGCCCGTCGGTCGAGCCGAGGTCGACGTGGATGACGTCGAGCTGACTGAGGGCGAGTTTCCCTTCGTCGGCGGCGATGACAAAGCCTTCCAGGCCGCCCGGCGCGGGTTTGACCGGGATCGATTCGGGGAGGGGGCTGTAGGGGCGCACCCGCGTGCCGCGCAGGATCTCCCGGACGGAATCCTTGATCGTCGCCACGGCGACGGACGGTGTGACCTCGGTGACTTCGGCGAAGCCGAGATGATCGACCCGGTAGCCGACCGGCTGGCGGGTGATCGGGTGCCTGACCTCGGGGCCGAGTTCGAGTAGTTCGAGCTGTTGCCCCGGGGTCATGGCCGACAAATCCTTCATTTCGAAGAAGGCGGTCTCTCCTTCCGCCATCATGTAGCGGTTGTCGTCGGTGTCGACCAGCGTGCCGAGCAGGTCGGCCTCGTTGGCATCGATGAAGCTGCGGGCCCCGCCGTAGATGCCGACCAGCCTGACCCGTTTCGTTTCGCCGGCGGCCGTCTCGCCGGCGGCGCTGTCGGGGCTCGCTTCCGCAGGCTTCTCGTCGACGGCGATGATCTCGATCCGGCCGTCGTGAATCCGCAGTTTCTGGCCCGGGTAGATGAGATGGGGGTTGCCGATGGCCGGGTTGTTGGCCCAGAGATTGGGCCAGTAGTACGGGTCCTTGATGAACCGCTTGGAGATCCCCCACAGGGTGTCCCCCTTTTTCACCGTGTAGATGATCGGCTCTTCAGCGACGGCCGGCGCCGGCAAGCAGATCGCGGCAAGCAGGCAGCCCAGCAGCAGGATGCGGGTGATCTTCATAATTCCCCCTTGCGAGCGGTCGGAATTCCCTGGAACGCAAAATCTGCTAAAAACTATAGTCTTTTTCAAAACCTGTCAAGGTCGGCGGCGGATTTGCCCCACCATTTCGTGCACATTCCGTGCCCTTGTATGCTATGGTCGCGGAAACGAGGCGAGGAGTCGCAATTGACCGTTCCCGAACTGCTGGCTCCGGCCGGCAACCCGGAAAAACTGGAGACCGCCCTGGCCTACGGTGCCGATGCGGTCTATCTCGGCCTGGGGCGATTCAGCCTGCGGGCCGGGTCCGGCTGGGCCAGTCTGGCCGGGCTGGCGCAAGCCTGCGATCTGGCAGGCCGTTACGGGAAGCGCCTGTACCTGACGCTCAATGCCTTTCTGCGCCCCGGCGAGGAGCGCGAATTCTCCCGGCTGCTCACGCAACTGCGCCCGCTGCCGGTCGATGCCTACATCGTCGCCGATCCCGGCGCCCTGCGCCTGGTGCGGGAAATCGATCCCGACCGGCCCCTGCACCTCTCCACCCAGGCCAACGTCACCGGCGTCGCGGCTGCCCAATTTTGGCAGGAGCAGGGGGTCAAACGGCTGAACCTGGCCCGCGAGCTGACCCTCGAGGAGATCGGCGCCATCCGCGCGCGGGTGCCGGTGGAAGTCGAGGTCTTTGTCCACGGCGCGTTGTGCGTCGCCTACTCCGGGCGCTGCCTCCTCTCGGCGGCCATGACCGGGCGCAGCGCCAACCGCGGCGAGTGTGCCCATCCGTGCCGCTGGCGCTACGCCGTCCAGGAGGAAACCCGCCCCGGCGAGTTCTTCGGCATCGAGGAAGACGCGCGCGGCACCTACCTGTTCAACAGCCGCGACCTTTGTCTGGTCGAGCACCTTCCCCGGCTGATCGAAGCCGGCGTCGACAGCCTGAAGATCGAGGGACGGATGAAAAGCCGCTACTACGTGGCTGCGGTGACGCGCGTCTACCGGGCGGCCCTCGATGCCTGGCGGGCCGATCCGGCGGGGTGGCGCGTCGATCCGCTCTGGCTGCGCGAACTGGCAACCGTCAGCCACCGCCCCTATGGCAGCGGTTTTCTCTTCGGCGGCGAGGGGGCGGGTGTCCAGCCGTCGGATTCGCGCTACCGGCAAAGCCACCTGTTCGTCGGCGCGGTCCTCGATGACGGCGGCCCCGACGGCCATCTGGTGGAAGGGCGCAACCGCTTTGCCGTGGGTGACGAACTGGAGGTGATTGGGCCGGCGATGCGCCAGGGCGTCTTTCACCTGGCGGCGGCATCCAACGGCGAAGGCGCACCGCTGACCGTCATCCAGCCGAATGCCCGGGTCCGGCTGAAGCTGCCGGCTGGGACGCGGGCGGGCGATCTGCTGCGGAAGCCGCGCGCGGCAGCGGCCGACGGCGGTTAGTCGCGGGCTTGCCAGTAGCGGCGGCTCAGGACGTCGCAACAGGTTAGCCGGCCGCCGTAGACGCAGCCGGTGTCGAGGCCGATGCGCGTGACCGCGAGCAGCGGCTGTTCCCGGGGGGTGTGGCCGAAAACCACGGTTTTCCCCCACTCGGCGTCGCTGTCGAGAAACTCGCCGCGAATCCAGAGCAGGTCGTCGGGCTGCTGCACGGCCGCGGGGCGCCCGGGGCGCAGGCCGGCATGCGCGAAGACGAAGCGCTCGGTGATGTGGCAAACCGGCAGCTGCCGGTAGAAGGCCAGATGCTCCGGGGGCGGCGGCCACTGGCCCCGGCCCCGGTAGCCGGCCATGGTTCTCCCTCCGCCGTTGACCAGGAAGGTCGTCGGGTCGGCGCCCTGCAGCACGTCGAGCAGCATCTGCTCGTGATTGCCGCGCAGCAACACGGTGTTCGGGAGGCGCTCGCGCAGTTCGATCAGGTCGTCGATCACCCCGGCGCTGTCCGGGCCGCGGTCGATGTAGTCGCCGAGAAAGACCAGCTGGTCATCGGCCGTCGGGGCGACCAGGTCGAGCAGGGTTTTCAGCTGCCTGCGGCAGCCATGGATGTCGCCGACCGCAAGGAGCCTGGCAACGCCGCGGTCGCTGCCGGTGCTGACCGTGGGCGGAGCGAATGGGGGAGGGGACTCGTTCATGTCTCCTGTCAGTATACAATCAAAATGGCGGCGCTCCGGAGAGGCCCCTCCCGGAACCGCGCCGCAACGGGGACCTTGCATGGCGCTGCCGACCGGATACCGTTCTCCTCTCGATCTGCCGTTCAATAACAGCTGCCTGGCCGGGCGCTTCCGCCTGGCGCCCCCCGATGCCGATCCGGGCGGTAGCGGCTTTTGGCTGCTGCTGCGCGGCGGAGAGCTGCTGGTGGGCGGGGCGGCCGGGCAGCCGACGTTGCCCGAAGGCGAGGCGGACTGGCAGGCGGGAACCTACCTGGGGCGTTGGGATGGCCGGCCGTGTCGCCTGGCCAGGATGGGGAAGGAGGCCGCTGTTCCCGAGGGGCTGCGCCCGGAAAACCTTCTGGCCGCGGAGCCGGCGCTGCCGATCGACCTGCTGTCCCTGGGCGGACTGGCGCGGATGGTGCTGCACTGGGAGCGGCACAGCCGGCACTGCCCGGTCTGTGCCGCTCCCTTGGCGCGGCTGCCGGACGAGTGGGGGAAGCGCTGTGCCGGCTGCACGGCCACGCTCTTTCCGCAGGTCGCGCCGTGTGCCATCGTGCTGGTGCGCCGTCCCGGCGAGGTGCTGCTGACCCGCAAGCCCGAATGGGCTCCGGACCGTTACGGTTTGGTGGCGGGGTTCCTGGAGTTCGGCGAGTGCCTTGAGGAGGCTGCGGTCAGGGAGGTGCGCGAGGAAACCGGGATCAGGATCGACAACCTGCGTTATCTCGGCAGTCAGTGCTGGCCGTTTCCGAGCCAGTTGATGGCCGGCTTCGTTGCCGATTACGCCGGCGGCGAGATTGTCGTGGACCGGCAGGAGCTGGCCGACGCCCGCTGGTTCCCGGTCGATGCCCTGCCGGTTCTGCCGCCGAAGCGCAGCATCGCCAGGTACATCCTCGACCGCGAACTGGGCCCGGTGTAAGTCACGCCGTCGTCAGCACCAGTTTACCGTGCTTCACCCCTTTGGTTCCCAGCAGTTCGTCCGCCAGCCGCTTCACCTCGGCGGCCGTCCCCTTCACCACCACCACCTCCAGGCAGTGATGGGCGTCGAGATGGACGTGCAGGGCGGAGATGATCGCGTCGTGGTGGGAATGTTGGTGCTCGGTGAGCTTGTCGGCCAGGTCGCGGGTGTGGTGGTCGTAGACCAGCGTCACCGTGCCGACCGTGGCCGTCGCGGCGTCGCGGTTGATCTGGTCCTCCACCAGCGCATTGCGGATCAGGTCGCGGATCGCCTCCGAGCGGTTGACGTACCCCTTGTCGGCGATCAGCCGGTCGAAGCGTTCCAGCAGCTGCTGGTCGATGGAAACACCGAAACGGGCGAGGTCGGCCATGGTCACCAAGCCTCCTGTGGAAAGGTTCCGCCTGTGTAGCATGGTGGCGGGCAACGGTCAAGAATCCTGCCTACTTGGACGCGTCTCTCCCGTGGTGATTCACAACTTACCCACGATTGTCTGCACAATATCTTGTGCTGCCGCCAATTTTTAATGTCCATATCTTGTGTTTTCGCTTGACGCCGTTGCGTTGGAACGTGTTAAATCTCGCCTTGTGCCATGTTGCATTGAGGGGAGGTCGTGATGCCGGAATTCATTCGCAAGCGGGACGGACGGCTGGCGCCGTTCGAGGAGCAGAAGATCGCCTCCGCCATCCAGAAGGCGGTGCGTGCCGTCGGCGGTTCGGACATGCAGCAGGCGGCGGGGATCTCCCGCCAGGTGGTCGGCATCCTCGAAGTTATCTACAAGGACGGCCGCATCCCCACGGTCGAAAACGTTCAGGACCTGGTCGAAAAGATCCTGATCGAGAACGGCCACGCCAAGACCGCCAAGGCCTACATCCTCTACCGGCAGCAGCACGCCGCCCTCCGCCAGACCCAGACGTTCATCAAGGAGGCGATCGACTCGATCGATTCCTATCTGACCCAGGAGGACTGGCGGGTCAACGAGAACGCCAACATGGGGTACTCGCTGCAGGGGCTCAACAACCATATCGCCTCCAACGTCACCAGCAACTACTGGCTGAACAAGATTTATCCGCACTATATCGCCGAAGCCCATCGCGAGGGGGATTTCCACCTCCACGATCTCGGCATGCTTTCGGTCTACTGCTGCGGCTGGGACCTCAAGGATCTGCTCCTGAAAGGGTTCGCCGGCGCCTACGGCAAGATCGAAAGCGCTCCGGCCAAGCACTTCCGCACCGCCCTCGGTCAGGTGGTCAACTTCTTCTACACCCTGCAGGGGGAGGCGGCCGGCGCCCAGGCCTTCGCCAACTTCGACACCCTGCTCGCGCCCTTCATCCGCTACGACGGCCTGACCTACCGGGAGGTCCGCCAGGCGATGCAGGAGTTCGTCTTCAACATGAACGTGCCGACCCGCGTCGGCTTCCAGACGCCGTTCACCAACATCACCCTCGACCTGGTGCCGCCCAGGGGGATGGCCAGCGAGGCGGTGATCGTCGGCGGCCGGCCGATGGAGCAGACCTACGGCGAGTTCCAGGAGGAGATGGACCTGTTCAACCGGGCCTTCTGCGAGGTGATGATGGAGGGCGACGCTTCGGGGCGGATCTTCTCCTTCCCGATCCCGACCGTCAACATCACCGCCGGTCTCGACTGGGAGAGCCCCCGCTTCCAGCCGGTCTGGGAGATGACCGCCAAATACGGCATCCCCTACTTCTCCAACTTCATCAATTCGGATATGGACCCGGAAGACGCCCGCTCCATGTGCTGCCGGCTGCGTCTCGACAATCGCGAGCTCAGAAGGCGCGGCGGCGGCCTGTTCGGCTCCAATCCGCTGACCGGCTCGATCGGCGTCGTCACCCTCAACCTGCCGCGGGCCGCCTACCAGGCCGGCAGCGTCGCAGCCTTCCATGCCCGGCTGGCCGAACTGATCGGGATGGCCGCCGAATCGCTGGAGATCAAGCGCAAGCAGCTCGAGCGCCTGACCGACGACGGGCTCTACCCGTACAGCCGCTTCTACCTCTCCGGGATCAAGGCGCGCAGCGGCCGCTACTGGGACAATCACTTCTCGACCATCGGCCTGATCGGCATGAACGAGGCCCTCCTCAACCTGACCGGTCAGGGGATCGACACCCCTGAGGGGAAGAGTCTGGCGGTGCGCACGCTGCAGTTCATGCGCAGCCAGTTGGAGCGGTATCAGGAGGAGACCGGCCACCTGTACAACCTGGAAGCGACCCCGGCCGAGGGGACCAGCTTCCGTCTGGCCCGCGCCGACAAGGCGCGCTATCCCGACATCATCTCTGCCGGTGCCGATCAGCCGTACTACACCAACTCGACCCAGTTGCCGGTCGGCGCTACCGACGACATCTTCGAGGCGCTCAGCCATCAGGACGGGCTGCAGACCCTCTACACCGGCGGTACGGTTTTTCACGGTTTCCTCGGCGAGCGGCTCGAGGACTGGCGCAGTGCCCGGCTGATGGTGCGACGTATCGCCGAAAACTTCCACCTGCCCTACTTCACCATCAGCCCGACCTTCACCATCTGCCCGGTGCACGGTTACATCCCGGGCGAGCATTTCACCTGCCCCCATCATCACGATGAGGCGGCTTAGGGGCCGTGCTGAGCGGCGAGCGATGAGCGCTGAGTCAACCGAAAGGAGATGTTGATGTCGACCAAGTGCCTGGAGAAAACCGAAGTCTACTCGCGCGTCTGTGGTTTCTTCCGTCCCGTCCAGCAGTGGAACAAGGGGAAGAAGGAAGAGTTCAAGGAACGCCGGGAGTACGTGGTCGAAACGAAGTAGGCTGTTTTGGGAATCGGTTTATAGGACGTATAGGGACTGTCCCTCTGAGGATGAAATGATCAAAGGCTTCCAGGGGACGAGCCTGCTGGACTTTCCCGGCAGGGTGGCGTCCCTGCTCTTTTGGGGCGGGTGCAATTTGACCTGCCCCTTTTGCCATAACCCGGCACTGGTGATCGCTCCGGGAGATTTCCCCGACCTCGACCGCGACGCTCTGCTGCAGGATCTGGCCGGGCGCCGGCCGTTCATCGACGGCGTCGTCCTCTCCGGGGGGGAGCCGACGCTCGACCCGTCGTTGCCCGACTGGCTGACGGCGGTCAAGGCGTTGGGCCTTGCGGTCAAGCTCGATACCAACGGTCTGCGTCCCGATGTAATCGCCCGCCTGATCGAAGACCGGCTGGTCGACAGTCTGGCCATTGATCTGAAGACTGCGCCCTGGCGCTATGGCGAACTCCATCGTGCCCCGGTTGACCCCGCGCCCCTGACGGACAGCATTCGTCTGGCCCTGGCGGCACCGGTATCTGTCGAGTTTCGTACCACCTGCGTCCCCGGAATCGTCGGAGAAGCCGATATCCGCGCCCTGGGCGAACTGATCCGCGGCGCCGCGCGATGGACCTTGCAGCAGTATCATCCCGCTCCGGCGCTCGACCCGGCCTGGCGGGAACTGGTCCCCTGTACGGCCGATCAACTCGCCGGGCTCGCCGCCATCGCCAGGGAGTATGTCCCGGAGGTCGTGCTGCGGGGCGGATAGACGCGGGATTCTCCCCGTCAGCACAGCGCAGCAAACGGGCAAGCCCCCGGACGATCCGTCCGGGGGCTTGCCCGTTGCCGCCATCGGGTGGAGTTTTAGTTGCTGGCCAGCTTGTGGCAGAACAGGCAGCGGGACTTCGGCGGGTGTCCGGGGGGGAAGGGGACGCCCTTCGGGTTGTGGCACTCCTCGCAGAATTTCTCGGCGGCCTTCTTGCCGTCGCTCTTCACCAGCTCGTGAAAGCGCCGGTGAGTGTCGTCGTTGGGGACGCGGCTGGTCGATTCAGGGGGGGCCTGCCAGAGGAAGGCCAGGATCAGGATGGCGATGGCGACCAGGATCAGGTCGCGCTTCTTGAGAGAGAAAGCCATAAATTACCTCTTTGCGTAATTGGCCGGGTGCGTCTGTTGCCGGCGGCGCATCTGTCTCCGGGCCCTTGACGGCTCCGGAACTATTCTTCGCGGATGAACAGCAGGTAGATTGCCAGAAAGATGATTGCTGCTCCGCCGAGGACGAACACCACCAAGGTATCGTTGCCCCCACCGCCCTGCAGCGACGTGTCCCTGGACAGGGTGTAGGAGAGGAGCCAGGCAAAGCTGCCCACACAGAGGACCGTGACCAGCAGCAGGCGCCAGCGCATGACGAGGGCGATGACGGCGAGGGTGCCGGCGCCCCCGAGGAAATACGGGCTGTGAACCAGTTCCTGCAGGTCGAGGGCCTGCAGGTAGGCCATCACTCTGGCGGTTTCGAAATTCTGCAGAAGTTCCATGAATGATGTAGAATCCATTCGTCCCCCCCCCTCGGCAAACTCTTAATTTAGCAGGATAGCAGGTTTTGGGACGGGGATAAAGAACCCGCTGCGCGCCTTGACTTTGCGCACGGCTCGGCACTACAGTAACCGGCTCTGAACCTCCTGTCTGCCGGTAGCGGACGCAATGCGGAACTATTGCTAAACCATTAAATGTACGGACGTAGCGGGAAAGGGCGTTGACTGTGCCGGAACGGGCCATCGGCATATTCGATTCAGGGGTGGGCGGGCTCACCGTGCTGCGTGAACTGCGCCGCCAGTTGCCGCATGAGGAACTGGTCTATCTCGGCGACACCGCCCGGGTGCCGTACGGCACCAAGAGCCCGCAGACCGTCGGTCGCTATGCCCGCGAGGCGGCCCGCTTCCTGGTGGGGCAGCGGGTCAAGCTGCTGGTGGTGGCCTGCAACACCGCCTCCGCCGTGGCCCTCGACGATCTGGCGGCCATCCATCGCCTGCCGGTGGTCGGGGTCATCGAGCCGGGCGCCCGCCGTGCCCTCGAAGTCACCCGTTCCGGCCGGATCGGCGTCATCGGCACCGAGGGGACGATCCGCAGCCGTGCCTACGAGCGGGCGCTGCACGCCGGCAACCCGGACGTGGACGTATGCGTCGCCGCCTGCCCGCTGTTCGTCCCGCTGGCCGAAGAAGGGTGGGCCGGGCATGCCATCGCCCGCCTGGCCGCCGTCGAATACCTCGAGCCGCTGCTGCAGCGGGGGATCGACACGCTGGTCCTTGGCTGCACCCATTATCCGTTGCTCAAGCCCATCCTCCAGGAGGTCGTCGGCCCCGGGGTGAAACTGATCGACTCCGCGGAGGAGACGGCCAAGACCGTGGCCGGCCTGCTCGCGGCCCACGGGCTGGAGCGCCGCGGCGGCGAGCCGCGCCCCCCGCGCTACTTCGTGACCGATGTGGCCGAGCGCTTCGAGCGGGTCGGCGGGGCTTTTCTGGGCGCCCCTCTTGCCGGCGTCACCACCGTAACCCTGGATTGAAACGATGGCCGCCTTCCGCCACGAACTTCCGCCGCGCCGCCCCCGCTGGTTCCTGCCGGTCATCCTGCTGGCCGTGCTGATCGCCGGCGGGCTGCTGCTGCGTCACTTTCCCGGGACTGCAACCTCGCCGGCGCCGGCCGAGGCCCCGCGCCAGTTGCGCGCCGTCACGCTCTATTTCGCCGCGGCCGACGGCTCGGGCCTGGTCGCGGAGACCCGTGACATCGCCGGCTGCGGAGCCGAGCCGGAGTGCCTGGCCGGAACGGTGGAGGCTTTGCTCGGCGGGCCGGTCGGCAGCCTGGCTCCGGTGTTCCCTCCCCGGACCACCCTGCGCGGCATTGCCGTCGCCGGTGACGAGGTGCAGGTCGATTTCGGGCGTGACCTCGTCGAGGGCCATCCCGGCGGCAGCCGTTGGGAGCTGCTGACGGTCCAGGCCCTGGCCGGCACGGTGGCGGGCAACTTCCCGCACCTGCGTCAGGTCCGCCTCCTGGTCGAAGGGAATGCTGTCGAAACGCTCAAGGGGCATGTCGATCTGCGCCAGCCGATCCGCCCTGATTTTACCCTGGTGCTCAAGGCCGCGGCCGGCGGCACCGGGACCACTCCTGCGGGGAGACCTCAATGACGACTTTCCTTGATGCCATCGCCAGCCGGGTGCTGGTGCTCGACGGTGCCATGGGCACCCTGCTCCAGGAGCGCGGGCTCCCCCCGGGCGGCTGCCCCGAACTGATGAACCGTACCGCCCCCGACGTGGTCGCCGGGATCCATCGCGAGTATGCCGAAGCCGGGGCCGACATCATTGTCACCAACACTTTCGGTGGCAATCGTCCCAAGCTGTCCCACTACGGGCTGGACGGGGCGGTGGCCGAACTCAACCGCCTGGGGGTGGAGCTGGCGCGCCGGGCCTGCGCCCCGGGCGGCTTTGTCGCCGGCTCGGTCGGACCTACCGGGCGCTTCCTCGAACCGGTCGGCGATGCCGGCTTCCAGGAGATGGTCGACATCTTTGCCGAGCAGATTCGTCCCCTGGCGGATGCCGGCGCCGACCTGATCACCTTCGAGACCTTTCTCGACATCCGCGAGCTGCGGGCCGGGATCATCGCCTGCCGCGACGTCTGCACCCTGCCGATCATCGCCCAGCTGACCTTCGATGACGGCGGGCGGACGGTGCTCGGCACCCCCCCCGAAGCGGCGGCGGTCACCCTCGATGCCCTTGGTGTCGAGGTTGTCGGCTCCAATTGCGGCCTCGGCATCGACGGCATCTATGCCGTGCTCGAGCGGATGCGCGCCGTCACGCCGCGGCCGCTGATCGCACAGGCCAATGCCGGCCTGCCGCAACTGGTCGACGGCTGCACCGTCTTCCCCGGCACCCCCGAGGAGATGACCGCCTTCCACGACCGGCTCATCGCCTTGGGCGCCCGCGTCATCGGCGGCTGCTGCGGCACGACCCCGGCCCACATCCGCGCCATCCGCGCCGCCCTCGACGGCCGGCCGCAGCGCTGGTCGCCGCCCCCCCGCCGCGGCTTCCTCTCCAGCCGCAGCACGGTGGTGCCTATCGGCGGCGATGCGCCGTGCGCCCTGATCGGCGAGCGCATCAATCCCACCGGCAAGAAGGCCTACAGCGAAGAACTGCGTGCCGGCAAGACCGCCTACATCCGTCGCGAGGCCCAGGAGCAGGTCGATGCCGGGGCTCACCTCCTCGATGTCAACTGCGGGGCCCCCGGTGTCGACGAGCCAGCCGCGCTGGAACGGGCGGTCTTTGCCGTTGCCGGAGCGGTCATGGCCCCCCTGGTGCTCGACAGCTCCGACCCGGTCGCCCTTGAGCGCGGCCTGCAGGCCGCCGACGGCAAGGTGCTGATCAACTCGGTCAGCGGCGAGCGCAAGAGCCTCGAACGGATCCTCCCGCTCGCCCGCCGCTACGGTGCCGCAGTCATCGGCCTGGCCCTGGACGAGGAGGGGATCCCGGCCGCCGCCGAAGGGCGGCTGGCCGTGGCCCGCAAAATTCGCGATGCCGCGCTGGCGGCCGGCCTCCCGGCCGACGACCTCCTCATCGACTGCCTGACCCTGACGGTCTCCGCCGAACCGGCCGGGGCCGTCGAAACGCTCCGCGCCCTGCGTCTGGTCCGTGACGAACTCGGTCTCGGCACGGTCCTTGGCGTCAGCAACGTCTCCTTCGGGCTCCCCGCCCGTCCGATTCTTTCCGCGGCCTTCTTCGCCATGGCGCTGGAAGCCGGGCTCAAGGCCGCCATCATCAATCCCAAGGATGCCCGGATGATGGACGCCTACCGGGCCGCCGTACTGCTGCTGAAACAGGATCCCCGCGCCGAAGGGTACATTGCCGCCTACAGCCGGCCGGAAGGGGAGGGACTCAAGGTGCCGGCCCCGGAACGCGATGCCTCGGGGCCTCACCCCCTCGATATCCGCGAGCGGCTGGCGGCGGCGGTGATCGCCGGTGACAGCGAGGGGGTCGTCCCCCTGGTCGACGAGGCGCTGAGTGCCGGCCTCCCCGCGATGGCGATCAGCAATGAAGGGCTCCTTCCCGGGCTCGAGGAGGTCGGGCGGCGTTTCGGCTCGGGCCGCATCTTCCTCCCCCAGGTCATGCAGTCGGCCGAGACCATGCAGGCCGCCTTCACCCGCCTCAAGGCGGTCATGGCCGGAGACGCCGGCCCGCGACTGGGCACGATCCTGATGGCGACGGTCGAGGGGGACATTCACGACATCGGCAAGAACATCGTCTGTACCCTGTTGGAAAACCACGGCTTCGAGGTCATCGATCTCGGCAAGAACGTGCCGGCGGCCCGCATTCTCGACGCGGCCCGCCAGCATCGGGTCGATGCCGTCGGCCTCTCGGCGCTGATGACCACCACCATTCAGCAGATGGACGTGGTCCTCGACCAGTTGCGTGCGGCCGGCATCAAGGTGTTCACCATGGTCGGCGGCGCCGTGGTCACCCCGGAATATGCCGAACGCATCGGCGCCGACCTCTATGCCCGCGACGCTCTGGAGGCCGTGGCGAAGATCAAGGCGTTGCTGGGGCAGAAAGATCAGCGATGAGCGATGAGTGCTGAGCGATGAGTGACAGCCAAAAACCTGGTACCGAAGGCCACTCATCGCTCATCGCTCCGCACGCAGCACTTGGAGTTGCCCCTGGCCCCGTGTTGTGTTAACAATTATCTGTTAACTAATGTGACGAACGGGTGTCTTGATGGTCGTCGGCTTCAATCACAATTTCACCTACAAGGGCGCGGTCTACCACATCCAAACCGAAGACAGCGGCCGCAAAAGTCCGACCATCGTCACCCTGCTCTACCGCGGAGGGACGATCCTCGCCTCGCGCAAGACCTCATACGCCGATATCGCCAGGGTCGACAACCTCGAGCAGGTGGTCGAAGAGTTGATGAAGGAGCAGCACAAGGGGATGCTGCGCAGCCTGAAGAACGGCGAGTTCGACGACGTCATCGCCCGCTACGATCAGGGTTTCCCGGCGGACCGGCCGGCGGCAGCGCCTGCGCCTGCGGAGACAGTTGCTCCTGCACCGCCGGCTGCCCCTGCACAGCCGCCCGCTCCTGCAGAAACGCCCGCTCCCCCGTCGACTGCCCCCGCGACAACTCCTCCGGCGCCGGCCTCTACCGCGGCCGCCCCCGTTGCCAGGCCGCCTGCCGCGTCTCCGGCCCCCGTCGAGCCCAGCCTCGACGAAATCATCCTCTCCTACCTGATAGGCAAGGAGAAATAGGGTGACGCAGGCGTCACCGGCAGTGGCGGCAAGGCGGCGCTTTTGGGACCGATCGCTCCCGCAGGGCGGGCAATCCGGAGCGGCCCTTCTGACCGTGCTGGTCATGGTCGCCATCCTCGGCCTGACCGCCGGCGTGGCCGGCCAGTCGCTGCGGGCCATGATGCAGCGCGAGTGCGAGGCCGAACTTCTCTGGCGCGGTCAGCAGTACCGTCAGGCAATCGCCAGTTACTACAACGTCAAGCATGGGCCCCAACAGATGTATCCCGCCAAGTTGGATGATTTGCTCAAGGATCCGCGGATGCCCGGCGTGGTTCGCCATTTGCGGAGGCTTTACGACGATCCGATGACCGGGAAGAAATGGGAGCCGGTCAAGGATCCGGCGGAAAAGCTGATCGGCGTCCGCAGCACCAGTCCTCTCGAGCCGTTCCAGCAGGCCGGCTTCCCCAAGGGGCTCGAGACCCTCGAGGGGAAAACCTCTTACCGGGAGTGGGAATTCGTCTACGTCCCCCCCAGAAAATCGGAGCAGAAGCCCGGCTCTGGCGCCGGGTCAACCCCAAAGGGCGGGGCGGCTTCGCGTATTCCCCCTCGCACCGCCCATCCGTGAGCCGATGTTTTTCAAAACCCTGACCGGCCGGATTCTGACCCTTTCCCTGCTCTTCTTCACGGTGGCCATCGGCACGGTGACGATGCTTCACATCCGCCGTGAGCACATCCACATCACCAGCAGCAGCCGGGAGACGGCCGAGTTGATGCTGGCGGTTATCGAGCGCGCGATCGCCAGTTCGATGCGTGTCGGCAACACGCGCGACGTCCAGGCCATTCTCGAGACGGTCGGCAGGGATCCCCACCTTGCCGCAGTGCGCATCTTCAATGCCGAAGGGCGCATCCTGAAATCCTCGGATCCTCACGAGATCGGCCGGCGCGTCAATCCCCACGAGCTGGCGATTTTCAGGCGCGGTGACACCCACGATGTCTTCACCGCCGCCAACGGCGACGTCATCGGTGTCATCAAGCCGATCTGGTCAGAGCCGGCCTGTGCCTCCTGCCACGGCCGCGAGCGCAAGATCATCGGCATCCTCAACGTCGAATTCGCCCTGGCGGCCCCGGAGGAGCAGATGTACGCCTCGTCGCGCTTCTTCGGCATGTCGATGCTGGTGATGATCGGTCTTCTGACCACCGGGATCGTCCTGATCTTCCGCCGCTTCGTCAGAAGGCCGTTGCAGCGGATTTCGGAAAAAATGACGCTGGTCGAGGAGGGGAACCTCTCCGTCCGGCTGGAGCCGGAAAGTGTCGATGAGGTCGGGCAGTTGATCGAAAACTTCAACTCCATGGTCGACAAGCTGAGCCAGGCCAAGGTCGAGCTCGAACAGTGCCATTATCAGCAGATGGAGCGTGCCGACCGGTTGGCGTCCGTCGGCGAGATGTCTGCCGGCATCGCTCACGAGATCAAGAATCCGCTGGCCGCCATCAGCGGTGCGATCACCGTGCTGGCCGACGACTTCCCGGCCGACGACCCGCGCCGCGAAGTGGTGGCCAAGGTGCTCGAACAGATTGCCCGCCTCGACAAGGCCGCCACCGATCTGCTCTACTTCGGCAAGCCGGGCAAGCCGGCTTTCACCTGGGTCGATGTCAACGACCTGCTGAAGCAGACGCTGTTCTTCGTTGCCCAGCATCCCGAGGCGCGCAATGTCCACCAGGTCCAGGAACTGACCCGCAACCTGCCGCCCGTGTGGGTTGACGAAAAACAACTGCAGCAGGTATTTTTCAACGTCATCATCAATGCGATCCAGGCGATGAAAAGCGGCGGCACCCTGCTGATCCAGACCGATCTGCGCCAGTCGGGCGACTGTCGGGTCGTTACGGTTCTGATCGGTGATTCCGGGCCGGGCATCCCCCCCGCCGACCTGGAACGGATTTTCCTCCCCTTCTACACGACCAAAACGCAAGGCACGGGGCTGGGGCTGGCCATCTGCCGGCAGCTTATGGAGCAGCAGGGCGGGGCGATCCACGTGGCCAGCAAGGTCGGCGAGGGGACGCGGGTTGCCATCGAGTTGCCGGTGAAGGTGCAGGGCGAGGCGTGATCCTCGTCCGGCAGGTGCGATTACAAAGTATTATTGATAGATTCGAACGCCTGGGCGTTTGACGGGAGCCAACGTGCGCAAAGCCAAAATCCTTGTCGTCGATGACGAACATCTGATCCGCTGGTCCCTCGAACAGTCCCTGCGCAAGCAGGGCTATGATGTGCAGACTGCGCCGTCCGGTGAAGAGGCGTTGCGGTTGATCCAGGAGGATTCCCCCGATCTGGTCCTGCTCGATATCCAGCTCCCCGGCATGGACGGGCTGGAAGTCCTGTCGCGCGCCAAGGAGCTTGACGATGAGTTGATCGTCATCATGGTCACGGCCCTCGGGGTCCTGGAGACCGCTGTCAAGGCGATGCGCATGGGGGCCCACGACTACATCAACAAGCCGTTCAATCTGGACGAGCTGGCGATCATCGTCCGCAAGGCTCTGGAGACCCGCGAACTGCGCAAGGAGGTCGCCCATCTTCGTTCGGCCCAGACCAGCAAGTACGGCATCGACAATATCATCGGCAAAAGCCGCGCCATGGGACAGGTTCTCGATATGGTGCGCAAGGTGGCCAAGAGCGATGCCAGCACGGTTCTCATCCAGGGGGAGAGCGGTACCGGCAAGGAGCTGATCGCCAAGGCGATCCACTACGAGAGCGCCCGCCGCGACAAGCCGTTCATGGCCATCAATTGCGCGGCCGTCCCCGCCACGCTGCTGGAAAGCGAGTTGCTCGGCCACGAGAAGGGCGCTTTCACCGACGCCAAGGTGCAGAAGAAAGGCCTGTTCGAAACAGCCGACGGCGGCACGATCTTCCTCGATGAGATCGGCGACATGGAGATGGGGATGCAGGCCAAGCTGCTGCGTGTCCTCGAGGAACGCTCGTTCCGCCGGGTTGGCGGCACCAAGGAGATCCCTGTCGATGTGCGCGTCGTCTCCGCGACCAACCAGGACCTGCTGAAGAAGATCGAGGCCAAGGAGTTCCGCAACGATCTTTACTACCGCCTCCAGGTCATCCCCATCTATCTCTCCCCCCTGCGCGACCGGCGCGAGGATATCATGCCGCTGGTCGATTTCTTTATCGGCCACTTCAGTCGCGAATTCGGCAAAAACGTCAGCGGGGTCTCCAAGATGGCGCGCAAGTTCCTCGAGGAGTACGAGTGGCCGGGGAATGTCCGTGAGCTGCGCAACATCATCGAGCGGGCCATCATCCTGGAAAACGAAGAGACCCTCATGCTCGACCATCTGCCGCGCGAACTGATTTCCCGCACCGGCGAAAGCGGCGGCGGCAGCCCGCTCAATCTCCGCATCCCGCCAGAAGGCATCGACATCGAGGACGTCGAACGCGAACTGATCCGCCAGTCGCTGGAGCTGGCGGAGGGTAACCAGTCGAAGGCGGCCAAAAAGCTGAATCTCGGCATCGACGCCTTCCGCTACCGGATGAAGAAATTCGGCTTTCTTGTTTGAAAGTCGACGCTTTCCGACGAAATCCCGTCTTTGGTATCAAGCTTGCAGGAACTCCGTGCAGGGAAATGACCGGGCCGCCCCGGCGGGTCGGTCGAACACCCGGGATTCAGGGTGTGAAAATTAATAAAGTTTAGCAATATCCGCTTTCTTCAGGAGGCCGCACCATGAAACGGTTCTGCTCTTCCGCCTGCCTCGCGGCAGTGATATCACTGCTGTCGAGTGTGATTTGGCCGAGTCACTCCGTCGCCGCGCTGCCGGCGCTTGTCCCGCTGGGGCAGCTTCGGGCGCAGGGGTTGGACGTGCCGGTAGCGATGGCGGTGGATGGCGCAGCCAATCTTTACGTGGCGGATGCCCGCGGCGGCGAGGTTTTCAAGTTTGATCGCTACGGCCGGGTGAAGGCGGTCTTCGATGCGCAGGCGACCGGGCGCGGGCTGGCGGTTTCCGCGGACGGCTCGCGGCTGTATGTCGCCGGCCAGGGCAGGGTCGCGGCAATTGACGCCGCGAGCGGCGCGCCGCTCTTCGATCTGTCGGGGGTGGCGTTCGATCTCGCGGGCGAGGTGGAGCTGGATGCCGCCGGCAACGTCTATGTGGCCGACGTGGGTCCCGACCGGCAGTCCATCAACATCTTCTCGGCGGCCGGCCAGTTCCGCGCCAAATTCGGCGGCGCCGGCAACACCGCCGGCAAGTTCCGCAAGATCTGCGGCATGGCGTTCAACTCGACCGGGCAGCTGGTGGTCGCCGATGAGTCGGGCCTCGACAACCGGGTGCAGGTCTTCACGGTTGACCCGGTTTCCTACGCGGCGACCGTTGCGGCCTCTTACCTCACCACCAGCACGGCCAACTTCGGCACCCCCGGTGTTCTCGGCCCGCGCGGTGTCGTGTTCGACGGGCAGGGGCGCGGCTATTTTGCCGACTTCACGAATTCGCAGCTGCGCATCGTCTCGCCGGCGATGGCGTTCCTGGGGAGTTATGGCACGGGCGGCTATGCGCCTGGTCAGCTTGCCGGTATTAACGACTTGGCCGTCGACAACACGGCCGGCACCACCCGCCTGTTCGTCTCCTGCGACAGCGGTCGCGTCGAAGTTTTCGGGATCGATGGCGGCGTGACCCCGGTCTTCATCAATCACGCGCCGACGGTGCCGGTGCTCCAGAGCCCGGTCGCCGGCAGCGAGTTGCCGGTGTCGGCTCCGGTGCTGCAGTTTGCCGCCGCCGTCGACGCCGACGGCGATGCCTTGACCTATCAGGTGTCCGTGTTCCAGGGGGACAAGCTGGTTGCCAGGATCGGCAGCACCGCCACGGCGGTTGCTCTGACCGAGGGGCTGCTGGCGGAAAACGGTGCATACCGGTGGGTCGTTGAGGCCTTTGACAGCGAGGGCGCGGGGTCCGGCGCCAGCCAGTCGGCGAATTTCGTGGTCAATGCGGTCAACGAACCGCCCTCGGCCCCGGCACTGGTTGCTCCGGCCGGCGGCGAAGCCGTTGACGGCGCGGCGGTGCTCTCCTGGCAGCCCTCCGTTGATCCCGATCCGAACGACACGCTTCTTGCCTACCGGCTGGAAGTGGCGGCCGATGCCGCGTTCGTTTCGCCGGTTCTGTCTGCCGACGTCGCCGGGACGGCGATTGCCCTCAAGGATTTTGCCGACTACGCCGATCTGGTTGATGGCGCTGCCTACTTCTGGCGCGTGACGGCGACCGACAACGACGGGTTGGCGTCTGCCTCCGCGGCCGGTACCTTTATTTACGATACGGCGCTGCTCAAGGTGTCTGCCAACATCGCCGGCGCCAGCGTCTATCTGGGCGGCAACCACGCCTACGCCGGCCGTTTTGTGGGGACCGCGCCGCTGGAACTGCGCGACCTTTCCCCGGGTGCGCTCTCCGTGGTGGTTGAGCGGGCTGGTTTCGAACCGTATGTGGCCCAGGTCGGCGTCGTCGCCGCGGGCAACTCCAGTATCTACGCTCCGCTGGTTCCCGCCCGTCAGCCGGCCGCCATGCAGTTGGTCGGCAACGGCATCAACGGCCGCACGGGGCTTGCCGTCGCCGGTGCTGCCGCGCCGGTGCTGGTCGATTTCGACAACGATGGCCGGCTCGACCTGCTGGCCGGCGATGCGGCCGGTCAACTGACGCTCTTCGCGGCGATGCAGGTCAATTCCCGCGGGCAGCTCGCCTTCCAGGCGGGCAAAGGGCTCGGTCTTGCGGTGATGCCGGGGGCCGTGCCGTTCGCGGCCGACTGGAACAATGACGGCCGCAAGGACCTTCTGGTCGGTCTGGGTGACGGCACGGTCAAGTTGTTCCTGAACGTCGGCACTGAGGCTTCGCCTGCTTTTGGCGGCGGCCAGGATGTCGTCGCGGCCGACAGCGTCGTCAATGTGGGCGGCAAGGCCGCGCCGGTGGTCATCGACCTCGATGCCGACGGCGCCAAAGACCTGGTGGTGGGCAGCGCGGCCGGTCAGGTTCTGGCTTACTACAATCAGGGGGATGATGCTGCGCCGCAACTGGCGGCCCCCGTCCTGCTCGCCAAGCTGGCGGCTGCCGCTGTCCCGGCGAGTGTCGATTGGAATGCCGACGGGCGTCGCGACCTGCTGGTGACCGCCAACGGTCAGATCGTGCCGCTGCGTAACGATCTGGCGGCAAGCGGAGCCTTTGTGGTCGGCGAGCCGCAATCGATCGCCGGCGCCGTCGCCGCCTTCCCGGTCGAGCTCAACGGCGCCAAGGGTAAGGACCTGCTCGTCGGGCAGGCGGACGGCAAGCTGGCGTTCTGGGCCGGCAACGGCACGGCCCTGACGTCGGCGGCACTCGCCGGCATGGTGGCAAAGGTCGACGAAGTCGAGGAACTGGTCGCCGCGGAGGCGCCCACCCTGCTGAGTGATGTCGCCCAGCTGCGCACCCAGGTCGGGGCCGGCAGCCTCGGCGGCGCGAGCAAGACCGCCGAAGCCCTGGCGCTGGCCCTTCCGGCCGGGTCCGCCCGCGACGCCGTGACGGAACTCGGCGCCATGTGTCAGGCGAAATAACACGTTTACGTACCGGTATTCACAAGGAACGTTGGCAATTTTGGAGGCAGAAAGCGAATGAAGCGATTTGTAAAGGTCACAAGTTCACTGGCAGTGCTTATGGTCGTCTCTGCCGTTTGCGCCTGGGCCAAGGGGCCGGCGAACGTCGCGAACACGATTCACAACCTGTCGACGTCGGCGCCGACCATGTGGTACTACTCGGACAACGTCACCCAGATCTGCGTTTTCTGCCACACCCCGCACGGCGGCCGGATCGAAGGGCCGCTGTGGAACCGCAACGTTCCGGCGGCCAACGGCTTCACCCACTACACCAGCAATACCCTCACCCTGCAAAGCGCCGATCCGGCCTATACCACCGGCCGCAGCGTCGGCGACGAGTCGCGTCTCTGCCTCTCCTGCCACGACGGCAGTGCGACCCTTGACCATCTGATCAACCCGCCCAACGAGATCGGCGCCAATCCGGTATTCATCAACGGCGGTGTCAATCAGGCGATCGTCGACGTCCCGGACGTTCAGGACGGCGTGATCGGCAACCTGAGCGACGACCATCCGATCTCGTTCAGCTACGACACGATCGTCGGTCAGGCCATCTACAGCACCGGCGCGCGCGCGGGCGAACTGCACTCGGTGGCTGCCGCCACCACCAACGGCGTCCGCTTCTTCGGGGCCAACAACCGCGTCGAGTGTTCGTCCTGCCACGACCCGCACGTCGACTACAGCGCGGCGGGTAATCCCGATTACGCTCCGTTCCTGATCAAGCCCAACAAGGGGAGCAACCTTTGTCGGGCTTGTCATAACAAGTAGAACTGCTTTATTCAATCGAGTCTGGTGATGCGTCTTCGTACGGACATTGATGCTGAGGAGTCAACCATGAAACGGAAAGCTCTCCTTTTGGGAGTCAGCCTGGTGCTCTTGCTGGTCGCCTCTGGGGTGGCGTTTGCTGCCAACCCGTATCTGCACTACTTCGACTGCAAGAACTGCCACTTTGCCAACGCGACCATGGCTCAGATGTCCGCAGACCACATCTGCTTGAAGTGCCACGCCGGTGCAGGCCCGGTGACGGCGCCGAACGACAAGCTCATTGCGCCGCTGGCAAGCGCTCTCGATCCGACCGGTGCCGCTGACGGCAAGCCGGGCATGATCAACTGGCGGGCGCCCTCCGTTTTCTCGACCGGCGACGCCAGCAACAAGTTCGGCCACAACCCTGCGCCCGGCAAGCAGACCTCCCATAACTGGGCGGCCTCCAACCTGCAGCCTGAAGCGGGGGCCGGCGAGCCCAACCGGACCACTTACACCGGGTTCTACTCGCGTTACGGCGCGTCCGTCGGCAAGGTTACCTGTACCCGCTGTCACAACCCCCACGGCGAGGCGGTCATCGATGCCGACAATAACTATAACCCGGCAACCAAGGCCGGTATCGACAATCCGCTGGGTAACCCCAAGCTGCTGATTGCCGACTCCCAGAACGCCAACAAGCCGATGGACCCCGAGAAGCTCTGCCGTGCCTGTCACTCGACCTACGCGACCCAGGGCGAGGGGAGCCATGGTCTGCTCGGCCACCCGGTCACGACCGATACCTACAGCAACGTCATCTCCGGCCAGGCGAGCAAGTACAATGCGACCCTGCAGGTTCCGGCGGCCCCTTATGACAAGAGCTATCCGGTGCTCGTCGGCGGCAAGGTCACCTGTCTGACCTGCCATAATGTGCACTTCACCGACTCCGACAGCACCACGACCGATGCCGTCGGTGCCTCGCTGAACAACGGCGACGGCAACCTGCTCCGCGGCGATGGCGCCCAGTTCGTCAATGATCCGGTCAACCCGGCCCGCAGCACGGCCTTCTGCAACTCCTGTCACAACTACACCGCCGGTCTGCACGGCAAGACCAGCAACGCCATCGGCTGCATGGGCTGCCACGGCGGCCACAACTACAACGCTGGTGCCGGTACCTGGTACATGCTGAATGATGCGACCGGTGCCTATTCCGGCGGCGCGACGCCTCCGGCCGACAAGGTGGCTGCCTGGGTCGGCGCCGGCGGCGTTGTCGACGGCTTCTGCGAGAACTGCCACGGCGACGTCCTGACCTGGACCACCGGCAACGGCTCCGGCCGCGACCACCTCAGCGCCACCGAGGACTGCACCACCTGCCATCTGAGTCACGGTGAGGGGGCCTTCTCCAATCCCGTCGGCTGCAACCAGTGTCACGGTTACCCGCCCGAGGATGCCACCGGCGGCGATCCCGACGGCCCC
>VAUL01000027.1 GCA_005774545.1 Deltaproteobacteria bacterium | reverse complement strand
GATATGGTTATAACGGACAGGGGGTGCTGGGAGCCGGGGTCATGGGGGCGGCGATTGCCGCCCACCTGGCCAACGCCGGCCTCGACGTCCTCCTGCTCGACCGCGTTCCCGAGACCCCGACCGAGGAGGAAGCCGCCCGCGGGCTGGACCTCGCCGCCCCGGCGGTCCGCAACCGCCTCGCCCGGCTCGGCATCGAGCGGGCCCTGGCCGCCAGCCCCGCACCGTTCTTTCTCCCCGCCTACGCGGCCCGCATCACCCCCGGCAACCTCGACGACGACCTGCCGCGCCTGGCCGGCTGCGACTGGGTCATCGAGGCGGTGGTCGAGCACCCCGGCGTCAAGACGGCCGTTCTGCAGCGTGCCGCCCCGCATCTGGCCCCGCACGCCCTGCTGACCACCAACACCAGCGGCCTGTCGGTCACCCGCCTGGCCGAAGCGCTCCCCGCGGCGCTGCGCCCGCGCTTTTTCGCCACCCACTTCTTCAACCCGCCGCGCTACCTGCGCCTGGTCGAAGTGGTGCCGCACCCGGCCACCGACCCGGCCGCCCTGGCGTTCATGGCCGATTTTCTGCGCCGGCGCCTGGGCAAGGGGGTGGTGGCCGCCGCGGACACCCCGAACTTCATCGCCAACCGCATCGGCCTGTTCAGCCTGTTCAACGCCATGCACCACATGCAGGCCCTGGGGCTGGGGATTGCCGAGGTCGATGCCGTCGCCGGCCCGGCCACCGCCCGCCCGAAGAGCGCGGTGTTCCGCACCGCCGACCTGGTCGGGCTCGACACCCTGGCGTTCGTCGCCGCGCACTCCTTTGATCAGCTCCCCGACGACGAGGCCCGCGACCTGTACCGGATCCCCCCCATCCTCCGGACCCTGCTCGAGGCCGGGCACCTGGGGGACAAGAGCGGCGCCGGCTTCTACCGCAAGGAGCACGGGGCCACCGGGCGGCAGATCCTCGCCTGGGACTGGCAGGGCGGCGAGTACCGGCTCCCGCCGAAACCGGCCTTTCCCTGCCTGGCCGCGGCCAGGCAGGCCGGCGACGCGGCCGGACGGCTGCGCGCGGTACTGGCCGGCGACGACCCCGGGGCCGTGTTTGCCTGGCGGACGCTGCGCGACACCCTGATCTACGCCGTCAACCGCCTCGGCGAGATCAGCGGCGAGGTCGCCGGCATCGACCGGGCCATGCGCTGGGGGTTCGGCTGGGAGCTCGGTCCTTTCGAGATGCTCGACGCCATCGGCCTCGACGCCTTCGCAGCCCGCGCCGCAGGCGACGGCATCACCGTCCCGCAGCGCCTGCGCGGGATCCCGGCCTTCTACCGGGTGGCCGAGCGCCGTGAAGAGCAGTTTGACCCGGCGACCCGCAGCTACGTGGCGGTGCCGCTGGCACCGGGCGAACTCCGCCTGGACGTCATCCGCAAGAGCGGCGGCATTGTCGCCAGCCGCCCGGCCTGCTCGCTGCTCGACCTCGGCGACGGGGTCTTCGCCCTCGAGTTCCACGGCAAGATGAACACCATCGGCGCCGATGTCCTGCAGATGCTCCCCGAAGCGCTGGCCCGCGCCGAACAGGACGGCGTCGCCCTGGTGATCGGCAGTCAGGGCGGGCAGTTCTCGGCCGGCGCCGACCTGGCGATGCTCGCCTTTGCCATGCAGATGAAGCAGTTTCCCGAGATCGACAAGATGGTGCGCGCTTTCCAGGGCGCCACCCTGGCCCTGAAATGCGCCCGGGTACCGGTGGTCGCCGCCCCTTACGGGCTGACCCTCGGTGGCGGCTGCGAATTCGCCATGCATGCCACGGCGGCGCTCGCCCACGCCGAAACCTACATGGGGCTGGTGGAGATCGGCGCCGGCCTGCTCCCGGCCGGGGGCGGCACCAAGGAACTGGCGCTGCGCGCCGTGCAGAGCGCCACGGCCGCCGATGCCGACGTCGGGCCGTTCATCCTGCGGGCCTTCCGCACCATCGGCCTGGCGCGGGTGTCGACCTGCGCCGACGAACTGTACCCCATGGGGCTGCTGCGCGAGGGCGACCGCGTGTGCCTGAACCTCGACAGCCAGCTCGGCGCCGCCAAGGCGCTCGCCCTCGCGCTGGTCCCGACCTTCCGCCCGGGCGCGCCGGTGGCCGCCGCGCCCGCGCCGGGGCGCAGCCTCGCCGCCAGCCTGAAAAGCTCTCTGTGGAACCTCGAACAGGGGGGCCAGGTCACCGCCTACGAACGCCTGATCGCCGGCAAGGTCGCCGACATCCTCTGCGGCGGCGATGTCCCCGCCGGCACACCGGTCTCCGAGCCGTACCTGCTCGATCTCGAACGCGAAGCCTTCCTGTCGCTGTGCGGCGAAGCCCGGACCCTGGAGCGGATCGGCCACCTGCTCAAAACCGGCAAACCGCTGCGGAACTAGGAGCCGACCATGCCGACCGCCTATATTCTCGACGCCTGCCGCACCCCGGGGGGGAAGGCCCACCGCGGCGGATTCCGCCACACCCGCCCGGACGACCTGGCGGCGGCCGCGATCCGCGCCCTGCTCGAGCGCACCGCCGCCGAGCCGGAGCGGATCGACGACGTCATCCTCGGCTGCGCCTTCCCCGAAGCCGAGCAGGGGATGAACGTGGCCCGCATTGCCGCGCTCAAGGCCGGGCTGCCGGTCACCGTCCCGGCCCAGACCGTCAACCGCTTCTGCGCTTCGGGGCTGCAGGCGATCGCCGCCGCGGCCGAGCGGATCATCGCCGGCGGCGCCGACTGCATCGTCGCCGGCGGCACCGAATCGATGACCATGGTGCCGATGCCGGGACACACCTTCCGCGCCAACCCGGCGCTGGTCGGCTCCTGGCCGGAGGTTTACGCCGGCATGGGGATCACCGCGGAGATCCTCGCCGCCCGCTACGCCATCGACCGGACCGCGCAGGACGCCTTCGCCGCCGCCAGCCACCGCAAGGCGGCCGCCGCCCAGGCCGCCGGCGCCTTTGACGCGGAACTGGTGGCGGTGAGCGCCGAGCAGGTCCTGCTCGAGGAGGGGCGGCCGGTCTCGCGGTGGGTGACCGTCGACCGCGACGAGGGGGTGCGGGCCGACACCACGCCCGCAACGCTGGCCAGGCTGCAGCCGGTCTTCAAGATCGACGGGACGGTCACCGCCGGCAACAGTTCGCAGATGACCGACGGCGCCGCCGCCGCGCTGGTGGTCTCCGAGCGGTTCCTGAAGAGCTGCGGGCAAGCCCCGCTGGCGCGTTTCGCCGCCTATGCCGTGGCGGGGGTCGCCCCCGAGATCATGGGGATCGGCCCGATCGCCGCCGTGCCGAAGGCCCTGACCGGAGCCGGCCTGAGCCTCGGCGCCATCGACCTGATCGAACTCAACGAGGCCTTCGCCGGTCAGGCGCTGGCGGTGAGCAGCGAACTCGGCCTCGACCCCGAGCGGGTCAACGTCAACGGCGGCGCCATCGCCCTCGGCCATCCGCTGGGCGCCACCGGCGCCAAGCTCACCGCAACCCTCCTGCACGCCCTGCAAAAGCACGGCGGCCATTACGGCATGGTCACCCTGTGCATCGGCGGCGGCATGGGGGCCGCCGCCGTCTTCGAACGTCTCCGCGACTGACACCGTCAACCGGGCAGCCGCCTTTACGACGCCGGGGCCATCGCGCTCCGGCGTTTTTTTTTGAGCGGGCAGCGGGCTGGCGTGGTAATTTTTGAGATATTTATCAGAACACTTGTGGTATATGCTGCGCCACAGGGGAGATTGTTGACCATGCGCCTGCGTGTCATCGTCATCGAGCCGGAACAGACCGTCAGGGAGTCCCTGGCCATGATGGTCGAGGAATGCGGTCACGAGGCGATGGCCTTCGACGTCCCCGAGAATTGCCCCTTCTACCGCAGCGAGACATGCAGCTGCCCTCAGGAGCACGCCTGCGCCGACGCCCTGCTGCTGGGACAGCATCTCCCCCGCCTGCGGGGGATCACCCTGCTCGAACGCCGGCTGAACGGCGGCTGCAAGGGCGCGGCGGCCCACATGGCGCTGCTCTGTCTCCCCTGGTCCGACGACGACCACAGCCGCACCGCGGCATTGGGCTGTCGCTACCTGGAAACGCCGCTGCGCCTGGGCGAACTCGCCGACTGGCTGCAGTGCATCGTCGAGCGGACCGCCCCGGGGCGCCGGCTGGCGCCGCGCGACGCCCCGGGCGGCTAGCGGCCCTGCCGGCGACGCTCGGTCACCGATTCCCCGCCGATCCCCCAGTTGTCGGTGTCGACTTCATCGATGACGACGACCGTCGTCGCCGGATTCTTCCCCAGCACCTCGCGCAAAAGCGCCGTGACCCCGGCAATCAGCCGGGCCTTCTGTTCGGCCGTTGCACCTTCCCTGGTGATCTTGATATTGACATAAGGCATCGGCTTCTTTTCCTCCCGTCCCGGGTAGCACGAATTTAAAAAACGTGAGAAACAACCTTGACTTCCCCCGTCAACCGCGCCATAGTAGCACGAAATCATTTCCGGTGTTACAGGATCTCTGCACCATGCGTCTTGCCGCAATCCTTGTCGTCCTCGCCCTGGCCGCGCCGGTCGCCGCCGCCGAATTCAGCCTGATCATCCCCACCCGGGAGCCGCTCCTCCAGGGCGGCGCCCCGACGACCGGCCTGCGGGTCGGCCTCTTCGACCCGCTGGCGGCCGCCCTCAAGGAAGCGCCCCGGCCGAAGCGCTTCGGCGTCCAGCTGCTCGGCGAAGAAACCGACCTGCTGCCGGCCCTCAGACCCGCCGGGGAGAAGCAGGCCGCGCCCTGGAGCGCCGAGTTCACGGTGAAAAGCCCCGGCGACCATACGTTTTTCGCCGAGCATCCCCCGGTGTGGCAGGCGGCGGACGAGCAGTTCACCGTCTACCTTGCCAAGCTCTGCCTCAACGCCTTCGGCCAGGAGGAGGGGTGGGACGAACCGGTCGGGCTGGAGGCGGAGATCGTGCCGCTCTCCCGCCCCTACGGGCTGTGGGCCGGCAATCTGTTCAGCGGCCAGGTCCTCTTCGGCGGCGAACCGGCCCCGTACGTCGCCGTCGAGGTGGCCTGGTTCGGGACCGCCGCGGACACGCCGGCCGCGCTGCCGGTGGCGGCCGCCTGGCGCGTCCAGAAAATCCGCGCCGATGCCAACGGCGTCTTCCATTATGCCATGCCGCGCGCCGGCTGGTGGGGGTTTGCCGCCGCCCTCGACACCGAGCGCACCCTCAAGCGCGAGGGGGCGGACGCCCCGGTCGGCCTCGTCACCAGCTACTGGGTGATGGCCCGCGACCTGAAGGGAGACTGACCTATGCACATGGCCGACGCCCTGCTCTCCCCGGCCGTGGGCGGCACCCTGTGGGCCGCCAGCGCCGGGACCATCGCCTGGTGCTCCGCCCGCATGCGCCGGGAGCTCGACGACCGCAAGGTGCCGCTGATGGGGGTTCTGGGCGCGTTCGTCTTCGCCGCGCAGATGATCAACTTCACCATCCCGGCGACCGGGTCGAGCGGCCACCTCGGCGGCGGGCTGCTGCTGGCGATCCTGCTCGGGCCGCACGCCGCCTTCCTGACCATCGCCTCGGTGCTGTTCATCCAGGCACTGTTCTTCGCCGACGGCGGACTGCTGGCGCTCGGCTGCAACATCTTCAACCTCGGCGTCTTCCCCGCCTTTCTGGCCTATCCGCTGGTCTACCGGCCGCTGGCCGGCCGCCATCCCGGTCAGGCGCGGCTGGTGCTGGCGGCGGTGGTCGCCGCCGTCACCGCCCTGCAGCTCGGGGCCTTCGCCGTGGTGGTCGAAACCACCGCCTCGGGGATTTCGGCACTGCCGTTCGCCGGCTTCCTCCTGCTGATGCAGCCGATCCACCTGGCCATCGGCATCATCGAGGGGCTGGCCACCGCCGCCGTGATCGCCTTCGTCGTCCGCGCCCGCCCCGAGCTGGTGACCGCTGCCCTGGCCGGCCGGCCGGCGGAACAGCTGCCGCTGCGCGGCATGCTCGCCGGCTTCGCCCTGGCGGCCCTGCTCCTCGGCGGCGTGGTCTCCTGGTTTGCATCCGAACATCCCGACGGGCTGGAGTGGTCGATCGCCCGGCTGACCGGCGAGACGGAGCTGCCGCAGCCCGCCGGCCGGCTGCACGGCACCCTCGCAGAGGTGCAGGAGAAGGTCGCCGTCCTCCCCGACTACACGCTGCGCCCCGGTCCGGCCGCCGAACCGGCCGGCCGCGCCGGCACCAGCCTCGCCGGGGTGGTCGGCGGCCTGGCCACCCTGGCACTGTGCGCCCTCTGCGGCCTGCTCCTGAAAAAGCGCCCCCGCCGGGGGTGAGCATACCGCGCCATGCTCGCCATCGACGGCAATCTCCTCGACTTCAAGCGCCTCGACCTGCTCGCCCTCAAGGAGAGCCCGGTCCATCGCCTCGATCCCCGCGCCAAGGTGCTGACCACCCTGGTCTTCATCCTCTGCGTGGTCTCCTTCGATCGCTACGAGCTCGCGGCCCTGCTGCCGTTCGCGCTCTATCCGGTGGTTCTGCTGGCGCTGGGCGACCTGCCGGCCGGCTACATCGCCCGCAAAGTCGCGGTGGTTCTCCCCTTCGCCGTCATGGTCGGGCTGTTCAACCCGCTCTTCGACCGCCAGGTGCTCCTGCAGCTCGGCCCGCTCGACATCTGGGGCGGCTGGCTCTCCTGCCTGTCGATCGTGGTGCGCGCCCTGCTTACCGCCGCGGCGGCCATCGTCCTGGTGGCCATCACCGGCTTCCCGGCGATCTGCGAGGCCCTCGAGCGCCTGGGGATGCCGCGGGTTTTCGCCGTGCAGCTGCTCTTCCTCTACCGCTACATCTTCGTCCTCGCCGACGAAGGGGGCCGGGTCGCCCGCGCCCGCCAATTGCGCGCCTGCGGCACCAAGGGGCTGGGGCTGCGCCACTTCGGGCCGCTGGTCGGCCACCTGCTGCTGCGCACCTGGGAACGCGCCGAACGGGTGCACATGGCCATGCTGGCGCGCGGCTTCGCCGGCGAGGTGCACACCCGCCGCCAGGGCCGCTTCGGCGCCGCCGAGGGCGCCTTTCTCCTCGGCTGGGGCAGCCTGTTCGTCGCCCTGCGCCTGTACAACCTCCCCCACTTGCTGGGGCAGCTCCTGACCGGGAACTAAACCGCTCAGGACCCACAGGACACCCGTCATGAGCCACCATATCGTCGAGGTCAACCAGCTGCGCCACGTCTATCCCGACGGGACCATGGCCCTGCGTGACGTGTCGTTCCGCATTCACCACGGCGAATCGGTGGCGATCATCGGCGCCAACGGCGCCGGCAAGTCGACCCTACTGCTGCATCTCAACGGTTACCTGACGGCGACCGCCGGGACGATCCGCATCGGCGACCACCAGTTGTCCAGGGAGACCCTGGCGGAGATCCGCCGCACCGTCGGGACGGTCTTCCAGGATCCCGACGACCAGCTGTTCATGCCGACCGTGTTCGACGACGTGGCTTTCGGCCCCCTCAACCAAGGGCTCGACGTCGCCACGGTCGAGCGGCGGGTGGCGGACGCCCTCGAGCGGGTCGGCGCCCTGGAGCTGCGCAACAAGCCCCCCTACCACCTCTCCGGCGGCGAGAAGAAGCGGGTGGCGGTCGCCACCGTGCTCTCCATGCTGCCGGAGATCCTGGTGCTCGACGAGCCGACCGCCGGCCTCGACCCCCGGGCCCGGCGCCAGCTGCTGGCCCTGCTCCGCGATTTTCACCATACCCGCATCGTCACCAGCCACGACCTCGACATGGTTCTCGAGCTGTGCGAACGCACCATCGTCCTCCACGAAGGGACGGTGATGGCCGACGGCCCGACCCTGGAGATCTTCGGCAATGACGCCCTGCTGGCCGCCTGCCACCTGGAAAAGCCCTTCGCCATGCAGGGCTGCCCGGTCTGCTCGCCCGGCCGGCAGCACCCCCTCCCCCTGCCGCAGCGCCCGCTGGTCGCCCCGCACGGCGACGGCCTTCACGACCACGACCACCATCACGATCACTGATCCGGCAGAAATTTCACCATCGATAAAAAAATATCCGGATAATTTTTAGTTAGACAAAAATTATCCAGGGCGGTACCTTTTACCGGCAGCCGGTCGATCCCGGCGAAATTCCGGCGGCCGGTTGACAAGCGGGGATTTGCGCGCAACGTTTGTTACTGGCTCCGGACCGGGTGCAGGCCGGACAGCCATCTGCCAGGGAGGGACGCCGTCATGAACATTCATGAGTATCAGGCCAAGGAGATCCTCAGCGGCTACGACATCGCCGTGCCGCGCGGGCGGGTCTGCCTGACCGCCGACCAGGTCGAGCGCGCCGCCAAGATGATGGGCGGGCACTGCGTGGTCAAGGCGCAGATCTACGCCGGCGGCCGCGGCAAGGCCGGCGGGGTCAAGGTGGTCCATCACCCCGAGCAGGCCCAGGAGCTGGCCAAGGAGCTCTTCGCCCGCAAGCTGGTCACCCCGCAGACCGGCCCCGAGGGGCTCAGGGTCCGGCGCATCCTGGTCGAGGAAGCGGTGGAGATCGCCCGCGAGTTCTACCTCTCGATCACCCTCGACCGCGGCGCCTCGCGCTACATCCTCATCGCCTCGGCGGAAGGGGGGGTGGAGATCGAGGAGGTCGCCGCCAAGGCCCCGGAGAAGATTCACAAGCTGACCATCGACCCACTCACCGGGCTGCGCTCCTACCAGGCGCGCAAGATCGCCCTGGCGCTGGGGCTCTCCGGCAGCCTGTGCGAGGACTGCGTCGAACTGATCCTCAATCTCTACCGCGCCTGCCTGGAGAAGGACTGCGCCCTGGTCGAGATCAACCCGCTGGTGGTGACCAGGGCCGGCTGGCTGATGGCCATGGACGCCAAGATGTCCTTCGACGACAACGCCATCTTCCGCCACCGCGAATACCCGGACATGGTCGACTACTCGCAGCTCGACACGTTAGAGATCACTGCCGGCAAGTACGACCTGGCCTACATCAAGCTCGACGGCTCCATCGGCTGCCTGGTCAACGGCGCCGGGCTGGCCATGGCCACCCTCGACGTCCTCAACGAATGCGGCGGCAAGCCCGCCAACTTCCTCGATGTCGGCGGCGGCGCCAGCCGCGAGAAGGTCGCCGAGGCGTTCAAGATCATCCTCCAGGATCCCGACGTGAAGGGGATCTTCGTCAACATCTTCGGCGGCATCATGCGCTGCGACGTCATCGCCCAGGGGGTGATCGAGGCGGCCAACGAGGTCCACTGCCCGCTGCCGATCGTGGTGCGCATGGACGGCAGTCAGGTCGAGGAGGGGAAGCAGCTGCTGATGGCCTCGGGGCTCAACGTGCAGTGCGCCGACAACCTCGGCGATGGCGCCCAGCGTATCGTCAAGATGCTCGGATAGGAGAGATCGACATGTCCATCTTGCTGAACAAGAATTCGAAGGTGCTGGTCCAGGGGATTACCGGCCGCAGCGGCCTGTTCCACGCGCGCATGTGCCGCGAGTACGGCACCCAGATCGTTGCCGGCGTGACCCCGGGGAAGGGGGGGGTGCACGTCGAGGGGATTCCGGTGTTCAACACCGTCGAGGAGGCGGTGCGCTACACCAAAGCCAACGTGTCGATGATCTTCGTGCCGCCCCCCTCGGCCGCCGATGCCATTCTGGAGGCCGCCGACGCCGGCCTGGAGCTGGCGGTGTGCATCACCGAGGGGATCCCGGTGCGCGACATGGTGCCGGTCAAACGCATCCTCGCCGATCATAAAATGAAGCTGATCGGCCCCAACTGTCCGGGGCTGATCACCCCCGAGGAGAGCAAGGTCGGGATCATGCCCGGCTACATCCACAAGAAGGGGAAGATCGGCGTGGTCTCGCGCAGCGGCACCCTGACCTACGAGGCGGTCAAGCAGCTCACCGACGCGGGGCTCGGCCAATCGACCTGCGTGGGGATCGGCGGCGACCCGATCATCGGCCTGAACTTCATCGACTGCCTCAAGCTGTTCAACGAGGACCCGCAGACCGAAGCGGTGTTCATGATCGGCGAGATCGGCGGCAGCGCCGAGGAGGAAGCGGCCGAGTGGGTCAAGGCCCACATGAAGAAGCCGGTGGCGGCGTTCATCGCCGGGGTCACCGCCCCGCCGGGGCGGCGCATGGGTCATGCCGGGGCGATCGTCACCGGCGGCAAGGGGAAGGCCGCCGACAAGATCAATACCCTGCGCAACTGCGGGGTGACCGTGGCCGACAGCCCGACCCGCATGGGCGAGGCGCTGCGGAGCGCCCTCGGCAAGGGGAAAAGTTGACTTTCCCGCCGCTCTGCTCCTATCATTCAAGCAAGACGTTGATGTGTACCCGCGACGGCCGGATCCTTCCGGCCGTCCGTTTCAGGAGCAAAGGATGTCCCTCTTGCGCATCCGCCACTACCCCGACCCGGTCCTCAAACAGAAGGCCGAACGGATCACCGCTTTCGACGGTGAGCTGCGTCGGCTGGCCGACGACATGCTGGAGACGATGTACGCCGCCCCCGGCGTCGGCCTGGCCGCCCCGCAGGTCGGCGTCTCCCGCCGGCTGATCGTCCTCGACTGCTCCCCCAAGGACGGGGAGAAGCAGCCGCTGATCGCCGTCAACCCGGAGATCCTCACCCGCGAAGGGGAGTGCTGCGAGGAGGAGGGGTGCCTGTCGGTCCCCGAGTACTACGCCAAGGTGGTGCGCAGCGAGAAGGTGACCGTGCGCTTTCAGGATCTCGACGGCGTCACCCGCCAGCTCGAGGCCGGCGGCCTGTGGGCCGTCTGCTTCCAGCACGAGATCGACCATCTCGACGGCGTCCTCTTCGTCGACCGCCTCTCGCCGCTCAAGCGCAGCCTGTTCCGCAAGAAGTACCAGAAGATCCTCGAGCAGCGCCAGGAGCAGCTGTGATCGCTCCGCACAGCCTGCGCACCGTGTTCATGGGCACCCCGGAGTTCGCCCTGGCGACCCTGGAGGGGCTGCTCGACAGCGGCGTCGACCTGGTCGGCGTCTACACCCAGCCCGACCGGCCGAGCGGCCGCGGCAAACAGCTGACCCCGCCGCCGGTCAAGCGGCTCGCCCTGGAACGCGGCCTGCCGGTCTTCCAGCCGCTCAAGCTGCGCCTCCCCGAGGTGGTCGCCGAGCTGCAGGCGCTGGCCCCCGACCTGATCGTGGTGGTGGCGTTCGGCCAGATCCTCCCCAAGAGCGTGCTCGACATCCCCCGCTACGGCTGCATCAACGTCCACGCCTCGCTCCTGCCCAAATACCGCGGCGCGGCGCCGATCAACAAGGCGATCATCGACGGCGAGACCGAAACCGGGGTCACCACCATGTACATGGACGTCGGCCTCGACACCGGCGACATGCTGATCAAGCGCACAACCGGGATCGATCCTTTTGAAACCGCCGGCGAACTGCACGACCGGCTGGCCCTGCTCGGCCGCGAGGCGATGGCGGAAACGCTGGAGCGGCTCTGCGCCGGCACCCTGGCGCGGGAGAAGCAGGACGACGCCCTGAGCTGCTACGCGCCGATGCTCAAGAAGGAAGACGGCCTCATCGACTGGACCCGCCCCGCCGCAGCCCTGCACAACCAGGTCCGCGGCCTCGACCCCTGGCCGGGGGCCTACACGATGCTGGCCGGCGAGCCGCTCAAGGTCGCCCGCACCCTGACGGCGGACACGCCGCACGCCGCCCCGCCGGGCACGGTGCTGGCCGCCGACCGCAGCGGGGTGCACGTCGCCTGCGGCAGCGGCGTGCTGAGCCTCGGCGAACTGCAGCTCCCCGGCCGCAAGCGCCTGCCGGCCGCCGAGTTCCTGCGCGGCTGCCCGCTCCCGGCCGGAACCCGCCTCGGCGCCTGAGATGACCCCGGCGAGCAGCAACGACGACGCCTACCGGCCGCGCAAGCGCCTGTTCATCGGCGTCCTTTGCGGAGCCTGCGGCACGGTCCTGCTGCTGGCCTTCCTCCTCTGGTGGGTGCCGAGCGTCGGCCTGGCCAATATTCACCCGGTGCTGCCGATCCTCTTCGGCACCGTGCTCGGTGCCACCGCCCTGGTGGTGGTCGCCGGGCTGGGGCTGCTGATCCTCACCCTGCTCACCGGCCGCGACCTGTTCTTTTCCAACCGCCTGCGCGGCATCGTCATCAAGTACCTCTTCCCGGGGATCATCGCCCTCGGCCGCCGCTGCGGTCTCGACCGCGACACCCTGCAGCAGTCGTTCATCGCCCTCAACAACCAGCTGGTGCGCGCCCGCCACCTGCGCGTCAGCGCCGACAGGATCCTGATCCTCCTGCCGCACTGCATCCAGCAGTTCGACTGCGAGATCAAGATCACCGGCGACGTCCGCAAGTGCGCGCGCTGCGGCCAATGCGACATCAGCGGGCTCTCCGAGCTGGCCGACCGCTACGGCATCCCGATGGCGGTGGCCACCGGCGGCACCCTGGCGCGCAAGATCATCGTCGAACGCCGGCCGCGCTTCATCCTGGCCGTCGCCTGCGAGCGCGACCTCACCTCCGGCATCCGCGACGCCTACCCCCTGCCGGTGATCGGCGTCCTCAACCGCCGCCCCCACGGGCCGTGCTTCAACACCGAGATCGTGCTCGAGGAGGTCGAGCAGGCGCTCCGCGAGCACGTCGTCCCCGGATCCCCTTGATTTTCCGCAAGTCCGCATCTATATTGATCGAGCAGACCGAAAACGTTACCGGCGTGCCGCGGCACGCCCTTTCTTTATCAAAGGATCCGACCCGATGAATACGCTGCGAACCTTCTTCCTGCTCACCGTGCTGACCGTGATGCTGGTCGCCATCGGCGGCCTGATCGGCGGCCAGGGAGGCGCCCTGATCGCCCTGATCATGGCCGGGATCATGAACCTCGGCTCCTACTGGTTCTCGGACAAGATCGTCATCGCCATGTACCGTGGCGAGCAGGTCACCAGCGGCCCGCTCTATGACGTGGTCGCCGAGATCTGCCAGCGCAACCAGCTGCCGATGCCGCGCGTCTACCTGCTGCCGCAGGACACCCCCAACGCCTTCGCCACCGGGCGCAACCCGCAACATGCGGTGGTGGCCGCCACCGAGGGGATTCTCAGGATCCTCTCCCGCGAGGAGCTGGCCGGGGTGATGGCCCACGAGATGAGCCACGTCATGAACCGCGACATCCTGATCGGCTCGATCGCCGCCACCATCGCCGGGGCCATCGCCTACCTGGGCCATATGGCCCAGTGGGCGGCGATCTTCGGCGGCGGCCGCGACGACGAGGAGGGGAGCAACCCGATCGCGATGATCGCCTTGGCGATCATCGCGCCGCTCGCCGCCATGCTGGTGCAGATGGCGATCTCGCGCTCGCGCGAATACCTGGCCGACGAGCGCGGCGCCCGCATGTGCGGCAATCCGCAGTATCTCGCCAATGCCCTGCGCAAGCTGGAGATGGGGAACCGCGCCCTGCCGATGCACCACGTCAACGAGGCCACCGCCCACATGTTCATCGTCAGCCCGTTGAGCGGCGGCGGCATCGCCTCGCTCTTCTCCACGCACCCGCCGATGGCCGAGCGCATCCGCCGGCTGGAGGAGATGCGGTCCTTTTAAGGCAAAACGCCCCGGCAGGTCGCCGGGGCGTTTTGCTGTTGGCCTGCCGCCGCCTTCGTGGCACACTCCCCGCCATGACCGTCCCGACCAAACCGACCGATCCCCGCCGCCTGGCCTTCGACATCCTCGAGAGGGTGCAGGGGGGCGGCTACGCCGACCGCACCCTCGACGCCACCTTGCAGCGTCACCCGCGCCTCGATCCGCGCGACCGCGCACTGATCACCGAGCTGGTTTACGGCGTGCTGCGCCAGCAGGGGCGGCTGGACTACGCCCTGGCCGCTTTTTGCAAGCAGCCGCTGGCGAAACTCGAAAGCCGCGTGCTCCTGCTGCTGCGCCTGGGCGCCTACCAGCTGCTGTGCCTCGACCGCATCCCCGCCTCGGCGGCGGTCGACACCACCGTGCAGCTTGCCCGCCAGCTCCAGCTGGAACGCGCCACCGGCTTCGTCAACGGCGTGCTGCGCGGTCTCGGCCGCGGCGCGGCGGCGCTGACCTGGCCGGACGCCGCGCACCAGCCGCTGGCCCACCTGCAGCACGCCCTCTCCCTGCCGCAATGGCTGGCCCGGCGCTGGCTCGCCGAACTCGGCACCGACGGGGCGCTGCGCCTGGCGGCCGCCCTGCTCGAACCGGCCCCGCTGACCCTGCGGGTCAACACCCTGAAACTCGACCGCGACCGCTTCCTCGCCGCCCTGGCCACCGCCGGCCACCGCGCCGAACCGACCCGCTTCGCCCCGGACGGGGTGGTGATCCGCGAGCGCGCCCCGGGGACGCTCCCCGGCGATCGCGAGGGGTGGTACCAGGTCCAGGACGAGGCGAGCATGCTGATCGCGCCCCTGCTCGCCCCGCAGCCCGGCGAGGCGCTGCTCGACGTCTGCGCCGCCCCCGGCGGCAAGACCACCCACCTCGCCGCCCTGACCGGCAACCGGGCCGCGATCACCGCCCTCGATCTCCACCCGCAGCGGGTCCGGCTGGTGGAACAGGGCGCGGCGCGGCTGGGGTGCGGCGGCATCACCGCCCGCACCTGGGATGTGACGCTCCCCCCGCCGTTCCTCGCGCCGGACAGCTTCGACGGCGTGCTGGTCGACGCGCCGTGCAGCGGCCTGGGGGTGCTGCGCCGCAACCCCGAGGCGCGCTGGCGCCTGCAGCCGGCCGACCTCACCGTGCTGGCCGAACGCCAGGCGATGATCCTCCATCAGGCCGCCGCCCTGGTGAAGCCCGGCGGCCGCCTGGTCTACGCGGTCTGCACCCTGACCCCCGAAGAGACCGACCGGCAGGTGGCGGCGTTTCTCGCCCGCCACCCCGAGTTCCGCCTGCAGCCGCTGACCGGGGTGGTTCCGGCGGACTGGCGCGAGCTGCTCGATGCTCACGGCTGCCTGCGCAGCTGGCCGGGGCACCTGGAGGTCGACGGCTTCTTCGCCGCGCGTCTCATCCGGACCTGACCGCACGGCCTTTCCTTGAAAAAATCCGCCGTTGGCGGTACAAAAGAGACGTTCCAGGGGTCGCTCCCCCCCTGGCCCTCCCTCACAAGGGGGGAGGGAACACTTGATTGAAGGACCCCCCCGATGATCAAGATCGCCCCCTCGATTCTCTCCGCGGATTTCGCCCGTCTCGGCGCCGAGGTGCAGGCCGTCGCCAAAGCCGGCGCCGACTACATCCACGTCGACGTCATGGACGGTCATTTCGTCCCGAATCTCACCATCGGCCCGCTGGTGGTCGAAGCGGTGCGCAAGGTCACCGACCTGCCGCTCGACGTCCACCTGATGATCGAGAATCCGGACCGCTACATCCCCGAGTTCGCCAGGGCCGGCGCCGACATCATCACCGTTCACCAGGAAGCGGTGCCGCACCTGCACCGCACCGTGCAGCTGATCAAGAGCCTCGGCAAGAAGGCCGGGGTGTCGCTCAACCCGGCCACGCCGGCGGGAGCCCTCGACGTGATCCTCGACGATCTCGACCTGGTGCTGGTCATGACCGTCAATCCCGGCTTCGGCGGCCAGGGCTTCATCGACAGCGGCCTGGCCAAGATCGCCACCCTGCGCCACGAGATCGACCGGCGCGGCCTGACGGTCGAACTGGAGGTCGACGGCGGCGTCAAGATCGACAATATCGCCCGGATCGCCGCAGCCGGCGCCGAGGTGTTCGTGGCCGGCAGCGCGGTGTTCGGCGCCGGCGACTATGCCGCGACCATCAGTGAGCTGCGCCGCCGCGCCGGCTGCGCCCACGCCTGACCGCCCCCGGCATGCTCGATCGCACCTGGCTGAGCAAGCGCCTGGAGGGGTTCCCGCAGCGGACCATTCCGCGCGAGACGCTGCGCCCGGCCGCCGTTCTGCTCCCCCTGCTGATCCGCGACGGCGAAGAGTGCGTGCTCTTCACCCGGCGCACCGAACACCTGCCGCACCACGCCGGGGAGATCTCCTTCCCCGGCGGTGCCGCCCACCCCGACGATCCCGACCTGGCCGCCACCGCGCTGCGCGAAACCGAGGAGGAACTGGGCATTCCGGCTGACCGCGTCGCGCTGCACGGCCGGCTCGACGATTTCTGGTCGATCCACGGCTACCACGTGGTGCCGTTCGTCGGCACCATTCCGCACCCCTTCCCCTACCGGATCGCCGGTCACGAAATCGCCGAACTGATCGAGGCGCCCCTCGACCACTTCCGCACCCCCGGCGTGCATCATGTCGAGGACTGGAGCCACCGCGGCCGGGTCCACCCGGTCGATTTCTACCGGTACGGCAGTCACGTCATCTGGGGACTCACCGCCGCCATCCTGCGCCAGTTCCTCGCCGTCACCGACCCCGCCGCCGGGGAGACCGGGCCATGACCGCCGCCGACCGCCGCCGCCAGCTGCTCGAACGGCTGCACCACGGGCCGGTGATCGTCGGCGACGGGGCCATGGGCACCCAGCTGCATCAGCTCGGCGCCCCGCCCGATGCCGTGTTCGAGTACCTCAACCTCATCGACGCCCCCCTGGTCGGCCGGGTCCATGCCGCCTATGCCGCGGCCGGGGCCGAACTGTTGGAGACCAACACCTTCGGTGCCAACGCCCTGCGCCTGGGCGCCTACGGCCTCGAGGCCAAGGTCGCCGCGATCAACCGCGCCGGGGTGCGCCTGGCCCGCGAGGCCGCCGGCCCCGCCCGCTTCGTCGCCGGCTCGGTCGGCCCCCTGCTGCCGGCGCGCGGCGGCGGGGCCGACCCGGACATCACCACCCGCCGGGCGGTGTTCGCCGAACAGATGACGGCGCTGGCCGAAGCCGGCATCGACTGCTTCCTGCTCGAAACCTTCCCCGCCGTGGCCGATCTGCAGCTGGCCCTGGGGATCGCCCGGGAGCTCGACGTCCCGGCCATCGCCCAGCTGGCCTTCACCGAGGGGGGCTTCACCGGCGACGGCCTGAGCGCCGAGCAGGCCGCGCAGCAACTGACCGCGGCCCACCCAGCCGCCATCGGCGCCAACTGCGGCGCCGGGCCGCGCGAACTCCTGCTGGTCCTGCGCCGCCTGGCGGCGGCCACCGACCTGCCGCTGACGGCCTTCCCCAACTCGGGCTTCCCCGAACGGATCGACGGCCGGACCTTCTACCTGGCGACCCCCGGCTACTTCGCCGCGCTGGGCCGGGAGATGGCCGAGGCCGGCGCCGCGCTGATCGGCGGCTGCTGCGGCACCGGACCGGGGCACGTGCAGGCGCTGGCCGAGGCGCTGCGGGCGCGGCGGCCGGGATCCCGCGTCCGGCCGGTCGCCGTCACGGCGGCGGCGCCGCCGGCCGGCCCGGCGACACCTGCCGAACGCCGCTTCCTCGCCCCCTGGGGGAGCCGGCCGCTGGTCACCGTGGAGCTGGACGTTCCCAAGGGGCTCGACGTCACCACCACCGTCGCCCGCGCCCGCCAGCTGGCCGAGGCCGGCGTCGACGCCTTCAACCTGGCCGAGAACCCGCTGGCGCGCATCCGCATGAGCAACATCGCCCTGGCCAGCCGGCTGCAGAACGAAACCGGCGTCGAGGCGATCCCCCACATCACCGGCCGCGACCGCAACCTGCTCGGCCTGCACTCCGCACTGATGGGCGCCCACCTGCTCGGCATCCGCAGCGTGCTGGCGGTGACCGGCGACCCGGTCGCCATCGGCGGCGAAGCCGGCGCCGGCAACGTCTTCGACCTCAACTCCGTCGGCCTGCTCAAGCTGATTGACGCCCTCAACCACGGCCGCACCCTCTACGGTGCGGAACTCGGCGCCAGCGCCGGTTTCGTGGCCGGGTGCGCCTTCAACCCCAACGTCGCCGACCTGTCCGGCCAGCTGCACAAGCTGGAGAAAAAGCTCGCGGCCGGGGCCCGTTTCGTCCAGACCCAGCCGCTGTTCGACCCGCAGCTCCTCGAGCGGATGATGAGCGCCGTCCGCCCCCTGGGGGTGCCGGTCCTGGTGGGGCTCATGCCACTGGTCAGCGAGCGCAACGCCGAATTCCTGCACAACGAGGTGCCGGGGATCGTCCTGCCGGACGCGGTGCGCCAACGGATGCGCGGCACCACCGGCAGCGCCGGGGTGCGCGAGGGGATGGCCATCTGCCGGGATCTGCTGACGGAGGGGAAGCGGCTGGGGGTAGGGGGGTACTACCTGATCCCGCCGTTTGGCAAGGTCGAACTGGCGCTGGAGCTTATCGGGGCAATCCGGGGGTGATGGCCAGCAGCCGGTCGAGCGCGCCGCTTTCGTCGAGATCGAACAGCTCGCCGCAGCCGCCGATCGGGCGATCGGCGATGAAAATGCCGGGGAAACGCTCCGCCGCCCCGCGCCGCCGCATCTCCTCGATGCGCAGCGGATCGCCGTTGACCACGTATTCGACGAAGGGGACGCCCTTGATGCGCAGCAGCTCCTTGGCCCGCTCGCAGTAAGGGCAGAACGCCTTGGTGTAGAGTTCGACTTTCATACGGATTCAGCCCGGCGCCATGAGGGCCCCCCTCCCATGGATGATCCATTGTATCCCGATCGTGCCGGGATGCAAGTTCGCTCAGGAGATTGACCGATGCGTTTGCGAACCGTAACCGGAATCGTGCTGCTGCTGGCGTTGTCGCTCACCGCCTGCGCCACCCTGCCCAACCCCTTCCGGCCGCTTTCCGCCCAGCGCCAGGAGGCCGTCGACCGCTTCATCTACACCCTGCGCTGGCAGCTCTACCCGGAGGCCGCCGCCCATTTCGTCAGCGAGCACCGGCAGACATTCCTCGACCGCAGCGAACGCTTCCGCAAGGCACTGACGGTCACGGACGTCCGCCTGCAGCGCCTCGACGTCGCGGACGACGGCCGCCGCGCCCGGATCCGCCTGGAAATGGACTATTACCTGCTCCCCTCGGTAACGCTCACGACGCTGCGCATCGACCAGACGTGGGTCTACTTCGAAACCGACACCGAAGGGCGCAAGGGCTTCCTGATCACCACGCCGTTCCCCGCGATCCCCGGCGAATAGCGGCCCGGCGGGGGCACACTTCTCCCTTGATTGCCGCGGGGCAGTGTGCTAAAAACTGCATACTGTATACAAGTTACCGGAACCCGGATGCCGGCCGGAGACCGTGGCGGGAGGAGAACCGATCCTTTTTGCCGCGGTGTCGTGCGTGGCACAATCGAAAGCGGGAGGAACGTTTTGGCTGACGTGGTCTTTTCCAGCTGGGGTGGCAAGGTAGTCGACAACCGTCAGGGCGGCGAACCGCAGCCCGCGGTCTTCAAACTCCCCGAAAATTATCTGGACGAAGGGCGCATCGGCGCCTTCATGGGGTGGGACGGGCTCATCATCTACGACCGCGAGGTCGACGTGGTCGCCATGGCCGCCGAGTACATGAAGCGCGTGCAGGAGAAGTACTGCTGCGCCAAGTGCACCCCCGGCAAGCGCGGCACGCGGGTGATGATGGACACCCTGGCGCGCATCGTCGCCGGCCAGGGGCAGGAGGCCGACCTCGATACGCTGGCCGGTCTGGCCGATCTCCTCGAGAACTGCAAGTGCACCCTGTGCATGACCGCCGCCCGGCCGGTGCTCGACAGCGTGAAGCATTTCCGCGGCGACTACCTGGCCTTCATCCGCGGCGAGCGCCAGGTCAAAGCGGCCAAGGCCTACCATGAGAAGCTGACCGCCCCCTGCACCGACCGCTGCCCGGCCCATATCGACATCCCGGCGTATGTCGAGGAGATCAAGGACTACCGCTTCGAAGAGGCCCTCGACACCATTCGCCGCAACATGCCGATCGCGGCGGTGTGCGGCCGGGTCTGCCCGCACCCCTGCGAGAAATCGTGCCGGCGGGCCCTGGTCGACGAGCCGATCAGCATCATGGTGCTCAAGCGCGTCCCCTCCGACCACGAGTGGATGCATCACCTGCAGCCGCCGATGAAGCCCAAGGCCCCGACCGGCAAGAAGGTCATCGTCGTCGGTGCCGGCCCGGCCGGCCTGACCTGCGCCTACTACATGGCGCTGGAGGGCCACCAGGTCAAGATCATCGACATGCTCTCCGAGCCGGGCGGCACCGTCGCCGTCGGCATCCCCGACTACCGCATGCCGCGGCACCTGCTGCAGCGCGAGGCCGACATCGTCGCCGCCCTCGGCGTGGAGATCCAGTACGGCGTCAAGCTCGGCCGCGACGTGACGCTCGCCCAGCTCAAGGAACAGTACGACGCGGTCTTCCTCGGCACCGGTGCCTTCAAGTCCAAACCGATGGGCGTCGAGGGCGAAGACCAGGGGTATGAAGGGTTCTCCACCGGCGGCATCCACTACCTGCGCGCGGTGGCCCTCGGCGAGCCGATCAAGACGCCGAAGCGGGTGGTCGTGGTCGGCGGTGGCAACACCGCCATCGACTGCGTGCGCGTCGCCCTGCGCGAAGGGGCCGAGGAATCGATCCTCCTCTACCGCCGCACCCGCAAGGAGATGCCGGCCGAGCCTTACGAGGTCGACGATGCCGAGGAGGAAGGGGTCAAGTTCGTCTTCCTCGCCCTGCCGACCAAGCTGATCACCGAGAACAACAAGATCGTCGGCATCGAGGTGCAGAAGATGGAGCTCGGCGAGCCCGACGCCTCGGGGCGCCGCAGCCCGCAGCCGGTCCCCGGCAGCGAATACATTCTCCCCTGCGACCTGGTCATCCCGGCCATCGGCCAGGATCCCGACCTCGACTACCTCGACCAGGGCGAATACGGCATCAAGAAGACCCGCTGGAACAGCATCGTCACCCACGGCGGGACGATGATGACCGACAACGAAGGGGTCTTCGCCGGCGGGGACTGCGAGTACGGGGCGATGACCGTGGTTCTCGCCGTCGGCCACGGCCGGCGCGCCGCCCGGGTCATGCACCGCTATCTCACGGAAGGGAAGGCCTACCTCAACGAGGAAGACGCCATGGAGGACATCATCAACGGCCTCGGCGCCTTCGACAAGAACGAGAAGGTCGGCCTCAAAGGCGGTCTGCACCGCGAGCACCAGCCCAAGGTGCACGGCGCCGAACGCATCGCCAATTACGAGGAGATCGAACTGGCCATGCCGGAGAGCCAGGCGGTGCGCGAAGCCGAACGCTGCCTGCGCTGCTATCGCGTCGGCATGCTGGCCGTCAACGGATAATCCGCTTACCAAAAAGCAGCTGACCGAGGGCAGATTTCGATGAGCCATTCGCACACCGATACGCAGATCACCCTGACAATCGACGGCAAGCGCGCCCAGGTTGCGGCCGGGGCCACCATCCTCGACGCCGCCGAGTCGGTGGGGGTCAGGATTCCGACGCTTTGCTATCTCAAGAAGATTTCGCCGACCGGCGCCTGCCGCATCTGCGTAGTCGAGGTGGCCGGCGCCGACAAGACCATGACCGCCTGCAACACCCGCGCGGTCGACGGCATGGAGATCACCACCCAGTCGGAGAAGCTGAGCGCCATCCGCCGCCAGGTGGTGGAACTGCTGCTGGTCAACCATCCGCTCGACTGCCCGGTCTGCGACGCCGGCGGCGAATGCGACCTGCAGGACGTCTGCTACAGCCAGGACGTTACCAGCCAGCCGTTCGCGGCCGAAGACGTCAACGCCCCGACCATCGATCACTGGCCGCTGATCCAGCAGGTGCCGAACCGCTGCATCCTCTGCGAAAAGTGCGTCAAGGTCTGCTATGAAGTGATCGGTTCGGGAGCCCTCTCCGTCAACGAAAAAGGCGATCGGGCCTTCATCGACAAGGATCTCGCCAAGTGCGAGTTCTGCGGCAACTGCGTGCAGGTCTGCCCGACCGGCACCATGATCTCCAAGCCGTTCAAGTTCAAGGCCCGGCCCTGGGAGCTGCGCAAGACGGCGTCGGTCTGCACCCTCTGCCCGGCCCACTGCCAGGTCAGCTACGAGAGCAAGCACGGCAAAGTGCTGCGGGTGACCTCGGCGGACGGCGTCACCATCAACGACGGCAATCTCTGCGTCGGCGGCTTCTTCGGCCACGGCTATCTCAACAGCGACCGGCGCCTGACCGCGCCGCTGCTCGACGGCCAGCCGGCCTCCTGGGAAGCCGCCCTCGGCCGGGTCGCCAGCGAGCTGGCCCGTATCCGCGACGAAGCCGGCGGACAGGCGCTGGCCGGCCTGGCGGCCGGGCACCTGACCAACGAGGAAGGCTCCCTGTTCCAGAAGCTGTTCCGGGTCGCCCTGGGGAGCAGCAATCTTGACAGCCCGATGCGCTTCGGCCTGCTGCGGGCGGTCAAGACGCTGCGCACCCAGCTCGGCCTGACCACCGCCAGCGCGCCGCTGGAGACGATCGGCCGGGCCGGGGCGATTCTCGTCTTCGGCTGCGACCCGACCAGCGAGGCCCCCGCCGTCGACTGGCAGGTGCAGCTGGCCCACCGCAAGCGCGACACCAAACTGGTGGTCGCCGACCCGCGCCGGATCAAGCTGGCCGGCCAGGCCGAGATCTTCCTGCAATACCGCCCCGGCAGCGAGGTGCAGCTGGCGGGTGCCCTGGCCAAGCTGATCGTGGCCAAAGGCCAGGCCGACCTCGCCTGGCTCGGGCAGTTCGTCGGCAATCAGGCCGACCTGCTGGCTTACCTCGACGGTATCGACCTGGCCGCGGCCTGTGCCGCCAGCGGCGTCGATCAAGCCCTCCTCGAGGAAGCGGCCGACCATCTCGGCAGCGCCGCATCGGTGGCCGTGATCTTCGGCCACGCCGTCACCCAGGCCGCCGGCGCCGAGGACAGCGTCGCCGCCCTCATCAACCTGGCCCTGGTCAGCGGGGCCCTGCAGCAACATGGCGGGATCTTCCCGGTCGGCGAACAGGGGAACGCCTTCGGCCTGCTCACGGCCGGGGTCTGCGCGGACTTCCTCCCGGGATTCGAGCCGGCCGCCGCCGGCGCCGATGCCGCCGGCATTCTCGCCGGCATCGAGAACGGCACCATCAAAGCGCTCTACCTGGCCGGCTGCAACCCGCTGCTCGAATTTCCGGAAAACCGTCGTTGGAAGGCCGCCCTGGCCAAGCTGCAGCTGCTGGTCGTCCAGGACGTTCTCGAGAGCGAACTGACCGCCCTGGCCGGCGTGGTGCTCCCCGGCGCCGCCGGTGCCGAGAAGAGCGGCAGCCTCACGGCCCTCGACGGCCGGGTCAGCCCCCTGGCCAAAGCGGTCGATCCGCCGGGCGAGGCCCGGGCCGACCTGGCGATCCTGGCCGACCTGTTCGCCGCGCTCTCCGGCAAGCCGGCGCCGAGCGAGGCCGCCCTGCGCAGCGAACTGGCCGGGCAGCAGCAGCCATCCACCCCGACCAGCAGCCGGCTGCAAGGCGCGGCGCCGGCGGTGATCGCCCCGCCGGCCGCGGAACTGCGGCTGCTGATCGGCAAGTGTCCGTTCCACTTCGGCGCGGCGACCTGTTTCTCGCCGGCCAATCTTGAACTCGCGCCGGGCGGGGCCATCCTCGTCAACCCGGCCGATGCCGCGCGACTCGGCGTTGCCGACGGCGGGCTGCTCAAGGTCACCGGCCCGGCCGGCACGGCGAGCGGCAAGGCTCTGCTCACGAACAAGGTGCCGGCAGGGCTCCTGACCGCCTCACCGAACTTCGCCGACTTGAACATCCAGCAGATCATGCCGGGCGGCGGCAACTGCGTCGCCGTCACCGCCGTCAAGGGTTAGGAGCCTCCACCATGTCGATCACCGCCTGCGATTACCGCGACCGGATCGCCTACAGCGACGCCAAGGCCAACAAGGTCGTGCTCAGCGAGGCCGAGCACGCCCGCACCACCCTCTGGTGCCTCAAGCCCGGCCAGCACATCCACGCCCACGTGCACGCCGGCGATCACGTCTGGGTCGTCCTCGAGGGGGAGGGAACCTTCCTCAGCGAGGGGCAGCCGGGGTTGCCGGTCAAGGCCGGCAGCGTGGTGGTCGCCGCAGCCGGCGTGTCCCACGGCATCGACAACAACGGGGCCACCGGCCTGGTATTCGTCAGCGTCTCGGCCGGCTGAACTTCTCCTTGCAAAAACAAGGGCCGGTGCGTCGTGACGCGCCGGCCCTTGTTTTTTTGGCGACAACCCTCTATATTCAGTTTTATCTATATTCACGGAGGGCTCATGGAAACCCTGTTGCTGCTGATCGGCATCGTCGCCGTCTGGTACATCCTCAACCGCTGGGTGCTGCCGCGCTTCGGCGTGCAGACCTGACTGTCCGACACCTGCAGCCTCCCCGGGCGGGAGGCCAAAGACAAAAAGCAAGAGGAGCAGAAATGATTTTCTGCTCCTCTTGCTTTTCAGTGCGGAGTTTTGAGTAATGAGCGCTGAGTGACCTGCGGTCAACGCAGGTTGGTCGCACACCTGGGGCAGGTCAGCATGCTGGTCGACGGCACCTTGTGTCCGCAGCTCGGGCAATTGAACCAGTAGCGGCAGTATTTGCACTGCGGATCGGAAAGGCCCTGCTTGCGTTTGCACTTCGGGCACTCCCGGTACATCTTGCTGCTGGCCACGTACTCCTCGAAAAGCAGGCCGCACCGCGAGCAGATTTTGGCGTCGCGCCGATGGTTGGGCGCCTCGCAGCGGGGATTCGGGCAGACGAACACGGTCTGGCAACTCTTGCACCAGTATTTCCCTTTGGTCATCTCCTTGCAAACCGGACACTTGTCCATGACGGCACCTCGGTCATCAATAAAAAAGCCGGGCTGGGGAGCCCGGCTGATCTGGTCATTCGGCGGGGCGGACTCAGTCGACTTTGAAGAAAGCAGCGGGCAGTGCCTGGCAGACCGCGCAGGGACCGTGCGGCGCACCCTCCACCGTATTGCCGCAGACCTTGCACACGTAGTACTCGACACCACTGTTCGTGGTGAGGTTGTCGAGGGCTTTCTGATAGAGGGCCGCGTGCACCTTCTCCACCGCGTTGGCGAACCGGAAGCTGCGCTGCGCGGTATCGAAGCCATCCGCCGCGGCCTGTTCGATCATCTGCGGGTACATCGCGGTGAATTCATGGGTTTCGCCGTTCAGGGCTTCGCGAAGGTTGTCGGCCGTGGTCCGGATCCCCCCCAGCGCCCGCAGATGCGCGTGAGCATGCACGGTCTCGGCGGCCGCCGCCGCACGGAACAGCCTGGCCACGGCAGGGTAGCCTTCCTGATCGGCCTTTTCCGCAAACGCCAGGTACTTGCGATTTGCCTGGGATTCCCCGGCAAAAGCCTCCAACAGATCGCGCTCGGTACGGCTCCCCTTCAACTCGGCCATCCACCCCTCCCTTAAATTGTTTGACAAACCGGAAATTGCTTCCATATTATCGATTTTATTTGGCATGTCAACCGGGCTTTGCCCCACGATCCCAGGGGGTCGGACGAATGAGCATCTACCGCGTGGACAAATCGGAGCAGCCGGTCGTGCTGTTCCAGGCCGACGGCTCGGTAATGAGCGGCGTGGTCTTTCTCAGCGCCTGCGCCTACGGCCACATCGGCCGGCAGACGCTGGCCGACCTGCTCCGGGAGAAAGGGAACTTCTTCCCGTTCCGCAGCGAAGCCGGGGCGTTTTGCGTGACCAACAAGGCCACCATCACCCACATCCGCTACGAGCAGACCGGCATCGAACCGGAGTACGTCGCTCTCGGCAACCCGGTGGAGGTCCAGATCAACTTCGCCGGCGGCGAGCAGCTGCGCGGCACCATCGTCATCGAGATGCCCGAAGGGCGGACGCGTCTGTTCGATTTCATCAACTCGATGAGCGGGTTTTTCCCGATGAACATCGGCGACACGCACTACCTGGTCAATGTCGCCCAGATTCGCGACATCAGCCCGCTCTGAACGCGCCTCCCCCACCATTGCCCCTGCACGCGGCCGGAGTCCTCCGGCCGTTTTTCGTTACCGGGCGAGATAAGGTGCCAGGTAGCGCCCCGTGTGCGAGGCCGGGATCCGTACCACCTCTTCCGGCGTGCCGCAGGCCACCACCAGCCCGCCGCCGCCCCCCCCTTCCGGCCCCAGATCGATCAGGTAGTCGGCACTCTTGATGATGTCGAGGTTGTGCTCGATGATCAGCACGGTGTTGCCGGCATCGACCAGGCGCTGCAGCACCTCGAGCAGCTTGCGGATGTCGTCGAAATGCAACCCGGTGGTCGGCTCGTCGAGAATGTAGATGGTGCGGCCAGTGGCGCGCTTGCCCAGTTCCTTTGCCAGCTTGACGCGCTGGGCCTCGCCGCCGGAAAGGGTGGTGGCGCTCTGGCCGAGGGTGATGTAGCCGAGCCCCACGGCGCACAGCGTCTCCAGCTTGCGGCGGATCACCGGCACGTTGCCGAGGAACTCCACCGCCTGGCTGGCGGTCATGGCCAGCACCTCGGCGATGTTCCGCCCCTTGTAGCGCACCTCCAGCGTCTCCCGGCTGTAGCGGGCCCCCTTGCAGATCTCACACTGCACGTAGACGTCGGGGAGGAAGTGCATCTCGATGCGCAGGATGCCGTCCCCCTGGCAGGCTTCGCAGCGCCCCCCCTTGACGTTGAAGGAGAAGCGCCCCGGCCCGTAGCCGCGCAGCTTGGCCTCGGGAAGCTGCGCGAACAGGTCGCGGATGTCGGTGAAGACCCCGGTGTAGGTGGCCGGGTTGGAGCGCGGGGTACGGCCGATCGGCGACTGGTCGATGTCGATCACCTTGTCCAGCTGCTCGAGGCCCTCGACCGCGGTCAGAACTCCGGGGCGCTCCTTGGCGTGATGCAGGTGCTGGGCTAGGGCCCGGTAGAGGGTGTCGATGACCAGGGTCGACTTTCCGGAACCGGAGACCCCGGTGACGCAGGTCATCACTCCGAGCGGAATCTCGACGTCGATGCCGCGCAGGTTGTTGGCGCCGGCGCCGCGCACGGTCAGCACCCCCTTCGGGCGGCGGCGGCTGTCGGGGAGCGGGATCCGCTTGCGACCGGCCAGGTAGTCGCCGGTCAGCGAGGCGGGCGCGGCGAGGATCGCCGCCGGCGGCCCCTCGGCGACGATGCGGCCGCCGTGCACGCCGGCGCCCGGGCCCATGTCGATGACGTGGTCGGCCTCGAGGATCGTCTCCTCGTCGTGCTCGACCACCAGCACGGTGTTCCCCAGGTCGCGCAGGCGCTTGAGGGTGTCGAGCAGGCGGCGGTTGTCGCGCTGGTGCAGGCCGATCGACGGCTCGTCGAGGATGTAGAGGACGCCGACCAGCGAGGAGCCGATCTGAGTGGCCAGGCGAATGCGCTGCCCCTCGCCGCCGGAGAGGCTGCCCGCGGCCCGGTCGAGGGTCAGGTAGTCGAGGCCGACCCCGGCCAGGAAGGCGAGCCGCTCGCGCACCTCCTTGAGAACCCGCCGGGCGATCTCGGCCTCGCGCGGCGGCAGCTCGAGGGCGGCGAAGAACTGCTGCGCCGCGGTGACGCTCAAGGCGCAGACCTCGCGGATGTTGCGGCCGCCGATGCGCACCGCCAGGGCGGCCGGCTTGAGGCGCGCCCCCCGGCAGGCCGGGCAGGGCCGGTCGCTGAGAAACTCTTCGAGCCGCTCGCGCTGCTGCTCCGATTCGCTTTCCTTGAGGCGCCGCTCCAGGTTGGGGACAACCCCTTCGAAGGGCCGCCGGTAGTAGACGCGCTGCCCTCCCTGATCATAGAAGAAACGGATCGGCTCCTCCCCGGAGCCATGCAGCAGGATCTCGCGGTGACGGGCATCGAGATCGGCATAGGGGGTGTCGAGATCGAAGCCGTAGTGTTCGCCGAGGGCTTCGAGGATCGGCAGGTAGTAGAAACCGGTGCGGGTGCTCCACGGCGCCAGGGCCCCGCCGCGCAGGGTGCGCTGCGGATCGGGGACGATCAGCTCGGGATCGAAATAGTGGCGGGTGCCGAGCCCGGTGCATTCCGGGCAGGCGCCGTGAGGACTGTTGAAGGAGAAGGTGCGCGGGGCGATCTCCGGCAGCGACACCCCGCAGTCGACGCAGGCATGCCGCGCCGAGAAGAGCTGGGGCGGCCCCCCGTCGCCGACCGGCTCCACCTGCACCAGCCCGTCGGCCAGGCGCAACGCGGTTTCCAGCGACTCGGCCAGGCGGGCATGGAGGCCGTCCTTGACCACCAGGCGGTCGACCACCACTTCGAGGGTATGCTTCTTCTGCTTGTCTAGTTCGGGGGTCTCGGGGAGCTCATAGAGCGTGCCGTCGATGCGCACCCGGGCGAAGCCGTCGGCCTGCAGCTGCTTGAGCTCCTTGCGGTACTCCCCCTTGCGGCCGCGCACGATTGGCGCCAGCACCAGCAGCCGGGTTCCCGCCGGCAGGGCGAGAATCCGGTCGACCATCTGCTCGACGGTCTGGCTGGTGATCGCCCGGCCGCAGTCCGGGCAGTGGACCTGGCCGGCGCGGGCGAAGAGCACCCTGAGATAGTCGTAGATCTCGGTAACCGTGCCGACCGTGGAGCGGGGGTTCTTCGAGGTGGTCTTCTGCTCGATGGCAATGGCCGGCGACAACCCCTCGATGCTCTCGACATCGGGCTTGTCCATCAGTTCGAGAAACTGGCGGGCATAGGCGGAGAGGCTCTCCACGTAGCGGCGCTGCCCCTCGGCATAGATGGTGTCGAAGGCCAGCGTCGACTTGCCCGACCCCGACACGCCGGTGATCACCACCAGCCGGTCGCGGGGGATGTCGACATCGATGCACTGCAGGTTGTGCTCGCAGGCACGCCGGATGACAATCTTGTCGGTCATGATGCTCCGCAGGGACAGGCCGTGCCTGTCCGGAACTGGGCGGCCGCCGGCGCTAGCCGGCCATCCGCGCCGCCATGCGCACCGCGGCGACCAGGCTCTGTTCACTGGCCTGGCCGGTCCCGGCCAGGTCGTAGGCCGTGCCGTGATCGACGCTGGTCCGCACGATCGGCAGCCCGAGGGAGACGTTGACCGCATCCTCGAAATGCAGCAGCTTGAGCGGTCCCAGCCCCTGATCGTGATACATGGCCAGCACCACGTCATAGCGCCCCTGGGCGGCGAAGTGGAAGAGGGTGTCGGCGCTGTGCGGCCCGCTGGCATCGATCCCCTCCGCCCGGGCGGCAGCGATGGCCGGGGCGATGAGACGCGCCTCCTCGTCACCGAACAATCCCCCCTCGCCGGCATGCGGGTTGAGCCCGAGCACCGCCAGTCGCGGCCGCGCCACGCCGAAGAACCGCCGGAAGGCGCCGTCGATGATCCGCATGCCGTCAACAAGCGCCCCCGCGGAGAGCGCCGCCGGCACCGCGCGCAACGCCAGGTGGGTGGTGGCCAGGCAGACCTTGAGCCGGTCGCCGCCGAGCATCATGACCACCTTCTTCCCCCCGCACCGCTCGGCCAGCAGCTCGGTGTGGCCGGGGAAGTGACAGCCGGCCTGGTGGATGGCCGTCTTGCTGATCGGTGCCGTGATCATCCCCGCCGCCGCCCCTTCGCGGCAGCGGTCGCAGGCCCAGATCACGTAGTCGAGCATCGCCCGTCCGCAGGCCACCCCCGGCGCGCCGTACTGCAGGCTGTCGGCATCCAACACCGACAGGGGGTGTACGGTCAGCTGGCGGGCGCCGAGATAAAGCCGGTGGGTGCCGAGCCCGTCGCTGACCAGGGCTTCGAGGCTGGCGGTTTCGCCGAAGAGGCGCGCCGCCCGGCGCAGCACGCCGACATCGCCGGCCACGATCAGCGGCCGCGGACAGGCGTCGAAAGCGCCGCTCAGCAGCGCCTTGATGATGATTTCCGGCCCGACCCCGGTCGGATCGCCCATGGTGATGATCAGCGGCCGCTGCATGCCTGTCCTCCCTGTGTGGCCCCGGAAATTTTCCGGAAATTATAGCCGATTGCCGGCCGGACTCTCAACCGGACGGTTTTCAATTGTCCCGAACGTGGCTATACTGTGGGACACATGTACATCCTGCGGAGGCCTCATGTCCGACAACCCGTTTGAACAGCGCCGCGCCGAGCGGCGTTACGCCATGAACTTCCTCGATTTCGAAGTCATCGCCGCCGACGGGGAAACCGTCGGCCGGGGCCTGGCCCGCACCCTGAACGTCAGCGCCACCGGCCTGCTCCTCGAAACCGGCCAGTTCTTCGAGGCGGGGCAGCTGCTGCGCGTCACCCTCGGCCTGAGAAACAAGCTGGTACAGCTGACCGGGCGGGTCGCCCACTCGCACCCGGTCAACGACGACCTGTGCAACACCGGCATTCAGTTCGTCGAGTTCGCCCCGGCCGACCGACAGGTCTTCCAGGCGTACGTCGAGGCCCTGCCCCAACCGGCCGCAGGCTGACCCGCGCCGCCACCCGAAACGGCAGAGCCCGCGCCGATGCCGGCGCGGGCTCTGTTTTCCACCCGACGGCACAGCCCCCCGCCGCTACAGCCGGATTTCGATGAAAGCCTTCTGCTTGAGGCCCTGAGTCCACTCCTTGATCCGGCCGTCGGTTTTCTGGTCGGTCAGGAGCTGCATGATTTCCGGTCGCACCGCCTCGAACTGGCGCAGCCCGCCCGCAGTCCGCTCGTCAACCCTGAGCAGCACGATGGCCCTGTCGGTTTCGGCCAGCGTGCCGAGGCCGCCTTTTTCCACGCCGGCGATCGCCTTGGTGAATTCCGGGGTCAATTCCCCCTCGAGCATCGTGCCGAGAGAGGTTCCGGTCGCCCCGAACCGGTCGCGGAACTCCCCGGCCACCACCTCGACGGCCTCGCCCTTGCGCAACCGGCCGAGCGCCTCGCGGGCGGCCGCGCGGATCGCCTCGCGTTCCGCCGCCCCGGCCTTTTCGGGGAGCGGGAAGCTGACGGCGCTGAGCGTCACCGTCGGCGCCAGGCGGTATTCATCGAGATGGGCCCGGTAGTAGTCGCGCACCTCGCTCTCGGAGACATCGACCTTGCTGCGCACCTCCTGGCCGACCAGCTTGTAGCGCAGGATCTGCTTGCGCAGGTTCTCCCGGTAGGCGGCAAAGGTCAGCCCCTGCCCTTGCACCGCCTGCTCCAGCTGCTCCCGGGTCAGCTGGTTCTGCTTCTGCACGTCGAGGATGGCGTTGTCCACCTCCTCGTCGCTGACGCTCAGCTTGAGCGCGCGGATGCGCTGCTGGACCAGCTGTTCCTCGATCAGGCGCGACAGCAGCTCCTTGCGCAGGGCGCCGAGCTGCGCCGGGGTCGGCTGCTTGTCGCTTTTGGCGAGATGGGCGGCGAGCGCCTGCTCGAGCGCATACGTGGTGATGATGTCCCCGTTGACCACGGCGGCGATGCGGCTGACCGTCTCGCCCCTGACCGGGGACGCTGTCGCCAGACACAAAACGGCGAGCAGCAGGACAAGGCATTTGCTGTTCATGATCGGCGCGTATCTCCTCACTTGGATTCTTGCTGCGGCGCATCGAGCTGCCGCCAGTCGATCTCGACGGCGGCCTTGGCGCGCACCGCCTCGAGCCATTCCCGGTAAGCCGTTTCACGGCGCTCCGCCTCCAGCCGCCGCCGGATTTCCCGGGCCGCCTCCTCGCGGCTGAGCCGGGTGGCCGGACGCTTTTCCTCGACCAGGAACAGGTGATAGCCGTAGTCGCTCTTGACCAGGCCGCTCACCTTCCCCACCGGCAGTTCAAAAACCGTATCGAATTCGGGAGGCATCTCCTCCCGGCCGAAGAAACCGAGATCCCCCCCCCTGGCGGCCTCGGGGGAGAGCGATTCGCGACTGGCGACGGCGGCAAACGAGGCGCCCCGGCGCAGCTCGGCGAGCACTCGCTCGCCCGTGTCGCGATCGGCCACCACGATCTGGCGGGCACGGACCTGGGCCGGCCGGTCGAAGTCGGCGCGATGGGCCGCATAATAGGCGTCGAGCTCCATATCCCCCACCCGGCCGCGCTCACCGACGATCTGGTCGATCAGCTTCTCGACGAGAAGATTTTCCCGCAGCTCGGCCTCCCACGTCTCCGGGGTCAGGCCGCGCTCGCGCAGCATCGCCTCGAAGCCGCCCGTGGGGTAGTCGCGGCGGTGTTCGTCACGCGCCGCCGCGAGATCCTGCGGTGAAACGCTCAGCTGGCGTCGTCCGGCTTCGGCCAGGGCCAGCTCCCGGTCGACCAGCCCGGTCAGAAAGGAGCGCTCGAGGTCCTGGCGTTCCCCGGGGGCAAGCACCTGCCCCGGCTTGAGGGTCCGGGCGAAGGCGGCGTCGAATTCGGCCTTGCCGATCTGCCGGTCGTTGACCTTGAGCAGCGGTTTGCCGCCCGCAGCCCGTTCGCCGCGGCAGCCGGCCGCGCCGGCAGCCAGCAGCAGGCAGAGGAGGATATGCACAATGCGGTTCAGGGGTGGCTCCGTTCAGCGGACATGACGTCACGCGCCACGCTAGCATGCTGCGCAAAGGGCGCGCAATTCCTTTTTGGCCGCCGCCAGGGCCTCCTCCGCAGGCAGCCGGCCGAGCCTGACCGAGAGCCGGTAATCAGGGGAGAACCGATAACGGTCGGGGCGTTCCAGAAGGGCCATGATCTGCTCGGGGGTGACCCGGGTGCTCGGCGGAAAGCTCAGCACCAGCTGATGGCCGTCGTACTCGGCCAGCTCGATGCGCAGCCGCTTCATCAGCACGCGCAGCTTCATGACCTCGAGCAGCAGCACGGCCGGGGCCGGCAGCTCGCCGAAACGGTCGCGCAGTTCGTCGCCGACGGCATAGAGCTCGTCTTCGTCGCCGGCGCCGGCCATGCGCCGGTACAGGACCAGACGCTGGTTCGGGTCGGCCACGTAGCTTTCCGGCAGGTAGGCCGACAGCCCCAGGCGCACCTCCGGATCGATGCGCGCGTCAAAGGCCTGGCCCTGCAGCTCCTTGACGGTCTCCTCGAGCAGTTCGGTGTACAGCTCGAAGCCGACCGCATTGATCTGCCCGGCCTGGCGGGCGCCGAGCAGGTCGCCGGCGCCGCGCAGCTCCAGGTCGTGGCGGGCGATGCGGAAACCGGCCCCGAGCTCGGTCTGCTCCTGCAGCACGCGCAGGCGCTCGCGGGCGTCGTGGGTCAGCGACCCCTCGCCGGGGATCAGCAGGTAGGCGTAGGCGCGCACGTGGGAGCGGCCGACGCGGCCGCGCAGCTGGTAGAGCTGCGCGAGGCCGAAGGTGTCGGCGCGGTCGATGATGATGGTGTTGGCGCGCGGGATGTCGAGGCCGTTTTCGATGATCGCCGTGCACAGCAGCACGTCGGTGCGCCCCTCGATGAAATCGAGCATGGTCTGCTCCAGCGCCGCCTCGTTCATCTGGCCGTGGCCCACGCCGATGCGCACCTCGGGGAGGAGCGTGCGCAGGAACCCGGCCATGGCGTCGATGCTCTGCACCCGGTTGTGCACGAAGTAGACCTGGCCGCCGCGCTTGAGTTCGCGGCGGATGGCGTCGCGCACCAGGTCGTCGTCGAAACGGGTCACGAAGGTGCGGATCGCCTGCCGGTCGACCGGCGGCGTGTCGATGATCGACAGGTCGCGGATGCCGGTCAGACTCAGGTGCAGGGTCCGCGGGATCGGCGTGGCCGACAGGGTCAGCAGGTCGACCTCGGCGCGCAGCTTCTTGAGCCGCTCCTTGTGGGCCACGCCGAAACGCTGCTCCTCGTCGACCACCACCAGGCCGAGAGCCTTGAAGCGCACGTCGTGCTGCAGCAGGCGGTGGGTGCCGATCAGGATGTCGACCTTCCCTTCGGCGGCCCGGGCCAGGATGGCCTTCTGCTCGGCCGGGGTGCGGAAGCGCGAGACCATCTCGACGGTGACCGGGAAATCGGCCAGGCGCTGGCGGAAGGTCTCCAGGTGCTGACGGGCCAGGACCGTGGTCGGCACCAGCACCGCCACCTGGCGGCCGTCGAGCACCACCTTGAAGGCGGCGCGGATCGCCACCTCGGTCTTGCCGTAGCCGACGTCGCCGCAGATCAGCCGATCGACCGGCCGGCCGGACTGCAGATCGGCCAGAACCGCCTCGATCGCCTCGAGCTGGTCGGGGGTCTCCTCGTAGGGGAAAGCCGCCTCGAACTCGCGATAGATGGGATCCGGCGGGGAGTAGCGGACCCCCTCGGCCAGCTGGCGCTTGGCCTGGAGGTGGAGCAGGTCGCGGGCCAGCTCCTCGACGGCGGCCCGGGCCTTGAGCTTGGCCTTCTCCCAGGCCCCGCTCCCCATCTTGTCGAGGCGCGGCTCGCCGCCGTCGGCCACGTACTTCTGCACCTTCTCGATCCGCTCCACCGGCAGGTAGAGACGGTCGTCGCCGGCGAATTCGAGATGCAGGAAATCCCCCTCGGTTCCACCGGCCTTGAGGTGCAGGAGCCCGTGATAGCGGGCGATGCCGTAGTCGGCATGCACCACGTGATGGCCGGGGCGCAGGTCGGCCAGGGTCGATTCGAAGACCCGCCGGTCGCGCCGCCGCACCCGGCGGTGGACGCGCGGCCCGAAGATCTCGTCGTCGGTGACCACGGCCAGCCGCTCCTCGGCATGCCGGAACCCGTCGCCCAGCCGGCCTGTCGTCACCGTCAGCCCCGGCGGCAGGGCTGCCCCGGGGACGGCGTCGGGAGCCCAGCGCAGCGGCAGGCCGCTCGGCTCCAGAAGGTCGCGCAGCCGCTCGGCCTGCCCTTCCTGGTGACAGACCAGCAGCACCCGCCACGCCTCGTCGAGCCAGCCGCGCAGCCGGCCGACCAGGTAGCCGAGGGTGCCGTCATGCGCCGGGTGGTCGGGACGCAGGTCGCCGTTCCCCTGCACCGCCACGCGGAACACCGGGAACCCGGCGTCCAGGCGATAAACCTGCAGGGCGGCCAGGTCGATGCGGGGCGCCCCTTGCAGCCGGGCCTCCAGCTCCTCCGGGGTCAGGTAGAACTCGGCCGCCGGAGCAAACGGCTCGCCGCGCTCCCGCTGGCGCCGCTCCCCCTCGCGGATCAGCCCCGCCAGCTCATCGACCGCCCCGGTCACCGCCGGCGGGTCGAGCACCAGCCAGCGCACCCGGCCGAGATGGTCGAACAGGCTGTCGAGCGCCGCATAGTTGAACGGCAGCAGCTGCTCCCGGCCGGGGGCCAGCAGCCCCTCGCGCGCCTCGGTGAGCAGCCCTTCGCGTACGCTGCGCGGCAGTTCCAGTTCGTCGCAGCGCTCGCGCACCCGCGTACAGTAGGTTGCCAGATGCTCGCCGGCCAGGATCATCTCGCGGGCCGGGGCCAGTTCCAGGGCCGCCAGGCGCTCCTCGCCGGTGCGCTGGCTGAGTGCCTCGAAGGGACGCAGCTCCTCCAACTCGTCGCCGAAGAACACCAGGCGCACCGGCGTGGCAAACGCCGGCGGAAAGAGGTCGACCAGATCGCCGCGCACCGCGAAGGTGCCGCGCTCCTCGACCAGCGGCACGCGCTGGTAGCCGAGCGCCGCCAGCTTTTCCAGCAGCTGGTGGCGCGGGTATTCGCCGCCGGGGGTGAGAACGCCATGCAGGGCCGCCAGCACGCTGCGCGGGATGACGCGCTGCTGCACGGCCCGCACCGTGGTCACCACGGCGCGCAAGCGGCCGGCCCCCAAAGCGGTCAGAGCCGCCAGCCGCTGGGCCTCGACATCGGGATGGGGGGAAAGCGGCGAATAGGGGTCGAGCTCCCAGCCGGGGAAGAGCGCGATCTCCCCGGGACGGCCGTGATAGAAGGCCAGAGCTTCGGCAAATTGCTGGGCGGCCGCCTGGTCGGCGGCCAGCACCGCCAGGCGCGGCTCGCCCTCGGCCAGCAGGCTGGCGGCCAGGAAGGCGCCGCTGCTGCCGGCCAGGCCGAGCAGCTCGGCGCGCGGCAGGGCGCGAAGTTCGGAGGTCAGCGCCGAGAGGGTGCGATGATGGATGGTCGGTTCGGCAGGGGTGGTCATCGGGGGTCCGAAGTAAAACTATCCTGGGATGGCTGCAGACCGCTTAACATCGTCGCGAGGAAGGCCGGCGGCAAGACGCGCGCAGCGCAGAACCCGGGACGCCCCCGGAAGGACAGGCGGGAGGGCGAGCCCCGCGCAACGCCGCAGCCCTCCTCCGCGAGAGATGTTCAGCGGTCCGTTAATCGCGCGGCACCGCCAGCATGCGGTCCAGCGCCAGCCTGGCCCGCTCGCGGATATCGGCGGGGACGGTGATGCGCGGACTCATGGTCAGCAGGGCGGCACGGATATCCTCGAGGGCGGTCAGCTTCATATTCGGGCAGATCAGCCGCGTGGTCGGCAGGATGAACTCCTTCTCCGGGTTCTCCAGGCGCAGCCGGTAGAGGATCCCCGCTTCGGTGCCGACGATGAAGCGCCGGGCCGGGTTCTGCCGGGCGTAGACGTACATGCCGCTGGTCGAGCAGATGTGATCGGCGATGTCGAGGATCTCCGGCGGGCATTCGGGATGAGCCATGAACACGGCGTCGGGGTAGTCGGCCCGGGCCGCCTGCACCTCGGCGACCGTCAGCCGGTCGTGGGTCGGACAGTAGCCGTCCCACCAGTGGCAGCGCTTGCTCGTATGACGGGCGATGTACATGGCCAGGTTGCGGTCGGGGGTGAGGATGACCTCGTCCGCCGCCAGGGAGTTGACCACGCGCACGGCGTTGGCGCTGGTGCAGCAGATGTCGCTTTCGGCCTTGACCGCCGCGGTGGAGTTGACGTAGGTGACCACCGGCGCGCCGGGAAATTTCTCGCGCATCAGCCGGATGCCGTCGGGGGTGATCATGTCGGCCATGGGGCAGCCGGCGTCGGCCCGGGGGATCAGCACGGTCTTCTCCGGGGCGAGAATCGCCGCGCTCTCGGCCATGAAATGGACGCCGCAGAAAACGATCACCGACCGGTCGGTGCGCGCCGCCTCCTGCGACAGTCCCAGGGAATCGCCGCAGATGTCGGCAACTTCCTGGACCTCGTCGCGCTGGTAGTTGTGAGCCAGGATCAGGGCATCGCGCTCGGCGGCCAGGCGGCGGATTTCCCGCAGGAGTTCTTGATGGGGCATGCGCTTGGGGTCCTTGTCGGGCGTAAAAGCACAATCCTAGGGCAAAATCCCTGATATGTCAAACATTTATCCGGGAGCACGCTTGACAGGGGGCGCGGCAACCGGTATCCTCGGCACACGGTCTTGACGGAAAATTCCTTTCGACAGGTTGCCAGAATGTTCGGTATCGGCTTTCCGGAACTGCTGCTGATCGCGGTGATCGCCCTGGTGGTCATCGGGCCCAAACGCCTGCCGGATCTGGCGCGCGCGCTGGGCCGCGGCTTTGCCGAGTTCCGGCGCGCCACCGACGAACTCAAGCAGACCTTCGAGGAGGAGACGCGGGCGGCCCGGGCCCAGGAACTGCGCCAGAAACTGCTCGAGGAGGGGAAGATCCGGCCGCCGGGGACCATCGATCCCTACCCGCCGGAGGCCAATGTCGCACCGGACCGGGTTTCCCCCGCACCGCCGGCGGCAGGCGCGCCGGAAACCGCCCCCGCCGGCCAGCCGGAGCACCCGGAGCCGAAGCATGGATGACGGCCGCATGACGCTGATGCAGCACCTGGAGGAGTTGCGCAAACGGATCGTCCGGGCCTTCTGCGCCTGGTTCGTGGCGTTCATGGCCTGCTACAGCTACGCCGAGGAGATGTACCTGCTGATCTCCCGGCCGCTCCGCGAGGCGCTGCCGCCGGGGACCAAGCTGGTCTTCCTCACCGCCACCGAACCGTTCTTCGCCTACCTGAAGATCGGCGCCTTCGCCGGGCTGCTGGTCGCCCTGCCGGTGATCTTCTGGCAGCTGTGGGGATTCATCGCTCCCGGGCTGTACGCCCACGAAAAACGCTACGTCATCCCCTTCGTCGTGCTCAGCTCCGGCTGCTTCATCGCCGGCACGGTCTTCGGCTTCGTCGTCGCCTTCCCGCTGATGTTCAGCTTCCTCATGGAGGCCGGCACCGCCGGCGGCGAAGTGGTACCGATGCTCTCCATGGGGAGCTACCTGTCGCTGGCCGGTCAGATGCTCCTGGCCTTCGGCATCACCTTCGAACTGCCGATCGTGATCTTCTTCCTCGGCCGCATGGGGGTCGTCGACTACCCGTTCCTGGCCCGCAACCGCAAGTACGCCCTGCTGATCTGCTTCATCCTCGGGGCGATCTTCTCCCTGTCTCTTATACACAC
>VAUL01000026.1 GCA_005774545.1 Deltaproteobacteria bacterium | reverse complement strand
GTTCGGTCATCGGCCGGGGGGGGCTAGTAGAGCCAGCCGATGGTGAAGAGCAGCGCGTTGATGCCGCGGTTGTCGTCGTCGAGGCCGGCGTTGGAGAGATGGTGCAGGCGCAGGCCGGCCTGCACGGCGCGGCCGTCGGGGCGATCCCACTCGATCCCCGCCCCGGCCTGGGGGTTGAAGTTGAGGCGCAGCCCCTGGCCGTCGGCCTTGAAGTCGGTGTAGCCCACGCCGATGCCGGCCTCCAGGTAGGGGCGCCAGCCGGCGGCGCCGAAGCGGTCGAGGTAGCGGAAGGCGAGCAGGTTGAGCGAGGCGACGGCGCGCTCCCCCTCGCGGTCGGCGAGACCGAGGTTGGCCTCGACGCGCAGGCGCAGCTCCTCGGGAGCCTCCTGCCAGAAGCAGACCCGCTCGTAGTCGAGCAGGGCGTACCCCTGCACCAGGGCGAGGCCGAAGCGGTGCGGGTCGTAGGCCATGCCGCCGAGCACCGCCAGGCCGTAGCGGGTCGGCACGGGATCCGCCGCGGCGGCGGGGGCGGGGAACAGGGCCGCGGCGCAGGCCAGCAGCAGGAGGGCGACGGCGGTCCGCATCGAGCGGTCAGGACTCGGCGGCCCCGCCGAGACGGCGCCGGCCGCGGGCGAAGCGCACGAAGTCGGCGAGGTTGAGCACGAAGCGCTTCCAGCTGTCGGGCGACTTCCAGATCATCGCCAGGTAGCCGTGGATCACCTGCGGCCGCTGGAAGTGGCTCTTGTAGAAGAGGGTGAACAGCTCCTCCAGCCGCTCGCGGGTCATGCCGCGGGGAACGAACTGGAAGTGCATGCAGTCCATCTTCTCCCAGTCCTCCTCGAATTCGCCGAGTTCGTGGATCCGCTCATACAGCGGCGAGCCGGGGAACGGCGTGAACTTGGCCAGGTTGAAGTCGTCCACCGGCAGGGAGAAGACGTACTCCATGCTGCGGCGGATGCTCGCCTCGCTCTCGCCGGGGAGCCCCATCATCAGCAGCCCCTTGGTGCGGATGCCGGCCTGCTTGATCAGGCGGATCTTGCCGGCGAGCATGTCGAGATCGGGGTTCTGGCGATGCTGCGCCAAAAGTTCCGCGTCGCCGCTCTCGATGCCGAGGCTGGCCATCCAGCAGCCGGCCGCCTTCATCATCTTCAGCAGGTCGAGATCGATGTGCTCGGCGCGCACCGCGCAGTTGAAGGTCATCTTCAGGCCGGCGGCCTGCTTGCGCTCGCAGAACTCCACGACCCGCTTGCGGTTGAAGGTGAACTGGTCGTCGTAGAAGTTGACGTGGCGGACGCCGAAGCGCTGGTGCAGGTGGCGCAGGTGCTCGACCATGTACTCCGCCGAGTTGTAGCGGAACGAGCGGCGGAACACCGAGCGGTCGCAGTAGCTGCAGGCGTAGGGGCAGCCGCGGCTGGAGAGGCAGCTGGTGTTGGGCGCCTTGGGGTAGTTGAAGATCGGCAGCCGGTAGGCGTGGGGGAAGCCGGCGAGCTTGCCGTAGGCCGGCAGCGGCAGGGTGTCGAGGTCGAGAAAGGTGTCGCGGTGGCCGGTGAAGAGCACGTCGCCGCCGGCGGCGCGGGCGACCACGCCGCGGACCGCGGCGGCCTGGTCCGGCCCGGCGGCAAGCAGCTCGCGCAGCGTCTCCTCCCCTTCGCCGACCACGACGCAGTCGACCTCGGCGAACTCGGCGAGCACCCTCTCCCTGAGGGCGGAGACGTGGGGGCCGCCGAAGATCGCGCGGATGCCGGGGAGCTCGCTCTTGGCCAGCCTGGCGATGCGCACGCCGTCGAGGAAGCTCGAGGTGGTGCAGCTCAGGCCGATGGCGGCCGGGCGTTCGCTGCGCAGGTAGTCGCGGATGGTGCGGTCGGAGTCGGGGCGGGCGTAGCAGTCGACGATGTCGGCCTGCACGCCGTGCCGCTCGAGGTAGGCGGCGATGCTGGCCAGCCCCAGGGGAGGCATGACGTTGGCGATGCGCGAGATGTCGCGCCCGGCCGCCGCCGCGCGGTAGCCTAAGGGGTGGACGAGGAGAATTTTGCGCGGGTCGAGGGTCATGGCGGCACGTGCAGGAACTATAGCGCGCCCCGTCGCGAGGGGTCAACAGCGCTCCCGGCCGGTGGCCCGGTGCCGTCAGCTTACAGCAGCCGGCACAGCTGGGCGCAGAGAATCCCCAGCCAGGTGCCGACGATGTTGCCGAGGATCGCCAGCAGCAGGCCGACCGAGGCCAGCCCCGGGTGGTACACCTCGGCCACCACCGGCGCCGAGGCGACCCCGCCGATGTTGGCCTGGCTGGCGGCGGCGACCAGGAACATCGGCACGCGCAGCAGCCTGGCGCCCAGCAGCAGCACGGCGGCGTGCACCAGCACGATCAGCAGGCCGGCGCCGATCAGCACCGCGGCCGAGCCGATGCTGGCCACCGAGGCCTTGGCGCCGATGGCGGTGAGCACCAGGTAGAGCAGGTCGTAGCCGGTGCGGGTGGCCCCGGCGCGCTCCAGTCGGCGGGCGGGCGACAGCGACAGGGCGAGGCCGGCGGCGGTTACCAGCAGGATCGTCCAGCTGTAGCGGCTGACCACGTCGGGAACCTGCGGCAGCTCCCCGGCGAGCAGATGGGCCGGCGCGCTGGCGGCGGCCGCCACCAGCAGGGCCAGGGCGATGCCGCCGGCGGTCCGCCGGCCGCTGTGGCTCGCCACGTGCTGTGCCACCCGCGCGCCGAGGTCGTCGAGAACCGCGCGATCGGCGCGCAGCCAGCGGTCGCAGGCTTCCTGCCGTCCGACCAGGGCGATCAGCAGCCCCATCCACAGGTACGGCACCACCGTGTCGACGATCACCATCGGCGCGAAGACCGCATCGGGGACCGCCAGGGCCTCCTTGACCGCGATCATGTTGGCGCTCCCCCCGGTCCACGAGGCGGAGAGGGCGCCGAAGCCGGCCCAGAACTCCGTGCCGACCAGCGGCTTGACGAGGGCGAAGGCGAGCACGGTGCCGGCGATGATCCCGGCGGCGCCGAGGAAGAAGACCGCCAGCGCCTTCGGCCCCAGGCGCAGGATGGCACGCAGGTCCACCGGCAGCAGCAGGAGCACCAGGCTGGCCGGCAGCAGGTAGGTGGTGATCAGGCCGTAGACCGGGCTTTGGGCGGGGAGCAGGCCGAAGGTGGCGGCCAGCATCGGCAGGAAGTAGATCCAGAAGACCGCGGGGAGCAGGTCGAACCAGCGCCGGGTGCGCTCGTGACGGGAGAGCCCCAGCACCAGCGCCTCGATGGCGGCCAGCGCCGCGACGACGAGAACCGGGTGGTCGATCACGGCGGGGTCGGCTCCCGGTACTTCTGCGCCGCCTTGCGGCCGCGGCGGGCCTTCTGGCGGCGCAGCTTCTCCATGGCGGCGTTTTTGGCGGTGGGCACCCCCATGGTCGCGGCGATGCGGTCGAGGAGCAGGCGGCGGGCGAAGAAGCGGTTGAGCGATTGGCTGCGCCCTTCCGCGCACTTGACCTCGATGCCGGTGGGGCGGTGGCGCAGCTGCACGCAGGTGGAGCTCTTGTTGACGTGCTGGCCGCCCCGCCCCGAGGCGCGCACGAAGCTCTCCTCGAGGTCCTCCTCGCGCACCCCCAGCGCCGCCATGCGCCGGCGCAGCTCTTCGTTCTTTTCCGGGGAGACGGCAAAGGTCAGGGTCATGGGGTGATCACCGCCGCCCAGGTCTCCCCCTCGAGGAAGCTCCCCGCCACGTTCGCCTCCATCTCCAGCAGCCGGCGGAACGGCACGGTGAAGCTCAGCCTGTCGGCGGCATGCTGCCCTTTCAGGTACTTGCGCGCCGAGAGGTCGGTGAGGCCGATGAGGCAGCGCGGCGCCTCCGCCTCGGCCTCGCGGTAGGCGAGGAGCCCGACCACCTGGCAGGCGGCCACGTAGGGGACGGCGACGTTCTCGCATCCGGGGCGGTCGTAGTTGGCGAGGACGGTCAGGGCCGCCAGCCGGTCGGGGTCGACCAGGAAGGTGACCGACACCGGCGTTTCGCACGCCGCATCGACCTGCGACAGCGGCTTCATCACCACGTAGGGCGCCGGCACCTCGGTCATCGGCATCTCCCTGACAAGCGCCTCGACCAGCGCCGCCGACTTTTTGTAGCGTTCGCCGTGCAGGTACTGGTCGACGAACGCGCCGGGGTCGCCGCCGGCGCGCATCTTCTCGCCGATCAGCCGGCCGATCGGGTCGGCGGCGTTGCCGTGGGCGAGGAAGCGGCAGAAGCCGGGGAGGCCGCCGGGGAAGCCGGCGTAGCAGTCGCCGAAGCCGAGGCCGACCCCGCCCCCCGGGCAGCCGTAGCTCTGCCGGTCGAAGACCGCGGTCCTGCCGCGCGCCGCCGCCGCGAACAGGAACATCACGCACCCCCACTGTCCCGGGGCGAACTGTGCGGCCCCGTCCGGCCGGGTGTCGGTGAAGAGCACCGCCACCGGTTCGTTGTCGAGCCGCAAGGCTTTGGCGATCGCGCTTTCCATGGCATTCCCTCCCGGCGGGCGGCGCAGGTGATGGCGAGAAGATAGCGCGCCGGGGGGCGGCGTTCAAGGCCGATCGCGGCGGCGATTGTGCCGGGCGCCGCTCGCGGTCATAATATAGGGACGAAACAGCAGCACGATCCGATGCGAAAGGAGTCCTGACGATGAAACGGTCCGGTCTTGTCCCCCTCGTCCTGATGATCCTCCTGGCGCTCCCGGCCCTGGCCGCCGAGCCGGCCAAGCGCACCGTCCGGGCGACGATCGGCAGCGACGGCGTGCAGCGCGTCGACGTCCTCGGCGGCGGCTACTACTTCGATCCCTACCGGATCGTCGTCAAGGTCAACGTGCCGGTCGAGCTGTCGGTGCGCAAGGAAGCGGGGATGGTCCCCCACAACATCGCCGTCAAGGCGCCGGAGGCGGGGATCGATTTCGACGTCGACATGGCGAAGGAGCCGAAGCCCGTCCGCTTCACCCCGACCAAAACCGGCAGCTACCCGATCTACTGCGACAAGCAGCTGCTCTTCTTCGCCAGCCACCGGGAGAAGGGGATGGAGGGGGTGCTGGAGGTCGTCGAGTAGCGGCCGTTGCCCCGCTTCCGGCCGGCGGCAGGCGTTGACCGTGTCGTGCGCCCGATGATATAAAAAGAGATTAAAGCCCGCAGGCACGCCCCGCGCCCATTCCGGTCCGACAGTTCCGCGCGCGTCGCTTGCCATCGCCCGCCGGTGCGCGCGATGGAGGGGGCTTGTCCGGCCTCGGCCGGGCGGGGTGCGCGCGTTGCGAGGAGAGAGGAACCGTCCATGGCCGAACACTCCCGGAAAATCGCCCTGGTCGTCGGCGGCAGCCGCGGCATCGGCCGGGCCGTGGCCCTGCGCCTGGCCCGTTCCGGCTTCGATCTCTGGCTGACCTACAAGGGGAACCACGCCGCCGCCGAGGCGGTGCGCGCCGAGGCCGAGGCGCTGGGCGCGGCGTGCGAGCTGCTCGCCTTCGACGTCGCCAGCTTCGAGGCGGTCGAGGCCGCCCTGGCGGAGCGGCTGGAGACCGTCTCCCCCGACGTGCTGGTCTACAACTCCGGGATCACCCGCGACAACCTGCTGATGTGGATGAACCGCGAGGAGTGGGACGCGGTCCTGTCCACCAACCTCGACGGCTTCTTCAACGTCACCCGCCAGGTGGTCTTCGCCATGCTCAAGGCCAAGCGCGGCCGGATCGTGGTGGTCTCCTCGACCTCGGGGCAGGTCGGCCAGGCCGGCCAGGTCAACTACTCGGCCTCCAAGGCCGGGCTGATCGGCGCGGCCAAGGCGCTGGCGCGCGAGGTGGGGAAGAAGGGGGTGCTGGTCAACGTGGTCGCCCCCGGCTTCATCGAAACCGACATGACCGAGCAGATCCCCAAGGCCCAGGTGCTGCCGCTGGTCCCCCTCAACCGGCTGGGGACGGTGGAGGATGTGGCGTCGGTGGTCAACTTCCTCTGCACCGAAGAGCACATGTACATCCACGGTCAGGTCATCGGCATCAACGGCGGCCTGGTGATGTAGGCGGGGATCCTTGAGCGTCAGGCATTTCGACAACATCGTCGTCGGCGGCGGCGTCAGCGGGCTGACCATGACCCTGCTGCTGGCCATGAGCGGCCGCCGCGTCCTCCTGCTCGAGAAGGGGCCGCGCCTCGGCGGCTCCCTGGCGCGCTTTCGCAAGGACGGCGTCTGGTTCGAAACCGGCTTCCACTTCACCGGCGGGCTGCACCGGCACGGGGTGCTCGACGAGATCCTCACCCTGCTCGGCATTCGCGACGCCTTCGCGCCGGTCTTTCTGACCGATCCCGCCGAAAACCGCTTCTATTTCGAGGCCGAAGGGCGCTGCTTCGAGCACCCCGTCGGCCTTGCCGCCATCCGGCAGCGCTTCAAGGCCGACTTCCCCGCCGAGGCCGGGGCGATCGACGCCTACTTCGACAAGGTCCGGTCGGTCTGCGACCGCACCCCGTCGCTGAGCCTGCGCGACAACACCATCGCGCCGCCGACCCTCGACGAGGATTACGTCTCCCTCGACGCGGTCCTTAAGGAGCTGACCGCCGACCCGCTGCTGCGCGGGCTCCTGTCGGGGTACGCCATGTGCTACGGCGCCCGCCCCGACGAGGTCTCCTTCGCCAACCACGCGCGCATGGCCTGCGCCTTCTACGAGTCGCTGGCCTTCGTGAGGAACGGCGGCGATGCCTTCATCGACGCCTTCCGGGAGAAGTTCCGCGGCTACGACATCGAGGTGCGCTGCGGCACGACCATCGCCGAGCTGGCCGACCTCCGCGACCACCGCGCCGGCCGCTTCCTCCTCAGCGACGGCTCGGAGGTGACGACCGACGCCTGCATCCTCACCATCCACCCCGCGGAGATCCTCAGGCTGCTGCCGGAGAAGGCGCGCAGCCGGGCCTTCGCCGCGCGGGTCGACGGCTTCGAACCGGCGGCGGGGTTTTTCGCCCTGTTTGCCGCCATCCGGCCGGGGTGCGCCGACCCCTATCCGCAGGCGGCCATCACCTCGCTCTTTCCGCAGGCCGACGTCAACCGCCTGCTCGACCCGGCCCACGACGGCGAGGCGGCGCTGGTCATCATCAAGCCGCCGGTGCCGGCCGGCGAGCGCGCCGGCATCTGCATCCTCGAGCCGAACTTCGTCGGCCAGGTCGCGCCGTGGGCCGATTCCGCCCTCGGCCGGCGGCCGGAGGAGTACCGGCAGTACAAGGCGGAGCGGGTCGCGGCGATCAGCGAGCACATCTTCGGCACGCTCCCGGCCTACCGCGACACCCTGGAGATCCTCGACGCCGGCTCGATGCTGACCTTCCGCGACTACCTGCACAATCCCGACGGCAGCGCCTACGGGATCCGGCAGAAGCTGCAGCAGTTCAACGTGATCGGCCGGCTGCCGGTGCACAACCTCTTCGCCGCCGGGCAGAGCGCGCTCCTCCCCGGGATCATCGGGGCGATGATGTCGTCGCTGATCGTCGGCCGGGCGGTGCTGGGGAAGGACGAATACGGCCGGTTCCTGGAGGGGGCATGGCGCTGAAACGCGTAGTCATTACCGGGCTCGGCGTGGTGTCGCCCTTCGGCAACGGCGTCGCGGCGCTGATGAGCGGACTGGCCGCCGGGCGCTCGGCGGTGCGGCGCATGGCCGGCTGGGAGGAGTACGTCGGCCTGCAGAGCCTGGTCGGGGCGCCCGTCGAGATGATCGACGAGAAGCGCATCCCGCGCCAGAAGCGCCGTTCCATGGGGCGGATGAGCATCTTCGCCGCCCAGGCCGCCGACGAGGCGCTGCTGGACGCCGGCCTCGACCTGGCCGGCGAGGACCGCTGGCGGGTCGGCTGCGTGATCGGCTCGACCATGGGGAGCGCCAAGAGCATCAACGACGCCTTCGAGCTGATGCTCCCCGACAAGGACCTGGGGCGGCTCAATTCGACCCAGTTCTTCCAGTGCATGTCGCACACCGCGGCGGTCAACGTCGCCCAGTACCTGGAGATCAACGGCACGATCATGGCCCCGGCGGCGGCCTGCGCCTCGGCGCTGCACGCCATCGGCACCGGCCGCGACCTGATCCGCCTCGGCCGCCAGGACGTGCTGCTGTGCGGCGGGGCCGAGGAGCTGCACCCGACGGTGACCGGTTCCTTCGACATCCTGATGGCGACCTCCGCCGGCTACAACGACCGACCGGAACTGACGCCGCGCCCCTTCGACCGCGACCGCGACGGGCTGGTCTGCGGCGAGGGGTGCGCCCTGGTGGTGCTCGAGGATTACGACCGCGCGGTCCGGCGCGGGGCGAAGATCTACGCTGAAATCACCGGGTTCTGCACCAACGCCAACGGCCTGCACGTCAGCCAGTCGAACCGCGAGTCGATGGTGGTGTGCATGCGCCAGGCGCTGGCCGAGGCCGGGATCGCCCCCGCCGAGGTCGACTACATCAACGCCCACGCCACGGCGACGCTGCAGGGGGACCAGGAGGAGGCCGAGGCGATCCGCGACGTTTTCGGCGCCGGCGTGCCGGTGAGCAGCCTGAAAGGGTACTTCGGCCACACCCTCGGCGCCTCGGGGTCGATCGAGCTGGCCGCCGCCCTGAAGATGATGGAGAACGGCCTCATCCATCCGACGCTGCACCTCGACAACGTCGCCGACGACTGCGCGGGGATCCGCCACGTCACGGCGCCGATCAAAGGGGAGCTGCGGACGATCGTCAAGAATGGCTTCGCCTTCGGCGGGATCAACGCCACGCTGGTCTGCCGGAAGGTTGCGGGCTGAAAGGGAGAAGCGCATGACCGAGCAGGAAATCATCGAAAAGACCAACCGGGTGTTCGAGGAGGCGTTCGAGATCGAGGCGGAGCGGCTGGTGCCGGACGCGCACATCTTCTCGGACCTCGGTCTCGACAGCCTGGACATCGTCGACCTGATCGTCGCCCTGCAGAAGAGCTTCGGGGTGAAGATCCGCAACGAGGAGGCGGTGCGCGACATCCGCACGCTGGCCGACATCTACCGGTTCATTGCGACGATCAAGCAGGACGAGGCCGCGAAGCAGGGGTAATGGCCGCCGGTCGCCTCCCCCGCATCCTGCTGAGCCTCTACGTCTACCCGCTCTTTTTCCTGGCGTCGGGGGTCGGCATCCCGCTGCTGACGCTGGTGGTCGCCTGCTGCCGGCCGTTCCTGTCGCACCGCCGGACGATGCGGCGCTTCCGCCGGGCGATCGCCTGGTACGGCCGGGTGGTGATCGCGCTGCCGTTCCCCTTCATCCGCGTCCGCTACGAGGCCTTTGAAGGGAGTGCGCCGGGGGGGCCGTACATCTTCGTCTGCAACCACCGCTCGGCTTCCGACCCGTTCCTGATGAGCCTGATCCCGGAGGAGATCGTGCAGATCGCCAACGTCTGGCCGTTCCGTCTGCCGGTGCTGGGGCTCTACGCGCGCTTCTCCGGCTACCTGAACATCCGCATGATGGATCCCGAGGTGTTCCTGGCGCGGGCCGGCCGGCTGCTGGACGAGGGGGTCTCCATCGTCTTCTTCCCGGAGGGGACGCGCTCCCCGGTCGGGCCGATGGGGAGCTTCCACGGCGCCGCCTTCCGGCTGGCCCTGGCCAGCGGCGCGCCGATCGTGCCGCTGTGCATCGCCGGCAACGGCGACATGCCGCGCAAGGGCTCGTCGCTGCTGGCGCCGGGGCGGGTGCTGGTGCGGCGGCTGCCGGCGCTGGCCGCCGCCGAGTTCCGCGGCCTGACCGCCTTCGCCCTGAAGAACCGGGTGTGGCAGCTGATGGACCGGGAGCTGGCGCTGATGGAGGGGCGCGCATGAAGGTCTGGGACTATCGCGGCCGGCTGGAGTTCGCCCCGGTCGAGGAGATCCGCGCGGCGCAGACCGCGCTGCTGCGCGAGCACCTCGCCTGGCTCATGGCCCGCTCCCCCTACTACAAACGGGAGCTGGGGGGGGCGGGGGTGACCCCCGCCGCGGTCACCCCGGAGACGCTGCACACGCTCCCGTTCACCACCAAGGCCGATCTCGGCCGCGACCCCGAGGCGTTCCTGGCCGTGCCGCGGCGCGAGGTGGTCGACATCGTCCTGTCGTCGGGGACGACCGGGCAGCCGACGGCGGTCATGTACACCGAGAACGACCTGCGCCGTCTGAGCTACAACGAGGAGATCTCCTTCGCCGGCTGCGGCGTGACCGCGGACGACACGGTGCTGCTCACCTGCACCATCGACCGCTGCTTCATCGCCGGGCTGGCCTACTACGCCGGGGCGCGGGCCCTCGGCGCGGCGGTGGTGCGCAACGGCCTGTGCAGCGTGGCCAGCCACCTGGAGGTGATCCGCCGGCTGCGGCCGACGGTGCTGGTCGGCGTGCCGACCTTCCTCCTCAAGCTCGGCGAGTACCTGCGGGGCGAGGGGCTCGACCCGGCGGGGCTCGGGGTGAAGGCGCTGATCTGCATCGGCGAGCCGATCCGCGACCGCACCCTGGCGCCGCTGCAGGTCGGGGCGCGGCTGGAGGCGGTGTGGGGGGCGCCCCCCTACTCGACCTACGCCTCGTCGGAGACGATCAGCAGCTTCTGCGAGTGCAGCGCCCGCCGCGGCGGCCACCTCCACCCCGAGCTGGCGATCGTCGAGATCGTCGCCGAGGACGGCACGGTGCTGCCGCCGGGAGAGGTCGGCGAGGTGGTGACCACCCCGCTGGCCATCGAGGGGATGCCGCTGCTGCGCTTTAAAACCGGCGACATGAGCTTCCTGGTCGACCAGCCGTGCCCCTGCGGGCGGACTTCCGTGCGGCTCGGCCCGATCCTGGGGCGCAAGGCGCAGATGATGAAGGTCCGCGGCACCACCCTCTACCCGCAGGCGATCTACGCCGCCCTCGACGATCTCCCCGGGGTCGGCGAATACTACGTGTCGGTGGCCGGCGACTTCGCCCTCGCCGACGAGGTCACGGTCCACGTGGCGGTGACCGACGCCGGCTGCACCGCCGCGGCGATCGGCGAGAAACTGCAGGCCCGCCTGCGCGTCCAGCCCAGGGTGGCGATCGAGCCCCTGGAGGAGGTGCGGCGCCGGGTCTACCCGAGCGATTCACGCAAACCCGTCCGTTTTGTCGACGAGAGAAGGAGCCCATGAGCAGCTGCCAGTCCCGTATCTACGGAAGCGAGTTCACCCGCGAGGAGATTGCCGAGGCGGTCAGCCAGGGGCGGCTCCTGTCGATGGAGATCGAGTTCAACCAGCTCTGCAACTTCCGCTGCATCTACTGCTACGCGATGGAGAACCACCAGCGCACGCAGGAGCTCTCCCCCGACCAGTTCCGCGACGTGATCGGCCAGGCCCATGCACTGGGGGCGCGCAAGATCATCATCCTCGGCGGCGAGCCGATGCTCTATCCGCACCTGATGGAGATGATCGCCTTCATCCGCGGTCTCGGCATGGAGGTGGAGCTGTTCACCAACGGCACCGGGATGACGGCGGAGGCGGCCCGCCGGCTCTACGCCCACGGGGTGCGCGCGGTGCTGAAGATGAACACCTTCGACGAGAGCCTGCAGGACACCCTCTCCGGGCGCAAGGGGGCCTACCGCCAGATCCGCGAGGCCTTCGACAACCTGCGCGCCGCCGGCTACCCCTCGGAGGAGTGCCCGATGGGGGTGAGCTCGATCATCTGCCAGCAGAACATCGACGAGTTGCCGAAGCTGTGGGAGTGGCTGCGCGACCAGAACATCCTCCCCTACTTCGAGATGATCACCCCGCAGGGGGGGGCGCAGAAGCACAACATGCTCGACATCGACCCGCGCACCGCCGAGGAGTTCTTCCAGCGCATCGCCGAAATCGACCGGGTCAAGTACAACCACCACTGGGAGCCCAAGCCGCCGCTGGTCGGCGGCGAGTGCCTGCGCCACCATTTTTCCTGCATCGTCAACTCGGAAGGGTACGTGATGCCGTGCGTCGGCGTCACCATCCCGCTGGGGAACGTGCGCGAGCAGAAACTGGCCGACATCCTGCGCGACAGCGAGGTGCTGCAGGACCTCAAGGACTACCGGGGGATGATCAAGGGGCCGTGCAGCGCCTGCCACAAGCTCGAGGAGTGCTACGGCTGCCGCGGCACCGCCTACCAGATGACCGGCGACTACCTGGCTTCCGACCCGACCTGCTGGAAGAACCTGGACAGCCGTGACGACATCATGTTCCTGCCGGTGGACGCCGAGCGGGTGGTTCCCCACCAGCCGCCGGTGCTGATGCTCGACCGCCTGCTGGAGATGAAGGAGCGCGCCTCGGTGTCGGAGATGACCGTGCGCGCCGACATGATCTTCGTCAACGCCGCCGGCGAACTGGAGGCGGCCGCCTACCCGGAGATCGTCTCCCAGGCGATCGCCGCCCAGGAGGGGTTCCGCAAGCTCGGCAGCCCCAATCCGTTCCAGGAAGGGTACCTGCTCGGCATCAGGAACTTCCAGGTTCTCGGCACGGCGCGGGTCGGCGACAGCCTGCTGGTGGCCGTGCACAAGGCGGTCAGGTACGGCGATTTCGGCATCATCCACGGCGAGGTCCGCAAGGGCGACGAGGTGATCGCCCGCGGCGAGATCAAGGTGTGGCAGAACGAGGGGCAGGCGGCATGAACCTCCTGGTGCGGAGCCTGCTCACCCTGTCCCTGGCGCTGCTGCTTCTGCCGGCCCCCGCCGGCGCGGCCGCCGACCCCCCGGCGGAACTCGGCCCCTTCCTCGACGAGCTCGGCCGGCAGGTCGCCGACTTCCGGACGCTGAAGACCGATTTCGTGCAGACCAAGGAGATGGCCCTGTTCAAGGACAAGCTGGTCCTGAAAGGCCGCATCTACCTGCAGAAGCCGAACCGGATCGCCTGGCACGTCGACAAGCCGCTGCGCTACTCGGTGCTGATCACCGACAAGCTGATCCGCCAGTGGGACGAGGAGACCAACCAGGTCCAGGAGCTCTCCCTGGAGCAGAACCCGATCTTCCAGACGGTGCTCAACCAGCTCACCGTGTGGTTCTCCGGCGAGTACGGCACCCTGCTCGGCAGCAACGACGTGCGCCTGGTGCAAACGGCCCCGCTGGTCCTCGAGTTCACGCCCAAGGCCAACAGCCTCGCCGTCAAGGCGATCCGCAGCATCACCGTGACGTTCCGCGACGACCGCAAGTACCTGCAGCAGATCCGCATCCAGGAGCTGAGCGGCGACGTGACCACCCTGCAGTTTCTGAACACCCGGCTGAACGCTCCGCTCGAGCCCGGCAGCTTCGAGGTCAAGGGGCATGTTTGAGCGGCTGTTCTCCCCCTGCTACACCCTGCTCGCCCGCCACCGGCGCCTCGTCCTCGGCCTGGTCCTGCTTCTGACTCTGGCCGCCGGCGCCGGGCTGACGCTGGTCCGCTACGAGGGGAACATCGACCGGATGCTCCCCCCCGACCCCGAGGTCACCCGCAGCCTCGCCTTCCTGCGCGATTCCAACCTCTCCGACAAGGTCATCGTCTCCCTCGCCCTGACCGACCCGGCCCGCTCGAAGCAGGAGCTGTTCCAGGCCGTCGACCGGCTGGCCGGGGCGCTGCAGCCGCCGCTCTTCACCAAGGCGGTGACCGGCGTCAACGTCGCCGGGGCGATGGATGAGTTCTCCATTCTCCGCTACGCGCCGCAGATCCTCGGCCCCGCCGACCTGGAGGCCATCGACCGGATGCTCACCCCGGAGACGGTCGAGGCGAAGCTGCGCGCCATCTACCGGCAGGCGCTGCGCCCGGAGAGCGTGATGATGTCGTCGCTGTCGCGCAGCGATCCGCTGGGGGTCAAGCTGCTCTTCATGGACAAGCTGCGGGCGCTCCCCTCGTCGATGGGGTTCGAGGTGGCGGTCGAGGACGGTCACTTCCTCAGCCGCGACGGCCGCCATGCCCTGCTCATCGTCCAGACGCCGGTGCCGATGACCGACAGCCGCGGCAGCCGGGAGATGATCGAGGCGCTGCGCGCGCAGCTCGCCGGGCTCCCCGCCTACGTCAGCGCCGACGTGATCTGCGGGCACCTGCACACCCTCGGCAACGAGGAGGCGATCAAGCGCGACATCAAGGCCGCCTCGCTGGTCGCCGCCGCGGCCTACGTCCTGCTGCTGCTGCTGATCTTCCGCGACCCGCGCATCCTCTTCGTGCTGATCATCCCGGCGATCGCCGTGGTCTGGTCGATCGTCCTGGCCGCCGCCGTGCAGGGGGCGCTGCTGTACATGGTCATCGGCTTCGGCACCGCCATCTCCGGGATCTCCATCGACTTCGGCCTGCTCGTCTACATCGGCCTGAAGCAGGGCGGCGACGAGCGCAAATTCCTGTGCCTGGCGCGGCTGGTCACCATCGACGCCCTGACCACCATCTGCGGCTTCGCCGTGCTCTTCTTCTCGCTGATCCGCGGCTACCACCAGCTGGCGCTCTTTTCGATCCTCTGCGTGCTGATCTGCCTGTTCTTCTCGATTTTCGTGCTGCCGCTCCTGCTGGCGCGCAGCCTGGCGCCGCCCCCGGCCCGCCCGGCGCACGCCTGGGAGCGCCGCCTGCTCGGCATCCCCGACGGCTGGCGCGTCGCCCTGTGGCTGCTGGCCACCGCCGTGGTGACGGTGTGCGCCTTCTCGGTGCGCTTCGACAGCGACGTGAAGAAGCTCGACGGCTCGGGGCAGGCGGTCGAACAGGCCGAACGACGCTTCCACGAGGTGTGGGGCGGCAATCGGAACCAGGCGCTCTTCGTGGTGACGGCGCCGAGCGTCGAGGCGGCGATGGAGGTCAACGACCGGGTCTACCGCGCGGTCCTCGCGCGGCTCCCCGCCGGGGCGTTCACCAGCCTCGCCCAGTTCTGGCCGGCGGAGAAGACGCGCCGGGAGAATGCGGCGCGTTGGGACCGGTTCTGGGCGGAGGGGCGCAGCGACCGGCTGCAGGCCCTGCTGGCCGGGGCGTCGCCGGCCTACGGCTTCGCGCCGCAGGCCTTCGCGCCGTTCTTCGACGGCCTGGCGACGCGCCGCGACACGGCGCCGGCGGCCGGGGAGATGATCGGCCAGCTGCGCGAACGCTTCATCGTCGAACGCGGCGGGGAGGCGAGCATCCTCTCGTTCTTCCCCGACGATCCGCGCACGGTGGCGGTGCTGAAGGAGGTGGCGGCACAGCACCCCGGCGCGTTCATCGTCTCGGGCTCGGCGCTCTCCGCGGCGATCTCGACCTTCACCGCGCGGGAGATGGCGCTGCTCGCCCCCCTGGCGCTGCTGGCCAACCTGGTCATGGCCTGGCTGTTCTTCCGCGACTGGCGCGACACGCTGATCGCCCATGTGCCGCTCCTCACCGGCATGCTCTGGCTGGTCGGGATGATGGCCGTGTTCGGCCTGCCCCTCAACGTGGTCAACATCGTGGCGGCGATCATCTCCACCGGGGTGATCGTCGACTACGGGCTGGGGATGACCTACGAGAATCGCCAGGAGCTGCGCCTCGGCACGCCGATGGCGGTGACCCTGTCGGCGGCGACCAACGTCATCGGCGCCGGCGCCCTGCTGGTGACCACCCACCCGGCGCTCTTCTCCACCGGGGTCGCCATGGTCATCTGCATGGTCACCGGCTACCTCTCCGCGATGTTCGTCGTGCCGCCGCTGTGCCGGCTGGTCGGCCCGCCGCGGGCGGCGGCAGCGGAGGCGCCGTGAGCCGGCCCGCAGCCCTTCTGCTCGCCGTCCTTCTGCTCGCCGGCTGCGCCGCCGCGCCGTTTCGCGAGACGCCGCCGGTCTGCATGGCGGCCGTCGATCCCCAGCAGCTGCTGGCGCGCTCTCGCCAGGAGCTGCCGGAACATTTCCAATTGCTCCACTCCGTGGTCTTCGATTATCGTTGGCGCGCGTTTACGGCCATCGGCATGGTGGACGTCGACCGCCCGGCGCGGCGCTTCCGCCTGGTCTGCATGAATCCCATGGGGGTCAAGCTCTTCGAGCTGTCGGGGGACGCGCAGGCCACCACGGCGCACTTCGTGATGCCGGCGCTGCTGGAACAGGGCGGCGACTTCGCCGGGACCGTCGGCGCCGACATCCGGCGCATCTACTTCGACCCGCTCCCGGCGGGGGAGACGGAGGTCGTCCGGCGCCGCCAGGCGATCATCTTCCGCCAGCCGGCCGACGGCGGCACTCTGGAATACGTTTTCGCCGGGGCCGCCGGCGACCTGGTGGAGAAGCGCTGGCTCGATGCCGACGCCACCCCGGTGTGGACGGTGTCGTACTACGAGCATCGCACGGTCGAGGGGAAGCGTTTCCCACAGGGGATCGTCATGGTCAATCATCGCCACGGCTACCGGCTGACGGTACGCCCGAAGGAGTCGGCTTCTTGAGGAACATCAGGACGGAAACCGCCGGGTGCCTGACCGGCGTGCAGAATGAGGGGGGGGTGCTGACCGCGCGGTTCGTCTTTCCGGAGACGTTCATCGGCTTCCAGGGGCATTTCCCCGGCAACCAGGTGCTCCCCGGGGTCTGCCAGATTCTCTGCGTGCTGGTAGCCGTCGAGCACGGGCTGCGGGCGACGGCGGCGCTGCGCGAGGTGCTCATCGCCAAGTACGCCGCGCCGGTTCTCCCCGGCGCGGCGCTGACCTGTACCGTACAGACGGCGGCGGACGCGGCCGACGGCACCATCGTCAAGGCGCGCCTGGAGTGCGGCGGCAAGAAGGTCGCCGAACTGAAGCTGCGCGTCGCCCTGGACGCCGCGGCGGGCTGAGACGATGCGCGCGCGCGGCAGGAAAGGCTACTTCGCGCCGGGGCCGGGAGCCCCGCCGCCCCTCGAGGTCGAGGTGCGGCGGCGCATCCGCTTCAGCGACACCGACCCGATGGCGATCATGTGGCACGGCCGCTACCCGCTCCTGTTCGAGGAGGCCGCCGAGGAGCTCGGCCGGCGCATCGGCCTCTCCTACGCCGAGTACTTCGAGGCCGGGCTGCGCGCGCCGATCGTGGCGCTGCACGTCGACTACTTCCACCCGCTGCTCCTCGACGAGGAGGTGACGGTCCGGGCGTCCCTGTGCTGGCACGACGGCGCGCGGCTCAATACCGAGTACCGCATCTTCAAGCCGGACGGCACCCTGGCGACCAGCGGCTACACCGTGCAGCTGCTCACCGCGCACGACAGCGGGCTCCCCTGCCTGGTGGTGCCGGAGCTGCTGCGCCGCTGCCAGGAGCGCTGGCTCGCCGGGGAGCTGCCGCGCCGGCCATGACCGCCTGCCTGGTCGCCGCCGAGTTGCTGACCCCCTACGGGGAAGGGATCGACGCCTGCTGGCAGGGGCTGCTCGCCGGCCGCAGCGCCATCGCGCCGGTGACGCGCTTCGCCGCGCAGGCCTTCGTCTCCCGCCAGGCGGCGACGCTCGGCAACTTGAGCTACCACGGCGGCGAGTCGCTGGTCATGCAGATGCTGACCCCGCTGCTGAAGCGGCTGGCGCCGCAGGTGCCGGCGGACAGCCGGCTGCTGCTGGCCACCACCAAGGGGGAGATCGACCTGCTCGAGCAGGCGCTGCTGACCGGCAGCGGCGATCCGGCGGCGAGCGTGCCGGCGCGCCTGCTGGCGAAGGTTGCGGCGCTGTCCGGCTGCCACGATCCCGGCACGCTCGTCTCGGCGGCCTGCACCTCGGGGTCCGCCGCCCTGGCCCGGGCCGCGGCGCTGATCCGCGCCGGGCGGGCCGACAGCGTGCTGGTGGTGGCGGCCGACGCGGTCACCGAGTTCGTCTGCTCCGGGTTTTCCGCGCTGATGGCTCTCGACCCGGCACCCGCCCGGCCGTTCGACCGGCACCGGGCCGGGCTGACGGTGGGGGAGGCGGCGGCCGCGGTGCTGGTGATGAGCGCCGACCGGGCGCGGCGCGAGGGGCGGCCGATCCTCGGCACGCTGGCCGGCTGGGGCTTAAGCGACGACGCCAACCACATGACCGGTCCGTCGCGCGACAGCGCCGGGCTGATCCGGGCGATCGGCGCGGCCCTTGCGGTTGCCGGCGTTGACGCCGAGGCCGTCGGCCTGGTCGGCGCCCACGGCACCGGCACCCGCTACAACGACGAAATGGAGATGCGCGCCTTCCGCAGCGTCTTTGCCGCGCCGGTGCCGGTCCATTCGATCAAGGGGGCGGTCGGCCACACCATGGGGGCGGCCGGCCTGGTGGAGACGCTGATGGCCCTCGAGGCGCTGCGCGCCGGGGTGGCGCCGCCGACCGTCAACCTGGTCGAGGCCGACGACGATGCCGCCGGCTGGGTGGCCGCGCGGCCGCGCCCGGTGAGCGCCCGGGCGGCGCTGGTCACCAATGCCGGCTTCGGCGGGATCAACTCGGCGCTGGTGCTGCGCGGCGGGCCGGGAGGGGCGGCATGATCGCCGTCCGCGGCATCGGCTGGCTCGCCGCCGCGCGCTACGGCAGCGTCGCCCGCGGTCTGCAGGAGGCGTTTCCGGCCGGCGAGGGGCCGGCCGTGCTGGCGAAGACCGGGGTCGTGCCGACCCCGTACCGCAACTTCGGCCGGCTCGACCCGCTTTCGCGCAACACCATCGCCGCCGTGGCCCTGGCCCTGGGTGACGCCGGGCTGACCGGCCGCCCGGGGGAGACGCAGGCGACCGGCATCGTCGGTGCCGCCCGGGACGGTTCGCTGGCGGCGGACGTCGCCTACTTCCGGGACTACCTGGAGAACGGCCGCACCCTCGGCCGGGGCAACCTGTTCATCTATACGCTGCCGACCAGCCCGCTGGGGGAGGCGGCGATCCAGTTCGGCCTGACCGGGCCGCTCCTCTACGCGGCCGGCGCCGGTGCGCCGCTGGGCAGCGCCCTGGAGCTGGCCGCCGAGCTGGTGGCCGGCGGCGAGGCGCCGCGGATGCTGGCCGGGGAGGCCGGCGCGGACGCCGCACTTTACCTGCTTGTCGACCGTACCGGGCCCGGCGGGGCGCTGTGCTCCCTGGCCGAGGCGCGGGCGATCGTGGAACCGGGAGACGGCGTCGCCGCGGTGGCGGCGCGATTTTCAGCCTTGCTGACCAGGAAAGGTGCCTTGTGAAGATCCGACTGATTTATCCCGCATGGCCGAAGCTGGAGCGCCAGACCGAATTCAACCTGCCGCCGCACGGGCCGGTGTGCTTCGCCGCCACGGTGCCGGAGGATGTGGAGCTGGCCTTCACCGACGAGCACGTCGAGCCGATCGATTTCGACGAAACGGTCGACCTGGTGGCGATCTCGTGCATGCTCACCTGCCAGATCCCGCGCGGCTGGGAGATCGCCGATCACTTCCGCGCCCGCGGCATCCCGGTGATCTTCGGCGGCATCGGCACCATGCTGCATGCCGAGGAGACCCGGGCGCACGCCGACGCGGTCTTTCTCGGCGAGGCCGAGGGGCGCTTCGGCCAGGTGCTCGATGATCTGCGCCGCGGCGAACTGCGCCCGGTCTACGACTACCAGTGGGACTTCCCCGACATCAAGCTGGTCGGCCCGGCCCGGCGGGAGATCCTTAACCGCGAACGCTACAACTACCGCGGTGTGCAGATGGTCGACCTGGTCCACGCCTCGCGCGGCTGCCGCTTCAACTGCTTCCCGTGCTGCACCCCCTACCTGGGCGGACGGAACTTCCGGCCGCGGCCGATCGAGGACGTGGTCAACGAGCTGGCGACCATCGACAACAACCGCCTGTTCTTCGTCGACAACTCCATGTCGCAGAACGACCAGTGGGAGAAGGAGCTGTTCCGGGCGCTGATCCCGCTGAAGAAGAAGTGGGTCTGCCATCCGATCAAGGACGACGACGAGATCCTCGACCTGGCCGCCGCGGCCGGCTGCTGGTACGTCTACCAGGCGATCTTCGACACCTCCGATCATATCCGCCGGCGGGTCAAGCGCCTGCAGGAGCGCGGCATCGGCGTGGAGGGGACGATCATCCTCGGCACCGATGCCCAGAGCGAGGACGACATCAAGCGCCTGGTCGACTTCCTCCTCGAGATCAACCTCGACCTGGCCGAATTCACCATCCTCACGCCGTTCCCGCAGACGCCGATCCGCGAATCGCTGGCCAGGGAAGGGCGCATCCTGCACAACGACTGGCGCCGCTACACCGGCGGCGAGGTGGTCTTCCAGCCGGCGAAGATGAGCGCCAGCAAGCTGCAGGATCTCTATTACTACGCCTGGGACCGTTTCTACAGCGACTGCAGCCAGAACCTGAAGATGGCCAAGCTGTTCCTCAAGGTGATCGAGAAGGAAAAGGCCGACGGCACCTACCGGCACAACGCCCCGCGCCCCGGCGGCTGGGCGGAGAAGCGCAAGGCGGATTGCTGATGAAAGTCCTGCTGATCTCGGCCAATACCACCCGCTCCCCTTACCCGGTCTACCCGATCGGGATGAGCATCATCGCCGCGGCGCTGACCAAGGCCGGGCACGAGGTGGCGCAGGCCGACTTTCTCGAGCAGGAGACCTCGCTGGCGGCGATCGGCCGCGAGGTGGCGCGCTTCGCCCCGGACCTGGTGGGGATCTCGGTGCGCAACATCGACAACGTCAACCTGGCCAGCGAGCAGTACTACATCGACAACGTCCGCGACCTGGTGACAACGGTCCGGGAGGTCACCGCCGCGCCGGTGATGATGGGCGGCGCCGGCTTCTCGCTGATCCCCGAACGGATCCTCGCGGCCACCGGCGCCGACTACGGGATCGTCGGCGAAGGGGAGCAACTGGTGGTCGACTTCGTCGACAACGCCGCCCGCGGCCGCTACCCCGCCGAACGGCTGATCCGCGCCGGCCGCCGCCTGGGCGGCAGTGAAATCGGCGCGGCGCTCTACGACGAGCGCCTGCTCGCCTTCTACCTGCACAGCGGCAACGTCGCCTCGGTGCAGACCAAGCGCGGCTGCCCGTGCAAGTGCATCTACTGCAGCTACCCGCTCCTCGAGGGGGAGACGCTGCGGCGGCGCGACCCGAAAGCGGTGGTCGACGACATCGAGGTGCTGCGCGGGCGCGGCGCCAAGTACATCTTCTTCGTCGATTCGGTGTTCAACGACAACGACGGCGCCTACCTCGAAGTGATCGACGAGATGCTGCGCCGCAACGTCTCGGTCCCCTGGACCGCCTACTTCAAGCCCGGCGGCGGGCTGTGCGACGAGGTGGTCGAGCGCATGAAGCGCACCGGGCTGGCGGCCGCCGAGGTCGGCGGCGACGCCACCACCGACCTGACCCTCAAGCAGATGGGGAAGGACTTCACCTTCGCCGAGATCCGGGCGTGCAACGACCTGCTGACCCGCCACGGCATCGCCACCTCCCACTTCTTCATGTTCGGCGGCCCCGGCGAGACCGAGGCGACGGTGCGCGAAGGGATCGCCAACATCCTGAGCCTCGAGAAGTGCGTCTCCTTCATCTTCATGGGGATCCGCATCCTCCCCGACACCCCGCTGGCCCGCCTGGCGGTCCGCGACGGGCTGATCGCCCCCGACGCCGAGATGCTGCACCCGGTCTACTACCTGTCGCCGGCGGTGGAGCAGGGGTGGCTGGAGGCGACGCTGCGCGAGGCCTTCGAGGGGGTGCGCCACTGCGTCTTCCCGCCGGACGCCATGGACAGCAAGCTCGAGATCCTGCACAAGCTCGGCTACACCGGGCCGATGTGGGAACTGCTCCTCCCCGGCAAGCGCGAGCGGCACCGGCATGGCCCCGGCTGATTCCCTTCCGGAAGGCGCCCTGTGGTGCGCCGTGCCGGTCTACAACAACCGCGAGACGGTGCGCGACGTGGTGGCGCGCTGCCGCGCCGTGGTGCCGCGTGTGGTGGTGGTCGACGACGGCAGCACCGATGCCGACCTGACGGCGCTGCTGGCCGATCTCGACGTGGCGGTGCTGCGCCATCCGGCCAATCGCGGCAAGGGCGCGGCGATCCTCACGGCGGCGCGCTTCGTCGAGGCGCAGGGGGGCGTCTTCATGGTGACCGTCGACGCCGACGGCCAGCACTTCCCGGAGGAGATCCGCCGGTTCCTGCCGCTGCTCGACGAGAGCGACCCGGCCATCATCATCGGCTGCCGCGATTTCGACACCCCCAACGTCCCCAACGCGAGCCGTTTCGGTCGGGCCTTCGCCAACTTCTGGCTGCTGGTCGAGACCGGGGTGACGGTCGGCGACTGCCAGAGCGGCTTTCGCGCCTACCCGGTGCGCTACCTCAACCGGCTCCCCTTCAAGGGGGCGCGCTACGACTTCGAGGCCGAGGTGCTGGCCCGCGCCGCCTGGGCGGGGCTGGCGCTGCGCTGCGTGGCGATCTCGGTCCACTACCCGAAACCGGAAGAGCGGGTGTCGAGCTTCCGGCCGTTCCTCGACAACCTGCGCCTGACCCGCATCCACTCGATGCTGGTCGGCCGGCGCCTGCTCCCCTGGCCGCATCCGCGGCTGGTGCCGAAGCCGCCAGCCATCGACTGGGCGCTGCTGCGCCACCCCGGGCGGATGCTGCGCCTGCTCCTGAAGGAGAACGCCACCCCCGCAGGGCTGGCGCTGGCGGCGGGGGTCGGCATGTTCCTGGCGGTGCTGCCGATCCTCTTCGCCCATACCGCGGTCATCCTCTACGTCGCGGTGCGCTTCAACCTCAACAAGATCGTCAGCCTCAACGTCCAGCACCTGGCGATGCCGCCGCTGATGCCGGCGCTGTGCATCGAACTGGGCTACTACTTCCGCCACGGCCGCTGGCTGACCGACATTTCCTATGCCACCATCTTCGAGCAGTTCCCGTCCCGGCTCTTTGAATGGCTGCTCGGTTCGCTGCTGGTGGCGCCGCTGGCCGGGGCGCTGGTTGCGGTCGTGGTCTATGCCGCGGCCGTGACGCTCCAGCGGGCGCGGAGGGGCGATGCCGGCTAGGGACGCGGTCGAGCGCCGGCGCGGCAACCGCCTCGGCTTCTGGTTCTTCCGCTGCGCGGCCCGGCTGTTCGGGCTCGGCGGCGCCTACGGGCTGCTGCACTTCGTCTGCCCGTACTACCTGCTCACCGACCGCCCGCTGGTGACCGCCGCGCGCGCCTACGTCCGGCGGCGCTTCCCGGAGCACGGCCGGCTGCGGCAGCTTTGCGACGTCTACCGGCTGTTCGTCAGCCAGGGGCAGAACCTGATCGACCGCTATGCCGTGGCCGCCGGCTACCGGGGGATCGCCGTCGATATCCGCGGCTACGAGGGGATGCAGGCGCTGCTGGCCGGGCGGGAGAAGGGGTTCATCCTGCTGACCGCCCACGTCGGCAACTGGCAGGTGGCGATGACCGCCCTGCAGAAGTTCGGCCGCGACGTGTCGCTGCTGATGCGCCCGGAGGACAACGCCGCGGTCCGCGAAGCGCTCGCCGTCGATGCCGGCGGCGAGCGGATCGACATCATCTCCACCGACGACGGCCTGGGGGGGGTGCTCGCCGCCATGAAGGCGCTCGACGCCGGCCGGCTGATTTCGATCATGGGCGACCGCCCCTACGGCTTCAGCGCCATGGACGTGCCGTTCCTCGGCGGCACGGTGCGCTTCCCCTACGGTGCCTTCACCCTCGCCGCGGCGGCGCAGTGCCCGGTGGTGGTGCTGCTCTCGGCCAAGACCGGGCCGCGGCGCTACCAGGTCGACGTTTCGCACATCCTCCCGCCGCCGGCCGGCGGCCGGGGGCGCAAGGAGGCGGCGATCCGCGCGGCGGTCGAGGAGTTCGCGCGGATTCTCGAGGGGTACGTGGCGACCTACCCCTACCAATGGTTCGTGTTTCGTGATATATGGGCAGCTGACGATTGATGCCGTTTCGCCCGTCCGGGCGTGGCGTCGACCCCATGGAGGAGACAGTTTTATGGAAAACAGGGAGCAGGCCCTGGCGGAGATCCGCAAGGCCCTCAAGGAGATGATCGTCAAGGATCTCGGCCTGGAGGACGTGAACCCGGAGGAGATCGGCGACAACGAAGTCCTGTTCGGCGAAGGCCTCGGACTCGATTCCCTCGACGCGGTGGAGATCGTCGTCCTGCTGCAGCGCAATTTCGGCATCGAAGTGAAGAACATGGAGCAGGGCCGGGAGATCTTCTACTCGATCAATACCATTGCGGAATTCATCCTTGAAAACCGCCCGGCCAGGTCCTGACCGGTTTCCGATTCTGCTGACATGGCTGCTGCCGGCGCTGCTGCTCGCCGCTTGCGGCGCCGTTCCGGGGCCTGCCGCCGTGCTGCCGGCGGAGGCGCCGCCCCCGCTGGTTTCCTTTGTCTTCGATGACGGCAACGACACGGATCTGCTGGTGGCGCAGCCGCTCTTCGCCGCCCAGGGGGCGGTCGCCAGCACGGCGGTGACCGTCGACCGGATCGGCACGCCGGAGTACCTGTCCGCCGCCCAGATCCGCGAACTTGCCGGAGCGGGGTGGGAGATCATGAGCCACACCGTCTCCCATCCGCGGCTGACGACTCTGGAGCCGGCGGCAATCGACGCCGAACTGGCACGCTCGAAGCAGGAACTGGAGGCGCTCGGGGTCCCGGTCGCGAACTTGGTGTACCCCTACAACGGCAACGATGCGGTGGTGCGCGAGATCGCCGGGCGGCACTACCGCGCGGCGCGGGGGGGCGGCCGCGACTTCAATCGCGGGGTTGCCGACCGCACCCTCCTCAAGTCGTTCCCCCTGAAGCACGACAGCGGGGCGATGGAGCGCCTCGTCGACCAGGCGTTCGCCGAGCGCAGCTGGCTGATCTTCTACCTTCACGAGGTCAACGCCAAGCTCCGGCTGGCGGCGGCGCGCGGCGAGTTCCTCCGCGGCGAGACGCTGCGCTTCACCCCGTCCGGCGCCACAGGGCGCTTCACCGTGAGCCACTGGTTTCCGCTGTACGGAACCTCGATCTACTACGTGCCGCTCTCCGGCCGGCCGCGCCCCGGAGACGTGGTGACCGGCGCCGTCAGCGGCGCGACGGCGAAATTCGACGACGTCATGTACGACAAGCCCGCCCAACTGACCCGGCTGCTCGCCTATATCCGCGAGCGCTACCCGCAGATGCGCATCGTCACCGTCGACCAGGGGCTCGACCTGCTCGGCGTGCCGGCGTTGGCGAGGCCCTGACGCCATGGGCGGCGCCGCTGCGCTCATCACCGGCCTCGGTCTGATCTCCGCCGCCGGGGGCTCCCTGCCGGCGACCCTCGCCTCCCTGGAGCGCGGGGAGCGCCGCGCCGGCCCGGTGACGCTCTTCCCCACCACCCTCGCCGTCCCGGTTTTCGAGGTCCCGGCACTCCCGGGGGCCGATGCGCTCCCCGGCCAGCGCACCCTGGCGCTGACCTTGGCGGCCCTTGCCGAGGCGCTGGCCGAGGCCCGGCTGGGCGAGGCCGGCAGTCTGCGCGTTGGCGTGTGCATCGGCACCACCGTGGCCAGCCAGCTCAACGACCTGCAGTTCTACAAGCGCTACCGCGAGACCGGCACCGCGCCGCTGGCGGCCGCCGAGCGCTTCCTCAAGGGGAACCTGGCGCAGTGCGTGGCGCGTCGCATCGGCGCGCGCGGCCCGGCGCTGACCGTGGTCAACGCCTGTTCGTCGGGGACCGATGCCGTCGGCGTCGCCCTGGCCTGGCTCAAGGGCGGCCTGTGCGACCTGGTCATCGCCGGCGGCGCCGACGAACTCAGCCACATCCCGCTGTGCGGCTTCCACTCCCTGGGGATCGTCAACCCCGGCCTGTGCGCGCCGTTCGATCGCGAACGCAAAGGGCTCAACCTGGGGGAGGGGGCCGGCCTGCTGGTCATCGAAACGCCCGAGAGCGCCCGTCGCCGCGGGGTGGCCGCGGAGCTGAGCGTCGCCGGCTTTGGCGCGCAGGGCGATGCCTATCACCTGACCGCCCCCAGCCCCGACGGGGTCGGCCTGCGGGCGGCGCTGCGGACCGCGCTGGCCGAGGCCGCCATCACCCCGGCGGAGGTGGCCTTCGTCAACGCCCACGGCACCGGCACCCACGATAACGACCTGGTGGAGGGGACGGTGTTGGCCGAGCTGTTCGGCCCGGCCGTCAAGGTGCTCTCCACCAAGGGCTACACCGGCCACACCCTCGGCGCCGCCGGCGGCATCGAGGCGGTGCTGACCGCCGCGGCGCTGCGCGCCGGGTGGATCCCGGCCAGCGCCGGCTTCGCCTGCCGCGACGAGGCGATCCCCCTGGCGCCGGTCACGGCGCGCACGCCGGTCTCCGGCCGCTATGCCGTATCGACCTCGCTGGCCTTCGGCGGCAACAATGCCGCCCTGGTCATCGGCCGGGAGGTGGCGCCATGCTGATCCGCGGCCTGGGACTGATCGGGGCGCCGGGCTTTGGCGCCGACGCCTGGGAGGGGGCGCTGCGCGCCGGCTGGCGGGCGCCGGCGCCGACCGCCGCCGGGCGCGCGGCCTACCTGGTCGATTTCGACGCCGTCCCCGACAAGACCCTGCTGCGCAAGCTGCGCCGCGCCGACAAGCTGAGCAAGATGGCAGTGCTGGCGGCGGCCGGAGCCCTGGCCGATGCCGGTCTCGAGCCCGGCGCGGCCGGCCGGGTGGGGCTCGTCCTGGCGACGGCGCTCGGCCCGCACGTCACGACCTTCGAGTTTCTCGACGGGGTTCTCGACTACGGCGACGCCGCCGCGTCGCCGACCGCCTTTTCCCATTCGGTGCACAATGCGGCCGCCTCCTACGTGGCTTCGTCCCTCGGCCTGCAGGGGCCGACCCTGACCGTGACCCGCTTCAGCTTCGCCTTCCAGGAGGCGCTGCGCCTGGCGGGCTGCTGGCTCGCCCAGGGCAGCTGCGACCATGTCCTGGTCGGCATGGCCGAGCAGTACGGCGACGTGCTCGGCTACCTCGCCGCCGAAAAGCTCGGGAGCGCCGCCGACGGCCGCATCCGCCCCTTCGCCTGCGGCGGCCCGGGCCCGGTCCCCGGCGAGGGGGCGGTCTTCCTCCTGCTCGGCGGCGCGGCGGCCGGCGCCTCCGGCTGCCGGATCGATGCCGTGCACATCGGCTGCGGCGCGCCGCCGGCCGGGACGGCGGACCTGCTCCTGACCGAAGCCGACGGCCTGCTCCCCGACGCCTCGGGCTACCTCCCCGCCCTGAATTGCGGCGTCCCGGTCGCCGGCTATGCGCCGCTGGCCGGCAGCATGCTGACCGGCGGCGCCTTCACCCTGGCCGCCGGGGTGCTGATGCTGCGCCGCCAGGTGCGGTTCGCCGCGCCGGTGCCCGACAACCCTCACGCCCTGCCGGTCGTTGCCGCCACCGCCCCGGCACGCCTGGCGACGGTGCACAGCCTGGCCCTGGACTGCGGCGGCGACTGGGCGATCACCTGCCTTCGGGCCGGGTGATCCCGCCGCCCCGGGGAATCCATCATCTGACGAGGGACGCATGACCGTTCACGAGATCGAAAACAAGCTGATCGAGGGGATCGCCGCCATCACCGGCCGGCTGCCGGAAGAGATCGCCGCGGACCGGCCGTTCCACGACCTGGGGATCGACTCCCTCGGCTTCGTCGAAATCCTGGTGTTCATCGAGAAGAGCTTCAACCTGCAGCTGATCGCCGCCGACCTGACCCGCAAGGACTTCGAAAACGTCCGCTCCCTGGCGGCCTACATCGCCGGGAGGCAATGAGCCCGGCCCGGTCATGCTCCACTCGCGGCGCAAGCGCTACCTGAGCGGGTCCGACTGGGTCATCAACACCCTCGACCAGCTGATGAAGCGGGCGACCTGCGCCGGCAACATGTCGCAGATCGTCCTCCCCCTGGCCGGGCGTCCCGACGAGGAACGCCTGCGCGCCGCGCTCGCCCGGCTGCGCGAGCGTTACCCGGTCCTGTGCGGGACCGTGGCCCGCGACTGGAAGCTGGCCCCCTACTGGAAGATTCCCAGCCGCGCCCGCCCCCGCGATCTGCTGCAGATCACGCCGCTCGGCGCCGGCGGCCTGGCGGAGGCCTGCGCGCAGACCGCCAACCGCCCGTTCCCGGCCGATGCCGAGCACCTGGCGTTCCATCTCTTCACCGCCGGCGACCGCAGCGCCCTGGCGCTGGCGTTCGACCACCGCCTGCTCGACGCGCGCGGCGCCGAGGCGCTCCTCGACCTGTTGTCCCGGAGCCTCGACGGCGAGCCCCTGCCGGAGGCGCCGCTCTTCGCCTCGTCGGCCGAGCTGACCCGCTGGGGGGAGAAGTTCCGCGCCGGGCGCAACGTCAACCGGCGGATCATCGCCCTGGCCGGGAACGCCCCGCGGGCGCTGCCGCTGCCGGCGGGGACCGGCCGCGCCTACCGCTACCGGCTGATCAGCTGCACGCCCGCGGAGAGCGCCGCCGTCACCGAGCGCGCCTACCGGGAGGCGGGCTACCTGATGGAATCCCCCTTCCTGCTGGCGGTGGTCACCAGGAGCATGCATGCCCTCCATCTGGCGCGCGGCACCGCCGGGAGCAGCTACCTGGTGCCGGTGACGGTCGATCTGCGTCCGGGGCGGGAGCCGCTGCAGGAGCTCTTCTTCAATCACGTCTCCTACCTTTTCTACCAGCTGCCGGCGGCGCTCGGCGCCGACCTGCCCGGGCTGATCGACGCCATCAAGATCCAGATGTACGAGCAGATCAAGAGCGGTTTCCCGGCCGACCTGGCGCGGGCCAGCCTGCTGATGCGCATCGCCCCGCTCCCCGCGCTCGGCCGGCTGCTCTACCTCCCCCTGGAGGGGAAGATGGCCAGCTTCGCCTTCGCCCACCTCGGGCGCAGCGGCTACCGCGCCGCCACCTTCATGGGGACGCCGGCGGAGAACCTGTTCCACATGCCGCGGGTGCCGGTGCCGCCGGGGATCGGCTTCTTCTGCAACAGCTTCAACGGCCGCCTGAACCTGACCATGGCCTACCTGGACGGGCTGCTCAGCGAGGCCGAGGCCGATCTGGTCGAGCACGGCATCGGCGCCGAACTGACCGGGGGGGCGGCATGACCGCCCGGAGCTGCGCCGTGCTGGTGGCCGGCGGCGGGGCGGCCGGGGCGGCCGCCGCCATCGCCGCTGCGCGCGCCGGCGCCGAAACCGTGCTGCTCGAGCGCGAGGCCGTGCTCGGCGGCATCGGTCAGCTCGGCCTGTTCCGCCGCATCTGCGGCCTCTACCGCAACGACGGCGCCACCGCCGGCCCGCCGCTCAACGACGGGTTCCCGGCGGAGCTGGCGGCCCGGCTCGGCACGCGGCCGGAGCGCGTCGGCCGGGTCTGGCTGCAGCCGCTCGGAGCCGGCGATTTCGATCGTCTGCTGACGCCCTACTGCGCCGGCGAACCGCGTCTGACCGTGTTGCGCCGGCATGCGGTCCAGACCGTGACCGTCAGCGGCGCGAGCGTGCAATCGGTCACGGCGCTGGGGCCGGACGGCCCCGTGACCTTTGCCCCGGCGACGGTGATCGATGCCAGCGGCGACGGCGGCGTCGCCGTGATGGCCGGGGCCGAGTACGAGCTGGCCCCGCCCGGCGAGCGCCAGCTCGGCGGCTTCACCGTCCGCTTCGCCGGGCTGGCCGGGCCGCCTGGCGACCTCGCCCTGCAGGTACCGTTCGCCTGCGCCCGCGGGGTGGCGGAAGGGGCGCTGCCGCCGCTCCTGCGCTTTACCACCTTCCTCCCCGGCGACGGTCCCGGCACCGGCGACTGCAAGCTCAGCGCCCTGGACGATGCCGATCCCGGCGGCGTCGCCCAACTGCTCGGCGACTACCTGGCGAGCGCGCTGCCGGCGTTCCGGGGGGCGACGGTCGTCGCCCGGTCGCCGCGGGTCCTCGCTCGCGAAGGGCGGCGGATCGCCGGCGACTACCGGCTGACCGCGGACGACATCCTCGCGGCCCGCAAGTTCCCCGACGGCGTAGTGCGCAACGCCTGGCCGATGGAGTCCTGGGAGCGGGAGCGCGGGACGGTCTACCGCTACGGGCCGGACGGCGACTGCTACGAGATCCCGCTGCGCTGCCTGACGGTGCGCGGCTTCACCAACCTGCTCTGTGCCGGCCGCAACATCTCGGTGTCCCGCGAGGCGCTGGCCTCGACCCGAGTCATCGGCTGCTGCCTGGCCCTCGGCGCCCAGGCCGGCCGCGCCGCGGCTTTTCGCGCCGCCCGCGGCGGCTACCCCGCGGAGCTGCGCCCGTGACGGCCGCGGTCAACGTGTTCGCGGCCATCCGCCGGGAGACGGCGGACATCCCCGCCAAGCCGGCGATCATCGACGGCGATGAACTCCTGACGTACGGCGACCTGCTGGCCGCGGCGCAGCGGCTGGCCGACGAACTGCGGCTGGCGGGGGTCGGGCCCTGCTGCCGGGTCGGGCTCCTGGCCGAGGACAGCGGCGACTACGTCGTGGTCAGCCTGGCCGTCCTGGCGCTGGATGCCGTCGTGGTGCCGGTGGCTCCCGAGCAGACCCCGGACGAGCGGGCCGCGGTCGTCGCCGGCATCGGCCTCGACGTCGTGCTCGCCGAGGCGTCCCTGGCCGCGGCGGGGGAGCCGTTCGGCCAGGGGGTTCTGCGCCGGGCCTTCCTGCTGGATCGCCCGGCGGGCGCCGCCGCGCCTCCGGCCGGGTTCGCCGGCGTCGAGCCGGCCTTCATCCGCTTCAGTTCCGGGACCACCGGGGCGAGCAAGGGGGTGGTGCTCTCCCACCGGGCGATCCTCGAGCGCACCGACGCCGCCGACCAGGGGCTGCGGATCACCCGCGCCGACACGGTCCTGTGGGTGCTCTCCATGAGCTACCACTTCGTCGTGACGATCCTGCTCTTTCTGCGGCGCGGGGCGACCATCGTCCTGTGCGCCCGGCGCTTCCCCGAGGCCCTGCTCGACGGCATCGTCCGCCGCCGCGGCACCTTCATCTACGCCTCGCCGTTCCACTACGCCCTGCTGGCGCAGAGCGACGCCCTCGACGGTGCGGCGCTTGGCGACGTGCGCATGGCGGTGTCGACGGCCATGCAGCTCCCCGAAGATGTCGCCGCCGCTTTCCGGGCGCGCTTCGGCTTCGAGCTGACCGAGGCCTACGGCATCATCGAGGTGGGGCTCCCCTTCCAGCGGCTGGCCGGCGGGGAACAGACGCGCGGCTCGGTCGGCCGGCCGCTCCCCGGTTTCGAAGTGCAGCTTGTCGAGCCCGATGCCGCCGGGGTCGGCGCCATCCGCATCCGCGGCCCGGGGCTGTTCGACGCCTACTATGCACCGTGGCAGCCCCGCGCTGCGGTCTGTGCCGACGGCTGGTTCGCCACCGGCGACCTGGGGCGGCTCGATGCCGACGGCAACCTGTTCATCGTCGGCCGCGAGAAGGCGGTGATCAACTTCGCCGGGATGAAGATCTTCCCCCAGGAGGTGGAGGCGGTGCTCAACCGGCATCCGGCGGTGCAGGAATCGCTGGTCTGCGGCGTGCCGCATCCGCGTTTCGGCGAACTTCCCGTCGCCCGCATCGTGCCGCGCGGCGGCGAGCTCGTCGTTGACGAACTGCGTCGCTATTGCTACCGACACCTGACCCAGTTTAAAGTACCGAAGGAATTCGTCGTGGTCGACCGCCTGGAGAAGACCGCCAGCGGCAAGCTCAAGCGCGGCTGATCGCCTGTCGGGCGGTCCGGCCGCCAATTACTCAAGCCGAGGTAGCGAAAACTATGCGCGTCCTGCTGGTCAAGCCCCATCCGCCGCTCCCCCTGTCCAAGTTCCTGATGGATTTCTTCCTCCACCTCGAGCCTCTCGAGCTGGAGATCGTCGCCGGCGGCATCCCCGCCGAGGACGAGGTGGCGATCATCGACCTGAGCTTCGAGCAGGATCCCTTCGAAGGGCTGCGCCGCAAGCTGGTCGCCATGCAGCCGGATATCGTCGGCTTTACCGGTTTCAGCAGCCAGGCGGCCGTGGTGCGGGAACTGGCGGTGCTGACCAAGGCGACGCTGCCGGCGGCGGTGACCGTGGTCGGCGGCATCCACGCCACGGTGGTGCCGGCGGACTACGCCATCCCGGAGATGGACATCATCGTCCGCGGTGAAGGGGGTACCGCCTTCCGCGAAATCTCCCGGCGCTTCAAGGGGGGGCTCCCCCTGCACGCCGGCCCGGCGATCCTCTCGCCGCGCGACCCCGAGTTCGCCGCGCTGGCCAAGGCCGATCCGCCCCCCTACCCGAAGATCGAGGAGATCCCCCTGCCGCGCCGCGATCTGGTCGACCGTTCCCGCTACTTCGTGGTCTGGACGGCGAGCGACGAGAAGCGGGTGCCGACCATCTTCCCGCGCACGGCGACGATCCGCACCTCCTACGGCTGCCCCTTCAAGTGCTCGTTCTGCGTGGTCCATCACGTCATGCGCGGCCAGTACCTGCAGCGCACCCCCGAGGACGTGGTCGACGAGATCGCGCAGCTGCAGGAAGACCATATCTACTTCGTCGACGACGAGAACTTCATCAACAACGAGCGGATGACCAGGATCGCCGAGCTGCTGCTGGCGCGCGGCATCAGGAAGAAGTTCATCAGCTGGGCGCGCAGCGACACCATCGTCCGCCATCCGGAGCTGTTCGCCCTGTGGAAGAAGGCCGGGCTGAGCATGGTCTACGTCGGGCTGGAGGCGATGACCGGCGAGCGCCTGGAGAAGCTCAACAAGCGCACCACCGAGGCGACCAACCGGCGCGCGGTGGAGATCCTGCGCGAGTTGGGGATCACCCTGCACGCCAGCTTCATGCTCGACCCCGACTTCGACGAGGACGACTTCGCGGCGCTCAAGAAGGAGGTCAAAAAGCTCGGCGGGGCGGAGATCACCTTCACGGTCTTCTCGCCGTCGCCGGGGACGGAGCTGTGGGAGCAGCACAAGCACAACTTCATCAAGGATCCGTACGTCTACTACGACTGCATGCACACCATCCTGCCGACGCGCCTGCCGATCCGGCGCTTCTACCAGCACTTCTCCGACCTGTACGGCATCGTCTTCCGCGCCAACCCGCTGCGCCGCAACAAGGTCAAGTTCCCGCTGCGCGAACTGGTGACCGTCATCAGCCGCGGCTTCAAGTACGTCTTCGCCCTGCGGGCGCTCTACAAGGAGTACGAGCCGGAGAAACCCTAGCCCTGCGATTCAGCCGGCGCGCGCCGGCTCACTCCGGGCGGCCGGATGCTGCCCGCACAAGGAGGATGGCGATGACATGGTGCAAGGTGAAGGCGGCGGCCTGCGGGTTGCTGCTCCTGGCGGCGCTGCCCGCCGCGGCCGCCCCCGAGAAGCTGATCGACAGCGACGAGTACAAGGACAAGGATTTCCGCAAGGGCTGCATCGGCGACTACCAGGACCTGGCTGAAGGTGACGATCTCAACTGGGTCTGGGTCGCCCCCGGCGTCAAGCTCGCCGACTACAAGGTTGCCGTCGGCAAGATCGGCGACCTGACCGACGAGATGGTCAAGGCCCAGGTCGAGGAGGTGTCCGGCTACTTCCGCGACTACTTCGCCAAGCTCAAGGGGGAGAAGGGGACGCTGCGTGCGGAGGTGTGCTTTTACGAAGCCGAGAAGTTCAGCCCGGGGAAAGCCTGGATCCCCTTTGCCGGCGGCCACCAGATGCAGGCCGGCTTCGGCGCCGAAGTGATTCTGACCGGCAGCGACGGCAAGGTGGTGGCCAAGCTCCGGCATTTTGCCCGCGAGGGCGGGCGCATTGAAGAGGCCGGCCGCGAAGTGGCCGGCGACCTCAGGAAATTCATCGCCGACAACTGAGGCCGGTCGTCCGCTCCGGAATCCGTGGTCAGGCGGGTTCCGGAGCAACCAGCTGGAAGCGGTCTTCCAGCATGATCTCGAACTCCGCCAGGCTGATCTCGTCGATCCCCAGGAACTGGGCCTCGGCGGTGGTCGGCAGGACCAGCCCGTCGTCCCTTTCCCACCCCAGGCCGACCTTGCGGCACCCCTTGTTGGCCAGCCGGACCAACGCCAGGAGCAATTCCTGGCCGTCCAACTCGGCTTCGTGATGGCGCCCGACCACCCCGGCGAACTCGTCGGGGAGGTGCCATTCCGTGATCAGCCGCAGCCCCATCTCCACGTGCATGCTCTCCACCACTTCCTCGACCAGCTGCGGGCCGAGGGCGATGTGCGGCTCGTCGCAGCCGGCGATCTGCTCGAGGGCGGCCAGCAGGAACAGCTTGCCGATATCGTGAAGCAGCCCCTGCAGGTGGGCCTGCTCGGCCAGCGCCGCGAAGCCGCAGCGGTGGGCCAGCCAGCGGGCGCCGAGGGCACAGCCGAGGGCGTGCTGCCAGAGGGCGGAGAAGTAGCGGGGGATGAACTGCCCCTGCGGGCAGAGCTCGCCGTCGCGGCAGGCCCGTTCGACCTCCCGCAGGGTCTGCTCGATCCCGACCCGGGTGATCGCCTCGTCGATGGTCAGGGCTTTGGGCAGCCCCTGGTAGAAGGCGGAATTGGCCGCCCGGAACAGGTTGCAGGCGAGCACCGGATCGTGACTGATCAGCCGGGCGAGGGTGTCCGCCGTCGGCGTGTCCTGCGCCAGCAGGGCGTCGACCTGGGCGGCGACCGCCGGGTAGACCGGGAGGTGCACCCGCCCGGAGGCGACCATGTTGTCGATCTGTGCGGTCAGCGGCAGGTTGGCCATGTCATTCTCCCAGCAGGCGGCGCAGCTCGAACAGGGGGCGCGGCCGGTCGAGACGCGGCAGGCGCTTGAGGACCTCCGGCAGGGAAACCTTGCCGCGGGCCGCCTTGGCGATGCCGTCCTCGAAGAGCGTGACCAGCCCGGCGCTCTCGATGCTCAGCCGGCGAATCTCGTGGGTGGTCTTGCGGGCCATGACCGCCTCCTTGACCGGCTCGCTCAGGATCAGCAGTTCGAAGATGCCGACCCGCCCCTTGTAGCCGGTGAAGCGGCAGGCGGCACAGCCGCGGCCGATCATCAGTTCGGCCCCGGCGAGGTCGCCGTGGGTATAGCCGAGACGGCGGTATTCCTCGGGGGTCGGCGTGTAGGGGACGGCGCATTTCGGGCAGACCCGGCGCAGCAGGCGCTGGGCTACCACGCAGGTGATGGTCGAGGCGATCAGGAAGGCCTCGACGCCCATGTTGAGGAGGCGCAGCAGCCCGCCGACGGTGTCCTCGGTGTGGAAGGTGGTCAGGACCTTGTGCCCGGTCAGCGCCGCCTGGATGGCGGTCTCCGCCGAGAAGGCGTCGCGCACCTCGCCCATGACAATGATGTCCGGATCCTGGCGCACGATGTGGCGCAGCGTCTCGGTGAAGGTCACGCCGATCTTCGGGTTGATCGAGCACTGCGAGATGCCGTCGATCACGTATTCGACCGGCTCTTCGGCGGTGATGATGCTGGTCTCGAGGTCGTTGAGGGCGTTGACGCAGCTGTACAGGGTGGTGGTCTTGCCGGCGCCGGTCGGCCCGGTGACGATCATGATGCCGCTCGGGCACTGCAGCGCCTCGTCGCGGAACTGCTGGAGCATGCGCGGCGCCATGCCGATGTCCTCGAGCGCCAGCAGCTCGCCCTTCTTGTTCATCAGGCGCAGGACGATCTTCTCGCCGTGCACGGTGATGTAGAACGAGACGCGCAGGTCGAGGGCGGCTCCGGTGGCGGCGCTTTCGTAGAGGATGCGCCCGTCCTGGTGGCGGCGGCGCTCGGCGATGTCGGCCTCGGCCATGACCTTGAGGCGGGTGGTGACCGGCGGCGCCAGGTCGAGGTTGAACTCGCGGTGCACCGCCAGCACGCCGTCGCGGCGGAAGCGCACCCGCAGGCGGTCCTTCATCGGCTCGATGTGGATGTCGCTGACCCCCTGCTGCATCGCTTCGTCGAGCAGGCCGTTGACCAGGCCGACCACCGTGGAATCGTCGGCCTCGGGGACCGGGGCCCGCTGGATGCCGCGCCGGTACAGCTCGATCGCCTCGCGGATCGTCGGCCGGGGGGCGATCGCCGGCAGGACCAGCCGGCCGAAGATGCGGTCGGCGGCCTCGCGGTCCTCGAGGTCGAGCGGGTCGGCGAAGGCCACCAGGACCCGGCCGTTGCGGCGCTCCACCGGCAGGAAGCAGTTCTGGCTGAACATCTTGGGAGGGACCTGGCGCAGCAGCTCGCGGTCGACCTGGGCGAAACTCGGCATCACGAACGGGAAGCCGAGCTTGCTGGCGAGGATCTCGATCAGCTGCTGCTCGTCGATGAAGCCGTACTCGACCAGGATGTCGCCGAGCTTGCGATGGGTGCCGGTTTCCCGCTGGATGGTCAGGGCCGCCTCGAGGTCGCCGCCGCGGATGCGGCCGAGCTCGACCAGCAGGTCGCCGAGGCGGATGTCGAGCGGTTCGCTCTTCAGCGCGTCGGCAAGCTGGTCGCCGGTGAGCTGACGCAGATCCTTGAGGATCTCGATCAGGGAGCGGTCGGAGACCAGCTTGGCCTGTACGCGTTTGGCGTAGACCAGCTGGGCTTCGCTGATGATGCCGCGACGGACCAGCAGCCGGGCGATGCTGTCGCTGCCGGCGCGCGCCGGCGGGCTGACAACGGCCAGTTCGGTGCCGGCGGCAGGCGGGGTGTCGTCACTCATGGCAAGCCCTCGTCAGAATGAACGCGATGACATCACAGAAGACCACAAGCGTACCACACCCGCGCGCCGCCGCCAAATCACCCGGCCTCGCCGAGCAGGGCGCGCAGCACCTCGCCGGCCATGGTCAGGCCGAACAGCGGCGGGATCACCGAGGAGCTGCCGAGGATCACCCGGCGGTCGGTGCAGCGCCACGCCTGGTCCTGCTGGTTCGGACAGATGCAGTTGTCGGCGCAGACCGCCGCGGCCGGGCTCAAGGGGCGGAACTCCTCGGTGGAGTAGACCACCCTGATGCCGCCAGGGATGCCGCGCCGGCGCAACTCCTTGCGGATGATCCGGGCCAGCCGGCAGGTCCGGGTGTGGGCCAGGTCGGCGACCTTCACCTGGGTCGGGTCGAGCTTGTTGGCGGCGCCCATCGAGGAGATCACCGGCAGGCCGCGCTCCGTGCAGCTCTGCAGCAGGTGCAGCTTGGCGGTGATGTGGTCGATGCAGTCAAGCACATAGTCGTAGCCGCGGTCGAGCAGCTCCGCCGCGTTGTCCGCCGCGTAGAAGGCCTTGATCGGCTCGACCTGCAGCTTCGGGTTGATCGCCCGGCAGCGCTCGGCCATGACCTGGACCTTGGCGCGGCCGATGGTGCCCTCTAACGCGTGCAGCTGGCGGTTGACGTTGGTCAGGCAGATGTCGTCGAAATCGACCAGGGTGAGCCGGCCGACGCCGCCGCGCGCCAGGGCCTCGACGGCATAGCTCCCCACGCCGCCGACGCCGAAGACGGCGACCGAGGCGCTGCCCAGCCGGGCCAGCCCTTCCTTGCCGACCAGCAGGTCCAGCCGGCTGAAGCGATGTTCTGCACTCATGATGCGTTCTCCTCCAGCATGGCCAGGCGCAGCACGCGCCGGGCGTTGTCGGTGGTGATGCGGGCGGTCTCGGCAGCCGTCCAGCCGCGCAGTTCGGCGACCCGCGCCGCCACCAGCGTCAGCCACTCCGCGCGGTTGTCCGCGCCGCGGTGGGGGTGCGGGGCCAGGTCCGGGGCGTCGGTTTCCAGCACCAGCCAGTTGGCGGGCACGCTGCGGACCACGTCGCCCAGGCGGCGGGCGTCGGGAAAGGTGACCACCCCGCCGATGCCGAGGGCGAAGCCGAGATCGATCAGCGCCTTTGCGGTCTCCAGGCTGCCGGAGTAGGCATGGGCGATGCCGCCGACATCAGCGGCGCGCTCGGCGCGCAACAGCTCCAGCGCCCGGGCCGTGGCTCGTCGCAGGTGCAGCAGCAGGGGGCGGCCGGTCTCGCGGGCAAGGCCGATCATGCGCCGGAAGACCCGTTCCTGGGTGGCCGGGTCGGGGCCGGTCGCGCCGTCGAGGCCGACCTCGCCGAGCGCCGCCGTGCGCGGCGCGGCAGCGAGCCGCAGCAGTTCCCGTTCCACCTCCGGGCGCCAGTCGGCGGCCGCCTGCGGGTGCACGCCGGGCGCGGCCCAGGCCCCGGGAACGGCGGCCACCGTGGCCATCAGCTGTGGCCAGCCGGCCGGGGCGACGCCGGGGACCACCCAGGCGGCGATCCCCTGGGCGCGCGCGGCCCCCAGTTCCGAGGCGAGGTCGGCGAGAAAGTCGAGGTGGATGTGGGTGTCGACCAGCATGACTGCCATGCTAGCACAGCCGCGGGGGAAGCGGCCAGCGCCGCGGCTTTCTCCTTGCCGCCGGCCGCTTCCTCTGTGATAATGCGACGTTGCCCTCCGATTCGACAAGGCGCCTGCAACAGGAGACCGCGATGGACAAGGCAAAACCGGCGACCGGCCGCAGCTATCTGCGCACCATCTTTTTCTTCAATCACGGCGTCGGCTTGCTGGTCGGAGCCTGTTTTCCCCTCCTTGCCGCCCTGCTGCTCGGCCCGGCGGTCCTGACCCTGCCGTTTTTCGCCTCCTGCCTCGCGGCCGGTTTTGCGCTCGGTGCAGCCTCGTTCCTGTTTGTCCGCGCGACCCTCAAGCGCCAGCTCAGCCTGCAGCTCGCAGAGCTGCAGCAGCTGACCGGCACAGCTGTAGCGGCGCGCGGCGGCGAGACGTTCGAGGGGCTTCAGGCCGAAGTGGCCCGGACGGTCGGCGAGGTCAGGGGACTGCTGCAGGCGTTTCGCGCCACGGTCGATGAATTCGTCCCCCACTACCGGGCGCTGGCCGATTCCAGCAGCTACCTGTCGGCGCGCACCGACGACGGCCTGCAGGCCGCGCAGAACGCCCGCAGGGATGTCGACGGCATGCACCGCAAGCAGCAGGAGGTCATGCGCGAGACCGAGAACCTCAACACCCGCGCCCAGGACGAGGCGGCGATCTCCCGCGAACTCTCCGCCTCGCTGGAGGCGATGGCCGGGGCCCTGGAGCACTCCACCCAGAAGTTCCTGGAGACGACCCGCGGCGTCGACGAAGTGGTCGACGCGATCCGCCAGGCGACGGCGCAGGTGGGGCAGGTGGCCCGGTCGATGGAAAACACGGCGCACGACCTCGACGGCATCAATGCGGCCCTCGACATTCTGCGCCAGGCGGTGGCGGCCAGCGCCGGCCAGGCGGAAGGCGTCAAGGTCGATGCCGAACAGGGGCTGGCGGTGGTCGAGTCGTTCATCGGCGAGATGGCCCGCATCGACCAGGAGAGCCAGAAGGCGGTGGCCGCCATGCAGCGCCTGGCCCGGCAGACGGACGAGGTCACCAAGATTCTCGAGGTGATCAAGGAGCTGGTGTCCGACACCGAGCTGCTCGCCTTCAACGCCGCGATCATCGCCGCCAAGGCCGGCGCCGAGGGGCGCGGCTTTTCGGTGGTCGCCGAGGAGATCCGCGACCTGGCCGACCGCACCACGGCCAGCGCCGGGGAGATCGAGGCGATCGTCAGGAGCATTCGCGAGGATACCCGCCAGGTGGGGGCGACGGTCGAATCGACCGGGCGCTTCATCAGCCGCGGCATGGAGCTGTCGCGCAACACCGGCGCGGCACTGGGGAAGATCGTCGACAGCTCGACGCGGGCGGCCGCCGAATCCGGGCAGCTCGCCGACACGGCCGGCGAGCACGGGCTGCGGGTGCGGGCGCTGGTGGAGGATGCCGGCCGCAGCCTGCGCTCGGTGCGCTCCATCGCCCAGGCGATGCAGCGTCAGGAGGAGGCCGTCGGGCGCATCCAGGCGGGGGTCGGGGAGATGAAGGCGGCGGCCGACCAGGTGGCGCGCGGTTTCGACGAGCAGGTGCGCGCCAACCGCGAATTCGACCGCAGCCTGCTGGCCCGGGAGGAGCAGGTGAAGGCGATCTGCGAGGCGACCCGCTTCCAGATGGCGGCGGTCACCGAGATCCTCGAGCACTTCGCCCGCTCCGAGCAGCGCCTCCACGGCAACGCCGACAAGGCCCGGATGATCATGCAGGAGGTCGCCTCCCTGGAGGGGCTGACGCGCCGGCTGCACGAACTGGCGACGCAGTTCTGAGGCTCACCGGCGGTCGGGCGCGGTCGTCCCGCTTCCTTGCCGGTGCATCACGTCAGCCTGTCTCAGACGGTGCGCTTGTATTCCTCCGGGATCATCTGCCCGCTCGGCATCAAGTCGTCGTTCGGCGGCGTGCCGTTTTTCAGCCGGTATTCCTTGCGCTTGCAATCATCCATCTTGTCCCCTTCGCAGTAGGTCTTGATGAAACCCCGGCAGGCAAGGTTGAGAGTGTCGCGGTACTTGCGGAAGAATCCGCACTTGTCCAGCAGTTCGCATTGCATCGGCTGATCTCCTGAATGGTTGTCTCGGGGGCTGCGGCACCGGTTTTCCCGGCCGGCCCGGAACCCTTCAGCGGCAATTGATGTGCCAAGCGTCGAGATGTTTTTAAGAAAGTTTTGTCTTGTTTTTAATTGGTTAGAAT
>VAUL01000091.1 GCA_005774545.1 Deltaproteobacteria bacterium | reverse complement strand
GTTCACATCCGATATGTCGCCAAATTAAGTGTGGTGTCCCCGGAATTCTGCCGTAAGATTTGGATAACATCACGCTATTTGAGAACCGTCGCCGGAGGACTACCTCGTCGAACCCCCAGTGAAAGAGCCGACAGAGGGCCATACTGTTGCAGATGTCGCACAGGGCGCAGCGCTGTCGTAAATCAAACGTTCAAAATGTGGCGTTTCCGCACGGTTTAGGTGCCCACTTCATGATCAAGTGGGATTCAGCACAAGTGTAGGCACTTTGCAAATACGAACGTCGATCGGTTTCGGTTATTCCAGTTTGGAGCATCAAGGTTTCGCGCAGCGGGTGATGGCTCTTGATAAGATATTCATTCCGTCGATTCAACCGGGCCAGCAAGTCGATTGATGGTAGTCGGTCAAACTTTCCATCAGCCCCGCGATTACATTCTTTGCAGGCAAGGACAAGATTAGCCACGCCGTCTATCGGCTTACCCTTCGCACAGAAATTCAATTTATGCGGAAAGAAATGGTCGACATCGGCTAAATCATCGGAAAACATGTCTAAGGAGATATTTCGATAGCAATAGAAACAGCGCCCCTTCTGATAGCCATTCAAGGCATTACGTGATGAGGTGATGTTCACCCGCCGATTCTGACTCGTTAACGTATGCAAAATCTGGTCATTGTCGTCATAGGCGATGCGGACAACATGCCGAGGCAATCTCAATTCCCAAGCCGTTTCCACTAAACGCCACCTTGCTTCCGTTTCAACATTCAGATCGTCGAAACTCTGTGCTTCAGCTAGTCGATAGAAATCTTCAGTGAGGCGAATGCCTCCTGATGTCTTTCGCTCATCGAGGAAAAACCGTTTGTCCAATTCGTTGCCATGGACATTGTGAAAAGCATCAATGACGTTGTTAAAACCGTGCCTTGCTGTTTCTTGAATCAGTCGATCCCGCGAAATTTCTCCATTACTGTATTTTCTACAAACATCAAGGAACGCGCTCGACCTTGATGTGATTTGCTTGTCGCACTGCTTCAGATGAGCAATTAGATGGTCGGCGAAGAGGGGGGCAAGTTCATCGAGACGAACCAGTTCTGACGGGCCTTTTCTAAGATCGTAAAGGGCCTTGGCAAGAGCAAATTTGTAGGACGCAACGTTTTTCCCAAAGAGGATGACTGCCCGCCAGTAGTTTTCCAGGCTCGGTTCAATCTCATAGAAACGAGTATCGTCTGCCATAAGCTGTTACCTATTTGTCCAGTAATCGGCCTTGTCCGGGAATATCCAGCGTACCCCGCCGCGCGGGTCGGGCTGGTCGCCGGCGTAGCGAGGGATCAGGTGAATGTGCAGGTGCATGACAGTTTGGCCGGCGGCGGTACCGTCGTTGATGCCAATGTTGAAGCCGTCTGGGTTGCTCTCCTTCTGCAGAAGTTGGCGCATTTCAGCCAACAGGCCGAGCATAGCTCCCTGTTCTTCTGTAGCCAGTTCGAAGAACGAGGCGACATGGCGCTTGGGGATGATCAGCACGTGGCCGGGAGATATAGGAAAGCCGTCGTAAATGGCTATTGCGTGATCATTGGCAGAGACGACTCGCAACGCGGCTAATTCACAGAAAGGACATGGCTTCATCTTTTATTCACCAGAAGACTGTTAGTGTAACAAGCTTACGTGTTCGGCATCGTTTGCTTCGGACACTGTCATTATCAACTGCGATGTTGCTCGGGTCATGGCAACATAGAGCAGCTTGGCTGCATCGACGTCAGCCTTGGCCTTCGCAACGATTCGGCTACCCATGATGGCCACCAATGGGAACTCCAACCCTTTGCTGCCATGCATGGTAAGGAAACGCACCTTGGCATCATCCCCGGAAAAACTGATTGTTTTCTTGCCGACAACGTAGACATGGTGTTCTTTGAGCGCCCGGAATAGCTCGTCCTTGTCGTGCCCGTCCCAATACAGCACGGCCATATCCCTCCATGCTACGCCACGCTCATGGGCTTCTTTGAGGAGCCGGACGATTTCGTCTGCCTCACTCTTCAGGGTGGGAAGCTTGATCAAAATGGGCTTCGAGCCACGGCGTCCGGCGGATACTGGCGCAATCCTCGGGATGCCATCTTCATCGGCATCTTCCTGGGTCAGCAGTTGCCGGGCAAAACTTGAGGCAAAATCGAGGATTTCGTGAGTGTTGCGATAGTTGACCTTGAGGATAGTGGTGCGTCCCTGCGCTTGAATGCCTACGCTTTTGAAGCTAAATTTTCCTTTCTTGCGGGTATCGTAAATCGATTGGGCATCGTCATACAGAACCAGCAATGAGTTGGTATTGGGGTTGACCATTTGTGCCACCAGCTTGAGCCACTCGGGGCGAAAATCGTGCCCCTCGTCAATCATCACCGCATCGTACTGCCCGGGCGGAATGAAGTTGCGCTCCACCTGACGGATGACGCCCTCCACCAACTCGTCACAATACTCATCGGCATCGTCGCGATTGCCAGGTAGTGGCACGTGATAAGCTTTCAATTGCTCGACACACCACCGATGGAAATTCCGCACCTGAACCTTGTCATGCAACCCTTTTGCTCTCATCCACTCATCGAGGCGCTGCGCCAGTAATTTGTTGTAGCAAAGCACCAGAATCGGGCGGCTGCAGGCTTTGGCAAGATGCTGGGCGCGATAGCCGAGGATGAGGGTCTTACCCGAACCCGCCACGCCATGAATGACCCGGTGCCCCTCTCCCAAGCTACGTGCCAACTGTTCTTGCTGCAAATCCATGACACGCAGAATATCGGGGAGAGTTTGCGGCTGATCTTCGAGATCATCAAACAGCGAGGCCTGTTTGTACGGCAAGCGGATCTCCGGAAAGAGGTGCCAGCGGACTCGCTCGATCTGAGGAAGTGTCAGAACCCCTTTGGCGTTGAACGGAAACATCGCCCAAAGCCTCTCCTGAAACGCCAGAGCGTCAGCCGACGGGAGCATCTCGTCCCGGCAGATAACGCGATGCGGCGGGATCGCCTCGCCCAGATCGGTCTGGTCGAACTCACTTCGGGTGATATTGGGGAAAACGACGCCAAAGGCCCACGGAAAGAGCAGTCGGCTTTGCTGATGTCCTCCCAACCAAACCAATTGGGGATCAGCCTTCAGAATGTCGACGATAGCCAAGGCATAAACCCGCGCTTGTTCCAGCGGATTTTTAACCTTCATGGGGCTGCCATTAACGAAGATAGTTGCGTCGTGATTGTTGATCGATTGGATCGTCGACAAGCGCCAGTCTTTGACCTCAAGGATGATCAGGCCACGGCGGGGGTGCATGATGATGAAGTCTGGATGAAGACGAACGGGGCCGATGGGCACGTTGTACCAGCAGAGATAATCCTCCTCCAGTTTCGCTTCCAGCAAATGAGCGAATCTTCTCTCGCCGGAAGTGTCGAATTTACAGGTGGATATGCTGGGGATGAGGGTTGCCATAGTTATTGACGCCCGAACACCTCTTCCCGATGCTTCCGCATGAACTCAGCTTCAGGCAGGAACTTATCCGGCATCTGCATCGGCTTTCCTTCGTAGGCCAGAAAGTTCTGCTCCAACGCCTCGCTCGGCAGGTATTCCTTCAAGCGTGATCCAACCACCAGACGGAAATCCTCATCAAAGGTAATCAGCCCGCGATCGAATGCCGCATCCTGTGTCTGCGCTAAGCAGAGTCCGTTACTCGGGTTGAGTCGTTGTTCGGGGTGGCTTCCCCACGGCAGGATATGACTGGCAACCAGCAGTTCCGGAACCGGGTTGCCGGTGATGCAGCAACGTGAGTTGTAGGAGGCAAGCACGCTCTGGCGGAAAAAACGCTGGCCGATGCGGGCTTTGGATGTCAGCATCTTCTCAGTCGGCCCGTTCGGGACCTCAAGTGGCATTTTGAAGGTTCGCGGCTGTTGCTTGCGCGGTGACGCTACGGCAACCGGCTGATCGGCAGGCTCTCTCCCGAGCAACTGCTGTAACCTCTCCTCGCTGGCAACACCGATACCTTCCCAATCGGTATTGAATGCCGCCCAGATTTCGCGATCACCCTTACTGGTGCTGCTCAGACCCTTGATGCCGCGTGCCTGATGATAAGGGTCGAGTGCGGCAAGGTTGCAGAGCTTCATCGACAGACTGCTCGGCGTGCGCCCCAATTTCTTCGCCACTTCGACAACCAGCGGGTTGCCATGTCGCAACTGGCCGAACGGCAGCTTGCAGTAGAGATTCATTGCAATCATTAGTTCGTCGTATGTCCACGGCTTACCAGATGCCATTGCTAACAACCTGCTCCTTCCCCCCTAAACACCCCCACCAAAAACCC
>VAUL01000025.1 GCA_005774545.1 Deltaproteobacteria bacterium | reverse complement strand
TCTGTACGGTCACCCGACCTTCATGCATCTCGAAACGATGGGGGGCCGCCAGTTCTACCCTTGGCTGCCGGTCGGCCTCCTGCTGCGCAACCACTTCGACAGCGCCGCCGCGCTGCAGAATTATCGCGGCCCGGTGCTGGTCGTGACCGCCGGCAGCGACGAGATCATCCCCGCTGACGAAGGCCGACGGCTCTACCAGGCCCTGCCCACCCTCCACAAGCAGCTGCGGGAAATTCCCGGGGCGGCTCACAACGACTGGCTCGAGCGGATTACGCAGCACGACTGGCGGGAGTGGCTGCAATTCGTGTCCGGACCACGGTGACGGGACGAAACCTGTTATAATGGCGGCATGAAGAACCTGCTCGCCATGATGGCCCTCCTGGCAACGACCCTGCTTTCCGCCGGCGGCAGCGCCGGCGCGTATCGTTGCACCCCTACGCCGCCGGATGCCGACGGCCCTTTCTACCGCCCCGACGCCCCGGTGCGCAGCCGCATCGGCAGCGGCTACCTGCTGATGGGCGAGGTCAAGTCGGCGGCGGACTGCCGGCCGGTCGGAGGCGCCCGCATCGAAATCTGGATGGCCGGCCCCGACGGCCTCTACGGCGACCCGTGGCGGGCCACCACCTTCGCCCGCCCCGACGGCCGCTATCACTTCGCCAGCCACGTCCCCGGGCCGTATGGCAGCCGGCCGCCGCACATCCACCTGATCGTCAACGCCCCCGGTTTCCAGGAACTGATCACCCAGCACTACCTGCAGCCCGGTGCGGGCGAGGCGGTGTTCGACCTGGTACTGATCCCTTCTTCCCGAAAAGACCGGTAGGGCTCCCGACCAGCGGCCACCTGCCCCACGTCAACCATCGCCGCCGTCCTGCGTTACCTTCGATCCACCATTGAGAATTCGCAGATCTCGACGAGGAGAGGGAATTTCAATGCCGTATTCACCGAACTTTCGATAGATCGCCACGTTGACGGCACTGACGAGCATTCCCCGGCGATGGATCAGGGTGGTACTCCATACCCGCAATTCAAACTCGAGGCCACTATCGCCGAAAGCCATGAGTCGCACGGCGGGTGGCGGATCAACGAGCACGTCGGGGCATTCGGCCGCCGCTTCGAGCAACAGTCGCTCCACCTGTTGCACCTCGCTGCCGTGGGCTACGCAAACTGGCACGCGGAAACGTACCTTGCGGTCGTTATGACTCCAGTTAACCACGTTTTCGGTGACGAATTTCGCATTCGGCACAATAATAGTGATGTTGTCGTTGGTCACAACGGTCGTGCTCCGGCCGCCGATATTCACGACATCCCCCTCGACGTCGCCAACCTCGATGCGATCTCCAACCTTGATGGGTCGCTCGAACAGAATGATAAGCCCGCTGATAAAGTTGTTGACGATGTTCTGCAACCCGAAGCCGACACCGATGCCAACAGCACCCGCCAGGACGTTGACGGCGGTAAGATCGATCCCCGCAGTCTGCAGAATGACGATGAAGCCGACGGCGATGACACTGTAGCGCAGAATAGTGCCGGTCGCCTGGCGCGCTCCCGCCTCCATATGGGTCCGGGTCAACAATCTGTCGACCACCCAGTTCCGCAGTATCCCACTGCCGAGAAAAAGCAGAAGCACCAGGATCACCAGGTGCAAAAGAATCCCCAGCGTTATGGGCGTCCGGCCAAGATCCAACAGGGGAATATTCAGGAATTCCCTGACGGGGTCGAGCATCCGCTGCAGCATTTTCATCCACCCCCTTCTTTCAAAATGGCCAGAAACGCGGGATCAGGATTGTCGCCAACATCCAGAACAGGAGATTGAGCGGGGTGCCGACACGCAGGAAATCCGCATAGCGAAACTGGCCGGGACCATAAATCAGGGTATTGGTCTGATAGCCGACCGGGGTCATGAAACTCGCCGAGGCAGCAAAGGTGATCGCCATCAGCAGCGGCCTGGAATCGACTCCCATCATTTCGGCGGTGGCGATCGCAACCGGGGCCAGCAAGGCTGCGGTGGCATTGTTGGACATCATCTCGGTCAGCAACGAGGTGACCAGGTAAAGAGCGGACAAGAGCACGACAGGCCCGAAGTCCCCTGCCGTTTTCACCAGCACCTCACCCAGCAGATGCGCGGCGCCGCTGGTTTCCAGAGCGGTCCCGAGAGTGAGCACCCCGGCCAGCAGGAAGATCACCTTCCAGTTAATCGCCGCGTACGCCTCCTCGAGAGTCAGACAGCGTCCCAGGATCATCAGGATGCAGCCGATGATGACACCGGCCACGACCGGCACGAGCCCGCTGGCCGCCGCCACAACAACGCCGGTCACGATCGCCACCGAAATCAGCATCCGGCTCTTTCTGAACACCGGTCGGGGCACTTCCGAAACGAGCACGAAAGTCCGGTCTTCGCGGAGAGCTTCGAGTTGATCGCTGTCGACTTCGACCAACAGGACATCGCCGGCGCGCAGGCGCATCGACTCCAGATGCTCACGCATGACCTCCCCGCGATGGCGGATCGCCAGAGCGGTCAGCCCGTAGCGGGAACGTAATCTGGCCTCCTGGAGACTGCGGCCGTCTAGCGTCGAGCGCGGCGCCACGACGGCTTCCACCAACGCCAGCTCTTTTTCGGAGGGGCCGTTGTTTTCCTGGCGCAGGGCGATCCCGCGCCGTTCCCTGAGCTTCAGAAAATTCTCCAGATCGCAACAGACCTTGAGGAGATCCCCCTCCTGCAGCGTCAACGTGTCGGCAGACTCATGGAGACGGACGCCATCCCGAAACACCTCGACCCTGCGCAGATTCAGATCATGCAGTAATGGCGATTCCGCCAGCACGTGCCCAACCGAGCGGGCCCTCGGACCCAGAATGATTTCAATCAGATAATCGTTACCCCCAAAAACATCGCTTCTGGTCGTTTGTGGCGAACGCCGAGGGATCAGCCATATTCCGATCAGCAGCATATAAGCGCTCCCGGCCGCAAAAAAAATCAGGCCGAGACCGCTCATCTCGAACATGCCGAAAGGCATCAGGCCGTGCTTCTCAGCAATCGACGAGACCAGGATATTGGTGGAGGTGCCGATCAGGGTACAGACGCCGCCGAACATGGCGGCAAAGGAGAGGGGCATCAACAGCCGGGCGGCGGGGAGCCCGGCATCCTTGGCAACAGCCAGTACCACCGGCAGAAAGATGGCAACGGCTGCGGTATTGTTGATAAATGCGGAAAGGATGCCGATGGTCAGCATGATGGCTACCAGCACCCCCAAGAAGCTGATACGCGCTAACCGGGAGAAGAGGTTGACCACCACATTCACCGCCCCGGTTCTGAACAGTCCGGCGGAAAGCACAAACATGGCCCCCACGGTAACTGTCGCCGGATTGCTGAAGCCACCAATGGCTTCTTCGGGGGTAATCAGGCCGGAAAGCAGCATCGTGGCCATCAGGATCATGGCCGTCAAATCCACCGGGATGCGCTCCGTGGCAAACAGGATCACCGCGGAGACGACCAGTCCCAACACCAGAAAGATTTCCAAAGTCATGGCGGTTTCCCGGCCTCCGGACACAGGCAGGGCGGCCCTCCCCAACGCGGCAGATATCGTTTGTTTTCAGTGTAACAGTTTGTGCCTGGTCCGCGACTGACACTGTCAATCGGGCGCGGGAAAACACCGAAGGGCGACCAGACTGGCCGCCCTTCGGTGTTGCGCGGAGTTCTCGCGCGAATCACTTGTTCTTGCCATGCCCCTTGCCGGAAGAACCGCCAGGCCCGCCGTGACCGTCGCCCTTGCCGCCGCCCGGGGCTGAACCGCCGCCGTGGGCGCGGGGCGACCATCCCAGGTCGCCGGCCTTGAGCGCCTTGAACTGGGCGGATCCCGGCTTGATGCCGAGGCGCTGCGCCACCACCCCCCAGCCCTTCCCCTTGTTGGCCCGGTACTCCCGCATCACCACATCGTAGGGCTGACGGCTCTGCTGCCCGAGCCACAGGCAGATGACGGCGTCGGCCGGGTCGAACACCCCTTTGAAAACCAGGTCGAGATCCGGGGCGGGGACACCGAAGTGCGCCTCGACCTGGGCCCTGAAATCGCCGAAATCGGCACGGGCGTGGATATCGAGTTCCTTCAGGTACGCATCGAGATCGGCATACGCCAGACTGCTGGCGAACACCACCATGACCAGGGCCATCCACAACTTCCGTAAAAACATGACGGTTCCTCCTTGATTAAGGGCAATACGGGCGCGTTGCGGCAGCGCTCCTTCCGATTCCTTCCATTTTACACGATCCATGCCAGACGGTCAGGCCGCCGTCGCTGCGCCTTCGGCGCCGGCCGCGGTCGAATCCGCGCCGGCGGGCGACAAAACAGGGCAGCAGCGCGCCGCGCTTTCGACGGCATCGACCACCCGTTCGGACTCCATCCAAAATCAACCCCGACAATCATCCCGGCGACCGATTGCCCAAACATTATCCAGCGTTAATTTTCAGGCATCGGGAGAAGCAAACCCGGTCGAGAGTTGTTTCTTTCTCACTCAAAAAAAGCTTCGGCGGGACAATTCCCGCCAGACGTGACAACCGCAGAGACCAGGAGGTGATGCCGCCCGATGAAGACCTTGAAGCAAGCAGCCCGCCAGAATGTCCGCGACAGGGGAAACGACCCGGCGCTCCGGACGGCCGGCCCGCCGGAGGACTCCGCTCTCCTGCCATGCTACCGGCACGCATAAAAGGAGATCAACAATGAACATCCGCCGATATTGGTTCCGCCTGGTCAAGGCGCTGGCGCTGTTGGCCGTTCTGGGCGGCCCCGGCAGCGAAGCCGGCGCCGCGACCCAGGCGCAGATCGATGCCGCCATCCAGAGCGCTCTGGCCTGGCAGGCCACCCAGCAGGATCCCGTCTCGGGAGGCTATTTCTACTCTTATCCGCTCGCGGAAACCGCCATGGCGGTTCTCGCCTTTGAAAACGAGGGGAACTTCCCCGGCGGAGGCAGCCCCTACTCCGTCAACGTCGAAAAGGGACTCGACTACATCTTCTACTTTGCCAACAAGATTCCGATCGGTCACCAGACCTACGGCGATCCCGGCCGCAACGACGATCCCGACACCAACGGCAACGGTCTGGGGGTTTTCTTCAGTCAGTATACACTCATGTACGAAACCGGCCTGGTGATGCAGGCCATCGCCGCGAGCAACACCCCCGACCGGGTCGTCGCCACCGGCCCGTGCAGCGGCATGACCTATCGCCAGGTCATGGAAGACCTGGTCGACTTCCTCGCCTGGGCGCAGATCGATGCCGGGCCGGGGCGCGGCGGCTGGCGCTACTGGTACTATGACAACGGCTGGGATTACGGGGACAATTCCGTCGCCCAGTGGCCGGTCCTCGGCCTCATCGCCGCGAGCCAGTGGGGCATCTCCGCTCCGGCGTTCGTCAAAAGCGAGATGGAATACTGGGTCGGCTATATCCAGAACCCGAACGACGGCGGCTCCGGCTACGACACCCCGTTCACGATGGTCAACATCGCCAAGACCGGCGGCCTGCTGGTGGAGTTCTACTTCCTCGGCGACACCAGGGAGAGCCCGCGGGTGAAGGCCGCCCTCAACTACATCAATGCCCACTGGAACGACCCGCTGAACTTCTGGGACGGCAACCGGGGGCATCCCTACGCGATGTTCTCGGTCTTCAAGGGGTTGGAACTGCTCCAGGTACCAACCGTCGCCAATGCCGCGGCCACCCCCGACACCCCTGCGGGCGACTGGTGGGGCGACTACGCCGAATTTCTGGTTCTCACCCAGAGCCATCCGACTCCTGGGCTGGGCTACTGGAGCGGCTATTTCAACTGGGGACCTTACCTGGCAACCCCCTGGGACATCGTCATCCTCCAGGCATCGGTCTTCCCGGTTTCGGTGGACATCACCGTCCCCGGCTACGCCTGCGACCTGACCGGTTACGAGGTCGATATCGACTACAGCGTGGAGCGCTTCACCGCCAGCGGGACGCTGAACGTCTATCGCGACGGCGTGCTGTTCGACACGGTGACGCTCACCGACTTCAAGGGGACGGCCAGCCGGACCTACACCATCGCTCCGGAAACGCTCGGCGATCACACCTGGAAGGCGGTGCTGGCGGTTTCCGGCAGCGGTATCTCGACACAGGCCGAAGACAGTGCCGGCGGCACGGTCTACTCGCTCCCCCGGGTCGCGGGAATCCCCGACCAGGTTACGCCCTTCTCTTCCTTCGACCTCGACGATTTCCAGAGTTGCGACTGCGAGGATCTCGAATGGAACGTCAGCGCGGTTCCCCCCGGCTGGTCGGCGACGATCGATGTCAATCACGTCGTCACGGTAACGGCTCCGCCCGGCGCGACGGACGCGGTAGCCATCACCTTCACCGCCATCTTCCACTGGCCGGGGATCGACTGCATCGCCAGCGACACCGCGGTCTTCTCCCCCAACCGGCCGCCCTTTGCCCACCCCGGCAAGCTCTATCCGAATGAAAAGTATGCGGTCGCCGAAGGCGGGGCGATCACCCTTGACGGCACGCTCTCGAGCGACCCGGACGGCGACGCCCTGGCATCCTTTGCCTGGGACTTCGACGGCGACGGCATCTTTGAGGTTCCGGGGGCGACGCCGGTATTTTCCGCGGCCGGCATGGACGGCCCGGACGAACTGTATGTCCATCTGCAGGTCTGCGACGAGCACGGGGCCTGCGGCGTCGGCACGGCGGAGATCGAAATCGAAAACGTCGCCCCGGTGGTGTCCACGCCCACCGTCAGCCAGTACGTGGTGCCGGTCAATACCACCTTCAGCGTTTCGGCGACGTTCACCGATGCCGGCACCCCGGATACCCACCTCGTCTCGAAATGCAACTTCGGCGACGGCGGCGACCCGCACCCCTCGGCCGTCAGCGAAACCGGCGGCAGCGGCACAGCCAACACGTCCTCGTCCGACAGCGCCCACACCGATTACGCGCTGCCCGGCATCTACACCGTCACCGTGACGGTGACCGACGACGACGGAGCCACCGGCTCCGCGACCACCACGGTCGTCGCCTACGACCCGAGCGCCGGTTTCGTCACCGGCGGCGGCTGGATCGACTCGCCGGCCGGCGCCTACCGGGCCGACCCGTCCCTCACGGGCAAGGCCAACTTCGGCTTCGTCTCGAAATACCAGAAGGGGGCCACGAAACCGACCGGCCAGACCGAGTTCAACTTCCAGACCGCCGGCCTCAACTTCCATAGCGCCAGCTACGACTGGATGGTGGTCACCGGCGGCGGTACAGGAGTCCAGTACAAAGGTGTCGGCACCATCAACGGCACCGGCAGCTACCGGTTCATGCTCTGGGCCAGGGATGGTGTTCCGGACAAATTCCGCATCCGCATCTGGCAGGAAATCGACGGCGTCGAAACCGACATTTACGACAACGGTTTCGATCAGCCGATCGGGGGCGGCAGCATCGTGATCAAAACCAAGTAGCAGGCAGTATTTTGCCGCGTGGCGCGGCCCGGTTCCACACGGGTCGCGCCTCTTCCGCCCGCCTCGTTGCCTCCCGGGGCGGGCGCCGGTTTATCCGGTATGGCGCAAAGTTAAGGCCCAGGGTGGCGGTCGGCCCGGCGAATGGCCTCGAGGCGGCTGGAGAGGTGAATCTTCCTGAAAATCTTGCTGACGTGGGTCTTGACCGTGGGGAGGCTGATGCACAACCGGTCGGCGATCGCCTTGTTCGACAGACCTTCAACCAGCAGGGCCAGCACCTGGTTTTCGCGGCGGCTCAGGGACGGCTCGCGGCACACGACCGCATGGCCTTCCGGGGTGTCGTGCAGCAAGCAATCGACCAGGATCTTGCGGGAGACCCAGTAATCGCCCTGCAGGATGGACTGGATGCCGTGGGCGATCGACCCGGGAGAATCTCCCTCGTAAAAGAAGCCCTTGACTCCCAGGCGCAGGGCGTCCTGTTCGATCGTCAGTGCCGGAGCCAGGTTGAACAGCGCCAGAGACTCGTTGGCGGCAGCCTGGCGCAGCTCCTCGGCCACCACTTTCAGCACCGCATCATGTGACAGGTTGAGACAGTCAAGCAGGAGCAGTACCGGGGAACCGCGGTCGGGCAACCGGCCGGTCGTCCGGAAGGCGGCCAACGAAGCTTCGCACCGGCAAGACAGCCCCGTCGCCTCGGCAAGAAACGCAGCCAACAGTTCGTTATGCGTCCTGCTCCCGCCGATGATGCCGACATGCTCTTCCGTCGCAGCGCACATCCCCGGCCCTCCCCCCCACAGTCGGAGCCACCCGCCGGCCGCCTACTCCTTGAGACAGTCCTCGCGCCAGCAGCAGTGCATCTCCGCACACTGATGCCGCCAGCCGGCGCCGAAGCAGGGATCGTTCCCTTCTGCCTGCTGGATTCTCTGAATCAGTTCGCTCTTGCGCAGCCTGCCGATACCGGCAAGACCGACGGCGGCAGCCCGTTCACGAATTTCCTGCATGTTCATCGGCGGGACCTCCCGGTAGTGCGCTTGCGGCACAATCCTTGGAACTTTCTTACCAAGACAATCATATCCGGGGCGAAAGTCAAGCCGGGGAGCACCTCCACCCTGTCGGGCTGGCTTCGGGCAAACTAATACCAAAACGGTCATTTATGCTATGATTGTATCCAGGCGGGCGAGAGCCTGTCCGCATCACGCGAAAAAGGAGTCAGGCCATGAAAGACAGGTTTACCGAAGCGAGCCTGGAGCTTGCGGGGAACAGCGCCTTCGGCTGCAAGGAGTGCGAAACTCTGTACGGTCACCCGACCTTCATGCATCTCGAAACGATGGGGGGCCGCCAGTTCGACGTCTCCACCAAGGGACCGGACTGCATCCTCAACTGTGATCCGCTGCCGTTCGGCGACTGACACGCAATCGAGCAGCGGGCAGAGAATTCTGTCGCGCCGGGGTGCGTGGTTCGGGGTGCTTTTGCATGCTATCGGGCTCTTGGTGTATGTTAGGGGCAAGGCGGATTAATCCGCCCTTCTTCATATCAGGGAGAGGCTGTAGGCATGCTCAATTTTGACGAACTGGAAAAAGGCTTTACCGAGGAGGAGGCGCTGGCCGAAGCCCGCCGCTGCCTGAAGTGCAAAACCCCCTTGTGCGTGAGGGGGTGCCCGATCGAGAACCGCATTCCGGAGATCATCGCGGCCATCGAGCAGAAGGACTACCGCACCGCGATCGACATCATCAACGAGAACAGCAACCTGGCGGTGATCTGCGCCCGGGTCTGCCCGCACAACGACCAGTGCGAAGGGTCCTGCGTCCTGAACCGCAAGGGGGAGGGGATCCGGATCAGCAAGCTGGAGCGCTTCCTCGCCGAGAAGGAGATGGAGCTGGCCCTGAACCGCCTGCGCGGCAAGGTGGCGGTCATTGGGTCGGGACCGGCCGGGCTGTCGGTCGCCTCGATCCTCGCCAAGCAGAACTACCGCGTCACCGTGTTCGAGGCGCAGGGGAAGGCCGGCGGCGTCCTGCGCTACGGCATCCCCGAATACCGCCTCCCCAAGGAAGTGGTCGACAAGCAGATCGAGATCGTCCGCAACCTCGGGGTGCGCATCGAAACCGGCGTGATCATCGGCGAGGACCTGACCCTCGACCAGCTGTTCGCCATGGGCTATCAGGCGATCTTCATCGGCACCGGCACCGGCCTGGCCAAGAAACTCGGCGTCGAGGGGGAGCAGCTGGCCGGGGCGATGCAGGCGATCTACTTCCTGGAAACGGTCAGCCTGATCCGCGACGGCAGCCTCGGCGACCGTCCCTACCCGGTCCTTCCCGGCGACCGGGTGGTGGTGGTCGGCGCCGGCAACGTCGCCGTCGATGCCGCCCGCACCGCTCTGCGCCTCAAGGCCGCCGAGGTCATGGCCGTCGATATCGTACCGGAGAAGGAACGGCGCGCCAGCGACAAGGAATATGCCGAAGCGCTGCACGAGGGGGTGGACTTCCGCTTCGAAACCAGCGTGACCCGGATCCACGGCGAGGAGGAAGTGACCGGCGTGACGCTGCAGCGGTTCGCCCGCCAGGTGGCCGGCCGTGAAAGCATCATCATGCCGGTGCCCGGCACCGAACAGTTGGTCCCCTGCGACAAGGTGATCATCGCCGTCGGCCAGAAGCCGTTCGCGCGCATCGTCTCGACCACCACCGGGATCAAGACCAACGACAAGGGCTACGTGATCACCGAAACCGAGCCGTTCTACGGCATGACCACCCGCAAGGGGGTTTTCGCCGCCGGCGACGTGGTCCACGAACCGCAGACGGTGATCCTGGCCATGCGCGAGGGGCGGCGGGTCGCCGAGGCGATCGACGCCTTCCTGCAGCAGGGGAAGGACTGATCAGCCGGCGGTCCGCTTGAGCAGCCAGGCCAGGTTCTCGCCGAGAACGGTCATGGTCTGCATCCCCTCGCCGTCCTTTTCGACCTCGCCGATTTCGCGACCGACCCCTATGTTCCAGTAGATGGAACCGGGAACGATCATCTGGCTGATCAGGAAGAAGTGGTTGAGCGAGTCGAAGGCGTGGATCGCCCCGCCGCGGCGCACGGCGATGATTCCGGCGCCGGCCTTGCGCCGGAACATGTGGTCGTTGGCGCGCGCCACCATCCCGGCGCGGTCGATCAGCGCCTTGATTTCGGTGGTGATGTCGGCGAAGTAGGTCGGCGAGGCGAGCAGGATGCCGTCGGCGGCGCGCATCTTGTCGATACAGTCGTTGATGCAGTCGTCCTTGACCGCGCACGTCCCGTCCTTGGTCTGCCAGCACTGGTAGCAGGCGATGCAGCCGCGCAGGCGCTCGCCGGCCAGTTGCACCAGTTCGGTCTCGATTCCTGCCTTCTCCAGTTCGGCAAAGACCTGGCGCACCAGGATGGCGGTATTGCCGTCCTTGCGGGCGCTGCCGCTGAAAGCCACGACTTTCATGGTTCAGTCCTTTCTCCTGTCATGAGGTGTCAACCCGCCATCTCCCGGGCCAGCGCTTCGGCCTCCCGCAGGGTCGCTTCGGGCACCTCGTCAACCCTGGCCGGGCCGATGCCGCAGATGCGAAGCAGCCGGCATTCGGTGAAGCCCATCCACTTGAGGAACGTCTCGTAGCGAGGAAAGATGTCCGCAAAGAGCGCCTCGTCCGGGTGCCCCTGGGTGAGCACGAACACCAGTTTCTTGGGACCGAGACGGCTGGGCTGCGGATTGGTCGGGTAGTCGGGGACCAGGTACGAGAAGGTCCGGTCGATGAATCCCTTGAGCTGGGCGGTCACGTCGCCGTAGTAGACCGGCGACGCCAGCAGCACCAGGTCGGCCGACTGCACGGCGGCGAGAACTTCGGTGAGATCGTCCTGCAGCACGCAGCGATCGAGGGTCTGCTTGCAGGCGTAACACCCCTGGCAGCCGCGATAGTTCAGGCGGTTCAGTTCGAAGGTCCGGACCACGGCGCCCCGCTGCGCGGCGGCATCGACGAAATGGCGGGCGATGGTGGCACTGTTCTTGCCGGGGCGCGGACTGCCGAGCAGCGCAACAACGTTCATGGGCTCCTCCTGTTTTTCCGGGTCAGCCGAGATGCTAACCGCCGGCCGCGTCGGGGTCAAGGGAAAGGCGACGCTCCCCCGCAGGCGCAAAAAGAGAGATTGACGCTGCCTCCCGCAGTCAATAGCATGCTGGACAGGACGGCTGCCGTCCGGGAAAGGGTTGCTCCATGGGAGTGCTGCGCGCCTACCGGTTTTCCATCCTGCTGATCGTCGCGATTGCGGCCGGCTCGGCCATCGGCTATCAGGCCCCGGAGTTTGCCGCGACGCTCAGGCCGCTGGGCGATCTGTTCCTCAACCTGATCTTCATGGTCATCGTCCCGCTGGTTTTCCTGGCGATCGCCTCGAGCATCGCCGCCTCGCGTACCGCCACCGTGTCGCGCATCTCCCGGGTGATGCTGGTGGTGTTCCTGGCGACCAGCGTGGTCGCCGCGCTGGGGTCGCTGCTCTTCTTCCTGGTCATGCAGCCGGTGCCGGGCAGCGGCCTGGCCCTACCGGCGGCCACGATGGCACAGACCCCGACCCCGCTGGCACAACTGGTGAGAACCGTCTCCGTGCCGAGTTTCGCGGAACTGCTCAGCCACCGGGCGCTGCTGCCGCTCATGATCTTCGCCGCCGCGGTCGGCATCGCCACCCGCCAACTCGGCGAGCGCGGCGAGCCGTTGGCAAAGGTACTGCAAAGCGGCGCCGATGTCGCCATCCGGCTGGTCGATTACGTCATGCTGCTGGCGCCGGTCGGGCTCTTTGCCTATTTCGCCGCCACCGTGGCCGAGACCGGGGCGGCCCTGGCCGGGGCCTACCTGCAGGTGTTCGTCGCCTACTATCTGTTCGCCGGGGGCTATTTCATCCTCGCCTTCTCGGCCTACGCCTGGCTGGCCGGCGGCGGCAGGGGGGTGCGTCGTTTCTGGGCGCATATGCTGACCCCCTCGCTGACCGCCCTGGGCACCTGCTCGAGCATGGCGACGATGCCGGCCAATCTCGAAGCCGCCCCGCAGATGGGGGTGACGCGCGAGGTGAGCAGCCTGGTGATCCCGGTCGGAGCCGTGATCCACAAGGACGGCTCGGTGATCGGCGCCGTGGCCAAATGTCTGTTCGCCGCCAGCCTGTTTCACCTCGAGCTGACCCCCACGGTGCTCGCAGCCACCGTAGCGGTTTCCATCGTCGCGGCGGTGGTCGTCGGCGCGATCCCCACCGGGGGGATGACCGCCGAACTGGTCATCCTCTCGGCCTTCGGCTTCGGCCAGGAAGCCCTGCCGCTGCTGGCGGTGATCAGCGTCATCATCGACCCGCTGGCGACCCTGCTGAACGCTACCGGGGACAACGCCGCAGCCCTGCTGGTCGAGCGGGTGGCCACGGGCCGCCCGGTACAGTAACGATTCAAGGGGACAACCAATGAACGACGTGAAGAAGAAGGTTCTGCTCGCCGACGACGTCACCCTCTTTCTGGAACTCGAAAAGACTTTCCTGAAGCGGGCCGATATCGACATCCTGGTCGCGCACAACGGCCGGCAGGCCCTGGAGCTGGTTCGTCAGCACCGGCCGCAGCTGGTCTTCCTCGACCTCTACATGCCGGAGATGAACGGCGACGAGTGCTGCCGGCTGATCAAGGACGACGCCGATCTCGCCGGGGTGACGGTGGTCATGGTCACGGCAGCGGGGAACGCCGGGGAAATCGAACGCTGCCAGGCGGCCGGCTGCAACGAGGTCATCAACAAGCCGATCAATCGCAGCGAATTCGTGCAGGCGGCCAACCGCTACCTGCAGGTCGAAACCCGCCGGGAAACCCGTTTCGCCACCCGTATCGAGATCCTCTACGGGCCCAGCCCCCAGCGTCAGCTCGGCGGCTTCACCCTCAACCTGAGCATGGGGGGGATCTACGTCGAAACCAGGCATGTGCTCGACGTCGACGAAAACATCACCCTGGTCTTCAGTCTTCCGGGGCAGGAGCAGGCGATCCGCTGCCTGGCGCGGGTCGCCTGGGTCAACCACGCCAAGGATCCGAAGAAACCGGCGCTGCCCCCCGGTTTCGGGGTGCAGTTCGTTGACATCTCTCTCGACGACCTGCACGCGATCCGGGCCTACCTGACCGAAAACGACCTGCAGCCGGCACCGTAGCGGTTGCCGCTCGTATCGACAGCCACGCCCCCTTGTCCGCCCACGCCCCGCTTCTGCTGATCCATCCGCCGGTCGCCAAGGCCTGCGAGCCACCGGCCGGCATCGCCCGGCTGGCCGCGGCGCTGGACGGCGCCGGCGTTCCCTGCCGGCTGCTCGACGCCAATCTGGAGGGGCAGCTGGCGCTGCTGGCGCACGAGCCGCCGGCCGCGGACACCTGGAGCCGGCGCGCGGCCGGCCAACGGGACCGGCATCTGGCGGCCCTGCGCACCCCGGGAACCTATCGCGCCCCGGCCCGCTACAACCGGGCGGTCAGCGACCTGAACCGGCTCCTCGACCGCAGCGGCGCGGCCTGCGGCGCCACGATCGGCCTGGCCGACTACCGGCAGGAGGGGTTCTCGCCGCTGAGCAGCGCCGACCTGCTCCGGGCCGCGGCGCACCCCGAGCGCAACCCCTTCTACCCCTGGTTCAGCGCCCGCCTGCCGCCCCTGCTCGAGGGGGTGCGGATCGTCGGCCTCTCCCTCAACTACCTGAGCCAGGCGCTGTGCACCTTCGCCATGGCCGGCTTCATCCGCCGCCACGCGCCGCAGGCCGTCATCGTCCTCGGCGGCGGGCTGACGACCTCCTGGCTGCGCCGGCCCGACTGGCGCAACCCCTTCGGCGGGCTGATCGACCACCTGGCCGCCGGCCCCGGCGAGGCGTTCCTGCTCGGCCTGTGCGGCGCCGCGCCGGCCGGCCCGCCCCCGCTTCCGGGCTACGCGGCCCTGCCGCTCGCCGACTACCTGGCTCCGGGGCTGATCCTCCCCTACAGCAGCGCCGCCGGCTGCTGGTGGAACGGCTGTTCGTTCTGCCCGGAGCGCGCCGAGGGGAACGTCTACCGGCCGCTCCCGGCGCCGCAGGCGGCGGCGGACCTCCACGCCCTGTGCGCGGTCTATCGCCCGCACCTGGTCCACCTGCTCGACAACGCCGTCAGCCCGGCGCTGCTGCGGGCCCTGTGCGCAGCGCCGCTCCCGGTGCCGTGGTACGGCTTCGCCCGGATCGACGCGCAACTGGCCGACCCGGATTTCTGCCGGGAATTGCGCCGCGCCGGGTGCGTGATGCTCAAACTCGGGCTGGAATCGGGGGACCAGGAGGTACTCGACCGCCTCAACAAGGGGATCGACCTGGCAACGACGGAACGGGCGCTGGCGGCGCTCAGGAGCGCGGGGATCGCCGTGTACGGCTACCTGCTGTTCGGCACCCCGGCGGAGGACGAGGCCGCCGCCCGGCGCACGCTGGACTTCGTCGTTCGCAACAGCCGCGCCCTGGATTTTCTCAACGTCGCCCTGTTCAACATGCCGGTCGGTGCCACTGAGGCCCGCGATTACGGCACGGCCCCCTTCTACAGCGGCGACCTGTCGCTCTACACCGACTTCTGCCACCCCCTGGGATGGCAGCGCGGCAAGGTGCGCCGCTTCATCGGCAGCGAGTTTTCGCGGCACCCGGCGGTGGCGGCGATTCTGCGCCGCGATCCGCCGCTGTTCACCTCCAACCACGCCCCGCTCTTCGTCCAGGCCGCAAGGGAGCAGGGGAAGGAAGGCTCCTGATGCCCGACCGCCTGCACCCGTTTCACACCCTGACCCCCGATGTCGTCATGGACGCCGTGGAAAGCCGGGGATTCCGCTGCGACTGCCGCACCCTGGCCCTGAACAGCTTCGAAAACCGGGTCTGGCAGGTGGGGATCGAGGAAGGCCCGCCGCTGATCGCCAAGTTCTACCGGCCGGCCCGCTGGAGCGAGGCGCAGTTGCGCGAGGAGCACGCTTTCTGCTTCGAACTGGCCGGCAACGAACTGCCGGTGGTGCCGCCGTGGCGCAATCCGGAGGGAGAAAGCCTCTTCCACTTCAAGGGGTTCCGCTTTGCCCTCTACCCCCGTCAGGGGGGGCATGCGCCGGAGTTCGACGACCTCGACAACCTGCTGGTGCTCGGCCGCACCCTCGGCAGGATTCACGCCGTCGGCGCGCTGCGCCCCTTTCGCCACCGGCCGGTCCTCGACAGCGCAAGCTTCGGCCACGCCAGCGTCGCCCGCCTGCGCGACTTCATCCCCGCCGACTACCGCGCCAGCTACCTGGCGGTCACCGAGCGCCTGCTCGCCGCCATCGACGCCGCCCTCACCGCCGGCGGAACACCAGGTCTGATCCGCACCCACGGCGACTGCCATGCCGGCAACATCCTCTGGCGCAGCGGCGCGCCGCACTTCGTCGACTTCGACGACGCCCGGACCGCCCCGGCAGTACAGGATCTGTGGATGATGCTCTCCGGCGACCGGCCGCGACGGCTCGCCCAGCTTGACGCCCTGCTCGACGGCTACAGCGAATTCCATGACTTCGATCCCCGCGAACTGGCCCTGATCGAGCCGCTGCGCGCCCTGCGCGTGCTCCACTACGCCGCCTGGCTGGCCGAACGCTGGGACGACCCGATCTTCCCCACCACCTTCCCCTGGTTCAACACCCCCCGCTACTGGAACGAGCACATCATCGAGCTGCGCGAGCTGGCGGCAGCCCTGGACGAACCGCCGCTACAGCTCCCCGGCCGCTAAACCTTTGCCGCGCCGGTTCGTCAAATGAATCGGCAGGTCCCTGGCCGCCCGGGGATTTCCTGATAGGCTTGAAGGGGACAGTCCAGCCAAGGAGGACATCATGAAGAGGACTCTGCTCGCGGCAGTGCTCGGTGGGTTCCTGCTCTCCGGGTGCCTCATGTATGCCAGCCCCGAAGGGCGCGGGGTGGTGGTCGTTCCGCCCCTGCCGGCCCTTGTCGAACTCGACATCGAGCCGTTCTTTTTTCACCGGGGCTACTACTACCACTACCATGACGACCACCGCTGGTCCTACTCGGAGTCGCGCGGCGGCCCGTGGCGGAAACTGCCGCCGGGGCACTATCCGAAAGAGGTCCGCTGGAAGAAAAAAGGACCGCGGCACTAACGGCCGGCGCCGGCACCGACCCGCGTGACCGGCGGCGACGCTACGGCTGGTCCCGGCGGACCAGCGCCATCCCGCAGATGCTGCAACTGCCCCCCGCGACCGGGCTGGTGATCCACGGATGCATCGGACAGGCGTAGCTGTCCGCCGCTTCACCGGCGGCAGGCGGGGCAGGCTTGCGCTTGCCGAAGAAAAACCACAGCGTCAGGGCGATGAGGGCGATCCCGCCGAGAGTGACGAACCATTGCGCCGTATCCATGGTCAGCTCCTTGCTGCCGTAAAGCCGCGCAGCCGCAGGGCGTTACTCACCACGCTCACCGATGACAGGGCCATGGCCAGCGAGGCGACCACCGGGCTGAGCAGCCAGCCGGTAAACGGGTAGAGCACCCCGGCCGCCAGCGGAATGCCGAGGATGTTGTAGATAAAGGCGAAGAACAGGTTCTGCTTGATGTTGCGGATGGTGGCCTTCGACAGGGCGATGCTGGCGGCGACGCCATGCAGGTCCCCCTTCACCAGGGTGATGTCGGCGGCCTCCATGGCCACGTCGGTGCCGCTCCCCATGGCGATGCCGATATCGGCGCGGGCCAGGGCGGGGGCGTCGTTGATGCCGTCGCCGACCATCGCCACCACCTTCCCCTGCGCCTGCAGCTGGCGAATCTCCTCCTCCTTGCCGTCGGGGAGCACCTCGGCCAGCACCCGGTCGACACCGACCTGACGGGCGATCGCCTCGGCGGTGTCGCGGTGGTCGCCGGTCAGCATGACGACCTCGAGCCCCAGCGCATGCAGGCTGGCGATCGCCGTCCGCGCCCCTTCCTTGACCGGGTCGGCCACGGCGATGATCCCCGCCGGGCGGCCATCGACCGCGGCGTGGACCGGCGTCTTCCCCTCCGCCGCCAGGCGCCGGCCGCCGGCTTCATCCGCCGTCATCCCCCGCTCCCGCAGGAACCGCGCGGTCCCCAGCAGCACCTGTCGTCCCTCGACCACCGCTTCGATGCCGAAACCGGCAACCGCCCGGAAATCCCGGACCTCGGCCCGGGCAACCCCCCGTTCGCGGGCCGAGCGGACGATCGCCTCGCCCAGGGGATGCTCGCTCCCCCCCTCAGCCGCCGCCGCCAGCCGCAGCAGTTCGTCGTCCGCCATGCCGGCGGCGATGATATCGGTGACCGCCGGGGCGCCGCGGGTGATCGTACCGGTCTTGTCGAAGACCACGGTGGTCAGCCGGTGGGCGGTCTCGAGCGCCTCGCCTCCCTTGATGAGGATGCCGCTCTGGGCGCCGCGACCGGTACCGACCATGATCGCCGTCGGGGTGGCCAGGCCGAGGGCGCAGGGGCAGGCGATGATCAGCACCGAGACGAAGGTGATCAGCGCCATGCTCAGCCGCTCGTCCTGCGGCGCGACGTCGAACCAGACCACGAACGTGGCGATCGCCAGACAGATCACCACCGGCACGAAATATCCGGCGATCAGGTCGGCCAGCCGCTGGATCGGCGCCTTGCTCCCCTGGGCCTGCTGGACCAGGCGGATGATCTGCTGCAGCACGGTGTCGCGCCCCACCTTGGTGGCACGCAGACGGAAGGCCCCGCTCTTGTTGAGGGTGGCGCCGATCACCGCGTCGCCGCCCTGCTTGGCTACCGGCATCGGTTCGCCGGTCAGCATGCTCTCGTCGACCGTGGAGCGGCCGTCGATGACGACGCCGTCAACCGGCACCTTTTCACCGGGACGCACCAGCACCACGTCGCCGACCCGCACCTCGGCCACCGGGATGTCCTGTTCGGTGCCGTTGCGCTCGACCCGTGCCAGCTTCGGCGCCAGATCCATCAGGGCGCGAATCGCCCCGCCGGTGCGGCTGCGGGCGCGGGCTTCCAGCAACCGCCCCATCAGGATCAGGACGACAATGATCGCCGCCACCTCGTAGTAGACTCCGACCGTGCCGGCGTGCTCATGCTGCCCGGTCGCCGCGGCGAACCAGCCGGGGGAAACCGTCGCCGCCAGGCTGTAGAGATACGCCGACAGGGTGCCGATCGCCACCAACGTGTTCATGTCGGCAGCCCGGTGGCGGGCGGCAGCCCAGGCGCCGACGAAGAATTCACGCCCCGCCCAGAACAGGACCGGCGTGGTCAGCGCCAGCTCCAGCCAAGGTCGCGCGGGAAAGTCGAAAAGCGCCTGCAGCCCCGGCACCAGGTGGCCGGCCATGGCCAGCACCGCCACCGGCAGCGCCAGCAGCAGGGCCGCCACGAAGCGGCGCCGCTGGCGGGCATAGTCCTGCGCGCGGCGCTGCTCCTCAACCTCGTGCAGGGCCTCCGCCCCCGCGTCTTCTCCACCGATGTCGAGCACGTCGTAACCGAGGCCGCGCACCGTCGCGGTCAACTGTTCGACCGCGGTCGCCGCCGGATCGTACTGTACCGTGGCCCGGGAGGTCGCGAAGTTCACCGCGGCATTGACCACCCCCGGCGTTTCCTTCAACCCTTTTTCGATGCGGGCCGCACACGAGGCGCAATGCATGCCGGTCAGCGGCAGCTCGCAGGATGACTGGTTCTTCATGGTCTTCGCCCTTTCCCTGTCAGCGCAGGAAGCGCGTCAGCGCGGTCTGCACCTCTGCCAGCAACTCCTGCTGACTCATCGCCCGTGCGGTATCATGTTCGCTGCCGGTACCGTGCGCCAGCACGCACTGCTCGAGATGGCGGGTCAGCAGGGCCACGCCCAGAGCGTCGAGAGCCGAGCGCACGGCGGCGATCTGGTTGAGGATATCGATGCAGTAACGGCCTTCGTCAACCATGCGGCCGATGCCGCTGATCTGGCCGGCGATGCGGTTGACCCGCGCCTCGATCTGCCTGTTCCCCGACTTTGCCATAACCACCTCCATATACCCCCATAGGGTATTTATGGCTTTACTATACCCGCCCCCCCCTGGCACAGTCAAGGGGCGGACGCCCGCAGCCAGCCGGCGGGATGGGCACTGTGCATTCGCTCAGGGAGGAAGTGCATCGACAGTCGCGAAAATATACGGGCTCCCACGTTGGCCCGGCCGGGGAGAACGGGTAGAGTAACCATCAACAACGGGCTGTTGTGGCAGACGGCCCCGCGAAGAAACAAGCTTCTTCACGCACAGCCTCCTCAACCTTCGCCCCACGGCCTACCTCCTGCTGTGGGGCATTTTTTTGCCTGCGGGTGGAATGTGCGACAGGGGGGGGCTCGACGTTCAACCAAGCGCCAGGGCGGCGTAGATCCGGGCGGCCGCCTCGACTTCGGCCAGGGTGGTCTGCTCTTCGGCGGTGTGCGCGGTCTCCAGCGAACCCGGGCCAAGAATCAACGGCCGGCTGCCGGCCTGATAGAAGAGGTTGCCGTCGGAGTGGGAGCGAAACGGCATGAACTCCAGCGGCAGTTGCAGGCGCGGATAAAGCTCGGCAAGGAGCACCGCCAGCCGGTTCTCATTCTCGAGCCGATAGCCGCCGGCCTCGAAATCGAAACTCGCCTCGAGGTCGAGCCCTTTGATCGAGTCGCGCGCCCGGTCGAAGACGGCTTCGAGTTCGCGCCGGATGTCACCCGGCCTGACCGCCGGGGAGAGATGCAGGTCGATCCAGGCCTCGCAGCGGTCCGGCACCACGAAACCGGCCCGCGAAGAGCTCATTTCGCGGATCGAGTAGACCAGCTGCGACGGCTCCTGCTCGAACAGCGGCGAGCGCGCCAGCTGCAGCAGCACCCGCAGCATCGATTCGATGGCGTTGTGCCCCAGCTCCGGCAGGGAGGAGTGGATGCGCCGCCCGCGGGTGATCAGGGCCACCTCCATGTAGCCGAAGTGGCTGAAGGCCGGGCGCAGCGCGGTCGGCTCGCCGATGACCACCCACTCCGGGCGGCTCTCCGCCAGAAAACGCAGGCTGCCGTCGCCGTTTTCCTCCTCGCCGACCACCAGCGCTAGCCCGAGCGCCGGGCGCTGCTCCGCGGGGAGGGTGGCCAGCGCCAGCCAGGCCTCGACCATCGCCGCACAGCCGCCCTTCATGTCGGCGCTCCCCAGCCCGCGCACGACCCCCCCCTTTTCGACCGCGGCATACTCTTCGATATCCCAGGCCGCCACCGTGTCGACATGGCCGACCAGGTAAAGCCCGGGGGCCTCCGCCCCCATGGTCGCCACCAGGTTGTAGCGTTCTTCTTCAACCACCTGCCGGCGCACCGGGAGACCGGACCGGGCCAGACGCTCCTCGAGGTAGAGCTGGATATCCTCTTCCTTGCCGGAGGGGGAATAGATATCGATCATCTCCAGCAGGGTACGGCGCAGCCGCTGCGGATCGACGGCCGCCCAGACCCGGGCGAGACGCGCGTCCATGGTCAGTCCGACCTGCGTTTGTGGCGCGGGCGCGAAAGGTTGAGGGTCATGTAGACGTGCTGCTGGATATTGTCGAAGCCCTGCTTTTTGAAAAAGTTGATCCCCGCCTCGTTGTCGGCATCGGTATCGATGACGATCATGCGCACCCCCTGCTCGACCATGCGTTTTTTCACTTCGCCGAACAGCTTGTGGCCGGCGCCGCACTTCTGCAGCCCGGGGCGCACGCCGATCCACACCAGGTAGCCGTACTTCCAGGCCGAGTTCTGCTTCTCGATGGTCGTGCCGAGTGCAAAGCCGACGATTTCCCCATCGAGTTCCGCCACCAGGCAGAGTTCGCTGTCGGAGTTGAACAGGGTGGTGATTTCGTACTCGTCCCAGGTGCGATACATGCTGGGCGAATAGGCGGAGGTGAACAGCTGCTCCCCGAGGTGGAAGACCGCCGCCAGGTCGTCGATGGTCAGTTCGCGAATCTCGAGATGTTCCGGGGCAAGGGTCTTGGCCATAAAGCACCGCCGGGCGCCAGAGTGAGGTCTGCACTTCCTGATAAAAAGCATAGCAGATTTCGGCCGCGGCAAAATGCCGGCCCCCGGGAAATCCGGCGCCTGGGCAGACCGGTTCCGGGGGAGTTGCCGTCTCGCAGCCCTTGCAGCCGGGCTACTGCCTGGGGAGGCGCCAGTTGGGGAGATCTGATTCGAAGTTGCTGCGGAAGGGGTTGATGTCCAGCCCGCCGCGGCGGGTGTAGCGGGCGTAGACGGTGAGGCGGTGGGGGCGGCAGCAGCGCAAGAGGTCGGCGAAGATGCGCTCGACGCACTGTTCGTGGAACTCGCTGTGCCGCCGGAACGAGACCAGGTAGCGCAGCAGGGCCGCCGGGTCGATGCGCGGGCCGTGGTAGCGGATCAGCACGCTGGCCCAGTCGGGCTGGCGGGTCACCAGGCAGTTGCTCTTCAGCAGGTGGCTGTGCAGCGTCTCCTCGACCATCGATCCCGGGACCGCGGCACCGTCGAGCAGTTCCGGAGCGTAGTCGTAACAATCGATGGCGATGTCAAGATCGTCGAGGCAGCGGCCCGGGAAATCGGCCAGGGGGGCGCCGGCCAGAGCGGCCGGCGCCAGCAGGCGGACGCCCACCGGCGCCCCGCTGGCCCTGGTCAGATCGCGCTCCAGCGTCGCCGCGACCGCGGCCAGGTCGGTGAAGCGCGTCTGGTTCAAGGAGTTGAGGTAGAGCTTGAACGACTTCGACTCGATCAGGAACGTTGATGTGCAGGGGAAGCGGAACTCGGCGACGGCCACCACCGGCTTGCCCCTTTGGTCCAGCCAGGAGAGTTCGTAGGCGTTCCACAGATCGAAACCGGCGAACGGAAGTTCACCGGGCAACCCGAGTTCCGCACGCTTCGGCTGCCGCGGGAACGGGCAGAGCAGCGCCGCGTCGTACTCGTCGCGATAGCTGGTCGGCTTGCCCAGCGGCAGGTTCGTCTCGAAATCGCTCATGGTGCCGGCAGTCTAGCGGAAAAGCTCCGCCGGCGCCAGTAGGGTCACGCCCGGATCATCACCAGCAGCATCTTGAACCTGCCCACCGCGCGCAGCGCATGGGGGACGTTGGCCGGCATGATGATCATCTCCCCGGCGCTCACCCGGTGGTCCTCGCCGCCGATGGTGATGTCGGCGGCCCCGTCGACGATCTGCACGAAGGCATCGAACGGGGCGGTGTGCTCCGAGAGCCCCTGCCCTTCGTCGAAGGCGAAGAGGGTCAGGGTGCCGATCTTCTTGTCGATCAGGGTGCGGCTGACCACCGCCCCCGGCTGGTACTGCACCAGCCCGGCCAGGGCCAGGGCCCGGCCGATCAGGCTGTCGTCTTGACTGGTCATTGTCGGTCTCCTTTCGGGTGTTCGTTGACACCACCATAACAGGCCGGCACCCGGATGCCATTGATGCCGGTCAAGAAACATTGGCCGGGAATAATTTGCTCCGCCCCCTTTGGCCGCCTGAATTGCGATATAGTGATAATATAGTGGTAAATGCAATCGGGTGACAGGAGGCCATGCACGGAAAGAAGGTTCGTCATGGCAAACATCATCCACCTGCGCTGCCGCCACTGCGGCGAACCGCTGGAGAACCGGGAGTCGGCCTACTGCCCGCCCTGCAACATTTACCTGGCCTACCGGGCCATGCCGTTCCTGCTCGGCCTGATGCTCACCGGCCATCTGGCCACCGATCTGGGACGGCTGCATCCCGACGGCCTGCCGGCGGCCGGCATCGACACGGCGGCCTACGAGGACGACGCCGTCCTCATCTGGGAGTAACCCGCGCGGTTTGAGCCGCGACCACATCCTGCCGGAGGGTTCGTTCATGGACGTCTTTGCACAACTGGCCGAGGCCGTGCGGCGCCAGAACCGCGAGGGGGAGCTCCCCGACTTCATCGTCCCCCTGTTGCTGCGGGTGGCCGACCATCCGGCCGAATTCGCCGATCGCGAGGAGCTGGTCGCCACCCTGGTCAAATATGTCGAGGAGTACCAGACCTGGTCGGAAATGTGCTGCGAAAAGGTCGGCTACAGCCTCGAGGACATCCACCGCACCCTCGATCGCATGAAGGTGCGCTATTGACAAGGAGCAGGCCATGAAACGCTTTTCCCGTCTGATCCTGGCGGTCCTGCTGGTCGCGGCACCGACCCTGGCGGGCGCTGCAACCTGGCGGATCGACCCCGACCATGCCTTTGTCGAATTCAAGGTCAAGCACCTTATGGTCTCCAACGTGAAGGGCACCTTCACCAAGGTTGACGGCACCATCGAGGCCGATGAGGCCGATCTGGCCAACAGCAAGGTCAACGTCACCATCGACACCGCCTCCATCGACACCAACATCGTCAAGCGCGACGAGCATCTGCGCAGCGCCGATTTCTTCGACGTCGCCAAGTACCCGACCATGACCTTCGTTTCGAAACGGGTGCTCGTCGACAGCGGCCGGGTGACCAAGGTGATCGGCGACCTGACGATCCGCGGCACGACCCGCGAAGTGACCCTCGATGTCGGCGAGTTCACCCCGGCCATCAAGGATCCGTGGGGGCTGATGCGGCGCGGTGCCACCGCCACGGCGGTCATCGACCGCAAGGACTTCGGCCTGACCTGGAACAAGCTGCTGGAAGCCGGCGGCGTGGCGGTCGGCGACGAAGTGCGGATTTCCCTCGACATCGAGATGATCCGGAAATAGCGTCCCCACAGGGACAAGCCATCGGGGCGGCCGCACGGCCGCCCTTTTTTTCGCCGCCGGGCGCTGACGACACCCGGCGGCGTGTTAGAATTTTATCACCATGAACGACCCGGATCTGATCCTGCTCCATCCGCCGAGCATCTTCCGCTTCCGCGAAGAACCGGTCTTTCGCGGACCGGTCAGCGACGTGGTCCCCTCCTCGTCGATCTTCGAATTCTACCCGCTGGGATTTCTGACCCTCGCCACCCACCTCGAAACCCACGGCGTCACCACCCGCATCGTCAACCTGGCCCTGAAGATGCTGCGCGACGAGGGGTTCGACCCCGCGGCCTTCCTCGCCGGCCTGCACCCGTGCGCCTTCGGCATCGACCTGCACTGGCTCCCCCACGTCGACGGCGCCCTGAGTCTCGCCGCACTGCTGAAGCAACTGCACCCCGACATCCCGGTGATCCTCGGCGGGCTGAGCGCCACCTACTATCGCGACGAGTTGATGCGCGACCACCCGGAGATCGACTTCATCGTCTGCGGCGACTCCACCGAGGAACCGCTGCTCCGCCTGATGAACGCCATCGCCCGCCAGGACGGCTACGCCGGGGTGCCCAACCTGCTCTGGCGCAATGCCGCCGGCGCGGTCGTCGACAACGGCCTCACCTGGAGCCCGGCCAGTCTGGACGAACTGCGGATCGACTACCTGCAGCCGCTGCGCATGGCCCTGCGCGACCGCGACCTGGTCGCCTACCTCCCCTTTCACGGCTGGCTCGATTACCCGGTCAGCGCGGTGATCACCTGCCGCGGCTGCAGTCACAACTGCCTCTCCTGCGGCGGCTCCCGGGAGGCCTTCCGGCGGGTGTGCCGGCGCCAGCAGGCCGTGTTTCGCTCGCCGGAACTGGTGGCCAGGGACATCATCGAACTGGCGGCGATCTCCTCGGCGCCGATCTTCGTGCTCGGCGACCTGCTGCAGGCCGGGCGCGATTACGGCGAGCGGCTCATCGACGCCCTCGAGGGGACCGTCATCCCCAACCAGATCGCCATCGAGTTCTTCTCCCCGCCGCCCGTCGAGTTCCTCCATCGCCTGAGCCGGACGCTCCCCAACTATAACGTCGAGATCTCCCCCGAATCCCACGATCCGAAGGTCCGCCGCAGCTTCGGCAAACTCTACGACAACGCCGAACTCGAGCAGGCGATCGCCGCCCTGCTCGACAACGGCTGCCGCCGCGTCGACCTGTTCTTCATGATCGGCCTGCCGTACCAGGATCACGCCTCGGTCATGGCCACCATCGACTACTGCGGTGAACTTCTGGCGCGTTTCGGCAGAAACCGCAGGCTCCTGCCGATGATCTCGCCGCTGGCGCCGTTCATCGACCCCGGCAGCCCGATCTTCGAAGCCCCGGACCGTTACGGCTACCGGATCTTCCACCGGACGCTCGCCGAGCACCGCCGGGCGAGCCTGGCCCCGTCCTGGGAATTCACCCTCAATTACGAAACCCGCTGGATGTCGCGCCGCCAGATCGTGCAGGCGACCTACGACGCCGGGGCGGCGATGGTGACCGTCAAGGAACGCTTCGGCCTGCTGTCGCCGGACCAGGCGGGGCAGATTCGCGCCGCCATCGCCCGGGCCCGCGACCTGCTGGGACGCATCGACGGCCCCGGCCGGGATTCTCCCGGGCTGCGCGAGGAGATCGCCGCCGTCAACCGCCTGGCCACCATCTGCGGCCGCCACGAGCTGGAGTGGCCGGTTCACGGCAGCAAGCTCCACCTGCTGGGGATCGCCAGGCGCCTGCTGACCGCCGCGGTGACCCCGGACTGAGCACCCCCTCCCCTTTCCCACTGTTTGCGGCTACAATGCGCGGATGATCCGCCTGATCGTCAACGCCGACGACCTGGGGAGCGGCCCTGCACGCGACCGGGGAATCTTCCGGGCCTTCACCGAGGGGCTCGCCACCAGCGCCTCACTCCTCGCCAACGGCCCCTCCTGCCGGCCGGCCGCGCGCGCGGCCCTGGCCTGCGGCCTCCCCGTCGGGGTGCACCTCAACCTCTCCGAAGGGCGTTCCCTGACCGGCCCCATCGCCGGGTTGACCGATGGCGGCGACAGCTTTCCGGGCAAGACGGCGCTGCGCGACATCCTCCTCGCCGCGACGTTCGACGCCGCAGCGGTGCGCCGGGAGCTGCTGGCCCAGATCGCCCGCGTCCGCGACGCCGGAATCGAACCGGACCACCTCGATACCCACCAGCATTGCCTGCTCTTCCCCGCCCTGACCGGGCTCGTTGCCGAAGTGGCGGAAGATGCCGGCATCCGCGCCCTGCGCCTGCCCCTGCCGGCAGAGGCCGGCGCCGGGAGCCCCCCGCCGGCGCTTGCCGCGGAACTGGCCCTATACGGCCGCCTCGCCCCGGCCGCCGCCGCAACCCTGCGCGCCGCCGGGCTGTGGACCCCCGACGGCCTGTGGGGTATGCCGCTCCTCAACCGGCTCGACGAGACCACCCTGGCGGCAACACTGGGCAGCATCCCCGCCGGCACCTGGGAATTGATGACCCATCCCGGCGAGCCCGACCCGGACGACCCGTTCGGCGGGCCGCAGCGCGCCAGCGAACTGCAGGCGCTGACGGCACCGGCGATCCGCGACCTGGTTGCCGGGCGCGGCATCGAGCTGACCACCTTCGGAGCCTGCGCATGCGCCTGCTGATCGTCGTTCCGGCCCAGGATCGGGCCACCGGCAACCTGGTCACGGCCAGCCGCCTGCAGCAGGGGCTGACGGCGCGCGGCCATGCCGTCCTGGTCTGCGCGACGGACGGCACCCCCGCCCCGCTGGCCGAAACCGCGGCCGGCTTCCGGCCGGAGCTGGTCCTCCTACTCCATGCCTGGCGCAGCGGCCGGCCGTGGCTGGAGGCGGGACTGGCGCTCCCCTACGCCGTGCTGCTCACCGGTACCGACGTCAACGCCGGGATGGCCGATCCGCAGCAGGGTCCGGTCATCGACCGGGTTCTTAAAGGGGCGGCGGCGATCCTCTCCCAGAACCCCCTGACCGTGGCGACGCTGCGCCGCGACCAGCCGGACCTCGGGGACAGACTCGGCCATCTCCCCCCCGGCGTCACCCTCGGCCGCGAACGGTTCGCGTGGCGCGACCGGCTGCATCCGGCGCCCGGCGACCTGGTCCTCTTCTGCCCGGCCGGCATCCGCCCGGTGAAGGGGCAGCTGGACCTGCTGGCGATGTGCGCCCCGCTGCTCGCCGCAGGGCGGCGGCTGCGCCTGGTGTTCTGCGGCCCGATTCTCGACCGCGGCTACGGAGAACGACTGCTGACGGAACTGGCCGGGCGGCCGTGGGCCGCCTATCTCGGCAGCGTGCCGCCGGAGGCGATGGCGGACGCCATGCGTCAGGCCGACGTGATCGTCAACAACTCGGCCAGCGAAGGGCTGCCCAACGCCCTGGTCGAGGCGACGGTGCTCGGCCGGCCGATCCTCGCCCGCGACATCCCCGGCAACGCCGCCGTGGTCACGCCCGGCGACAACGGCCTGCTTTATCGCGATGGCGGGGAGTTTCGCACCGCTGTTTGCCGCCTGCAGGACGAACCGGCCCTGCGCGCCCGGCTGGCACGCCCCGCCCCCGGGCGCTTTGCCGCAACCACCGAGGCCGCGGTGCTGGAACAGGTCTGCACGCAGATCCTGGCCGCGCATCCGTCCCGGCAGATGTGATACCATCCGGTTATGCACGTTCACCCGCTACTGCGCCTGCGCCTGCGCTTGCCTCCCCTCCGCGTCGCCGTGGTCGTGATGGTCCTCGCCCTGCTGGCCGGGGGCTGCCACCGCACCCCGCAGATCGCCCCCCTGGCGGCCGACGCCGTGATTGTCGCCTTCGGCGACAGCCTGACCCGCGGCAACGGCGCCCCGGAAGGGGCGGCCTACCCCGATGTCCTCGCCGGCCTGCTCGGCCGGCCGGTGATCAATGCCGGCGTACCGGGGGAGACCTCCGCCGCGGGGCTGCAGCGTCTGCCGACCGTCCTGGAGCAGCATCGCCCCGACCTGGTGATCCTTTGCCATGGCGGCAACGATTTCCTGCAGCGGCTCGACCGCGGCGCCACCGCCGCCAACCTGGCCGCCATGGTCGAACAGATCCGCGCCGCCGGCGCCGACGTGGTGCTGGTCGGCGTCCCGGAGTTCGGGCTGTTCCTCGAACCACCCCCCTTCTACGGGGAGATTGCCGAGCGGTTCGATCTCCCCTTCGAAGCCGAGATCGTCGGCGACCTGCTCGGTGACCGCGCGTTCAAGAGCGACGCGATCCACCCCAACGCCGCGGGCTACCGGCGCATGGCCGAAGCCCTCCACGCGCTGATCGGGAAAGCCCATGGCCTCTAGGGCGCCGGCCCCGCCCGCGAGCGGATTCCTCCCCACCTCCCGCGCCGAGATGACGGCGCGCGGCTGGACGGAACTCGACGTCCTGTTCGTCACCGGCGATGCCTACATCGATCATCCCGCCTTCGGCACCCCCCTGCTCGCCCGGCTGCTCGAGGCCGAAGGCTACCGGGTCGGCATCCTCGCCCAGCCCGACTGGCGCAACCCCGAGGCCCTGCGCGAAATGGGCCGGCCACGGCTGTTCGCGGCGATCTCCGCCGGGGCCATGGACTCGATGGTCAACCGCTACACGGCGGCGAAAAAGGTCCGCAACGACGACGCCTTCACCCCCGGCGGCCGCGCCGGCGCACGCCCCGACCGGGCCGTCATCGCCTACACCGCCGCCATCAAGGGGGCCTTCAAGGGGGTGCCGACGCTCATCGGCGGGATCGAGGCGAGCCTGCGGCGCCTGGCGCACTACGACTACTGGGACGACAAGGTGCGGCGCTCGGTGCTGGTCGACAGCAAGGCCGACCTGCTGCTTTACGGCATGGCGGAGAGCGCCCTGCTCGAGGTGGCGCGCCGCCTGCAGGCCGGCCAGCCCCTTGCGGAGATTCGGGACGTCCGCGGCACGGCCTTTCTGGCCAAGACGCCGCCGGACGAGGCCGTGGTGCTCCCCGCCTTCGCGGCGGTCGCCGCCGAGAAGGGCGCTTACAACAGCGCCTTCCGCCTCGCGGCCAACGAGGCCAACCCGTTCAACGGCCGGCGGCTGGCCCAGCTGCACGGCGAACGCTGGGTGGTCGTCAACCCGCCGCCGCTGCCGCTGACAGAGGCCGAACTCGACCGCATCTACGCCCTGCCGTTCACTCGGCTGCCGCACCCGGCCTATACCGAAACCATCCCGGCCTACGAACAGATCAAGTTTTCGCTCACTGCCCATCGCGGCTGCTTCGGCGGCTGCGCCTTCTGCGCCATCGCCCACCACCAGGGGAAGACCATCCAGTCGCGCTCGCCGGCCTCGCTCCGCGGCGAGGTGGACCGGCTGGCCGCGCACCCCGAATTCCGCGGGACGATCAGCGACCTCGGCGGCCCGACCGCCAACATGTACGGCCTGGGCTGCGGCGACCCGGCGGCACAGGCCGCCTGCCGCAGGCCGAGCTGCCTCTACCCCGGGGTCTGCCGCCACCTGGTCACCGCCGACCGCAGGGCGGTGGGCCTGCTGCGCGACCTGCGCGCGCATCCGGCGGTCAAGCACCTGTTCGTCGCCTCGGGAGTGCGTTTCGACCTGCTCGAACGGCAGCCGGATTACTTCGCCGACCTATTGGAACATCACGTCGGCGGCCTCCTCAAGGTCGCCCCGGAGACGGTCGCCCCGAGGGTCGCCGAAGTGATGCGCAAGCCGGGGCCGCAGGTTTTCGAAGGGTTTCTCGACGCCTTCCGGGACCGGAGCCGCAGGCTGGGACGCCGCCAGGCGGTCGTCCCCTACTTCATCAGCGGCCACCCGGGATGCACCCTCGCGGACATGGTCGAGGTCGCCCTGTTTCTCAAGCGCCATCAGCTCAAAGTCGAACAGGTGCAGGAGTTCACCCCCACCCCGGGGAGCCTGGCCACCTGCATTTATCACACCGGCCACGACCCGTTCACCAACGAGCCCGTCTACGTCCCCAGGTCTCCGCAGGAACGCCGTCTGCAGAAAGCCCTGCTCCTCTGGCACCTGCCGGAAAACCGCGACGACGTGCGCGAGGCGCTCCGGCGGGCGAAACGCCCGGATGCGAGCGGGGAACTGCTCGGCGACACCGGGCGGCATACCTCAAGGCGGCTGCCGGCACGCAAGCCGACGCCCTCCCCGCGCCGGGGAAGCTGATCCGATCCCGGGCTTCGGCCAGACTCAACGGAGTGACACCATGCGGCGCATTCTGATCGTTTTCCTGGGAGCATTCGTTGTGTCCCAAGGCACGGCACTGGCAGGTTTCCAGGATTTTACCCTGGGGAACAGAACCGGAACCGTCATCGATGAACTCTACATCTCGGCGAGCGATGTGGACGACTGGGCGGAAAACCAGTGCCAGTGGGATTTCCTGGTCAGTGACGAAGACGGCGATGAAATCATCTGGGAAGCGATCGACCTGTCCGCACCGGCAAGGTGACGCTTTACTGGAAGAAGGGGCAGGCGATCGCCGAATTCGAATAGACGTTCTTTCGACAAGAGCTTTTGCAGAAAAACCCGAGGGGACCGGATCCGCTCCCCTCCCGCAGTCGGCAACGCCCCCCCGCTTCTCCCCTTGAAATCGCCAGGAAATCCTGCAATATTTGAGAACTATAATAAACCTGTTTTATCCCCATTCACGGTGGATTTACGACGATGACATCACCTCCGGTATTTACCCCGCATTCAAAATCATTGTCCGCGGAGCAGGCAGCCCTGGCGGAGACCTTTGCCGACGGCTTCTGGGTGGTCGACCTCGAGGGTCGCCTGCTTTACGTCAACGACGTCTATGCCCGACTTTCCGGCTACAGCAGGGCAGAATTGCAAGCCATGCACGTCAGTGACCTCGAAGTGCAGGAAGCCAGGGAAGAGGTCGCCCGGCACATCGAAAAGGTCATCAGCCAGGGGAACGATATCTTTGAGACTTTGCACCGGGGCAAGGACGGAACCCTGTGGGAAGTGGAGGTCAATGCCGTCTACCGTGCCGAAGAGCGCTGCTTTTTCAGCTTCCTGCGCGACATCCGCACCCGCCGGCGGGCAGAAAAGCTTCTGGAGGTACGGCAACGCCTCGTCAACCTGTCGTTGCATGCCGATATTGACGACCTGATTCAGGCAACCCTCGATGAGGCAGAGCTCTTTACCGGAAGCAGCATCGGCTACTTCCACTTCGTCGATTCCGACCAGGAAGCGCTCACCTTGCAGACCTGGTCGACCAATACCCTCAGGACAATGTGCACCGCCACCGGCAAGGGGGCGCACTACCCCATCAGCCAGGCCGGGGTTTGGGTCGACTGCTTCCACCTGAAGCGCCCGGTCATCCACAACGATTACCCTGCCCTCCCCCACAAAAAGGGGCTCCCGGCCGGGCATGCTCCTGTCAGCCGCGAACTTTCCATCCCCATCATTCGCGACAACCGGATTGTGGCCATCCTCGGCCTTGGAAACAAAGCCACGGACTACACGAACACGGATGTCGAGATAACCGTGGAACTGGCATCCTTTGCCATCGATCTGGTCATGCACAAGAAGCTGGCAAAGGATCGGGAGGCGTTGCTCAGACGGTTGCGGAACAACCAGGAAACCCTGGCCAGAATTGTCGACACCATCCCTCAGTCCGTTTTCTGGAAAGACACGAACGGCCGCTATCTTGGCTGCAACAGGTCGTTTGCGCAGGCGACCGGGCTGGAAAATCCCGACAGCGTCATTGGCCTGACCGACTATGACCTCCCCTGGAGCAGGGAGGAAACCGAGGGTTACCTGAGCGACGACCGACAGGTGATCGCCGGCAACGAGGCAAAGCTGCATATCATCGAAACCCAGCACCAGGTCGATGGGGACCAGATCTGGATTGAGACCTCGAAGGTGCCTCTGCGGGACGCCCTTGGCAAACCCTTCGGCGTACTGGGCATTTACGAAGACATCACCACGCGCAAGACGCTGGAGGAAAACTACCGCCGGCTGGCAAATCTCACCTCCGACTATGTCCACTGCTGCACCCGGCGCGGAGCTGACCCCTACCGGATCAAGTGGCTGGAGGGAGCCGCCCTGTCCATTTCCGGCTATGAAAAGGACGAGATTCTCGCGATGTGCTGCTGGCTCCCCCTGGTGCATCCCGACGACAAACAGGCCGTCAGCTCCTACCTTTCCAATCTGGCTCCCGGAGACAGCGGCTCGATCGAATTCCGCCTGGTCACCAAGACCGGGGAGATCCGGTGGGTTTCCGAAAAAAGTTTCTGCTCGACAGGCCAGGTACCGGAAGAACGGGTGCTGTTGGGGGCCGTATGCGACATAACAGCCCGCAGGAGACTTGAGGAAAAGCGCGAGGAGCTGATTGCCGAACTTGCCAAAAAAGTCCAGGAGCAAAAATGTCTTTATGCGGTAGCCCGCCTGGTCGCCGAAACATATATGCCGATCCCCGATGTCCTGAAGGGGATCCTGGGCATCCTCCCCCGGGCATTCGCACATCCGGAACAGATCGCTGTCCGCATCGTTCTTGAAGAGCTCGAGGTGGTGACGGCCAACTATGCGCCATCAGACCACAGGATATCCGCCGGCATCAGGATCGACATGAAACCCGCCGGCATTGTCGAGATCCTGCGCCCGGCAGAAACGGCGGCCGGATCGGCCCCTGATTTTACCACTGATGAGCGGAACCTCCTCCACGGCGTGGCACGACTGATTGGCACCATGGTCGAGCGGGTGAGGGCGAAAGCTGCGGCCGAAAAGGAAAACAGGGCGCTGAGAGAAAGTCGCGAAACCCTCGATACGATCCTGAACACCATTCCCCTGGGGGTTTTCTGGAAAGACGCACAGGGTCATTACCTTGGCTGCAACAAGGTTTTTGCGGCGGCCGTTGACCTGGCATCGCCCGGGCATATCATCGGCCTGACCGATGCCGACATGCCCTGGACACGGGAGGAAGCGGAGAATTTCCGCAAGGATGACCGACTGGTCATCCAAAACAACCAGCCCAAACTGCATATTATCGAATCGGTCAAGCAGAAGGACGGGCAAGTGAAGTGGTTTGATACGTCCAAATCCCCCCTGCGCGACCTGCACGGCAGACCGTACGGAGTGCTCGGCTGCTATCTGGACATTACCGAAAGGAAGCAGGTCGAGGAAGCGCTGCGCTTGAGTGAAGCGCAGCTCAACGAGGCGCAGTACCTTGCCCATATCGGCAGCTGGCAACTGGATCTCCGGACCAACGAGTTGCACTGGTCCGATGAAATCTTCCACATATTCGAAGCCGACCCCGAGTCTTTCGGCGCTTCCTACGAAGCTTTTCTTTCGAAGATTCACCCTGAAGACCGGGCATTGGTCGATCAAACCTACCGGGATTCCCTGGAAAACAAGACCCCCTACAAGCTGGTTCACCGCTTGCTGATGAGCGACGGCCGTGTGAAATACGTGCAGGAGTGCTGCAAAACCTGGTATGACGGCGACGGGGTTCCGATCCGTTCCCTGGGAACCGTCCAGGACATCACCGAACGCAAGCGTGCAGAGGATGCGCTAAAGGACAGCCGTGATCGACTGGAGCAGTTGGCCGAGCAGAGCCGGACCATGATTTGGGAAGTCGATGCGCAGGGGCTTTTCACCTATATCAGTCCGGTCTGCAAAAACGTCCTTGGCTATCGGCCCGAGGAAATCGTCGGTCGGATGCATTTCTACGATCTTCACCCCGAAGACGGTCGGGAGGAATTCAAGGCGACGGCGTTCGAGACCTTCGCCAGGCACGGCGTGTTTGTGAATTTCGTCAATCTCGCCCAAACCAAGGCCGGCGACCAGATCTGGCTGTCAACCAACGGCATGCCGGTCCTGGGCCCTGACGGAACCCTGCAGGGCTATCGCGGCAGCGATATGGACATCACCGCGCAGAAAGAGCTCGAATACCAGAACATGCGGGCCGCCCAGTTGGCTGCCGTCGGCGAACTGGCCGCAGGAATTGCTCACGAAATCAACAATCCGATCACGGGGGTCATCAACTACGCGCAACTGCTTCTGAACAGGGAACATTTCACCGGCAAGGACCACGAAATCCTGGAGCGGATCATAAAGGAAGGGAACCGGGTGGCCTCGATTGTCCGTGACCTGCTGTTCTTTTCGCGGGACGGCGGCAAGCAGAAGAGCGTGGCAATTGCCCAACAGTTACTGGAAGAGACGTTAACCCTGGCCCGCAAGCAGCTGGAAAAAGACGGCATCGAGCTGCGGCTCGATCTGGAGGCCGCTCCGCTGCTGGTACAGGTCAACCCCCAACAGCTCGAGCAGGTTTGGCTGAACTTGGTCAGCAACGCACGCCACGCCCTCAATGAGCGCCACGGAAACGGCCGTACCGCCAAGGAACTGGGCATCACCATGCATCCAGTTGATCTGCAAGGCAAAAAGTACTGCCGGGCGACCTTTCTCGACAACGGCAGCGGCATTCCGGAACGGATCCTCGGACAGATTTTCCGCCCGTTTTTCACGACGAAACCGGCTGGTGTCGGCACCGGCCTTGGCCTGAGCATAAGTCAGCAGATCGTCAGGAACTGCGACGGAGAACTCGCCATCACCAGCCGGGAAGGTGAATTTACCAAGGTTACGGTTGACATCCCCCTGGTGGAAAAATAACAGCCCCCCGAAGCAGAGCAGTTCTCACCGGGGGCGCCCTGTCGGCAACACCCGCCCTACAGGAACGAGCAGACGTACTCGCAGAGCCCTTCCTTCACCTCGATCTCGAAGAACGAGTTGGCCGGCACGTCGAAGCTGGTGCCGGCCGGAAAGCCGATCCAGTCGGCCTGGCCGGCGATCTTCACCCGGCAGGCCCCGGCGATGATCTCCATCCGCTCGGCGACGCCGGTGTTGAACTTGTAGGTGCCGGGGTAGATCAGCCCCAAAGTCTTGCGGCTGCCGTCGGCGAAGGTGACGGTGTGGCTGACCACCCTGCCGTCGAAGTAGACGTTGGCCTTGCAGGTGGCGGTGACGTCGGCGAACTGCTCCGGGCTGCGATAATCCATCGATCCTCTCCTGATGTGAAATGGGCTGCCGGCCGCTATTTCCTGGGACCGCCGCTCAAATAGTCGCCGAGCAGCGAGCGGCTGTGCTCGTCCTCATGGCAGTAGACGCACAGGTTCTCCCAGTTGCTGCCGTCCGGCGGGTTGTTGTGGTGGTTGCCGTCCTTGTGGTGGACCGTCAGCAGGTGCAGGGTGTCGAGGGTGAACTCCCGGGCGCACTTGGCGCAGATCCAGCCGTGCAACTGCAGCGAGCGCTCGCGGTAGCTGGCGTTGTCCTGCTGCTCGGCCTTCATGCGGCGCGTGATCTCGTCGATCTCCGCCTGGCTCTTCGCGGCGGCCGGCCGCCGGCCGCGCGGGGCAAAGGAGCGGGACATGCGGCACCTCCCCGACCCGGCGGTCAGTCGCGCTTCAGCGCGATGCCGTGGTCGCTCAGGGTGACGGCGCCGGCCTTGTACAGGCTGCCGACCGCCTTCTTGAACAGTTTCTTGCTGATCCCCAGCGCTGCCTCGATTGCCGCCGGCGGGCTGTGGTCGTGCAAGGCCAGGATGCCTCCGCCCTTCGCCAGCGCGGCCATGATCCTGGCCTTGGCCGCCTCCAGTTCGGAGGTCGCCCCCTGGCGCAGGGTGACATCGAGCTTGTGGTCGGCGCGCACGCGCTTGACGAAACCGGACAGGCGGTCGCCGACGTGCAGGCGGTTGCCGATCTCGTCGCGGTAGAGAAGCCCCGCATGGCGGTGGTTGACCACCACCTTGGCTCCGAGGGCCGTGAACCGCCAGACCAGCAGATCGACCTGCGCCCCTTCAGCCAGCTCGATATCGGCGTTGCTCAGGCACTTGTCGAGACGGGCCGTCCCCAGCGGCCGCCCCTGGCGGTCGAGCCGCACCCTGACCACGTAGGAACGGCCGACCTGCATCGGCTCCGGCTGTTCCTTGACCGGCACCAGCAGATCCTTCTCCAGCCCCCAGTCGAGAAAGGCCCCGTGCGGACCGATCTTGGCAACCTTCAGGAAGGCGCACTCGCCGACCAGGGCTTTCGGCCGGCGCACTGTCGCCACCGGCATCCCGGCCATGTCGATATAGACGAACACGTGCAGGTATACGCCCAGCTTCAGGCCGTCCGGCACTTCGCGCGCCGGCAGCAGAATACGGGTGCGGCCGGAGAGCAGCCAGGCCCCCTGGGCGTCGATGGCCGCCACCGGCAGGTCGTGCATCCCGCCGAGGTTCTGCAGATCTTCTTTTCGCAACAGTTTGTCCTTCTTTCCGTCGGCAAAGATTGCCCGCAACCGGGGTACCGGCTATTATGCTACCCTATTGTGCGGCCGCCGTCACCTGTGCAGAGGAGTCGACCATGGAATTGCCCATCAACACCATCGAAGCCCGCGTTTTGGGGTGCCTGATCGAGAAGGAACTGGCCACCCCCGAATACTACCCGCTGACCCTCAACGCCCTGACCAGCGCCTGCAACCAGAAATCGAACCGTGACCCGGTGATGACCCTCGACGAGGCCGACGTGGTCCGCGCCCTCGATGCCCTGCGCTTCAAACGCCTTGCCCATCAGTCGGCCGAAGGGGTGCGCGCCGCCAGGTACTGCCACAACCTCGAGGGGCTGCTGCGCCTGGAGCCGCAGGAACTGGCGATTCTTGCCGAACTGCTGCTGCGCGGCCCGCAGACCGTCGGCGAACTGCGCGGCCGCGCCGAACGCATGGCCCCGCTCGCGGACCTGCCCGCCGTCGAAGAGGCGCTCGCCCACCTGGCCGAGCGGGAAATCCCCCTGGTGATGCGCCTGCCGCGCCAGCCGGGGCGCAAGGAGCAGCGCTATGCCCACCTCCTCTGCGGCGTACCGGAGATCGGCGAGGACGTCGTCGCCCCCGTCGAACCGGCCCGCGCCCGGGTTATGGCCGAAAATGAGCGGCTGACCGTTCTGGAGACCGAGGTCGCCGCCCTGCGCGCGGAACTCGGCGAACTGCGCACCCAGCTCGCAGCCTTCCGGGCACAATTTGAATAAAAAAGACCCCGGAATGACTTCCGGGGTCTCGTGTGTTTGCGTTTGGCGGGTGAGCCGCTTACGCCTTCATCACGTTGGCGGCCTGGAGGCCTTTGGGGCCTTCCTGGACGTCAAAGGTGACCCGCTGCCCTTCGGCCAGCGACTTGAACCCGTCCCCCTGGATAGCCGAGAAGTGGACGAACACGTCCGGGCCGTTGTCCTGCGAGATGAACCCGAAGCCTTTCGCGTCATTGAACCATTTCACCGTGCCTTGTGCCATTGCTGTTGCTCCTTCTTTCCGCTCACACCTTGAGCTGTTGGTGCTGTGCCGGGGTACGAGTCGCCAAATAAAAACCGCGCAGACCCTACTGTCTGTGCGGCATGGCTTCTCTTGACAGGCTTATCTGGCCAAACGTCTTCCCGTACACAAACTACTTAGAGTGGTTCCAGTATCACCATCCGCAGGGAAAAATCAAGCGTTTTTTTTCAGGGGTTTTCTCCCGCCGTCATGGTCCGGCAGACGCCCTGGCCAGCAACGTTTCGAACTGCGCCAGTTCGAGCGGCCGGCTGAACAGGTAGCCCTGCAGTTCGTCGCAGCCGCTTTCACGGAGAAACGCCCGCTGGGCGTCGTTCTCCACCCCCTCGGCCAGCACCTTGAGCCCCAGGCGGTGCCCCATGGCGATGATGGCCGTGACGATCGCCTTGTCATCCTCCCCCTCCTCGATCCCGTGCACGAACGCACGGTCGATCTTCAGCAGGGTGATGGGAAATCTCTTGAGGAGGCTCAGCGACGAATACCCGGTCCCGAAGTCGTCGACCGCGACCTTGACCCCCATGTCGCGGAAATACCTGAGGATGCCGGCAGCCTTGTCGACATCGTGCATCACGGCGCTCTCGGTGATCTCCAGTTCCAGCAGGGCCGGATCGAGGCCGCTGTCGAGCAGGGCCGAGCAGACAGTGGTGACCAGGTCATGATGCTGGAACTGCAGGGGCGACAGGTTGACGGCCACGCGTTCGAGGGGCAAGCCCGCCTCCCGCCACCCCTTCAGCCTGACGCACGCCTCATTGAGAACCCAGGCGCCGATGTCGATGATCAGCCCGGTCTCCTCGGCCAGAGGGATAAAGTCCCCCGGCGCCACCAGCCCCAGTTCGGGATGACGCCAGCGCACCAGCGCTTCGGCCCCGACCAGGCGCCCGCTGCGGGCCTCGACCTGGGGTTGGTAGAACACCTCGAACTGCTGCAAATCGAGGGCCTTGCGCAACTGGCTTTCCATGCTCAGGCGCATCAGCGCCGAGGCATTCATCGCCGGCGAGTATAACTGATAGCCGTTGCGCCCCGTCTCCTTGGCCTTGTGCAGGGCCGTGTTGGCGTTTTTCAGCAGGCTGGCGGCATCCTCGCCGTCGTGCGGGTACAGCGCGATCCCCATCGAGGCGGAGACGAACACTTCGTGGCCCGCCACCAAGAACGGCTGCTCCAGGGACTGCCGGAGCTTGCGCAGGATGAGAGTGATGTCCTCCTCGGTGCGCAGGTCCCGCAACAGCAGGAGGAACACGTCCCCCCCCATCCGCCCGACCGTGTCGGTGCTGAACACCACCTGCCGCAGGCGCTCTCCGGCCAGGCGCAGCACTTCGTCGCCGATGGCATGCCCGAAGGAGTTGTTGACTTTCTTGAAGTTGTCGAGGTCGAGGTAGACCAGCCCCAGGGTGCGCTGGCCGTAACGCGCCGAGATGATCGCCTGGTCGAGACGGTCCTTGACCAGAGCCAGGTTCGGCAGCCCGGTCAGCTGGTCGGTGATGGTGAGACTGAGCAGACGGCTCTCCGCATCGCGCTGCGCGGTCACATCGGCATAAATGCCGACCACCCCGGACACCTCCCCCCGGGCATCGTGCAGCGGCAGCAGGCTGGCCATCACCATCGTCTCCCGGCCGTCCGCGACCTGGCGCAACTCTTCGTAGTCGAGCAGCGGCCGCCCCTCCTGCATCACCCGCTGGTCGCGCCGGACGTAGGTGGCGGCATCGGCCCGCCGGCCGACCAGGTCCTCATCGCGGCACCCGACCAGTTCCTCGGGAGAGCTGACGCCGGCATCCCTGGCAAAGCACAGGTTCCCGCCTTGAATGACCGAATCACGGTCCTTCCAGAAGACCCGGAACGGCAGATGGTCGAGAATCTTGCGGAGCAGGTCGCGCTGTGCCAGCAGTTCGTCGTCGTTGCGCTGCCTGGCGATCATCAGCGCCAGGCTCTGCGTGGCGGCGGAGAGAAAGTCTTTTTCCCGGTCGGTCAGCAGCGCCCGGGGCGAGGTGTAAATATTCAGCACCCCGAGGAGTTGTTCGCCGGCAACGATCGGCGCGCAGAAATGCCCGTGCGGCTGCCGGCCACCGGCGAGATCGTGGCAGAGGAAGATGCTGCGCCGCTCCTGCGCGGCCAGACCGCAGACACAGTGGCCAAGCGGGACGCTGGTACATTCATGCCTGAGGGCCGGATCGAGGTTGTGCTCCGCCGCCAGGACCAGACCGGTTCCCGGTGCGTTCATCAGAAAAATGCTCCCCTGCGGCCGAAAGGCCTCGGGGCCGGCCTCAACGATCAGGGCCAGGGCCGCTGCCAACTTGCCCGGAAGCGGCTGCAGTGACAGGGCGATCTCCAACAACCCGCCGAGCGCCGCCTGCGGGGAGCTGTCCATGTTCGACACGTTTTTCACGACACCGCAACCCGACCTGTGAATTCCCCCCGTGAAGACAATCATACCACGAATCATAAAAAAGTGTTTTAAAATGTCCCAATCTCCTTTGCGGTTTACATTTGTGCCCGCCCCCGTTATGGTGAAATGCACTAGCGCGACCCCCAGGCAACCGACCCGATGATCTCCGCCGACCCGAAACTCCGCAATTATCTGCGCGACCTGCCAACCGGCTACCTGCTCGACCTTCTGGTCGAGCCATCGGATATCGACGCAAGCGCCATCCACGATGTGCTCTTCGAGCGCGGCCTCGACCGCGAAGAACTCGAGCGCCTGCGGCAACGGCGCGCCGCTTCACGGCTCCCCCGGCCCCACACCCTCTGGCGGGGCGCACGTCTCTTCACCCTCGGCAGCGCCCTGCTGGTCACCGTGTTCAACCTGCTGACCTATTATCGCCTCCTGCACGGCGCCTCGCCCCTCAAGGGCATGCTTTTGGCCCTTGTCGCGGGAGGCGTGTTTTTCGGCTTTTTCCTCGGCTACAAGCTGACCACCCATGTCTATCAGGGCGCTCGGCACCAGCTCTACTGCGGCTTTCCCCTGCCGGTCGGCACGGTCGACCTGCAATCCGGGCAGGAGGCGATCAAACCGCTGCCGCTCATGATCCTCTGCATGACCGTCAACGCCGTTGTCGGCCTGGCCCTGGTCCTCTTCCCGCTCTTCCTCATTCACCACCTGCTCGGCTGACCCGCAGCCAGAGGCGATTTCGCCGGCGGGCCGCGACGAACTTATTAATTATTTCATAGTGGACTTCCACCCGCCGCCACGCTAAATTGACCGTCGAAAAACGATGCAACCAGCTAAAACCACAGAGAGATTTCCACCATGAAGCATATCCTGGTTATCGATGACGACCCCGTGGTCCTGGTCATGGCCCGGGATTTTCTCGAAGACGCCGGCTACCGGGTTTCGGTGGCCAACGACGCAATCTATTCCAATGACGTGATTTACGGCAGCGACCCGCCGGACCTGATCCTGATGGATGTCATGATGCCGCTGATGTCGGGAGACAAGAAGGTCCGCGCCCTGAAACGCCGCGACCGCAGCAGCAACATTCCGGTCCTGCTGATTTCCGGCAAGGAGGAGAACGAGCTGCAGCGGCTCGCCGGCGAGGTCGGCGCCGACGGCTACCTGACCAAGCCGTTCAATGCCGAAAAGCTCGTGGGCGGCATTCGCCTCCACCTCCCCGACTAGCGCCCGATGTTCAGCCTCGATCCCCGTCTGCAAGGCGACACACTGCCGCTGGGGGCCTTCCCCCTGTCGCGCCTGCTGCTGATGAACGACCGCACCTACCCCTGGCTGATCCTGGTGCCGCAGCGCCCGGACATCCGCGAGATCTACCAGCTCGCCCCCGCCGACCGCCGGCAGCTGCTGGACGAATCGTGCCAGCTGGCCGAGGCCATGGCCGCGCTTTTCCGCCCCGACAAGCTCAATATCGCCGCCCTCGGGAACGTCGTCCCGCAACTGCACGTGCATCATGTGGCACGCTTTTGCACCGATCCGGCCTGGCCGGCCCCCGTCTGGGGGAAAGGGCCCGCCATCCCCTACGCCCCCGACC
>VAUL01000090.1 GCA_005774545.1 Deltaproteobacteria bacterium | reverse complement strand
CATTTTACACAAGCCACCCCGCCGGGCGCCAGAGAAAAGCAGGGTCGTGCCGAAAAACGCCCGTGACGCCGATTGGCGTTGTCGCCAAATGCAACGGCATGCTAACTTAAAATGTTATGCGCCAATTCACTCAAAATCCGAACATTGCCGGCCAGCCCCGCCTCGCCGACCTGCTGCACGTGACCCACCCGGCCCGCTACCTGGGCGGGGAGCGCGGCAGCATCGTCAAGGACCGCGCCACGGTCGACCTGACCTTCGCCCTGGCTTTCCCCGACGTCTACGAGGTCGGCATGAGCCACGTCGGCTCGGCGATCCTTTACAAGGTGCTCAACGACCTGCCGTGGCTGGCCGCCGAGCGCGCCTACGCGCCGTGGCCCGACCGCGAGGCCCAGTTGCGGGCCGCCGGCGAGCCGCTGGCCTCCCTGGAGAGCGGGCAGGCGCTGGCGAGCTTCGACATCGTCGGCTTCTCCCTGCAGTACGAGCTCAGCTACACCAACGTCCTGACCATGCTCGACCTGGCGGGGATCCCGCGCCGGGCCGCCGCGCGGGACGACCGGCACCCCCTGGTGGTGGTCGGCGGGCCGTGTGCCCTGAACCCCGAGCCGCTGGCCGCCTTCATCGACTGCGCGGTACTCGGCGACGGCGAGGAGGCGGTCGCGGAACTGTGCGCCGCGGTGCGCGCCGCCAGGGCCGCCGGGCTCGGCCGCCCTGAACTGCTGCAGGCGCTGGCGCGCATCCCCGGCCTCTACGTGCCGGCCTTCTACGAGGTCAGCTACCGCAGCGACGGCCGGGTCGCCGCCATCACGGCCCGCCCCCCTGCCCCGCCGGCCGTGCGCCGGCGGATCGTCGCCGACCTCGACGCGGCTCCCTACCCGGACGAGCCGATCGTGCCGCTGCTGCAGACCATCCACGACCGGGTGGCGATGGAGGTGGCGCGCGGCTGCACGCGCGGCTGCCGCTTCTGCCAGGCCGGCTACCTTTACCGGCCGGTGCGCGAGCGCCAGCCGGACACCCTGCGCCGCCTGATCGATGCGGCCCTGCAGCGCTCCGGCTACGACGAGGTTTCGCTGCTGTCGCTCTCCACCGGCGACTACACCGCCATCGAACCGCTGCTGCAGAACCTGATGGGCTGCTACGCCGACCACAAGGTGGCCGTCTCCCTCCCCAGCCTGCGGGTCGGCTCCCTGACCCCGGCGCTGATGGAGGAGATCAAAAAGGTCCGCAAGACCGGCTTCACCCTTGCCCCCGAAGCCGGCAGCGAACGGCTGCGCCAGGTGATCAACAAGGGGATCACCGAGGACGACCTGCTGGCGACGTCGAAGACCGCCTTCACCCTCGGCTGGCGCATCATCAAGCTGTACTTCATGATGGGGCTGCCGACCGAAACCGACGAGGATCTCGCCGCCCTGGTCGATCTCGCCGCGCGGGTCAAGGCGACCGGTCGCGGCACCGCAGGCGGCGCCGACGTCAACGTCTCGGTCTCCAACTTCGTCCCCAAGGCGCACACCCCGTTCCAGTGGGAGCCCCAGCTCGACCGTGAGCAGATCCGCGCGCGGCAGGAGTTCCTGCGCGAGGCGCTGAAGAAGCGCCGGCTGCGCCTGAAATGGCACGAGGCCGAACTGTCGGTGCTGGAAGGGGTCTTCGCCCGCGGCGACCGGCGCCTCGCCCCCCTGCTGGAACGGGCCGTCGATCTCGGCTGCCGTTTCGACGGCTGGCGCGACCACTTCCGCTGGGATCTCTGGCAGCAGGCCCTGGCGGAGACCGGGATCGACCCCGCCTTCTACCTGCGCGCCCGGCAGAGCGGCGAAATCCTCCCCTGGGACCACATCGACGCCGGCGTGAGCAAGGCCTTTCTGCTGCGCGAGCGACAGAACGCCCTGCTCGGCCGGGCCACCGCCGACTGCCGTTTCGGCCAGTGCTGCGCCTGCGGGGTGTGCGATTTCGAGAAGATCCGACCCCGGCTTGCCGACCGCCAGCGCCTGCCGGCGCCTGCCGCCGTGCCGGCCGCCGGTGGCGGCGAACCCGCCGCCGACCTGCCGAAGCTGCGCCTGACCGTGCGCAAGGGGGAGCGCGCCGCGGCCCTGAGTCACCTCGAATTCATGACCGTCATCCAGCGCGCGGTGCGGCGCGCCGGCATCCCGGTGCGCTGGTCGGCCGGCTTCCACCCGGCGCCGCGCATCGGCTTCGGCGACGCCCTCCCCCTGGGGGTGACCAGCGAGGCGGAACTGGTCGATCTCGACCTGGCCGCGCCGATGACGGCGGCGGAGGCGATGGCCGCTCTCAACCGCGAACTGCCGGCGGGGATCGCCGTGCTGGCGGCACAGCCGGTTTCCCGCCGGGAGCCTTCGGCCGCGGCCAGCCTGGCGACCGCGCGCTACCGCGTGCCGCTGCCGGCCCGCGGCCCCGCCGACCTGCCGGCGCGGCTGGCGGCGTTCCTCGCCGCCGACAGCATCGCCGTCGAGCGCCTCAAGAAGGGGCGCCCCCTGCGCATCGACCTGCGGCCATGGGTAGTCGCCCTGGAGCTCGACGCCGCCAGCCTGTGGCTGACCCTGCACGGCGGCAGTCCGCTGCCGGTCGCAGCCTACCTGCTCGGCCTGCCGGTGGAGGAGGTGCGCGCCCTGGGGGTGTGCAAAACCGCCGTCACCCTGCACGAAGCGGCGCCCGATTGCGAAGGCGGGGCGGACGGGTAAGCTTGTCGCATCGGGGGGGCGGGGGAACCATACCAATTAACGCCAGGCGCGCGGATGACCCGACGGGCCGGCGTTTACGCTTTCGATTTTCCCATTTGAAGGAGCCGTCATGTCCAAGGAACTGGTGATCAACACCACTTCGCACGAGACGCGCGTTGCCCTGCTGGAGAGCGGGCATATCGCCGAACTCTACATCGAGCGCACCCGCGAGCGCAGCATCGTCGGCAACATCTACCGCGGCCGGGTGATCCGCGTCCTCCCCGGGATGCAGGCGGCGTTCGTCGACATCGGCCTCGACAAGGCCGCCTTCCTCTACGTCGCCGACGTCCTCGACGAGATCGAGGCGGTCGAACAGTTCATCGAGGCGGGACACCCCCCCCAGCAGCCGGGCGAGGAGAACGGCGGCGAGCGCCCGCCGCTGCCGCCGATCGAGGATCTGCTGCAGGAAGGGCAGGAGATCATGGTGCAGGTGGCCAAGGATCCGATCGGCACCAAGGGGGCGCGCATCACCGCACACATCTCCCTGCCGGGGCGCAACCTGGTCTACATGCCGACCGTCGACCACGTCGGCATCTCGCGGCGCATCGAGAACGAGGATGAGCGCCTGCGGCTGCGCCACCTGGTCGACGTCATGCGCCCGGAGGGGACCGGCTTCATCATCCGCACCGCCGCCGAGGGGAAGAGCGCCGATGAACTGAAGGCCGACATGGACTACCTGGTCGCCCTTTGGGAGCAGGTCGGCCGCCACCGCACCGACCGCGGCGCCCCGTGCCTGATCCACTCCGACCTCGACGTCACCAGCAAGGTGCTGCGCGACATCCTCACCGAGGAAGTGTCGCGGATCGTCGTCGACAGCGCCGAAGAGTACCGCAAGATCCTCGGCTTCCTCGACACCTTCATGCCGGGCCAGCAGTTCCGCGTCGACCACTACCAGGAAGACGAGCCGATCTTCGACGCCTTCGGCCTGGAGGTCGAGATCGCCCGGGCGCTGGGGCGCAAGGTCTGGCTGAAGAGCGGCGGGCACATCATCATCGACCAGACCGAGGCGCTCACCGCCATCGATGTCAACACCGGGCGCTTCGTCGGCAAGCACAACCTCGAGGACACCATCCTCAAGACCAACCTCGAGGCGGTCAAGGAGATCGCCTTCCAGCTGCGGCTGCGCAACATCGGCGGACTGATCATCATCGACTTCATCGACATGGAGAAGGAACCGCACCGCGAGAAGGTTCACGCCGCCCTCGAGGAGGCGCTCAAGAACGACAAGGCCAAGACCAACATCCTCAAGATCTCGGAACTCGGCCTGGTGGAGATGACCCGCAAGCGGGTGCGCGAAAGCATCGGCCGCACCCTGTGCGAACCGTGCCCCTACTGCGAGGGGAAGGGGTACGTCAAGAGCAAGTCGACCATGGTCTACGAGATCTTCCGCGAACTGCAGCGCGAGATGCGCAACTCGCCGGGTTACCGGATCACCCTCAGCGTCCACCCCAACGTCGCCTCGCTGCTCTACGACGAGGAACGCGGCGGCATCGAGGAACTGGAGAAGCGGCACCAGAAGCAGATCGCCATCCATGCCCGGCCCGGCTTCCACATCGAGCAGTTCGAGATCCTGGCGGGGTGAGGGTATCGCGATGAACCGGTTGCGCAGTCAGGCCCCACTCCTGCTGGCGCTCCTGCTGCTGACCGCCTGCCGGCGGGAGGAGCCGCCGGCCGTTGCCGCCAGTGCTCCCGCCACCCCGCCG